>CALINO010000010.1 GCA_938045295.1 uncultured Arenicella sp.
TTACTCGATGGTCATTCCCAACCGAAAACTTTGAGCATGTATTTCAACAAGCCACTAAATTTGGCAGCGATATTATTAAGCCGCCAGCAAAACGTACCCTGCCTCATATAGGTGAATGCCGCACCATGGTATTAAGCGACCCTAGCGGTTTCGCCATTGAAATTTTTGCAGTCTAATTTCAACATCAAATGTGACTAATCTTGCATGCCTCGCTCTTTACGCGCACCATCAATACCAATACCGCCAAGGCCGACCTTAAACGCGGGGTAAACTCTCTTCCTTTAACTTCGGTTATAAATGGGGAATTACAGTATCAGATCACGCCACGTCTGAGCGGCGCTCGTGGCAGCAACGCGGCCAATTACGTTTTTGAGCTTGTCATACAAACTCTGGTTGAATAGCGGCATAGCCCCATACCCTGTATTTATTTTCTTCTAAAGAATATTTCACTTTTGCGTTCTTAAGGCTTGTTTCAATAAAGCCACTTATATCTGCTTCTTTATCTGGAATTAATTTTCCTAACCTCTCTTTTTTAAGAGGGTCGATATCCATCCATTCAATACAGCTAGATTCGCCATGCTTAACCCACTCCCAATCTAAGTATGAAAACCCAGGCATTGGATTACAGTCGCCAAGGTATTTAAGCCGAACCTTAGGCTCGAGTTCTTTGTTCGAAGTCAATTCGTTGGCCAACGCACACCACCGAGTTTGGTTCATATATGATGTAAGGCCTTTTTCGGAGATAAATTTTAAATTTTTCTCATTCATTCTTTATGCGTATAACACCCAGCTAAGAGTTGCCCCTCTTGAGCGTATTGTTACGGTTGAAACTATGCCAACAACCTACCCACTGTAACAAAGGCAACACCATCGACCAAAACACTGATGCTCAACCCAATGATGTTTGAGCGCCTTGTTAGGCATTTGAGTTTGAAGAAGCATTGTAAGAGTACATATTAAGATCTTCTCTGAGCTTCCAACCACGATTAGACCAAAAGGTATTGGCAAGGTCGTTGTTTTTGAAAACAAATATGTGTGTTTTAGCTATACCAATCTTCTCAAGTGAATTGATGCATTTTTTGAACAAAGAGTGGCCAATACCGCTTTTTCTGTATTGCTCATTTACAACCAAGTGCTGTAGATAACCTCTCCGCCCATCATGACCGCACATTACACAACCAATAATTCTTTCACCATCTAGGGCAACGTAATTTAAACCAGGGTTCCTAAGCAAATAAGATTTGGTGGCCTCTCTAGAATCAGCTTCCCGAACAGTTACCCCTGGAGTATTACTAAAAAGTTCCAACAAAGATTCATGGTCATTGATTGTCATTTCGCGCATGATCATCATGGTTGCCTAACGCCCCACTCAGAGGCTAAAAATTGATGGCTAAAATAAGCGCGGCACGAGCAATAGCCAGCTGTCTTTAGTCCTTCGCAGTGACTTATTATGCAGATTCTATAGATTTTCTAAGTAGTCATCTACTTGTGATTGATTGTTAAACTCAATTACTTTTATACCTTTAGCTTCTACATGTTTTAATGTTTTCGAATAATTCTTACGTTTTTGATGATATGTTTTTAATACCCATAAGATAATTGAATCTCGACTAAAAAATGTTCGCTTGAAAGATTCAACATTACCTGCGAATAATTTCTTTTTAGTTACCGCTCTGTTAATTGAGCGTGTAATAGAACGATATAATACTAAACCAAAAGAATGATTAAGCCATATTATTGGGGTTGCTCTTGACCAAACAATATCACGAGCAACTGAATAGTTTCCATCAACAACCCAAGAATCAGATGATACAGCTTTAGTTACTAAAGCTCTAAAGTCACCGTCTGGTCTTTCTACCCAATTAGGTAACCAATGTAATTGATCTAATTCAATATATTCCACTTTATGTTTATGAGCTAATCTTTGCGAAAATGTAGACTTACCACTACAACTAGAGCCTATCACTACTATACGATCCATCACCTAATCTCTAATTGAACACTTATCTGCATAACGCCCAGAAAATCATGAGCGTCCCGCCGCAGGGGTACTTTTGCGCCTTGTTAGAGCTTGATTTTAGCAACATTGTCATAAAATACTTTTTTCTTGATCTGATAAATTTCTTTTGGAAATTGATCAGATAGTTCTTTTTTAAACTCGTTTAATTCTTTTACTAGTTCTGGCCTCTTGCTCATTACATTTTTGAAGTGTAGATGGATACCGATTTGTTCATGCCCTTGAGGTAATACATGTAAATGAATTTTAGGTTGTTCAACTTTAGAAAAATAATGTCTTCCAGCAATGCCATATTCGGCCTTATAGACATAACCTAAACTCTCAAATGGTTCTATTAATCTAGCCCCCAAACTAAAATCACTTATAACACCGAGAATATCAATACATTTTTTTGCAGACAAACCTTGAATAGAAGTGCTTCCAATATGATGCAATTGTATTTCTAACTCTGATACTTCAGTAAGTTTCTCTGATGCTATTTCAAAATCAACCTTCCAATTTGGGTCATGTGGAAAAATGTACATAACTAAGTAGCTCTAACGCCGCCATAAAGGGTCGACTGGAGCGCAGCGTAGGAGGTCGAACATAGTGTAGCGATTTTTGATGGCCTTGTTAGCGGTGTATTGGCACATTACGGAGTCTCAATAGATTCTGAGGACCAAGTGGTTTTGCTACTTGAAGCATATGCCGACCATGTTGAAAATACTGCGTTGTGACTAAACCCAACAGAAACCATAAACTCGACCCAGCTTAACCATTGCTCAAAGGTGAATTCGTTGCCATAAGGCCGAGTAGTTCCCTGGATTAGTACATAATTCTTTTCAGATGCTGGGAGCAGCTCTAGTGAATAGTTTTCAGAAAGCTGTTCTATGAGTTCTTTAGCTTCATCCTCTGAGTTTGAGAAGAATACAAAATCTAGTGCCGCAACTGTTTCCGGAGTAAACCCTTCGGATTCCATCGTATTCCAGAGCGCTCGTGCTTCAGCAACTCGTCGATTCATTATTTCTTGTTGATATTCACTCATTTCAATTTCTTGTGATGCAGCGGAAAAACTTAACAGCAGGACAGCTATAAGGCCGATTATGTGCTTCATACTCTGTACCGCTAACGCCGCAAACAAGGGCGCAGTTTACTGCGTCCCAACGAACGTAGTGAGTTACGGTGGTTTGCCTTGTTAAATTTTTTAATCCACACAGATTGTGTAACTATCGACAACCCCAGCTTTAACTTCAGCTGAGCATCCAAAGGGCATATTATCATGCTGGCATGTTCCATAAGCTTTAGTGTTGATTTCAACATATTTATCTTGAATGAGGCATAACCCTATACACTGACTATGATCAGAACACTCTTTACCTGCATCCTCATTTCGGATTACGCATGCTGGCATCTGTAAGATGCCAACCGGAAAAACATTACCACCTCTTGCCTTGCATTCCTCCTGATCAATGTTACTGAGAGCCTTCTGATAGCGATGTTTGTACTCTCTCTCACTTTTCCAACTCTGGATACTAGAACAGCCACCTAATAATATCAGCGCCAGTAGAAAAGCTACTCGAAATCTGATGATTGCCATATCTATCAATAAACCTAACGCCCTTAATAAGGATATCTGGACACCCATTACTAAAACTTGCATTCTAAACCAGTTAATGAGATTTTAATCATGTAAATGGATTTTTACTTTAACTTTAGAGGCAAGGATGGCTCTTCCACGTAAATCTCTGATTTCGTTACCAGAAACCCCTTACTATCATTGCGTATCTCGCTGTGTTCGTCGTGCTTATCTGTGTGGCCTTGATCACTATACTGGTAAATCATACGAGCATCGCCGTGCTTGGCTTGAAAACAAGTTAATTGATACCGCTTCCATCTTCGCCATTAAGCTGTGTGCGTATGCCGTTATGAGCAACCACTACCATGTGGTGTTACATGTTCGTCAAGATATTGCGCTTGATTGGTCTGAGTTAGAGGTAGTTGAACGCTGGCATCAGTTATTTAATAAGGATATCTGGACACCCATTACTAAAACTTGCATTCTAAACCAGTTAATGAGATTTTAATCATGTAAATGGATTTTTACTTTAAATTTAGAGGCAAGGATGACTCTTCCACGTAAATCTCTGATTTCGTTATCAGAAACCCCTTATTATCACTGCGTATCTCGCTGTGTTCGTCGTGCTTATCTGTGTGGTCTTGATCACTATACTGGTAAATCATACGAGCATCGCCGTGCTTGGCTTGAAAACAAGTTAATTGATACCGCTTCCATCTTCGCCATCAAGCTGTGTGCGTACGCCGTTATGAGCAACCACTACCATGTGGTTTTACATGTTCGTCAAGATATCGCGCTTGATTGGTCTGAGTTGGAGGTAGTAAAGCGCTGGCATCAGTTATTTAATGGCACTCTCTTCTCTCAGCGATTTGTTGACGGTGACACACTATCAACAGCCGAATGGAATGTTCTTAAAAAAGACATTGAACATTGGCGTGAGCGTTTGACTGATATTTCTTGGTTTATGCGAATCGTCAATGAGGCCATTGCGCGACAAGCGAATGCGGAAGATCAATGCACCGGTTCTTTTTGGGAGAGCCGCTTTAAAAGCCAAGCGCTGCTTGATGATAAAGCACTCCTTTCGTGTATGGCGTATGTTGACCTTAATCCGATTAGAGCGAAGATGGCTAAATCACCTGAAAGCTCAACCCACACTTGTGTGCACAAACGCATTGAATTGCTGAGAAAAAAACAAACAACACCGCCTTCAATAGAACTGTTTACCGGCATCACGAGTGACAGCACAGGCCTGCCTTTTAAACTCGATGACTACCTTGAGCTCATTGATTGGACAGGCCGAGTTATACGCCCAGATAAGCGCGGCAGTATTGATGCAGAACTCCCGCCTATTTTGCAACGACTTAACCTTAGCCACGACAGCTGGAAGATTTTAACCACCGAATTTGAACAGCAGTTTCAAAACTGGGTTGGTTCGGAGCATATCGTCAAGCAAGCCTGTGAACGCCAAGGCTATCAACGCGTGTCGAAAAGCCAGAGTTTCAAACGGTTATTTCCGACGTGAAGTAAGTAAAAAGAGCATGACCTGAGCCGATCGCTTTATCAGCGAGGTCGGCCTTCGCCTAGAAAAAGACCCAAAGCATAAATGAGGACTAAAAAGCCGAAACTCGAGCACTCACCACCTCTCATTCAGGCAAATATCAACTGATTTTAAAACCCGACCTTTTGAACAACTAACTGATGAAACAGTTTTCTAACCATGCCTGTCCTCTATTACTTCGGAGCACATCGTCAAGCAAGCCTGTGAACGCCAAGGTTATCAACGGGTGTCGAAGAGCCAGAGTTTTAAGCGACTATTTCCAACGTAAAATAAGTAAAAAGAGCATGACCTGAGCCGATCGTTTATCAGCGAGGTCAGCCTTCGCCTAGAAAAAGACCCAAAGCATAAATGAGGATTAAAAAGCCGAAACTCGAGCACTCACCACCTCTCATTCAGGCAAATATCAACTGATTTTAAAACTCGACCTTTTGAAAACCAGCTGATGAAACAGTTTTCTAACCATGCCTGTCCTTTATTATTAAAATTCAACTGAATATTGAAAATATTTTATCAGTAAGCCAATACCAATCACCATAAATTAGCCCTGGTAATGCTCCTAATAGCATCACAGTGCCCGTAAACCCCATTATTAACATTGCTATATAGAATTCTTTACTTTTCTCTTTTGGAACAATGTTGTTGAAAAAATTATTAGCACATAGATAGATTGCAATAAATGTTGTAAAAAAGCCAATTATTGTAAATAGCCAAATAATAATCATTTTAGTAACTCAAAGCACTAATACTTATAACGCCCATAAAACGGGCGCGCGAATAGCGCGTCCGGGCTGCGCAGCAGCATTACGTTTTTATACTTGTTATAAGCTTTTAATCCGGAGCACAAACTATATTTATTTTTGATACAGATTCACCTACAACATCAAATTGATACGAACAATAACTATTTGGTTTTGCATAGATATACTTAGTGCTCTTATGAGTTCTATTTATATTGCTTGGTTTGCCAAATTTATTAATTAATTTGCCAAATTTGTCGCCAATACAAACCATATTATGAGTACATGCCTTTTCATTTAAAGCCTTTACACCGACCACCTCGTTCCCGTTAGTATAAATACTAAAATCATTAAAGATATGCTCTTGATTAAACCAATCAAGAACAGTTAATGATTCTTTCGGTTCACCATAAATAGAAATAACATCATCTAAATTCATGGTGATATTTATTCTAGCAATAGATGGTTTTTCCTCTGCGGATAAATTTAAAGCAAATAATAGAAACAATAGAACGATATATCTCATGACTCATAACAGCCTTGTTAACCGTCATTATGTCGGTATAACAAATGTCGGATTAATATATTATACCGACATGGGAAATCGGCTTTCTTTTCTTTTTTAAAACAACAACTTGAACTCATTTCTAAAACTTTTTCTTCCATAAAAACCGACATAATGTCGGTATAACTGTTTGTCGCTTTTGCTGGAGCATAAATTTATTTTTGTTTTTATTCAATGATTTATGCCGTTTTGGCTAATATATTAACCCGACCGTCGGTTGTTTTTTATGAGCAAGACTTATTAGACTCAATAAAGCCGGTTTATACACGACATGCTCCTTTCTCACTGAGCCTAGATTCACGTTAAACCCACGCTAGTTTGCTGCTTTAACGTTGCGCTTTATTCAATGAATGCAGGTGTTCGACAATTTGTTCGCGCAAGTTGGTGAGCGCTAACAAGTCTCTAGGGTAACTGAGTTCAATGAAGTGCACTCTTTTAGCCACGTATTCGGCAAACCGGTTGTGGTGTTCTAGCATGGTTTGATCGAACAGTTTTGAGGCAACGGTGTGACGCACAAACTGCAGCATGGCTTCGGCTCGGGTGAGTGTTTTGAACTGAATCTCTTTGGCTGGCACCGGGTTTAAGCGCAGCACAAAATTCACTTTGGCCTTACCAATGCCCAGCCCGGGTGCGGCTGAGCCTTCTAGCTTTAGTTGAGGAAATTCGGTTGATAGCTGTACTATTCGGTTCTCTTTATCATATGAAATGGGCAGTATGTCGTCTGACAATTGCTGCCAACCGTCGCCGGCATGCCAACCTAAAGTTGATTTGCCCGCACCGGATTCGCCAATGATCACGGCGGTGCCGGCTTGTGTTAGTACGGCACTGGCGTGTAGGCAGTATTTTTTAATGCTGGCCAACACAATCAATATGGCTGGGCCGGTGACTAATTCCACATTGACTAAATTAGAGAAGCCGCCTTCGCGTATTAGGTGAATGTGGGAGTGTTTGAAGTCAATTTCACACACGAGGTCGTCTTCAAATTCAATGCTTGCGTAATCACCGTCGCGGCGATACGACACTTGCCGCTGCCTTTCGCCAAAGGGCGCAGGGCCTTTGTACACCAACGGTGGCTTTTCATCGGCGGGAATCCGATCTAAATGTTCTTGAGCGGCCATTGAAGCCCCCACCACCATTTCCACTGGCGCTTCTTCTACGTGAAAGCTTTTAAGCGCGGCACACGCGGTCTGAAACAAGACCGGTTCGCCTGAAAGTCGGTAAACCTGTGCTTGCGACCAATCAGAGGTATTTTGGGTACTAACAATAATCATAACGTTTAACCAGCGCGGCACAAAAACACCCCGCTCGTTTCAATAACCCTAAAAAAGCAATAAAAACAAAACCTTAACGCCAACCCAAAACTTAAAACCAAGGGCGATAAGAGTAAAGCTAAAATATAAACCAAACTGGCTTAACAAAACATTAACTTTAAATAAAAAAATTGAATAAAAACTTTATATATCAATAAATTATAACTGCCTTTTTATACGTTACTTACTGTTATGGTAAATAAATAATTATGTGCCCTACTTTTTCTTAAAACTGCGTTTCATTGGCTGCACACAGATTTCTTCGTTCACCACATTTCTGGGTTGGCTTAAGGCGTACAACACCGCCTGAGCTATGTCTTGGGGTTGCAGCGAAAACTCTTCGCCCGATTGAGGAGCAAAGTTTAATGTGGAGAAAAAGTCACTGTTAACGGGGCCCGGGTTAATCATGTGAACGCGCACATTGGCTGTGGAGCAATCGGCTCTTAAGCTTTGCGCAAAACCGCGAAGTGCGAATTTGCTGGCGCAATAAACCGAACCGGCTTTGCCCCCTTGCAACGCAGACTCACTGCCAATAATAACAATGTCGCCGCCGCCGGCCTGCTTCATTAGTGGCAAATAGTGTTTAGTGAGAATTAAATTGCTGACTAAATTTGTGTCTATTAGTTGGCGAATTTGCGGCACCGAAAATTGCTCTAAGCCGCCAAACTGCCCATAGCCTGCATTCAACACCAAGGTGCCAATATTGGCTGGCAGTGTGCTTAATTTTTCCGCTAGCGCGTCTATGTCAGACAAGTCGGCAGGCCATTGAGAGAATAAGCGGCTGTCTATGGCGCTGTTTACATCACTGTCTAGCTTATTATGCTTGGTGAAGGTGCGTGCAACGCCGGTTACCGCAATGCCATTGCGCATGAGCTCTTGGCTAATGGCCCACCCAATGCCTTTTGACGCACCGGTTACTAAAGCGGCGCTATTAATTAAAGTGTGAGCTAAAGAAGACATTGCAGTTAAGGTGTTGTATTAAGAATATTGTGGTTACGGTTTGTGATGAACACTCATTCAAAAGAGCGATAAGCATACACCTTGTTGCCGTCAACGTATTGTTCGCACAGTTGCCCCACAAAGTTGAGCGCTTGGTCTTCTATTTCTTTGCGGTACACGGTCATGCCGTCGTGCTCACTTAAACCGGCATTAAACAACCAGTGTTCGGGGTACAGGCGGTGCATGGTTTTGTAAAACCCTTTTGGCAAACGAAAGCCGCCTAATGTAACGCTGTCTATTTGCGCGGCATCAAGCTCATTAAAGACGTGTGACACAGCTTCTTGATAATCGGCTTGATAGTCGGCGTGCCAAACAATGGGGTCAAACCGTAAACCAACGCGCCAACCGTGATCTTGCAAACGCTTGAGCGCGTCAACGCACTTACTTAACGAGGGTGCGCCGTGCTCTACTTCACTGGCAATGCGTTCTGGGCTAAGGCTGTACGCCACCACCACATTGGGCTGTGGTTTTATATTGAGCAGCGAGCGAATTTGCGTGCTTTTGGTGCGCAGCTCAAGCACGGCATTTTCAATGGAGCTGAATGCGGGCACAAAATATTCGGCAAATTTGGTAACCGGCTCGTAGGCCAAACTGTCGCAATCATAGCCAGAAAAAAACCACACCGGCTTTTCATCATTTCGGTGTTTGGCCGCAATGCTTTTAATGTCTGCCAAAAAGTCTTCGTAGTTAACAAATAATAAGTAATTTGCACTGCGCAACATGCCTTGCAGAAAACAATAACGGCAGTCATACACGCAATTGAGCATGTGCGAGAAATAGTAATGCGCGCCGCCGCCGGTTTCATATTGCGCTGGCGTGGGCATCACCCTTTTGCCCTGCTTTTCAGCCAAAATGAGCGACGGATTCAATTTTTGCAGGCGAAAGTTTTGCTTGGCCGAATTAAACACTTCACCGTAATGCTCAAGTGAAATGTGTTCGGCTTTGCTGTGCCTTGCCACAATTGATTGCACTCGCTCGTGCTGTTTCACCGAATTTTCAATGTAGACGGTGTCGATCATGGTAAATCACCTTTTGGTTCAGTCTCGGCCTCAGGCGCAAGCGCACTTGAAGTACGGCCAAGTTGTGGCGAAACACTGGCCAATTCGGTTTGCAAAAAACTGAGCATTGGTTTGATTTCACTGTACTCGTTAAGCTTTTGGGCTAGCACTGCCAATTCATTTTCAGGCAATAAGGCCGCTAATTTTTCCGTGAACGAAAAAAACAAATTCCGCTGGCTGTGAGTGGCTCTTACTTCTGGAAAATCAATTGCTTGTGAGGCAAACTTAATTTCTTTTGCAACCCTTAACAAGCCATCACAAAAGCTTAAAACGTTCTCTGTGTGGGGTTGCAAAAGCTCTTGAATGAACTTGGCGCTTAAATGTTCTATGCCTTGGTCGGGCGTGTCTGACACCACCTTAAAAGCCTGCACACACTCGGCCGCACTGAAGCGCGTGGCGGCGTCAAAAAAGGCCGCTGCTTCCATATCAATGCCGCCTTCTTCAGGGTAATCACGGCTGGGCGCATTCAAGCTCATGCACGCACTGCTGATTACCGGCCGAGCCGCTACTTGCGGTGGAAAGTAAGCCTTGGTGCTAAATATGTCTTGCACCGACGACACAACAAACCCGTCACCAACGCTTAACTGCCCATGCCCTGCACTGCCAATATTCAGCCACACAGCGCGTTTACACGGCACGCTAGACGCCAACCAGCCGATGGCACACGCCATGCTAAATGCACCAATACCACTGATAGCCACGTTGACGCTTACCGGAGTTTCACCAAAGTGGTGTTCGCCACAAAACAATGCAAACGGCGCATCACACTGTTTTTTTAAGCGAAAGTGATCAATCAAGCCTTTCGCTTCACAGTTAAGCGCGGCTAATACATTCAAGACTAATGGCGGGTTCAGGCTCATAGGCCAAACTGTGTGGCTCGTTGCTCACACTCGGCCACTAAATCATGGTTTTGGTGCTTGCGTGCGCCTGCCAATAATATGGTGTTTTTTCGTTTTAACATGGCTAATGCTTGCTGGCGTTGCTCACTCGACAGCTGCAAATCAACATTGGGTTGTTGTAATAATTTGCACAATGCTATCACGCGAAACCGATCCATACCCCAGAACTGGCGCGACAGCTGATCTTCATGACCGCCGTATTTATTAATGCACGGAGTTTCAACGTAGGCAACCTGATAATGCGGGGTAATTCGTGCCCACAGGTCGTAGTCTTCGCAGGCCGGTAAGGCCTCATCAAACGGCCCTATTTTATTAAAAACCTCACGATGAATCACAATGGATGACGGCGACATTGCGCACAACGGCAAACAGTGCTCAAAAATATCACCGCCGTACTTTTGGTGTTTATTCATCTGGTTTACCCGCACTCCGTTGCGTATCCATATTTCTTGCGTATGGCACACTTTTAACTGCGTTTGCTCAATGGCGTTTATTTGAGTGTGCAGTTTGCAGGGTAACCATTCATCATCGGAATCAAGCAATGCCACCCATTCATGATTCGCGTGCTCAAGCCCGAGGTTACGAGCCGCACTGACGCCTTTATTTTCTTGCCGCACATAGTTAATGCACGAATATTGAGGTAGGTAGTGTTGCTCAATAACGCTTTTTGTATCGTCGGTAGAGCCGTCATCAACCACAATAATTTCAAGGTTGCTTAGCTCAAATTGCGTTTGTTTAAGCACCGATTGAATCGCACGAGGCAACACATTGGCTCGATTGTAGGTGGGAATGATGACGGAAAATTTCAAATCAACGGCTATTGTGTGCAGATTATGTTTACAAAAACGCAACTAATGTTGCACTAAAACAACAAGCAAGCCAAAAACATAACTCAAAGTTAACTTTCATTTAAATGTGGCGGTTAATTGTCAGATGTTTCATAAGATAGACGCATGAAATAAATGAGTATTTTTTTCATAACTCTCTCTTCTTTTTGTTGTTCGCCGCTGCGTAAAACCCAGCGGCTTTTTCTTGCCCACAACATTTGTGCTTGTTTGCTTGTACGCTCAAATCCCTTATACGTTTGCCCTTTTACGTTTGTCATGGTTATAGACACTTCTACAACCATGACATTAACTAACCAGCGGTAACGAGTTAGCCCACCCAAACACGTGCGTTACGAAACATACGCATCCATGGCGCGTATTCGCCCCAAGATTCATCGCGCCATGAGTTTGTTCGACTACGGAAAATACGCTCAGGGTGAGGCATCATGATAGTAATACGCCCATCGTCGTTGGTTAAACCGGCAATGCCTTGTGGCGAACCATTCGGGTTGGCTGGGTAAGCTTCAGTTGGCTTACCTTGGTAATCAACGTAGCTTAGCGCCAAATTGGTTGCTTGAACATCAGAGGCATATTCAGCGCGCCCTTCACCGTGCGCCACCACCACCGGCATTTCAGACCCTTGCATGCCTGACAGCAAGATGGAATTGGTGTCTTCAGACACTTTAGACTGCACCAGCCTGGCTTCAAACTGCTCAGACGCATTTCTGACAAAATGCGGCCACTGCGTTGCGCCCGGAATGATCTCTTTAAGGTTAGACATCATCTGACAGCCGTTACAAATGCCCAGTGCAAAAGCGTCTTCACGTGCAAAATACGCTGAAAACTGGTCTCGAACCGCTGAATTAAACAAGATTGATTTTGCCCAACCTTCGCCAGCACCCAATACGTCGCCGTATGAGAAGCCGCCGCAAGCCACCAAACCTTTAAACTCGTCTAAGCTGACCCGACCTTCAATGATGTCGGTCATGGTAACGTCAATGGCTGAAAAGCCTGACTGACTAAAGGCCGCCGCCATTTCAATGTGCCCATTAACGCCCTGCTCGCGCAGAACGGCTAATTTAGGCTTGGCACCGCCAATAAACGGCGCACTTACGTCGTTGTTCGAGTCAAAGCTTAATTTTGCATACAAGCCAGTGTCGGCGGTGTCTAGCAAACGGTCATACTCTTGCTGTGCGCAACTTGGGTTGTCGCGCAGAGATTGCATGTGGTAGGTAGTCTCAGACCAAATTCGGTGTAAATCAACGCGTGAGCGTTCTAACACCGTTTCGCCATTAAATTGAACACGAATGGCGTTTCCTGTAACCGGCTTGCCCACCACACGTATGTGTTCAGCAAGGCCAAATTCGTTGATCACCTGCTCAAAACGGGCTTTATTGGCACTTGAAACTTGAACCAAAGCGCCTAGTTCTTCGTTAAACAGTGCTGCTAAAGCGTCTTCACCGTTCACGTTCAAATCAAGCCCCATGCGCCCAGCAAAGGCCATTTCTAATGCGGCTGTGAGTAAGCCACCGTCTGAGCGATCGTGGTAAGCGCTTAATAAAGAATCATCAAGCAGCTTTTGAATGGCTAAGAAACCGTTTTTCAATAAGGCCGAATCATCAACGTCTGGCGTTTGCGTGCCGACTTGATTGTACACTTGAGCCAGTATTGAACACGCCAAGCGTTGCTTGCCACCCGACAAATCTATAAGCACCAGCTCAGAATCTTGCTCTTTTAACACCGGCGTTACGGTTTTGTCTGTGTCTAGCACTGGAGCAAAAGCGCTGATTACGCACGACACAGGAGCCGTTACGCTGCGCGTTTCACCGGCCGGATCTTGCCACACTGTTTTCATTGACATTGAGTCTTTGCCAACCGGAATGGCAATGCCTAGCTCTGGGCATAATTCCATGCCAACGGCTTTGACTGTTTCGTACAGCGCCGCGTCGTCACCGGTATGACCGGCTGCGGCCATCCAGTTGGCTGACAGTTTAATCTCAGCCATGTCACGAACATTGGCTGCGGCCAAGTTGGTGAGCGCTTCACCAATCGCCATACGGCCACTGGCTGGTGCATTCACTGAGGCTAATGGCGTGCGCTCGCCCATTGACATGGCTTCGCCCACCGCGCCGGTGTAAGCCGAGGTGGTCACCGCAACGTCGGCCACCGGCACTTGCCATGGGCCTACCATTTGATCACGTGCGATCATGCCGGTAACACTGCGGTCGCCAATGGTGATTAAAAACGTTTTGTCTGCCACCGCGGGGCAACTTAAAACCCGCTCTAGGGCTTGGTCAACGCTCACACCAGCAAAGTTAAGCTCTGGCGCGTTTCGGCTGACGCTACTAACGTCTCGCAGCATTTTAGGTGGTTTACCGAACAGCGTTTCCATGGGTAAATCAATAGGAGTCTGCTGGCGTTCTGTGCCGTCTTCAAAGTGGCTGTCTTGCAGCACCAACACTTCGTCATTAGTCGCTTGACCCACCACGCAATACAGACAACGTTCACGTTCGCAAATGGCTTCGAATTCTTTTAAGCGCTCTGGCGCAACGGCCAAGGTGTATCGCTCTTGGGCTTCGTTACACCAAATTTGCATGGGTGACATGCCCAGCTCGTCATTCAGCACATCGCGCAGATTGAACTTGCCGCCACGGCCCGCATCGCCCACCAATTCTGGCAAGGCATTACACAAACCACCGGCACCAATGTCATGAATGGAAATGATGGGGTTGTCATCGCCGTTTGCCCAGCATGAATCGATCACTTCTTGGCAACGACGTTGCATTTCAGGGTTGCCACGCTGCACAGAGGCAAAATCGAGAGCTTCAGAGCTTTGACCAGATGCCACGCTCGATGCGGCACCGCCGCCCAAGCCAATTAACATGGCCGGGCCGCCTAACACCACAATGTAAGCGCCATCTGGAATAATATTTTTAGTTACGTGTTGATCACGAATGTTACCCAAACCACCGGCCAGCATAATGGGTTTATGGTAACCACGAACGTCATCGCTCGTGCTGATGGCTTGTTCGTAGGTACGAAAATAACCGGCAATATTCGGCCGGCCAAATTCGTTGTTAAACGACGCGCCGCCAATGGGGCCATCTAACATGATTTGCAACGGTGATGAAATTCTGGCTGGCTTGGCTTCAGCACCTTCCCATGCTCTTGGGGCATTGGGAATTCTCAAGTTCGATACCGAGTAACCACTTAAGCCGGCTTTTGGCTTTGAACCTCTGCCGGTGGCACCTTCATCGCGTATTTCACCACCCGAGCCAGTTGCGGCACCGGGAAACGGTGAAATGGCGGTTGGGTGGTTGTGCGTTTCAACTTTGCACAGAATATGAATGTCTTCGTCTACCGACTGATACTCTTTGGTCTCGTGGTTGGGGAAGAAACGGCTTTCTTTTGAACCCGCAAGCACTGATGAGTTATCAGAATATGCAACAATCGTACCCTTGTCGTTTTGCATGTGCGTTTCACGAATCATGCGGAACAAAGAGTGCTCTTTAGATTCGCCGTCAACAATCCAATCAGCGTTAAATATTTTATGCCGACAGTGCTCTGAATTGACTTGAGCAAACATCATTAGCTCAACGTCTGTTGGGTTCTTATCAAGTTGTTGATACTGCTCAACCAGATAATCAATTTCGTCGTCTGACAGCGCCAGCCCTAACGATTGGTTGGCCTGTTCAAGCGCCCCTTTACCTTCGCTGAGCAACTGAACTTCAAACAACGGTTTGGGCAACTCGTCTGTAAACAGCTGTTCAGCTTGTTCTAACTCAGTGACCACCGATTCGGTCATTGGGTCATGCAAGTGCATGGCCAATTGGTGTAATTGTTCTTGGGTTAACGTTGCGTCGCCGGTAATGTAAAACGCAATGCCGCGCTCAACCCGTGCCACCTTAGTCAGGCCGCAATGGCTTACAATGTCACTGGCTTTGGTTGACCACGGCGAAATAGTGCCAAAGCGAGGCAGCACATACAGTCGTTGCCCAGTGTGCTCAACCTCTTGCATGGTTGGCCCATAACGCAATAGACGCTGTAGGTTTTCCAACTCTGACGATGAGAGTTCTTCGGCATCATTCACTAACCGAACCAAGTGTTGGTATTCGGTGTTAATTGACGTTATTTGAGGAAATTCAGCGTGAACCGCAGTCAACAGCTTTTGAATACGGAAGTCAGAATAGGCTTGGCTGCCACGTAGTCGCAACATGTAAGTTACCCAGATAGATTGTAGTGTGCAAAATGCGCTGCGCCAGATTGTCTATCGATCAATCTGGCGCAAAAAACGATGCATATGGTTAAGGTCTAAATATCTAAACCAAGACGTTGAGCCACTTGTTCATAAGCCTCAACAACGCCGCCTAAACCTTTACGAAAACGGTCTTTATCTAGCTTTTCACGCGTTTCGGCATCCCAAATACGGCAGCCGTCTGGAGTGAATTCATCGCCCAAATAAATAGACGCGCCTTGACGACCGTATTCAAGTTTGAAATCAACCAAGATCATGCCTGCGTCAGCAAACAATTTAGTCAAAATATCATTTACTTTGAACGTTTGATCTTTCATTACTTGAATCGCTTCAGCGTCAGCCCAACCAAAAGACTCAATATGATATTCATTAATCATAGGGTCGTGCAGCGGGTCATTTTTCAAGAAAAATTCAAACGTTGGTGGCGTCAGATCAATACCGTCTTCAACGCCTAAGCGCTTACAAATTGAACCGGTAGCAACATTACGCACTACGCACTCAATTGGGAACATGTCTAACTCTCTGACCAAGGCTTCGTCGTCAGACAATGTTTCTAAAAAGTGTGTTGGCACGCCCTCTTTTTCAAGGTGCTGCATAATAAACGCATTAAACTTGTTGTTTACCATGCCTTTACGGTCGAGCTTTTCCATTTTCTCGCCATCAAACGCAGACGTATCGTTGCGAAAATGAAGGATTAGTGCGTCATCTTGATCACACTGGTATACAGATTTAGCTTTACCGCTATAGAGTTCTTCACCCCTTTGCATTTCAGGACCTCATAAATAAATGATTGGTTTGTTTGCTAGCCCGGCTATTAAATAGCAGGATTAATTTTCTAAAATTCGATTTAATACCACGCGGCCTTTGTCCGCTGGCACTTCTTTACCTTCACGATCAAGCACACTGACTACCGTACGGCCTTTTCGGTCAGCCACTTTTAGCGCGCAGTACTCAGCCACTTTTTGTTTTTTCCGATTAAGAATGGACCATCGCCCACTTTTAATTCTCTGCGCAGAATCGGCCTCAATGTCGGTACAGCCAATAGACACTTTACCGGCCGCTTTATTACGGCTAAAAACGGTGATATCCGATTCTATTAAGCGCGCCATTAGTGGTGACCATGCGTCATCAATTGACGACAGGATCACTAACCGAGACTTACCACTCACGCCGGTTATTTGTGCACCATTGAATACTGGCTGACTGCCCTCGTTCTGATTGGCGGCGGCAACCGGCTGCGATTGAGCGGCTGTGCTACCCAGCTCGTCCGTGCTTGATTGCACACTGGCCGATGCGGTGCTGGCTTTTTTCAACGGCGGCAACAAGCGCTCTGATTTGTAGTCAGCGCTTCCATCTTCCGTTTGAATTACCCTGCCTGACTGACAAGCGGCCAACGTTAATAAACCCAAACCTAGCACTGAGATTGTTGTTGTTTTTTTAAAGTTAGCCATTTTCAAAGTGTATTAAGTGTTCGGCATGGCAAAATATGCCGGCCTGTTAAAATTTTCGTTCAACGCAATTACAAAATTACTTATTCATTGAAGCCTATAATTGGCCTTGTCGTTCGCATTATTACAAAACATCGGCCGCTTTTATCGCGGCATCAATACTTTCGTGATATTGCTCACTGACTTCAGTTAACGGTAAACGTAAGGTATTTGCACCGTAACCAATTTTGTGAACAGCGTATTTTACAGGAATTGGGTTAGACTCAACAAATAGCTCAGCGTGTAATAATCGTAATTTTTGATCTATTTCTTCAGCCAGAGCAAAATTTCCAGCCAACGCGGCCTCGCACATCTTAGCCATCAGCTCTGGAGCCACATTAGCCGTAACCGAAATGTCGCCTTTGGCACCCAATTTCATGTATTCGAGCGCCGTAGGGTCATCACCAGATAAAATCGCAATTTTATCGCCAACCATGTCAATCAGCTCTTTACCGCGCACTAAATCACCGGTGGCGTCTTTGCAACCAACGATGTTATCAATGTCGGCCAATCGCGCAATGGTTTCATTGCTCATGTCTGCCACGGTTCTGCCCGGCACATTATAGAGTACTTGAGGTAAATCAACCGCCTCGGCTACCGCCTTATAATGACGGTACAAACCCTCTTGCGTAGGCTTATTGTAATAAGGCACTACCAATAACGCCGCATCAGCACCGAGGTTAGCGGCCTGTTGGGTTAGATAAATGGCTTCATGAGTGGAATTTGCGCCGGTGCCGGCAATGACCGGGATGCGCCCATTAACGGTTTTTATTGTCGCCCTAATAACCGCCAAGTGCTCTTCAGGAGTCAGCGTTGACGATTCGCCGGTGGTGCCCACAGACACAATGCCATAAGTGCCACACTTGATGTGATGCTCTAACAGAGCGTCCAGTGCGACATAATCAACGGCCCCAGACTCATCCATCGGGGTAATAATTGCGACAATACTGCCTTCTAGTTTCATAAAAAAGAGACTCTAAATACGATACAAATTATTGGTACGGATTATTATTGGCCGGTTTGTTGATAGCGTTATTTATGCTTGCTCACTTCTTCAATCAGTTTGGAAACCGGTTTACGACGCAGCAAACGAATAAAGTAAGTAATGGCCCCACTCACAAAGTACACGGTACCAATGAGCAAAAATGCCAGCGGGGGGTCAAGATAAATAATGGCAATGGTCAGTATGATAATGATTATGCCCAAAAACGGCATTTTATCTTTAAACTCGAAGTCTTTAAACGACCTATATTTAATATTGCTAACCATGGCCAACGCCAATAACACCATCAGCACCGCAAACAACACATTAATATGTTTAACGTTAATGTGTTCCGCGTAATCCGTGCACACCCAAACCACTGAAGCGATCATGGCCGCCGCACCCGGGCTGGGTATGCCGATAAAAAACTTTTTGTCACTCACACTGCTTACATTAAAGCGTGCCAAACGCAGTGCCGCACACGCAATGTATAAAAACGCCACTAATGAGCCAAAACGCTTTAAGTCAACCAAAGCAAATTCATACATCACCATGGCTGGTGCAACGCCAAACGACACCATGTCGGCCAAACTGTCATACTCAGAACCAAAATCGCTCATGGTGTTGGTAAGCCTGGCTAGACGGCCGTCAATGATGTCCATCACCATGGCCATATAAATGGCCAAACAGGCGGCTTCAAAGTGGCCTAACCGAGCTTGCATAATGGCGTAGAAGCCCGCAAAAAGGCCGGCCGAAGTAAATAAATTCGGCAGTATGTAAAACCCTTTGGCTGGCTTCTTAAGACTCATTGGCTGTATGAATAAACGCGTTTGAATAATTCAGAGTCGAATTATACTCGCTGTGGGCGCACTTTGCTGAAATTATTCGCGCCCTAGAGCGGCTTTCTAGTCCGCCGAACGACGGTCTTTAAACGCTGCAGCCAGAGTACGTTGATCCATATACTCAAGCTCACCACCCACCGGCACTCCGCGCGCCAAGCGAGAAATAGTAATATCGTATGGCGCCAGCAATTGCTGAGTGTAATCGGCGGTTGCGTCTCCTTCTGCGGTGATATTAGTGGCAATCACCACCTCGGTTATTTCATTTTCGGCCACCGTTTTATTGAGCTTAACGAAACCTAACTTTTCTGGCCCAACGCCTTCTAATGGCGACAGCCGCCCCATTAATACAAAATACAAACCGCGGTAAGCACCAATTTGCTCAATGGCTTCAAGATCAGCGGGGGTTTCCACCACACACAATAATGACTGATTGCGCTTGGCCGACGAACATATGTCACACAGTAATGATTCGCAAAACGTATTGCAGCGCTCGCAACTGCGAACCGTTTCTAACGCATAATTCAACGCATTGGCTATGTCGCGCGCGCCCTCACGATTACGTTCCATCAAGTGAAACGCCATGCGTTGGGCATTTTTTGGCCCCACACCAGGCAGCACTTTAAGAGCTTGCTTAAGGGCTTCGATAGCGGCTGAAGTAGACACGAGTAACGAGAATTAAAACGGCACTTTCATGCCAGGAATGTCTAACCCACCGGTTAAACCTGACATTTTTTCTTTCGTGGTTTTTTCAACTTTGCGCACCGCGTCATTCATGGCGGCAGCAACCAAGTCTTCGAGCATCTCTTTGTCTTCAGGGTCACCCATCAACTGAGGGTCAATGCTGACGCTTTTCACATCATGCCGGCAAGTCATAACAAGTTTCACCATGCCGCCGCCAGCTTCACCGGCCACTTCAATATTGGCCAATTCTTCTTGTGCTTTTTGCATGTTGTCTTGCATGGCCTGAGCCTGCTTCATTAAATTACCTAAACCGCCCTTCATCATAGTATTACCTTCTAAATTTCTACCAAAAAATAACTAATTTGTTCTTCAATCACCCAATCACGACTCACTAAATCATACCGTTAGTGAGAAATAGGCTTAATTGAATTTTCTTTAATTGTGGCACTGAACTCGTGCATTATAGATTGCACAGCCGGGTCATTGCGCATTGAATCGCGCACCTGCTCTTCATGCTCATAGCCTAAACGAGACAAACACTCGGCTGGGGTTTCACGGTCACTGTCGTCAACCTCTAAAGTCATGCCCAACTCAGCATTAGTAATGGCACGCACTGCGTTTTGTATTGCATCAAAACGGCCTTGATCAAATAAGTGCTCTAACTTAGGCGACAACGACAGATTAATTCGCTCGTCATTAATGCGTTCAGCGGCGCAATTCATGGCCAACTCTTTAGCCATGCCAACTAACGAGGTTTGCTCAACCAACTCACCCCATTCATTATTGCCCGCCAAGGTGACGGCAACCAAACTTAGCGCCTGCGAATTAGGCTGGGCTGTATTCGGTTGCACTGCGCTGGGCTGAGCTGCATTAGGTTGAGTGTCATGAGGTTGAGCCTCATTAGACTGAATTTCATTAGTTTGAATTGTAGCCGCTTGCTGAGCATACTGCTCTGGCACGTCAGGCTTAAGCGATGACACAGGCTGCGCACGGCTTGGTACGTTTTGCTCAATCACTTGGGTTGTTTCAGCCTTTATTGGCGCCTCTTGAGCGGCCTCAGACGTAAACTCAGGCATAAACTCAGATGGAGCTTCTTGCCAAGGCGGAACATCGGCATGCGGTGCAGCGGCTTCTGCCGGCATGTTGGCTTCTGGCAACTCGCTCTGGCTTTCAGTAACACCCTTAGTGGCGATAGCCGATTCCATTGGGCTTGGAACGGTTGTTTGTGGAGCTACTTGGGAATCTGGGTGAGAACCTGCTTGCACATCTGGAAACGGCTGCGCTACCGGTGCGCTGGGCGCTTGATCGGTATTTTCACCGTCTAAAGAAGTGTCGAGGCCGGCGTTTTCAATCGTTTTTTTTTCAGCCGTTTTTTTTTCAGTCAGTTGCGAAACAGCGCCCGATGGCGGTA
Source organism: uncultured Arenicella sp. (assembly GCA_938045295.1). Taxonomy (GTDB): domain Bacteria; phylum Pseudomonadota; class Gammaproteobacteria; order Arenicellales; family Arenicellaceae; genus Arenicella. Next base: position 21,184 of record CALINO010000010.1, read on the forward strand.
CCGCGCTTGGCTCTAAATCGCCCGGCTCAAAGGCGAACATTCTTAACAACGCCATTTCAAACCCAACTCTAAGGCTCGGCGCTAAACTGATATCGCGCTTAGAGATAAGCCCGATTTGGTAAAACAATTGCAGCGCTTCGGGCGATGCTTTCTTTGCCCAATCATTGACTTTAGCCGCGTCAACGTCCGCCACCTCCACAGAACTGGGTGACACTTGAGCCAATGACACATAATAAAGCTGCATTAACACTTCATCTATGGCCACAGTAAAATCCACGGCCTCATCGGCCATGTCTGCCACCACCGAAAGTGCTTGGTCTACATCATGAGACAGCAAGGCTGAAACAATACTTTCTGTGTGCTTGGTTTTAATGGTGCCCAACATGCTTTGCACGTCGGCAATACGAACTTCACCGCCGCCTTGAGCAATGGCTTGGTCTAATAAACTTAAACCGTCGCGCATGCTGCCATCAGCCGCTTTAGAAATGGCGTGCAAGGCTGGCGAATCGTATTCAATTTTTTCTTGGCCAAGAATTTTGACCAACTGATTTTCAACTTGCTCTGGTCGCATTGCCCGCAAGTTAAACTGCAAACAGCGAGAAAGTACGGTGACGGGTAATTTTTGCGGATCGGTGGTGGCGAACAAAAATTTAACGTGCTCAGGCGGCTCTTCCAAGGTCTTAAGCAATGCATTAAAGCTGTGCCCTGACAGCATGTGCACTTCGTCAATCAGATATACTTTGAATTTGCCGGAGGTGGGCGCGTATTGCACGTTTTCTAGCAACTCGCGAGTGTCATCCACTTTAGTTCGCGACGCCGCATCCACTTCAATAAGGTCTACAAAACGGCCTTCATCAATGGATTGACAGGTAACGCATTGCTGGCAAGGTTCGGCACTGGTGCCCTGCTCGCAGTTCAATGATTTGGCAAAAATTCGCGCTAAGGTTGTTTTACCCACACCTCGGGTGCCGGTAAATAAGAACGCGTGGTGCACACGGCCTGAATCGAGCGCATTAGAGAGTGCTTGCACCACATGTTGTTGACCGACAACTTCGGAAAACGCTTTGGGTCGCCACTTACGGGCAAGTGCAAGGTAGGCCATTCAGATCCGTAACATTAAATATAATCTTGGAGTCAGCATGCGCTAAAACTACCTTATTGGCAAGCCTTGGCAATATTTATAAGCGCGTGACGCTAACCAAGATCTAACTCACGATTGTTAACTAAGAAGTGATGACGGCTAACCTGATCACAGCACCCGAATCAGTTGCTACGGCTGCTCCCTTCCGGGCCTGACCGAGTTCACAACTTATCGCCACTGTGGAGACTAGCCGCCACCGCGGGCGATTATAACGAACCTTTATCGATACGCCTACACACGATTGCCGCTTTCGTGAAAAAAAGAAGTTTTTTTAATTCATTGTTCCAGTTGCGATAGAATAATGGCGTAATAAAACACTGTTGAAATTCCCTAATGAAAAAAAGCCAAACCATATATCAAGTCAGCGACATAAGTAATGAAATGCGGCGCTTAATGGAGGCTTCCTACCCACAAATATGGATTGAAGGAGAGCTGTCTTCGTTAAGCACTCCGGCATCAGGCCATTTGTATTTCAACCTTAAAGATCAATCGTCGCAATTACGTTGCGCCATGTTCAAAGGCCGAGCCTCGATCTGCCGCTATAAGCCGAAGGCGGGCGACTTGGTTCGAGTGCGTGCAAAAATTTCGGTATACACCGCGCGCGGTGATCTGCAGTGCATTGTTCAGCATATGGAAGAAGCCGGCGAAGGCTTGTTGCAAAAACGTTTCGAAGAATTAAAACAAGAACTGAATGAGCAAGGCTTGTTTGATCAAAAATACAAACGCGCTCTGCCTAAATTTCCAAGCCACATTGGGGTAATCACATCACCCTCTGGGGCGGCAATTAGAGACGTTTTGAGCACACTGGCCAGACGCTGCCCCGGCATTCCGGTCACTGTTTACCCAGCGGTGGTTCAAGGTGACAGCGCCGCCAAGTCATTAATGCAAGCCTTGCGCGATGCGGTTAGCCACAAACGTGCCGACTTGCTTATTCTCACCCGTGGTGGCGGCTCTTTAGAAGACTTATGGTGCTTTAATCACGATGAGTTAGCCAAACTTATTTTTGACTGCCCTATTCCCGTGGTGAGCGGCGTTGGCCATGAAGTGGACGTGACCATTGCCGACTTGGTGGCCGATGTTCGCGCGCCCACGCCCACCGCAGCAGCGGAAATGGTCAGCCCGGACACCGATCAATTGTTCGCACAATTAAAAAGCCTACAACACCGCCTACCTAACGCCAAACGCCGCAGTATTGAACGGCTTGGGCAAAACGTTGACATGCTGGCCAAACAACTCAAACACCCTAGGCAATCTCTGCAATTGCAGCAAAGAAACGTACGCAATACGGCTCAGCGGTTGCAGCGCGCAATGAATCACAACCTAAAGTGGCAACATTCATCGCTCGCCAACTCAAGCCGAACACTTGCATCACAGCCTCTACAACGTTTAATAAACCGCAAACACGATTCACTAAAACAAACCAGCGAACGTTTGCACAGAGAAAACCAGCTTGCACTGCGCTCAGCGAAAGAGAAGATAAACACCATTGGTGGCCAACTGAACTTGGTCAGCCCATTGGCTACCTTAGAGCGCGGTTTTTCGATCACACGAGATCAAGACAAGAACATTGTACGAACCAATACTGACACAAACGTCGGTTCGCACGTTTCAATTCAATTGGGCTCTGGGTCTCTTGAATGCGAAGTTATAAAGACTGAGAACCAATCATGATCAAACCGTTGATGGTGGCAGCCGCTGCCTGTGTGGCGTTGCATTCAGCTAACGTTGTTAGCAAAGAGACATCACCGAATCAACTCAACCACCCCGGTGGCATTGTTGAGCTCACGTTAAAGAAAAAATCCGGCAACCCGCCGGTTGTCAGATACGGTTTACAAGAGCCGGCCCTACTTGAACAAGATAACGATTGGCGAGTATTGATTGGCATTAGCTTAGAGCAGCTGCCCGGCAACTATTTGGTGTACGTTCGTGAAGACAACGAAGAAGAAACCGCTACTTACGAGTCCATCAACGTAAATCATAAATCGTACCCTTTATTAAAAAACAGCGCAGGCTCGGTTAAAAAGCTGCAAACGTTTAAAACGCTGTCTGAGCTTGATTTCAAAAACTCTCAACCGCCCAGCATGCCAATGCAAACGCCCTTTGAAGCGTCTTGGGATTTGGGCTTTGGTACTATTTTCAGCAACGATTCAAACCAAGCCTACACACAGAACCATACGTTCGCTCAGGCAAACGCGCGCACGTTGATCAAAGCGCCCCAAGTGGGCATTGTGTGCAAGGTTAAAAAAAATAAAAATGGCTTATTTACCGTGGTGCTTGATCACGGGCGAGGTATTTACAGCCTATTGCATAATTTAGACGATATTACCGTAGAACTCGGTAATGGTGTGGTGGCTGGCGCGGTCTTAGGGAAAGTGTCTGAAGTGAAAAAACCATCCACAGAGCAAGACAATACTCAGACTACAGAAATCGGCAAACCTGTTTATTGGCAAGTGCAACTAAACGGTGTTTTTGTTAACCCTTTATACCTGATCAATTTATAACGTTTATGTGGCAGTGCACCCATTCATTATTAAGGCGGTTTTTTAATAAACACGGCTTATTTTTTTATATGTCTGCTTCACTGATTAGTGCCAATTCAATGGCTCAAAGCACGCCACTTGAGTTTAGCCGCGTGCAAGTTAATGATGAGCAGTCGTTGTTTTATGCCCACTCCGGGAATGAAAGTAAACTTGGCGTATTGTTTATTCACGGCACTCCGGGCAGCTGGACGGCGTTTGAGCGCTACTTACAAAACCCGGCATTGCAGCGTGATTTTTTTCTGGTGTCAGTAGACCGGCTGGGTTGGGGGAAATCCGCACTTAGCGATGACAAAGCCAAGGTCAATGGCGACTTTGCCTCTCAGTCGGCGGCCATTGGTGCTATTTTCAATAACTACCCTGATAAGAAATGGGTGTTAGTCGGCCACTCATTAGGCGCTTCAATTGCGCCACAGGTAGCTCTAGATCATCAACAATCGGTGTCTGGTGCGCTATTGTTGGCTGGTTCACTCAAGCCATCTCTCGGTAAACCAAGGTGGTACAACCACAGTGCGAACACTTTGTTTGTTTCAAGCTTTTTGAGCCGGGGCATGAAAAATTCAAACCGAGAAATCATGGCATTGAAAAAACAGCTCAGCATCATGGATGAAAAGCTAAAACAGCAACAGCTCAACACCGACCTAATTATAATGCAAGGCACCCGGGACAAGCTGGTATCGCCGAAAAACCCAGCCTATGCACACAAAGAATGGAAAGGCAGCTTTCGCAGTATTGAAGTGGTGGAGCTCGATAAAGCTGGCCACTTTTTACCTTGGAAGCAAACCGCATTAGTAAACCAACTGATTTATAAGCTGGCCGACCTGGCCGACCAATAGCCTTAGTGATCAATTAATCAATGGTGCTTAGCGCTCACTTTTTTTGCGGCTGCCGCGAAACTTAACCTTGTCTTTACTTTTGCGCGATGGCTTTTCTGTGACCTGATGGTACGGGTTGTCTGACGTTTTAAAGCTCAGTTTAACCTTGGTTCCAAGCATGTCGAATGCTTTTTCAAACGTGTTTGATAGATAGCGCTGATACGTTTGCGGTAACTTCTCTAATTGATTGCCATGAATAATCACGTGAGGAGGATTCATGCCGCCTTGGTGACCGAATTTTAGTTTGATTCGGTAATTACCAATCATGGGAGGGTTTCGGCGCTCTTCAGCGTCTTTTAGAATTTGATTAATACGACCCGTGCCCATGTCGGTCATCGCACTTTCGTACAATTTATCAACCAGCGGCATAATCACATTAATGCCTTTGCCGTACTTAGCCGAGATAAACTCAATGGGTATGTTGCCCATGTGGCTGAATTTACGATCGATCTGCGCTCTAATGCGCTCACGGTCGTACTTACTCATGCCGTCCCACTTGTTCACCAAAATCATTAACGAACGGCCGCTGTTAAACACCAAATTGATCAATCGGTTGTCTTGATCAACAATGCCATCACGGGCATCCAGTACCACGGCGACAACTTGCGCTAACTCAACGGCGCGAAGTGTTTTCATTACCGAAAAACGTTCCACACGGTCATCAATGCGTGACTTTTTACGCATGCCCGCGGTATCGATCAGCACATACTCTTTGTCATTAAACTCAAACGGCACGTGAATACTATCGCGCGTGGTGCCCGGCATGTCGTACACCACCACACGCTCTTCACCCACCAAGCTATTGAGCAATGTGGACTTGCCTACATTGGGGCGCCCAACAATGGCCAACCTAGCCACACCCGTGGGAATCTCATAAGAGTTTTCTTCGCGCTGTCGGCCTTCGGTTTCTTGTAATACTCGATTTAATAGCTTATGAACGCCGTCGCCATTCTTTCCTGAAATGACCGTGGGCTCATCCAAGCCGAGTTGATAAAAGTCGGAACTGATCAAGCCTTTGTTCAAACCTTCGGCTTTATTAACCGCCAAATACACTTGAATTCGTTGGTTTGTGCGAAGTTGCTTGGCAATTTCAAAATCAACCGGAGTGGCGCCATCACGGCCATCAACAATAAAGATAACCGCGTCGCTGTCGGCCAAGGCTTGATCCACCTGATCTTTCATCAGAATGTGAATGCCTTCATCATCAGACTCAATGCCGCCGGTATCAACCACCCAATACGGTTGTTTACCAACACGCCCTACACCAACCATACGGTCACGGGTTACCCCGGGGCGGTCATCAACAATCGCATCACGACTGCGGGTTAAACGGTTATACAGCGTGGATTTCCCAACATTGGGCCGCCCAACAATAGAGATGATTGGTTTTGGCAACTCCTCTTTGGGCGTTGAGTTTAAGGCCGAACGTTCTTCATCACTTAAACCGTCGAGTTCAACACCATCAAACTCAACTCCACCATCGAGCTGACTTTTTTGATCGTCTTCAGACATTGCTTTGTTTTGTTCCTTAGAGTCTTGCACAAGGATTACCTGTTAATCACTTACTTTTGAAATCAATACTGAAACGCACCATCAGTCGCATCAAAGCGCAACGGTGGTCGAGCGTGAGAAATAAATTAAATCAGCCAATGGCAAGAATCAACTCGCCGCTGAGTTATTTTAAGATTTGTAGGCCACGTAAAGCCGCACAATGCGCTCCGCGAGCCGCTTAGGCTTATAACCAGCCTTTATTAAATTCGTATTAGCCTTTTTCTGCAACGGAAATAGACTGCAAAGAACCACTGGCATCAATAAAATACATGCGGTCTTCATCCACTACGGGTTGGCCAATAATGGCTTTTGCACCCAACCCGTGCTTACCAATAAGCGCACCATCGGACTTTCGAATAACATACAAACCGCCGTCACCGTCACTCACTAAAACATTTGGGCCTACCGACGCTGGCGCACCAGTAGTGAAATTTTTCAGCTGCGATTGCGACCAAGTTTTTTCGCCGGTTTTACGGTTTAATTGGTGAATCACCCCATAGCGATCACTGATGTATAAATTAGCCGCATCGTAAGCCATAGAATTGAATGACGATATTTCAGCACTCCAATCAATTTTTTGCTGCTTGATGTTCAACGCATGAGTCACTTCTTGGTAAGAAGTAATGTAAAGATGTTCGCCCACTAACAATGGGTCGGTATCTACGTCAGACAAACGATCGATTTCATTGGTGCCACGCGCAAAAGAAATGGGGAAATCCCATAATGCTCGGCCATTACTCGCTTGCACTGCCGCCATATTGCCATCGGAAAAACCGGCAAAGACAACCCCTTGGGTAATCACAGGTCGTGAGTCTCCACGTAGGGTTAAACGGGGTAATTGGCGACTGATGGTCCATAAAATTTCACCATCGAAGGTGTTCAAACCGTAGACTTTACCGTCACCAGAGCGCGCCACTATGACATTTTTATCCACCACAGGGCTGGCCAAAATCTCACTGTCTAGTTGAACTTCCCAAGCCGTGCTGCCGTCGTCTTGATTTAATGCGTGCACGATACCATCGTCGGTGCCCACTAGTACTAAACCACTACCAACGCCAACGCCGGCGGTGATTTTTTGCTTACTTAATTTAGCTCGCCACACTCGCTTACCAGTACTGGCGACTATTTTTTCAACCCGACCTTTGATTGACGCCGCATAAATATGATTGCCTAACAAAGCGGGCGACAAAATGGCATCACCGGGGCGAATTTTATCCCCCAAGCTAAGGCGCCAATGACGCTTAACTTTTGTGATTGTATTAACCTTAGGCTTGATGGCCTTTTCTTCGGCACCGAAAAAGTCAGTTTTGGTTGTTTTACTACCACAGGCAGCTAAAGACAAAGCTAAAAATCCGGCTACGATTAAACGCGTCATATTCATGGTTTTATGTGTTTTTGCTGGTTGTGGAATATTCATGGCTGACTCTTTCGCTTCTTGGCTTTTACGACTCTTATTAGTACGGCTAATATTAATACTGCTAAGATTTAACCCTTAAGACTAACGCTACTGTGAAACCGCAGGCTCTTCAGCTTCTTCTACCTTTACTTCAGGCTCTGCGCTAACTTCAGCGCTTGGTTGTACCGTCACAGCATCCGCAGGCACTTCTGTGCTGGCTTCTGGCAAACGGTCTAACTTAATATTCAGCACCTGAATGTAGTTATCCTGTAAGCCGTCTAAGGCATCAGCGGCCGCTTGATAATGCGCTCTGGCCGCGCTTTTGTCACCTTCGGCAAGGGCAATATCGCCCAACACTTCTTGATAATGTGACTCGAAAGCGTCGGTTGGGCTATGACTGGCTAGTTTTTTAGCCGAGCTTAAATCATTTTGTTCAATTTTAATTTTCGCTTGGCGCAACCTTGCTGTGTGCTGCAAACCACTGTCTGATGAATTATCAAGCACCCATTGCAACTCAGTGAATGCGGCGTCCATATCATTCACCGCGGTTTGCTTGGCTTTCACTAATACCGCTTTAGCGGCATAAGGCGTTTTAGCGTGCTCTGATTTAAGCGTGGTTATTTGCTCGTTAATATCAGCCAACTCAGAATCTTGAATTTCACTGATTGTTTGTTGGTACAAATTAGAAGCAACTTCAGCCTGTTGCTGAGCATTGTCTTTATATTTGTTGTAACCGGTAATGGCCGCGAGGCCTAAGGCGATGCCTATCACTAATGCAGGGGCGTTGCTTTTAAACCACTGTCGTGCACGTTCATCTTGCTCTTCAGGGGAAAGGAAAATATCGTCGGCCATTTTATGCTCTTGTAGCTTTGCTGGTAAATTTGTTCTGTACTGTTTGTTCTGTACTTGCTCTGTTGTGAGTTTTCACTAATTGAGATAAAACTCACACAAACACTGCCTAATGCCCTTTTCGAGCCGTTACACAGTTCTTATTGTTTCTTTTAGAATGGGGATTATAGCGAATCCAACAGATTAGTCACCACATTGACAACATCCAATTGAGCGATTGTTTGCTGCTCGCTCTGTGCCAAAGCGTGCGCATGATCACGACTTAAGATTTTGATGCTAGCCTGATGCTCTTTGGCTTCGTCTTCACCAATAATAAGGCCAACAATTGCGCCGCTTTTATCCGCACGTTTAAATTGGTTTTTCATGCTACCAGCCCCCATATGGCATTGCACAACAACGCCTGAGTCGGTTAGCGCTTGCTGCAAGGTCAAAGCCTGAAGCCGCGCCTCATCGCCCACCGAAACCACAAAAACCTGCGCTTGTTGCTCTGCCTGCATGCTCTGTGCGTCTTGCTCTTGTAGCATTTCAATCAAACGCTCCATGCCCATACCAAAACCAAATGCGGGTGTGGCTTGGCCACCTAACTGTTCCACCATGCCGTCGTAACGGCCGCCGCCGCAGACGGTGGATTGAGCGCCGTAATCATGATTAATCCACTCAAACACCGTGTCGTTGTAATAATCCAAACCGCGCACCAGTTTTGGGTTAATACTAAACTCCACGCCTAAGGCAGTAAGGTAGCGCTGCAAATCGGTAAAGTGCTGTTTTGACTCCTCAGACAGAAAATCCAAGATATTCGGTGCATTTTCGAGCAATGCTTGAACATCGGCGTTCTTCGAGTCTAATATTCTAAGAGGGTTGGTGTCTAAGCGCCGAACACTGTCGTCATCGAGTTGGCTCTTATGCTGGCTTAAGTACTCAACTAAGGCCGTTCGATATTGCGCACGCGACGCACTGTCACCTAAGCTATTGATATACAACATGGTGTTTTCCAAGCCTAACACGCTAAACAGTTGCTTACACATTCCCAGCACTTCAGCTTCAATGTCTGGAGTGCTCCAACCGTAGCATTCAACACCCACTTGGTGGAATTGGCGATAGCGCCCTTTTTGTGGCCGTTCATAACGAAACATCGGGCCGGTATACCACAGGCGTTGCTGTTGATTGTAAAACAAGCCATTTTCAATGCCAGCACGTACGCAACTGGCGGTGCCTTCTGGGCGCAGCGTGACGCTGTCTCCATTACGGTCATCGAATGTGTACATTTCTTTAGACACGATGTCGGTTTCAGCACCAATAGATCGAGAGAACAGAGACGTGCTTTCTAATATCGGCATGCGAATTTGACGATACCCTCGGCGAGAGAAAATCTCCTGACACAAAGCTTCAACCTTTAACCACAAGTGGCTTTCAGTTGGCAGAATATCTTTCATGCCTTTAACGGCGCGAGTGTGACCTTGTTTGCTCATAAATACGGAATGCGTGACCCAACCGCCCTACTAGCAAGCCTACAGGGCGGCTGATTATGTTAGAAAATTTAAATCGAACGTCTGCAGTCAATATTATCTGCAGACGTTATTGTACTACCTGTAATTTGACTGGCTGTAATTTGACTGGCGTTTACTCTGATGGCTCGCCAACGGTAAATTTGGCATACACACCTTCGGTATGCTGCCCTAGATTATAAGGCTTGCCATTGAGTGACATCTGAACACCTTTGGCATTACCAATTAACACACTCAACGCACCCTCGGCCGACACATCAAGCGTCTTTCCTCGAGGGTAACTTTGATAAGCCAATCGGTTTTGCTGTTCATCGCGAATATCCACCCAAGAAGTTTCAGTGAAGGTAAGAACCACTCTTGTTTGACCTGAATTGGCTACATCAGAAGGTAACGCCGCCGGTGCGCTCGTGTCACCACTAACGCTGCTGCTTAAATCAGTGTCGGCCGTAACCAATGAAACAGTTTGTTCTGTATCATCGTCGCTCAACACCGTTTCTTGCCCCTGATTTGCCGTGCCCTGCTCAGACAGCGGGTTGCCGAGTATTTGAATGTCAGACTCGGCAACATCACCATCAACAGGCGCTTCTATGTCGTTTGAAATGTCGCTTAAAACATCACTTGAGACCTGTGTTGTGACCGCCGTATCTGCATTATTACCGCCCAATATGCCGTCAATGCCGCCTTTAAGCCAGAGAAACAACACCAAACCGGCAATGAGTAAAAACACGATCACTCGAGCTGGACTAAACAAACTGCTTTCCACGCTCTCAGCGTCGCCAATGCCACGGGGCATGTCATCTAAATTGGCGGACTTTTGCCAATTTTTATTGTGGTAATGCTGCAATACTTTCTCTGGGTCTAAACCCAGCAAGCTTGCGTAAGATCGAATATAACCTCGTACGTACGTTGGCTCAGGCAAGCCTTCACTTTGATCTAATTCAATCGTGCGTATTTGAGTCAACGATAAGTTCAGCTCTTCGGCGATTTCTTCAATGCTCTTATCTTGCTTTTTGCGTGCCGCAGCCAACATTGCTCCACTACCAAGAGTAGCGGCTTTATCTAATTTTTCTACTTTTTTACTTTTCTCTTCCATCACGAGAACTCTTTATCAGTCGCTTAGCGTTTGAATGTTATTTTTACTTATTAGGCACCCTATTCGGGCGCTTAAACTTCATGCCACTGCTTCAAACAGACACAGACCGAACCGTCGGTGTGTGGGGGCACAAACTAATCTGAAGGTTGTACCTTGCGTAACAAATCGGCCTCTTTAGAACCCGGAAAGTTCTCCATAATGCGCTTTCTATAGCTTTTCGCAACGTCAGTAGCCTTTAGGCTAGATTCTATTTGATAGGCCAAGTACAGGGCGTTAGGTTGCGGTTTAGTAATGGCCAAATAGCGTTCAATATACGCTCTGGCGTTCAAACTCTGGCCACTGTTCTTTTTAATTAATGCCAATTGATATAAGGCCGGCCTTAATCTTGGGTTGATTGACAGGGCTTTACGCAGAAAAGCTTCTGCGCGATCATCGTTAATTTGAGCCAAACATTCGCCTGCACGCATGTAACTCAATACTGATCGATCAAACAAAGGGTTGGATGCGGCAATTTCAAAATAATCAACCGAACGTAATTCCCTGCCGGTTTGACAAAGCAACATACCAAAATCATGCGCCGCCGATGAGTTTTCTTTATTACTGCGTACCGCTCTTTCCAAATAGTACTCGGCGTCTTTGATGTTATCTAACTTCACCATTAACAGACCCATTACGTAATTGGCGTCTGAATGGTTGGCCTCTAAGCGCAATGCCTTTTCCAGCTCAACTTTGGCCGTGGCGTATTGCTCTTTTTGCATGTAACCGCGCGCTAAGCGCGTATGCAACATGGCCCGTTCCGACGACGGTTTGACTTTATCAGAAGCAATTCTAGGTGCTGACGAGTTACTTACACAGGCGTTTAAAAGCGTGCTTAAAAGCGCAATAAGTACAGTTGTTTTTATATTTTTTAACACAATCAATGGCTTCGATTATTTATTCTGTGCCGATCATTGTATTTTTTCAGAGAGACTTTGTCTAAATTTTTCGGCGCGCCGGGTTTTATCCATCACATCCCCAGCTAATTGGCCGCAGGCAGCCTCGATATCATCGCCTCGAGTCTTGCGCACGGTAACAATAATGCCATTGTTGTGCAAAATATCTCGAAAGCGGTTAATTCTTGAATTTGATGAGCGCTTGTATTCAATGCCTTCAAACGGGTTAAACGGAATTAAATTGACCTTGCCGGGCACGGTTTTCATTAATGCCGCCAACTGGTGCGCATGTTCCAACTCATCATTAATGCCCTCTAACATCACGTACTCAAAGGTGATTCGAGCGCGTTGCGAGTCGGCCACGTAACGATTACAAGCCTCTAATAAGGCTTTGATATTGTATTTTCGGTTAATCGGCACTAAGACATTGCGCAGCTCGTCGTTTGGCGCATGCAGACTGACCGCCAAGCTCACCGGGCAAGCTTCTTTTAACTCATCTATTTTAGGCACCACACCGGCGGTGCTGAGCGTGATACGCCGCTTTGATAAGCCAAAACAAAAATCATCTTGCATGATGTTCATGGCCGCAACTACGTTATCGAAGTTCATAAGCGGTTCGCCCATGCCCATCATAACCACATTACTAACAATGCGCTTATCCGTTTGATACTGTTCAGCCAGCATGTGTTTGGCCAACCAAACTTGACCAATGATTTCAGCCGTTGTCAAATCGCGATTGTAACCTTGCTTACCCGTGGCACAAAAAGAACAGTTAAGCGTACACCCCACTTGTGACGATACGCACAACGTACCGCGCGTGTCTTCGGGTATAAACACCATTTCAATAGCACTTTTACCGGGTACTTTTAACAGCCATTTGCGAGTGCCGTCTTCAGATAAGTTATCTGAAATGATTTCAGGCGCGCTAATAATCGCTTGTTCAGCTAAATTGGTACGCAGCACTTTGCTGAGATTAGTCATCTCAGCAAAGTCACTAACACCAACTTGATGAATCCATTTCATGACTTGTGACGCGCGAAACGACTTTTCCCCGATTGAGGCAAAGTAGCTTTCCATCGCGTCACGATCTAAGCCCATCAGGTTGACTTTAGGCGCAGCGCTAGCGGCTTGGCCTACTTCAACTGAAATATTATTAAGTTCACTCATGGGCTTATTAAAATAGCATCTTATTGGCTTACAGACCTAATAACGATTAACGCGTGCGTGGGCAAACGCCATCAGCACCAAAGAAAAATTCAATTTCTTGAGCGGCTGTTTCTGCTGCGTCTGAACCGTGGCATGCGTTTTCATCAATGCTGCTAGCAAAATCAGCACGAATGGTACCCGCGGCGGCTTCTGCAGGGTTAGTTGCACCCATTACGTCACGGTGAGCGGCAATCGCATTTTCACCTTCCAATACTTGCACAATTACTGGGCCAGAAGTCATAAAAGACACTAGATCACCGTAAAATGGGCGCTCTTTGTGCACGGCGTAAAACTCACCAGCTTGCTCTTCGCTTAAGTGCATCATACGTGCAGCCACAATGTTTAAGCCCGCTTTTTCAAAACGAGTGTAAATTTCACCAATCACATTTTTTGCTACGGCATCAGGTTTGATGATTGAAAGAGTACGCTCTACAGCCATTTTAGACTCCAAAATAATATAAGTTAATTGTCGATAAATCAGATTCAGCCAGGGGTTATGACGCCCTAGCATTGAGGGCGCATATTCTAACGGCCTTAGGGTGCAAATACTAATAACTAAATCGAAAAAGTAAGCTCAATGGACAATAACTTAATTCAGCGCCTCGATATCAATGACTCGATGTTAAAAAAACGAGGGTTTTGATTGATTCACTTGGCTTTAGCCCGGCTAATTAAGCGAAAAAGTAATCCATTGATTAGCAATAATTCGTTCTGCAGTTTGCCTTAAACAATACTAATTTTGCTCTGAAAGCTTGCCTAACAGGTATTCTCCGTCAACGTCAGTGTAGTCAACGCTCAGCCATTGCCCCTGCGTCACGCCCTGTTCTGGCACTAAGCAAGGCAAGTAATCTTCAGATCGGCACATAAAAAAACCGTCTTTCTTGGCCTTTTTTTCAGGTAGCACCCACGCTGTTTGCCCTACTCTTCGAGCTCGTAAAGCCGCTTGCAATGGTTTTGCTGATTGGCGCAATCGTGCATTTCGGTCTTTACGCTCGGCAACCGGTACTTGTTTGGCCATGGGTATGTTCGCCGCAGGCGTGCCATCGCGCTCGGAATACGAGAAGACATGCGGGAATGCCACTTCAATGTCTTGAACCATTTGCAGTGTTTCTTGAAATTGCGCTTGCGTTTCGGTCGGAAAACCCACCATGACATCGGCACTGATGACCAGCTCAGGCATGACCGCACGCAATTTGGCAATGCGTTCTCGTACATGCTCAGCATCGTAGCGACGCTTCATTCGCTTAAGAATGAGTGTGCTACCGCTTTGTAACGACAAGTGCATGTGCGGGCAAATTCGCGGCTCTTTCGCCCATAGCTCAATCAACCTATCGCTAATATGATGCGGGTCAATGGAACTTAAACGAATTCTAAACGGGTTATTAGCATCGCACTCAAGCTGCAACAGTTCTTGCAATAAGTCCACTAAATCAAAGGACTCACCGGGCAAATTTAAGTCGTCACCGTACGAACCTAAATCAACACCGCAAATCACAATTTCTGGGTAACCGTTTAGCACTAAACGCTGAACTTGACGTTTAATTAAGCTCGGGGCTAATGACCGACTTGGGCCTCGCGCCACATGAATAATGCAAAACGTGCACCCTTGGTCACACCCTTGCTGAATTTGCACAAAGGCACGGGTGTAGGCTTCATAACCGGCCAGCAATTGATCTGGCAGACTGACGTGCTGATCTAAGTCACCCACCATCACAGCGGGCAATTTACCCTGCTCTAACTCAGGCAAAAGCTTGTGCATATCAAGCTTTCGATCATTACCTAACACCAAGTCAACACCCGGTATGTCAGCGCAAGCCTGAGGATCCATTTGCGCATAACAACCAGTAACCACCACTAGAGCTTCTGGGTTGCGCTTAACCACTTTTCGCACTTCTTGACGAGCCTGGCGATCGGCTTCACGCGTTACCGTGCAAGTGTTAATCAGATATAAATCGGCTTTATCGGTATTGGGTACGATGGCCCAATCGTCGGTTTTCAGTGTTTCGCCTATTAATTCCGACTCATAGGCGTTCACTTTACACCCAAGAGTTGTAATACCCACCGTTTTGGCTGCGTGCGATGGCGCACGAGAATGAATGGATTCATTCAAAGAGTCATCTGACGACTCTAATGCACGGTCAGGCGTAATTGGCTGACCAATTTGCTCAACACGAATTTCAATGGCGTTTGATAAGTCTTTAGGCACGAGAAACACTCAAAATAATAACGACACAGTGCGCATAATTGCATGCCTGTGCCTAGCGGGCGCAGTTTGCCATAAATTGCACCCAAAGAAAAAGCGGCACAAGGCCGCTTTTTCAAATTTAAGCAATTCTTACTGCTGCAATTATTTTATTAAATAACGCAAACCAGCACTGAACATTTTATTGTCAGAGATAGAATCTAGAGTTTCTGAATCGCTATCAAAAACTCGACCTTCTAAGAACCACTGAAGGTTGCTCTTACCAATATCACCACCCACTAAGCCGTAAAGTGATGTGTCACGGAAATCGCTGTCATCCACATTCCACGCGCCGATACCGCCGCCAATGAATGCACGCTCACTTAATTTACGCTCAATGCCCAAATCAATAGCGAAGTTATCTTCAGGGTAAATGTTGCCATCGTTAATGCCGCTTCGATCGTAGTAAGACACGATACCAGCCAATGATGTCTTCTCACTTAATGGCTTTAGAATACCGGCTTTCAAACCAGCAATGCCTGAAGTATCACGCATGTCCATATTCCAAGAAGGCTCAAAACGTGCGCGTGTTTCAGAACCCGCAAACGCACCGATAAACGGAATCAATGCCAATGGGCTTACTGTTTCAGCCGGCTCTTCCACCACTGGAGCGGCAGGTTCAACGACAGCCACTGGTTTTGGTGCACAGGCTTCAGACGTGTCTTCACTAACTGACACCAAACTGATATTACAGCACGCTTTAGGTATGGCCATGTTATAGACCTTACAACCGCTGTTTACGTTTAGTTCAAAACCGGAAAAAGACTGCTTACCAGCCCACTCACGGTATGGCAATGCTACGTACTGGCCATTTTTCTTACCACCCATCCATGCTAAACGAGTACCCGTTGGGTAAGCACGCTCAGTCAATTCGCCGTTGGCAACGGCCGTCATCACGGTATCGGCATCGCCAGACCAACCGGAGTCAGCCAAAATAGCTCTGACTTTATCTGGGTTATTGGCAAAGAATGCTTGCAGCTGTTCGGCTGTTTCAATACCACCGTCACACACGGACTGCGATGTGCCTAAACGAGTAATCTTTTTGTATTCTTGAGCACTTACAGCACCACTCAGCGAAATAGATACAAGCGACGCAAGCCCTACAACTGCTGCAGGAAGCATTTTGGCCACTTTTCTCTTTGATGCATCTTCCGATACTGATGTCTCAATTGACGATTTATTAAAAATCACGACAAAACCCTCTGTTTTTAATTTTGTTAAGTTGTCTGTACACAAGTTGAAAACCTCAACCTTCAGACACTGCATAGTGTATGCGTTTTAGTCCTTAATAACACAAACTAATTCGATAAAAATTGTTAATGTTACAGAAACATTCAAGCACACACATTGTCTAAAAGAAGCGCCAGTTTCTTATCCTTCTACTGCAAAACTCTCACCGCAACCACATTCATCTGTGGCTTTCGGGTTAGAGAATTTAAAGGTCTGATTTAACCCTTCAGACACGTAGTCTATTTGCGTACCATCCAAAATAACCAAGCTTTTGGCATCAACAAACACACTTACTCCGTGCTGTTCAAACACTTGATCATCTTCTCTTTTTTTATCGGCGAAATCAAGCACATATGAATAACCCGAACAACCCGACTCTTTCGCTGAAAAGCGCAACGCTATTGCTTCGTTCTTGCTGATCTGGTCTTGAATACGGTCAGCGGCTGATTTAGTTAATGTAATCATAATGATACTCCTAGGGGCAATATTGCCAAAAACTATATATTTTCCAGCTTAGATGCTTCTACTGGCTCTAATTCAATGCACTCTGTCTTAACTTCCGGTAACGTTAAGCCCGCCAAATCAATGCCAGCTTCATCAAGTTGAGCCTTTAAACGCTTATTATAACTGCCTAACTCTTGCAATTGTTCACACAAACCGTGAATCGCAACCGCAATCGGGTCATCAGCCGAAGGCTGGTGGCCATACGCATCAAACCCACCATTCGCTCTTTTGTACTCCACAGAGCCAACCGCGTGTGCAGGAATGCCCACCACTGTGGCACCGTCGTTAACTTCTTTTACCACCACAGAATTAGAACCCACTCGAGCGTTATCGCCCACCGTAATAGGGCCTAAGATTTTTGCCCCGGCCCCCACTACCACACCGTCACCTAAGGTTGGGTGTCGTTTACCGCCATCCCAACTGGTTCCGCCAAGCGTAACACCATGATACAAGGTGCAGTCGTCGCCTATTTCCGCTGTTTCACCAATCACCACACCCATGCCATGGTCAATAAAAAAACGGCGGCCAATTTTCGCCCCCGGGTGAATTTCAATACCGGTAAACCAACGAGAAAAAGCCGACACTAGCCTGGCCAACCACTTAAAGCCGATATTCCAACAAGCGTGCGCCAAACGGTGAAATAGAATGGCGTGCACACCCGGGTACGTGGTAATCACCTCTAGCGTGTGCCTGGCCGCCGGATCGCGCGCAAACACGGTTTTAATATCTTCAATAAATCGTTTAAACATAACGTCTCTAATTATTCAGGGTGGCACACTTTAATGATTAGTGCGGCTGATTAATTTAAATGACCCAACTTACCGGGCAACAATTTCTCTTATTTTTTACTTTTATTGCTTTACAAAGCACCGCGTCAAAACGGCATAAATTCGCGCAATCATCATTCATCAATGGATTGCTGCACCGCCGACAATATACCACGCAATATTTGAATTTCTTCCACTGTTAGCTCTGCTTTATTGTACAGCCGAGTTAACTTTCGCATTAATATTGTAGGTGGTTTCGCTTTTGTAAAATTCAAGGCTTCGAGAGTTAATTGCAAATGCTGTAAGTGGCCATCAAGCTGCTCTTTATTGGCCGCCTGTTGGCGCTTTTCAAGCCCAGTGGCGCTTTCACCATCGTTGGTAGCACTATTAACCTGCTCCTTATTCGATTCAGAACCTGATAATTGACACGACTCAAGGGCGCGCATTCTAAGCTCATAAGCAATAATTTGCACCGCACTGGCCAAATTAAGAGAGCTGTATTGCGGGTTGGCGTCAATGCGAATTTGAGTTTGGCACAGCGCCAACTCATCGTTGGTTAAGCCACTGCTTTCACGGCCGAATAAAATGGCCGTTTGGGCACCGTCAAACCGCTGACTGTGTTCAAAAACAAATTCGGCCGTTTGCCGAGGGTTTTTAGTTGGCCAACTGACCTCTCGGTCTCTGACTGAAGTGCCAAGCACTAATGTGCAGTCGGCCACCGCTTGCTCCACATTCTCAACCACAACGGCGTCATCTAAAACGCTTTCAGCACCCGCAGCCAGCTTACTGGCTTCATAGTGCGGGAATTTTTTGGGGTTAACCAACACAAGGTTAGACAAGCCCATGGTTTTCATGGCTCTGGCTACAGAGCCAATATTGCCTGGATGGGTTGGCTCAACCAACACTATTTTCAACTGATTCAGTAAGGCGTGATTTTGCTCAATGCTGTGCACGGAAGGTTCTCTTAAATTCTCTTGGCTTTTTAACTTCGTTTATTTGCAATAACTAATGCGGCTTGCATTTATCTGTAACGCACATAAAAAAATCATGACCAACAACAAAGGTGTAATTCTACCTTAATCGACTCATTGATGATGAGCGTTAAATCAAAAATTTAGCACTTACCCACCGACTATAACTTTAAATCTAATGGTCACCCCGTTACACTACGCGCTGGCTTTTTTACAACTTGTTTCTGGGACATCTCAATGGATTCCAATTTTCTCGTTGGCGCGGTAAACGTTGCCACCACGGCTGCTCGTGAAGCAGGCAAACTCATTTCACAAAACATCGTTCAGCTCGACCGCGTAAAGGTAAGCGTTAAATCGCAAACCCAAAATCGCAGCGAGCTCGTCTCAGAAATTGACCTACTTGCAGAGCAAGAGGTTATTGAAACTCTAAAATCAACCTACCCTGACCACAACATTATTGGCGAAGAATCTGGTGACCAAGGCACAGACAGCGAATACTGTTGGCTGATTGACCCGATTGACGGCACTCACAACTTCATTCATGCCCACCCTCATTGCTGTGTTTCCATCGCCCTTCGCTTTCAAGGCGAGGTTGTGGTTGCTGTGGTTTATGATCCCATCAGAAATGAGCTTTTTTCAGCCCATAAAGGCGGTGGCGCTCAACTTGAAGGCCGCCGTATTCGTGTGTCACAAAACAGCCGCCTGAAAGACAGCTTATTGTGCACCGGCTTTCCGTACCGCAGTGGTGCTAATTTAAAACGCTGGATGAAAACATTCGCCGGCTTGATGCCAAGAGCCCAGAGCATTCATCGCACTGGCTCCTCGGTTCTTGATTTTGCCTATGTGGCCTGTGGCCGCTATGACGGTTTCTGGGAATTTGGCCTAAGTGAGTGGGATATTGCAGCAGGCTCTTTATTAGTCAAAGAAGCCGGCGGTTTAGTAACCGATGAGGCTGGCGGTGTTGATATTTTAACCTCGGCCAACATTGTGGCTGGCACACCTAAAGTGCATGAAAAAATCCTGCACATTATTAAAAACGTATAACCGTCATTAAATACGTTTAACACACACCCATTTAAAGCAATTTAAAACATAAATACCAACACACTGTAATTAAGACGTGACCAAAAGCACTGCCCCAACTCAGCACACCCCGATGATGCAACAGTATCTGCGAATCAAAGCAGATTACCCCGACACATTGGTGTTGTACCGTATGGGAGACTTCTATGAAGTCTTTTATAAAGACGCTGAGTTGGCCGCGCAATTATTAGACATTACGCTTACTCAACGGGGCAAATCCGGTGGCGAGCCCATTCCAATGGCCGGCGTGCCGTTTCACAGTGTTGATCAGTATTTAGCCAAACTGGTGAAGTTAGGCCGTTCAGTTGCCATTGCCGAGCAAATTGGCGACCCGGCCACCAGCAAGGGCCCGGTGGAACGCAAAGTGGTTCGTGTTGTAACCCCGGGCACCTTAGTTGAAGACAGTTTGCTGGATGAGCGCCGCGACAATATTTTAGCCGCGGTTTATGAAAACAATGGCGCTTTCTCGATTGCCACCTTGGAGCTTTCATTAGGCCATTTTCAAGCCCAGCAGCTTGATGATATTGAACAAGTTCAGTCTGAGCTTCAACGTTTACAACCAGCCGAACTTTTAATTGCTGAGTCCGCCAGTGACACCATAAAACGGCTGTCTGATGCCAGCAAAGATGTGCCAAGCTGGTATTTTGATTTTGATGTTGCCACCGAGCTGCTGTGCAAACAGTTTGATACTAAAGACTTAGTTGCCTTCGGCTGCCAAGACTTTCCGGTTGCCGTCAGTGCCGCCGGAGCATTGATGCAATACGCCAAAGACATGCAGTATGACGCCATGCCGCACATCAATGACTTTGGCATTACACAGAAAAGCGATTTCTTAATCATTGATGCCGCCAGCCGACAGAACCTTGAAATAGAAACAAACCTCTCTGGTGGCAAAGAATTCACGCTTATTTCCTTAATGGATAAGTGCTCTAACCCGATGGGAGCTCGGCTTTTACGGCGTTGGTTACACGGCCCCATTACGGATCAAAACAGCATTGGCCATCGTCAGTTAGCGGTTGAAAATTGCATTGAGCAGGTTGATACGCACGAGCTGCATAAACGTTTACGCCAATGCGGCGACGTGGAACGAATTCTTACTCGCATTGCACTGCAAACCGCTCGCCCACGAGATTTAGTAAAACTCAGGCAAGCCCTGCATTCACTGCCAGCCATTGCCAACTTGTTGAATGCCACCTCAGCCGACCTACTGCAATCAGCCAGTCAACGCTTAGGGCCGTTTTTAGATGCCCAAAACTTGCTGGACGCCGCCATTTTAGACGAGCCTGCCGCGGTTATTCGCGAGGGCGGTGTTATTAGGCCAGATTTCGATGATGAATTTCTGGAGCTGCACACCTTAAGCAAAAACACCGGTGATTTTCTACTGCAACTGGAACAACGCGAGCGTGAAAATACCAACATCGGCACGTTAAAGGTTAAATACAACCGAGTGCATGGCTTTTACATTGAAGTATCAAAAGCGCAAGGCGACGCTGTTCCAGAGCACTATATTCGCCGGCAAACGTTGAAAAATGCCGAACGCTACATCACCGAAGAGTTAAAAGAATACGAAGATAAGGTGCTCAGCGCGCGCGAAAAAGCCTTAGCACGTGAAAAGTATTTATATCAGCGGGTCATTGATGAACTGCAACCGCAATTAAATGCCATGCAAGCGATGGCGCAATCTCTGGCATTAATCGATGTTATTGCCAATTTTGCAGAGCGCGCAGTTACACTGAACTTTACTCGCCCGGTAATGAGTGCCACTTCCGGCATTCGGATTATTAAAGGCCGCCACCCAGTGGTTGAAGCAAACCAATCAGCGCCATTCATTGCCAATGACTTTGTGGTGGATGACGCCACCCGCATGCACGTTATTACTGGGCCCAATATGGGCGGTAAAAGTACGTACATGCGGCAAAATGCGTTAATCACCCTGCTAGCGCACACGGGCAGCTTTGTGCCAGCCAGTGAAGCCACTATTGGCCCGATTGATCGCATATTCACCCGCATTGGTGCCGCGGATGACTTGGCCGGGGGGCGTTCTACCTTTATGGTGGAAATGACCGAAATGGCAAATATTTTGCGCAACGCATCACCCCAAAGCCTGGTACTAGTGGATGAAATTGGCCGTGGCACCAGCACCTACGACGGCCTGTCTTTGGCCTGGGCTTGTGCTTTGGATTTAGCTCAAAGGCTGAAAGCGTTTAGCTTATTCGCCACCCATTATTTTGAAATCACTGAGCTGGCGGAAAACATAAACAGCGTGAACAATGTCCATTTGGAGGCCGTGGAACACGGCACCAATATCGTATTTATGTACCACGTTAAAGATGGCCCAGCCAGTCAGAGCTACGGTATTCAAGTGGCTCGTCTAGCCGGCCTGCCCGATGCGGTATTGTCCACCGCCAAAGCCAAGCTTACTGACTTAGAGCACCAACAGAGCCAGTCGTTAACGCAACAAGTTCAACAAAACTTACTTTTTGAGCCTAGAGAAACATCGGCACCTGAAGTCAGTGAGATTGAAAAGCGCTTCAATGACATTGACCCAGACGACCTCTCAGCCAGGGATGCGTTAAACTTTTTATATGAACTCAAACGCTTAAGTAATAAGTAAATAAATAATCGATATGAGTTTTTGAGCACACCGATTGATTTGGTTGTTTTAACCCCTTAGAATACGCGACTTTCTGAGACTTATTTACACCCGAAATAACACACAAGTAGTGTGTTGTTTGCCTAAGTCATCAACCCATTGTAATAAAATTTAAACGAGAGTCGGAGAGCCGAATGACATTCGTAGTTAAAGAAGAATGCATTAAGTGTAAATACACTGATTGTGTTGAAGTATGCCCCGTAGACTGCTTTCACGAAGGGCCGAACTTTCTTGTTATTGACCCTGAAGAGTGCATTGATTGCAGCCTGTGTGAACCAGAGTGCCCAGTCGGCGCAATTGTGGCGGACGATGATTTAGAAACCAAAGATGAACATTATCTGGAATTGAATGCCGAACTGTCTGAAATTTGGCCGGTGATTACAGAAAAAAAACCAGCACTTGAAGACGCTGACGAATGGGCGGAAAAAGAAGGTAAGTTCGAGCTTTTAGAGCGCTAAAGTACGCTGAAAATCAGTTTAGTCTGTCGATGTTGTAAGCCGCTAACTTGTTAACGCAACCATTAACAGCAATAAAAAAGGAGCCATTAGGCTCCTTTTTTATTGCTGTCGTTTAGGGTTTTTATTCGCCTATTGCTCAGCGCATCAGTTAGATATTAGTTAGCGTCTGGAACACTGATACCCATGCGAGCCAACAACTGATCGCTTGGCAAGTAACCCGGCGCTTTTCTACCATCATCAAAGATAATGGTTGGCGTTCCGTTAACACCGGTCTGGCGCCCTAAGTTATACGTGTCTGTAATTGGGTTTTCACACGTTGCTGAGGCCACAGATTTGCCCGCCTTAGCATCGGTAAGTGCTTGTTGAGGGTCATCATTACACCAAACCGACACGTACTTTTTATAACTTTCTGAACCCACACCGGCTCTTGGGAACGCCAAATAGCGAACTTGTACACCGGCCTTGGTTAATTCTGGCACTTCTTGGTGAAGCTTACGGCAATAGCCACAGTCAATATCGGTAAATACAGTGATGTGGCGTTTGGCATCTTTTGGCCCATAGACAATCATTTTATCTTCATAGTCGACCATAGCACCTTTCAAGTATTCCGCTTGCGCCAGATCGCCTAAGTTTTCTTTGGTTGATGTGTTGTACAAATCGCCGATCAACACAAAATCACCTTCAACATACGCAAACGCATAACTGCCTTGCATACCTAGACGATACACGCCTTGAGCGTCTGTGCTAATAATTTCAGCCGAGTCAGCCGCCGGAATCATTTTGCTTAGTTCAGCACGAACCTTGGCGATATTGGGGTCTTTTTTGTCGCCCTCAGCGCCATGAGATGCGCCGGCAAATAGTAAAGCACCTGTCAGCGCCAATGAGACTAAAATTTTCATTTGGTTTTCCTACGTATTAATGTTTATCGTCTAGTGTTTATCGAGTGTCGGAATTAGTGTTAACGTGTTGATGAGAGCGTATTATAAATGCACCCTGACTAATCTCTGAAATTATTAAATTGCAAAGGAATGCCCACCTCGGCATTGCGCAAATACGCAATTACCGCTTGCAGATCATCTCGTTTTTTACCTGTTACGCGCAATTGCTCACCTTGAATGGCCGTTTGCACTTTAAATTTTTGATCTTTAATTTGTTTTACTAGCTTACGCCCAAGCTCGGTATTAATACCCTCTTTCAGTTCAATCACTTGCTTGGCTTTACCCATGCCTATTTCTTGGACTTCGTTGTAATGCAAACACGCTAGGTCAATCTTACGACCCGCCATTTTATTGCACAGCACATCAACCGCTTGCTTAACCTGAAACTCGTTATCAGCAAATACCGTCACAACGTTATTGGCCAATTCAGCTCGGGCGTCTGTGCCTTTAAAGTCAAAACGCGTGCTCAATTCTTTATTAGCTTGATGCAAAGCATTATTTAACTCAGGCTTATCAATTTCTGATACTACGTCAAAAGAAGGCATAATTTTGTTTAAATGTGTCATGTTTTAATACAACAATAATAATAACAAGTTTCAACCTGCCATTAACAACCTTATGCGCAATTACTCGGCGATTTAAAATACAACGCGCTCTTTGCACACGAGCTGTATCAACGCTTAGAGCTTACAAAACAATGACAGACAAAATACAAATTGCATTTTTTAACTCTAATAAAGACCTGAAAAGCATATAAATTATTACTTATTACAATAATTTAGCCTAAAATAAACCAATGCAATTATTGCCTTATAAAATACAACCGGAGCCCACAAAGAGCTCGCTCACGATAACGGTGTTATTGTCGGCCATACTGGCTGTATGCTTGTGCCTGCCCTCTCAGGTAAATGCGGGCGTGTATGTGTACATAACACCCGACGGCTCAACGCTTATTACGGATAAGCCGTCGCGCAAAAAAGGCTATAAGCTCAAGCGTAAATACAAAACCAAACCTTACCGAAACAGCGGCGGAAATGCCCCTTACTTTGCCAAGCCGATTCGCTCTCAATACGATGCGCTGATTGTAAACACCGCTCTTAAATATGGCCTTGAGCCGTCTTTTATTAAAGCCATTATTCACGTTGAATCGGCCTTTGATCATTTAGCGATTTCAAAAGCGGGCGCAATGGGCTTAATGCAACTAATGCCGGCAACCGCGGCCAGCTATCAGCTTACAACCAACACCTTTAGGCCTGAGCGTAATGTGGAAGCCGGCGTGCGGCACATGAGAGACTTAATGGATCGTTATAACAGCGATAAACGGCTCTCATTAGCCGCCTACAATGCCGGCGCAGGCGCGGTAAGCAAATACAATGGCATACCGCCTTATCGAGAAACTCAGAACTACGTTGTTAAAGTAATGCGTTTGTACAAGCAATACAAAAAGCAAATTTAGTTAAAGCCCATTACCTTCTGAGTCCAACCTGGCCCCGTTCATTAACTGCTTAATGGCAAACACCGCTTCGTAAAAGCCGGTCATGACGGCTCGCGCAACAATCGAATGACCTATATTTAAGCACGTGAGCTCAGGAATGGCGGCAATAGACACTGTATTTTGATAATGCAAACCGTGCCCAGCATTCACTTGTAAGCCCAGATCATGAGCCACTGTTGCCGCGCGCTGTATACGCAATAACTCGGCATGCTGAGCTTCTTCTGCAGTTTCAGCATAGGTGCCGGTATGCAATTCAACAATGTCTGCGCCCACTTGATGGCTGGCGTTAATTTGCTCTTCATCAGGATCAACAAACAACGATACCTTAATACCTTGAGCTTTAAGCTCACCCACATAATCGGTTAAATAAGACTGTTGAGTTATGACACTAAGCCCGCCTTCGGTGGTTAACTCCTCACGCTTTTCTGGCACTAAGCAACACTCATAAGGAGCCACTTTTTTTGCAATTTCAAGCATTTCAGCCGTTGCCGCCATTTCAAAATTCATAGGCAGATCAACCTGTTCACGAATAGCAAACACGTCACTGTCTTGAATGTGGCGGCGGTCTTCGCGTAAATGAACCGTCACACCATCAGCTCCGGCTTTACGAGCGATGTCTGCGGCTTGCAGCGGATCGGGGTATGAAACACCCCTAGCCTGCCTTAGTGTGGCTATGTGATCAACGTTAACACCAAGCTCTATTTGATGATGTGTGGGCATAATTTTATTCGTAAAGTAAGTATCGCTAAAAAGTGATGTATGAAAGGTGTTTCTTTAAATGGTCTGTTAACCCAGCAGATTAAACCGTGGGGAAAAATAAATCTCGACTGATGACTTTCTTATTGCCTAGGGTTTGGTTCAGCACATCGCGCATTAGCCTCTTTGCTTGAGCACTGTCTGCACTATCAATACCAAGCACATCCACCCCATGCAATGACTTGATTACACGACCGCTGACTGAGCTGGAACTGGGCTTAGCCATACGAACAAACCCTTGACCAGCCTGAAAGTAATAATGCGCGTCATTGTCAATCAAGGTTTTACCATCGGCTTCATTGAGAAAACTCACTTCATAACCGGACTCTTTAATGAGGGCTTGTTCAAAGCCTCTGAGTGTCTCTGCCATTGACGGCTTCTGGTTAGGCTCAACGCCAATAGTGTAAAGCGCTAAAATGGTTTTATGATACACATCAAACAGTGCTTGGTGTGGATCGTGCCGGTGAAGCAAATTGACTAATAGTTCATTACAATAAAACCCACACACCAACGCATCGCCACGCAAATCGCGCTGAAACAAATTGAATTTACTTTGGTCTATTTCAGCCGAAGTTAAGGTGGGCACCTCACCTTTGCCAGACCAACTGATCAGAATTGGTTGAAACGGCAACAAGCACCCTTTTAGCTTTGACTTAAGCCGCCGTGCGCCTTTGGCCATTAAACCAAGACGCCCATAATCCCGGGTAAACACTTCGACAATGTACGAGGTTTCGCTGTATGGGCGATTTAATAAGGCGTAGGCTGGTTGCTCAAAAACTCTCACTGAACTGGTTATGTCTGGTTGTGTCTAAATGCCTTCGTCATAACCAAGGCTAAATAGGTCTCTTGCATTATCAGACCACCCCGATCTTACTTTTACAAACAGCTCTAGAAATACTTTTCTCTCTAACAACGTTTCGCAATTTAACCGCGCAGAAGTACCAATGGCCTTTAAGGCTTCGCCTCGCTTACCAATCACCATGGCCTTGTGTGAATCTCTTTCCACCCAAATATCAGCACTGATTTGCGCTTTATCGTCGAGCATTTCAAATTGCGTAACTTCTACCGCGGTTGCGTAAGGCAACTCGTCGCCCAAACGTCGAAACAGCTGTTCACGCACCAGTTCGGACACCAGAAATCGATAACTGCGATCAGTGATCTGATCTTCATCAAAGCCGGCCTCGGCCTCCGGCAAATACGCACTGATTACCTCCATTAAACGATCAATATTCCCGCCTTTCATCCGCCCCATGGCGCACACGGGAACAATGTCGGCAAAATTAGCCATTTGGCTCGATTCAGAGATCAGTGGCAACACATCATTAATCGACTTCAGCATGTCTACTTTGTTGATGACTAACACAATCGGAGCACTCACTTCTTTCAAAGCATTAAGCACATGCTTATCGGCTTCGGTCCAACCAGTGGCGGTGATCATAAAACACACAACGTCCACGCCATCTATACTGGCAATGGCTGTCTTATTAATGACTCGATTTATGGTTTTTCGGTTCGACTTTTTTGTCACTGAATGTATGCCCGGCGTATCAACAAAAACCACTTGTTGATGCTCATCCGTGTGAATGCCTAGAATGCGATGTCGCGTGGTTTGTGGGCGATGAGAGGTAATACTAATCTTCTGCCCTATAATTTGATTCATTAAAGTGGATTTGCCGGCATTGGGCTTGCCGACAATGGTTACGAAACCGAATTTATAAGCCATAAAATTGTGTCATTTGATTGGTGTCTGAAGTTAAGCTGTGGAGGCTTGAATACGCTTTTAACGCGCTAACTTTCGAGCTTGGTTAATGTGGTCGACAAACAGGTCAAGAACTTCAGC
Organism: uncultured Arenicella sp.; assembly: GCA_938045295.1. Taxonomy (GTDB): domain Bacteria; phylum Pseudomonadota; class Gammaproteobacteria; order Arenicellales; family Arenicellaceae; genus Arenicella. The sequence goes on from CALINO010000010.1 coordinate 49,206, forward strand.
CGCCGCCGCCTGTTCGGCTGCTCGGCGAGAGCGAGCCACTGACTGACTCGCTATGGGTAAATTTGTTAAACGGCACTCAACGGTAAATTCTTGGTCGTGTTGAGCTCCACTGACGTCTATTATTTCATACACCGGCAACTCCATACCACGCTTTTGCATGGTCTCTTGAAGTTTGCTTTTAGGGTCTTTGTGCGTTGATTCAGCCGAAATTTTTGCTAAATGCTGTTCAAATTTTTGATGAATAAAACCATGCGCTTGCTCAAACCCTGAGTCTAAATACAATGCACCAATAATACTTTCAACCGTATCCGCAAGAATTGAATCACGGTTAAAGCCACCGCTTTTTAGTTCGCCCTCACCAAGTATCAAGTGCTCTGATAGCGTCAAATCTCGGGCCACTTGAGCCAAGGTTTCTTTACGAACCAAACTGGAGCGCATACGACTCAGCTTACCTTCAGCCAACTCGGAATAGTTATGATACAACCAGTCGGCTATCACGAAACCTAATATACTGTCTCCCAGAAACTCAAGCCGTTCATAATTCTTCGCCCCACGGCTACGATGCGTTAATGCCAAAGCCAGCAAACTCTTATCTACAAAAGCATACCCCAGCTTTGATTCCAGTTTATCTAAATTACTCACGGCCGATTAAATACATCCAATAAACGCAGAAATCACTAACACTATTGACACTGCCCCACTAAATCGCATTCAACTTTTGGATTAAAACGAGCAATCAGCACCAAGTTATAGGCTAACGGTATTTCACGTTCATAATTGGCCTCCACTAAAAATTGCTGACCCGTTCTTTTAACGATTAATTCGTTTTTATAATCTAACAACTCGTGATTACTGTCTAAATACAATTGTCGATTCATATTAGCAACTACTTCACGACGAGTGATTTTTCTTAAATCTTTATCTTCAACACTCTGCATCATTGCCTTTTTGACACTTTCATTAGCTGAATACATAGGCACCAACTGCATTCCAATGTACGCCAACACAAAGATGACACTCATTACAAACAACATGCTCCACAAAGTCCAACCTTGCTGAGGCGCTATTTTTTTCATTTTTGTCATTTTATTTACTCCATTTTCATGTCTGAGTTCAATCGTGCTTAAAAACGAGCATGCACGTTCAACAGCTTATATCAGTCGAGCCTTATCAGCCAAGTTTAAACTTAAGATTATGATCGCACCGTTAATTGTCTACTTCGACCGCTTCGATATTGGTGCCAATGCGTGAAAGCTTAAACCCATCACCTGCAAAGTTGATGTGCATCCAAACAAAAAAGGCTTTACCAACCACATTTTCATCAGGAACAAAGGTAAAATTTCGGCTTCGACTATCAGCACTGTTATCTCGATTATCCCCCATGACAAAATAATGCCCTTCAGGCACAACCCAGCTGTCGCTAGATGACAATGGATGGCCTCGCCCGATATTCAAAATTGGAAATTCCACCAAAGAACCGTCACGACGCGCAATAGTCTGAGTGAACTCATCGTGCTGATGCTTCGCTCCATACGCTTGATATTTACCTTGTTTTTCTTTTTTAACTAATTGACCATTAATGTAAAGTTGCTTAGTTGCATCGTTATATTTGACCACGTCACCAGGCAAGCCAATAAGGCGTTTAATGTAGTTTTGCTTAGGGTTTGGCGGGTATCGAAACACCACCACATCACCGCGGTCCGGTTGACCGGTGTCTATAATTTTATTCTGAAAAATCGGCAGCCTAATACCGTAACTGAACTTGTTAACCAGAATGAAGTCACCCACTTCAAGGTTCGAAAGCATTGAGCCTGATGGAATTCTAAACGGCTCAACGACAAAACCCCTGAGTAAAAACACAATCAACAACACAGGAAAAAATGAACGCGCGTAGTCTAGCGCGGCTGGCTCAGGTTCTCTTTTAGCAAGCTCTGGTTTTAATAAGCGGTAATACAAAATTACCGCCAAACATACACAAATAATAGAGAAAAGTACTATTTCGAATAATTGCATTAGTCGTCCGTCGTTTTAAGCACAGCCAAAAACGCCTCTTGTGGTATTTCCACAGAGCCAATTTGCTTCATGCGCTTTTTACCTTCTTTTTGTTTTTCTAACAGCTTACGTTTACGCGATGCATCGCCGCCATAACATTTAGCGGTTACGTTTTTACGCAACGCTTTTACCGTTTCACGTGCGATAACCTTAGAACCAATGGCGGCCTGAATAGCCACATCAAACATTTGGCGAGGTATCAGCTCACGCATACGTTTCACCAACTCTCGGCCACGATAAATAGACTGCTCACGATGCACCAGTATCGCCAATGGGTCAACAGGGTCACCATTGATCAACACATCCACTTTTACCATATCCGAAGCGCGATACTCTTTAATTTCATAATCCAGTGAAGCATAGCCACGGCTGACCGATTTAAGTCGGTCAAAAAAGTCCATTACCACCTCGTTTAACGGCAATTCAAAATTCAACATCACTTGTCGACCAAGGTATTGTATGTTTTTTTGAATGCCTCGCTTTTCAATACAAAGCGTCATAACGGCACCAATATACTCTTCTGGCATCAGCATATTGGCTTCAATAATGGGCTCTCGAACTTCTTCAATTTTCGATAAATCAGGCAAAGCGGAAGGGTTATCCACTTGAATGACGTCACCGCTTTTCAACAACACGTCGTATACCACCGTTGGCGCGGTGGTAATCAAATCCATGTCGTACTCTCGCTCTAAACGCTCCTGAATAATTTCCATGTGCAGCATGCCAAGGAAACCACAACGAAAGCCTAAGCCTAAAGCATCAGACACTTCCGGATCATAAATCAGTGACGCATCATTCAAACTCAGCTTGCCAAGCGCATCTCTGAAGGAATCGTAATCGGCTGAATTAATCGGGTAAAGCCCGGCAAATACGCGCGGTTGCACTTCTTTAAAACCTGGTAACGGCTCAGCAATACCGTGTTTAGCGTGTGTAATAGTGTCGCCAACCTTTGCACCTGATATGTCTTTCACACCAGAAATCAGGTAACCAACCTCACCGACCAACAATTGGTTTTTAGGCTCTCTCTTGGGAGTGAAGACACCTAAATCTTCCACTTGATACTCAATGCCCGACGACATCATTTTAATACGTTCGCGCTTCTTTAATGAGCCCGACACAATGCGTATTAAGGCCACCGTGCCTAAATAGTTATCAAACCACGAATCCATGATTAGCGCGGATAACGGCGCCTCAGGATCACTTTCTTGCGGTGATGGCAGCTCAGCCACAATTTGTTCTAGTAAATCTTCAATACCGATGCCATTTTTAGCACTCACGTGCAACGCACCAGTGCAATCAATCCCCACCACGTCTTCGATTTCTTCACTAACGCGTTCAACATCGGCGGCGGGTAAATCAATTTTATTGAGTACCGGCAATACTTCCAAACCCAAATCAACCGCTGTATAACAATTGGCCACCGTTTGAGCTTCTACGCCTTGTGAAGCATCCACAACAAGCAAAGCGCCTTCGCACGCAGTTAACGACCGCGACACTTCATACGAGAAGTCAACGTGGCCGGGCGTATCAATCATATTTAAGTAGTAAGTTTCACCGTCTTTTCTTGAGGTGTACTCCAAGGCCACACTCTGAGCTTTAATGGTAATACCACGCTCACGCTCGATGTCCATTGAATCCAACACCTGCTCTTCCATCTCGCGGTCACTTAAGCCACCACAATGAGAGATGAAACGGTCGGCAATCGTCGACTTACCATGGTCGATATGAGCAATGATAGAGAAATTGCGAATTTTACTAATGTCGTGCGACATGCAACTAAAAACCTTAAAAGCGATAAAACAAAAAATAAAGCGCCTGCCCTTAAACAAGGCGGAACTAGCGACGTGGTAGTTTAGCAAACCACGCCAATGAACACACTTACTTTGCACCCAGCGACTCAATTTATTGAGTCAAACTACTGACTCATCGGCTATACTGCGCCAAGAAAAGCAACTGATCGTTTAAATGTCTGATTCTAAAATGAATAAAAACCACAGCGACATTCTTATCATCGGCGGTGGCGCCGCAGGTTTAAGCCTAGCTTTGAGGCTGGCTGATGAAGATTTATCCATCACAGTACTATCCAAATGCGAGTTGACTGAAGGCTCAAGCTTGTATGCTCAAGGCGGTATTGCGGCAGTATTAGACAGTGAAGATAATTTTGAGTCTCACATTAGCGACACTCACATTGCTGGAGCTGGCCTGTGCAAAGACGATGCCGTTCGCAAAGTGGTTGAAGGCGCGCCGCAAGCAATCAATTGGCTGATAGACAAAGGCGTGAAGTTCACCGTTGACGACGGGCCAGAATACGACGGTGTCGATGGTAACTACCATTTAACTCGCGAAGGCGGCCACTCGCACCGACGCGTCATTCACGCCAAAGACGCCACCGGTCGTGAAGTAGAGACCACACTTGAAAACCACGTGCGCAAGCAAAAAAACGTCTCAATTTTAGAAAACCACATTGCCATTGATCTAATCACATCGCAGAAGCTGCAGCAAAAGCACGCGTCTCGGTGTTATGGCGCGTACGCATTAGATATCGACAGTAACACGGTAGAAACGTTTTCCGCTCGTGCGGTTATTTTATCCACTGGCGGCGCCTCAAAAGCCTATCTTTATACCACCAACCCAGACACATCAACCGGCGATGGCATTGCCATGGCTTGGCGTGCAGGTTGCCGAATCGCCAACATGGAGTTCGTACAGTTTCATCCAACCTGTTTGTACCACCCTTATGCGAAAGGCTCTTTAATTTCAGAAGCTGTGCGCGGTGAAGGCGGCTTACTAAGACTGCCCAATGGTGATCGTTTTATGCCTAACCACCACCAACAAGAAGAGTTAGCGCCGCGTGACATTGTGGCGCGCGCCATCGATTATGAAATGAAAAAAGGCGGCTTTGACTCAGTCTATCTGGACATTAGCCACAAAGACAAAGACTTCATTCTTGACCATTTTCCTAACATTGCCGAAAGCTGTGAAAGCTATGGCTACGACATGACGGCACAACCAATACCCGTAGTGCCAGCAGCGCATTACACGTGTGGTGGCATTCTAACCGACCTAAATGGCCGCACTGACTTAAAACGCTTATACGCCGTTGGTGAAAGCAGTTGCACCGGCCTGCATGGCGCAAACCGTCTAGCCAGCAATTCATTGCTCGAATGTTTAGTAATTGCTGAATCCGCCTCTAAAGACATTGCCACGCGCATGAAAAGAGAAGAAAAAGAACCCTTCCCTGACCTGCCCGAATGGGATGAAAGCAAAGTTTCTGACCCCGATGAGCAAATTGTCGTGTCGCACAACTGGGATGAAACACGCCGCTTCATGTGGGACTATGTAGGCATTGTTCGCACTAAAAAACGACTCGAACGTGCGCAACACCGCATCAAACTACTGCAAGAAGAAATTGTTGAGTATTACGGTAATTTCCGCGTTAACAGCGACCTTATTGAACTACGTAACCTAGCAACCATTGCCGAGCTAACCATTGAATGCGCCATGACGCGCAAAGAAAGCCGCGGCCTTCATTACACTCTCGACTACCCCGATATTAGTAATTACGCCGCCGACACTATTCTCACACCCAACAATTTTGTCAGCCATGCGCCAATCAGAGAGTGGAACACTTCTTAAAAGCTCATACTGCACCAGCATTATAACAAAAATTTCATTTATCTTAATTGCGCTATAACTTACAATTATAAACGACAACAACCTTAACTATACAAAGGAATTATGCAGGATCCATTATCGCGCGTAGACCTGAACTTGTTGGTCGCATACCAAGTTCTAATGCAAGAAAAAAATGTAACGCGCGCGGCTGAGCGATTATTTGTAACTCAACCCGCAATGAGTAAAACACTTAACCGCCTGCGCAACTTATTAGACGATGAGCTGTTCGTGCGCTCATCGCATGGTTTAACCCCTACGCCAAAAACGCTAGAGCTGGAAGCGCCGGTTAACCACATTTTGGGGCAGTTGACCGAGCTGATGGTAACAAACCAAGAGTTTGACCCAGCTAATACTGCCGCGACTATTTCATTAGCCACTTTGGGTACTTCCGCCAGTATTGGCATGCCGGTATTTATCGATAAATTACGCCAGCAAGCCCCCAAAGTGATGTTGATTAGCCAAAATATTGACGATAAATGGGAAGAGCGCCTGAGAAATGGCAGCCTAGATTTTGCCATTGTGGCTAAGAGCAAATTTGGCCCTGACTTTGTGACCCATAAGTTGATGAGCATTACCCCGATGCTCTATATGCGCAAAGGTCACCCGCTGGAAAACAAAGAAAACATCACCCTCGAAGAACGCCGTGAATATCAGCACATGGCGGTGTATTTTCCTAATTTTGAAACCACTCGAGAAGAAGTTCAGAAACTGTTTGCCTCTTTTGGTATTTTGTCGAACGTACCGTTTCTAACCACTAACTTAATGGTGTGCTTAGAAACCTTAAGGAAAACGGACATGCTAATGATTGCCTCTGACCGCTTGATAGACTCAAGCATCGTGTCAGAGCATTTCGTAAGCAAACCACTTAAAGACCTTATCAATCTTAGAATCGATGCCCTTTCTTTGGTGCAACACGTGCGAACTAAGAATTCACCGCTGCATCAATATCTAACTGGGCTTATTGTTGAAAGTTTTACCGAAAACATTGATGCCTAAGTTAAGCACCAACAAAACCCAAACACTAAAAAGCCCGCAGTTATGCGGGCTTTTTAGTGTTTGATTAATAACGCCACAACAAGCGTTCGGTATTTAAAACATCAGGTAACCAAATCATCTAAAAACGATTTTATTTTATCTGACCACGAACTGTTTTGCGGATTGTGCTTACGACCACCTTCACGAATAGTGTCGTCCAACTCTTGTAACAACTCTTTTTGACGCTTGGTTAAATTAACCGGTGTTTCCACATCCACTGCGCAATAAAGATCGCCAATAAAGCTAGCATCACGCACATTTTTTACGCCTTTGCCGCGCAAGCGAAACACATTGCCCGACTGAGTGCCAGCCGGCACCTTCAACTTTGCACGACCTTCAAGGGTCGGAACTTCTAATTCACCACCTAAAGCCAGAACCGAGTAAGCAATGGGCACATTACAGTGCAAATCCACCCCTTCACGGGTAAAAATTGGGTGTTCTTTAAGGCTCACCGATACATACAAGTCTCCACTCACACCGCCGCCGCCAGCGCTTTCGCCTTCACCAGACAAGCGAATTTGATCGCCTTCATCGACGCCAGCAGGTACTTTCACAGAAAGTTTGCGATTGTCCTTTATTCGGCCCTGACCATGACAGTCATTACAAGGGTCAGTCACTACTGAACCGCTACCATGACACTGCGGGCAAGCTTGTTGAACCGAAAAGAAACCTTGCTGAATACGCACTTGGCCTTGGCCATTACACGTACCACACTGAGACGGTGAGCTGCCTGGCTTAGCACCAGAACCAGAACACGTGCCACAATCAGACATACGCGGAACAGTAATATTAACTTCGGTGCCTTTCACTGCCTCTTCTAAGCTAAGAGACAAGTTATAACGAAGGTCGGCACCACGTCGCTGTCGTTGACGCCCACCACCAGCGCCACCGCCGAAGATATCGCCAAACATATCACCAAAAATGTCACCAAAACCACCAGCGCCAGCACCGCCGCCAAAGCCACCCGCACCACCGCGCCCAGCACTGCCACCTTCAAAGGCAGCGTGGCCAAACTGATCATACGTGGCTCGCTTTTCGGCGTCAGAAAGCACTTCGTAGGCTTCTTTGGCTTCTTTAAATTTTATTTCAGCTTCTTCGCTATCAGGGTTACGATCAGGGTGATGCTTCATCGCCAAACGACGATACGCTTTTTTCAAATCACCTTCGGTGACCGATTTGCTCACACCTAAAACTTCGTAATAGTCACGTTTTGCCATAATAAACTCTCTTTGCTAAAAAGCCCGCACTCCTTCAAGCACGGGCTTCTTATCGGGTTACGCCTTAAGGTTCAATCGCTCGGCCAAATCAATTAAGATTTAGCGTCGTCATCACCTTTCACTTCTTCAAACTCGGCATCAACCACGTTGTCGTCTTGAGCCCCTTGTTGGCCTTCAAAACCACTGGCGTCAGCCGCGCCTTCAGCACCAGCCGATTGAGCGTACATCTTCTCAGCTAACTTATGGCTAGCTTGCATCAATGTTTCCACTTTGGCATTAATGGCCTCAGCATCGTCCGCTTTCACCGCTTCTTCAACGTCTGCAATGGCCGCTTCAATGGATGTTTTTTCAGCAGCGTCTAGATCGTCGCCCGCGTCTTCCATGGTTTTCTTAACACCAATCACCATGGCTTCAGCTTGGTTTCGCGCCTCAACAAGTGCCTTGGCTTTTGCGTCTTCCTCAGCGTGAGCTTCAGCGTCGGCCACCATGGCTTCAATTTCATCATCACTCAAGCCAGAGCTCGACTGAATAACAATCTTGTTTTCTTTACCCGTTGCTTTGTCTTTCGCTGACACATTCATAATGCCGTTAGCATCAATGTCAAACGTCACTTCAATTTGTGGCACGCCACGACCCGCCGGTGGAATGTCAGTCAAGTCAAAACGACCTAATGACTTATTACCTGCGGCCATTTCACGCTCACCTTGTAATACGTGAATCGTCACGGCGTTTTGATTGTCTTCGGCTGTTGAAAATACTTGGCTCGCTTTCGTCGGGATGGTTGTATTTTTATCAATCAATGGGGTACGTACGCCACCCATGGTTTCGATACCTAATGTCAACGGCGTTACATCCAACAACAATACGTCTTTAACATCACCACCAAGCACACCGCCTTGAATCGCAGCCCCCATGGCAACGGCTTCATCTGGGTTCACATCACGACGCGCTTCTTTACCGAAGAAGTCTTGTACGGCTTCTTGTACTTTCGGCATACGGGTTTGACCGCCCACCAAAATAACGTCGTCAATTTCACTGCCTGATAAGCCAGCGTCTTTTAATGCAACACGGCATGGCTCAATAGTGCGCTTCACCAAATCTTCAACCAATGACTCTAATTTGGCACGAGATAATTTCAATACCAAGTGCTTAGGGCCAGTGGCGTCAGCGGTGATGTATGGCAAGTTAATTTCGGTTTGAGCGCTTGAAGACAACTCAATTTTAGCTTTTTCAGCGGCTTCTTTAAGACGCTGCATCGCCAATGGGTCACCTTTAAGATCAATGTTTTGATCTTTCTTAAACTCTTCCGCCAAGTAATCAATAATACGGTTATCAAAGTCTTCACCACCTAAGAAGGTATCGCCGTTAGTCGATAACACTTCAAATTGATGTTCGCCATCAATTTCAGCGATTTCAATAATCGATACGTCAAACGTACCACCACCCAAATCGTACACCGCAATCTTACGATCGCCAGTTTTTTGATCCATGCCGTAAGCCAACGCAGCGGCTGTTGGCTCATTGATGATACGCTTAACTTCAAGACCGGCAATTTTGCCCGCATCTTTAGTTGCTTGACGCTGAGAGTCGTTAAAGTAAGCCGGAACTGTTACTACCGCTTCGGTCACTTCTTCGCCCAAGAACTCTTCGGCGGTTTTTTTCATTTTTTGCAAAATGCGTGCCGACACTTCAGGCGCCGCCATTTGCTTATCATTAACTTCAACCCAAGCATCGCCATTTTTCGCTTTGACGATTTTATAGGGCATTAAGTCAACATCACGTTGCACTACTTCTTCATCAAACTTACGGCCAATCAAACGCTTGACGGCATACAATGTGTTTGCAGGGTTAGTGACTGACTGACGTTTAGCCGGTTGGCCTACCAATACTTCGCCGTCATCAATGAACGCTACGTAAGATGGCGTCGTACGATCGCCTTCGCTGTTTTCAATGACACGGGGTTTGTCACCGTCCATAACGGCAACACATGAATTAGTAGTACCTAAGTCAATTCCAATTATTTTACCCATTGCTGTTTTACCTCAAATAAAAAACTTAACTGCCCTTTAACTAGGGTCATATCTTTATATTTCAATGCTTAATTACTTCGTGCTTACTTAGCCACAACCACCATGGCTGGGCGCAATAGCCGGTCGGACAACTCAAAACCGGCTTGTATCACGGTGATAATGCACCCTGACTCAACCTCTTCGGACTCCACCATACTCATTGCTTGGTGCAAATTAGGGTCTAATTTATCCCCTACTTCTGGCGCTATTTTGTTTAACGAAAATTTTGTAAACGCAGAATTAAGTTGGCTTAATGTGATCTTGGAGCCTTCATAAATACTTTTTACTGTTTCATCAGCGTCTTCAGCCGGCTCATTATTCGTTGCCAAGGTTAGACTGTCATAAACATTCAGCATTTCTTTAGCAAAGCCTTCAATGGCAAACTTACGCGCATTAGCCACTTCTTTTTCAGCTCGGCGGCGCACATTATCTTCTTCAGCCTTAGCACGTAAAAACGCGTCTTTAAGCTTGGCTATTTCGTGCTGTGCTGCTTCTAACTCGCTTAATGTGTCTTGTGAACCCTCTACGGCCTCAACGGACTCATCAATCTCTTGGTCTGACTCAACAACGTCAGCGCTATCATTAACATCAGCGCTTTGTGAAATCTCATCAGGGTTTAAATCTTTATTTTTTGCTTCACTCATTACGATTCGCTTTCGATGGTAGTTTTAGCCGTATTTGGCCGTTTAAACGTAGCAAACTAGGAATGCGTGGATTATGGGGATAGATTCAGCCAATTCAAGCAATTAGAGAAAATTTTGTGCTTTTTTTCTCTTTAGCAAACATTATTTTCAACAAGCCCCAATGTTTTGACTTTCAGTAATAGAAAAAATTGTTTTTTAGATAAAAGTAGGCCTGAGTAATGCCTACTCACAGGCGCACCACCAAAGTAAGCGCTAATCTGTTATTTGTGGAACAACCGATTGAATATGATCCATGGTAAATCCCCTACTTTGCAAAAAGCGCGCACGCTTCGACCACGCACTGTAATCCTTAACAGGCTCATCACCGAATTTTTTATCATGCTGCACTAGAGCATTATCAAACCACAGGGCGGCACCCACATCCAAATACTCATCAACCACCTGAATACCGACTCCTTTTGCACGCAATTCAGCTTTGATTTTAATCGGGCCCTGCCCTTTATTCGATCGAAATCGAACAAACGCTTCAGCAAACCTTAAGTCCGACACATAGTCGTTTTGTGTTAGATAGTCCATCACAGCAAATACCGTATCAGGGTTATCTGCTTTTAAAGACAATTTATTTTTTAGTTCTTGAACGCTGTGCTCACGCATCGACAACAAATAAACGGCCTTATGCATCAACCGATCGTATTCAGTTTTTGGCGACGTGCGAGGTTGGGCAGCGGGTTTCTTTTCAAAGTCCTCTGAAAAGTCATCTAGGTCACTGCTGTGCTTTTTCTTTGCTTTGCGAGTAAACTTTTTAGACTGTGTACCGAATTCGTTATTGCGTTCTTTGTTAGCCTGATTATCTTGAGAGCTAAACGTCTGTTTGGCTGAAACATGCTCCATACTGAGTCCAGTTTCAGTATGAGCGTCATCCACGTTCTCTTTTGATTTACGTTTATCGGGTGATTTTATAAGTTTCATAATGACACCGTGCTGGACCAAAGCCAAAAACCAAATAAATGAACGCAATAAAGGTCAAACATTTGGCTTTTAAAATAGGCTGACTGAGCTAAATAGGTGATTGCAGCTTAACGTTATACACTTCTCACACTATCATTAAGGCTTGCACTACCCAGTTTAACCTGGGGCCTGCAAAACTAATATCTATAAAACTCAGCTCTGTTTTTATAAACACTGAGAGTGGTTACTACCCTATTGAAAATGGTAACCACAGAACAAAATTTCTTATTTAGTTTTCTCAGTTTTGCTTAACTCAGTCTTTCGTAGTTGTATCTGCTTTTTCATCAGCGCCTGCTTCAGCTTGGTCGGCCACCTCGCCCCCAACGCCAAGAGCAGCACGTACTTTGGCTTCAATCTCTTCAGCCATGGCAACATTTTCTTTTAGAAAATCGCGCACATTATCTTTACCTTGACCGATTCGAGTACCGTCATAGCTGTACCACGCACCAGACTTTTCAACAATATTATGCTCAACACCAATGCTGATGAGTTCGCTCTCTTTTGAAATACCTTGGTTATACAAAATATCAAATTCGGTTTGTTTGAACGGTGGCGCCACTTTATTTTTCACCACTTTCACACGCGTTTGATTACCAAAAATTTCATCGCCTTTTTTAATGGCACCAATACGACGAATGTCTAAGCGAACAGACGAGTAAAACTTGAGTGCATTACCGCCAGTAGTGGTTTCGGGGTTTCCAAACATGACGCCAATTTTCATTCTTAACTGATTGATAAATACAACCAACGTATTCGACTTTTGAATATTCGCAGTAAGTTTTCTTAATGCCTGAGAAAGTAATCTAGCCTGTAGCCCCATGTGCGAATCGCCCATGTCACCTTCAATTTCAGCCTTAGGAGTGAGTGCCGCTACTGAGTCGACAACAATCATGCCCACCGCCGCTGAACGTACAAGCATGTCAACGATTTCAAGCGCTTGTTCACCGGTATCGGGCTGCGAAACCAGCAGTTCATCAATATTAACGCCCAGCTTTTCAGCGTAACTTGGGTCTAATGCGTGCTCAGCGTCAATAAAAGCACAGGTCAGACCTTTCTTTTGTGCCTGAGCAATTGTTTCAAGTGTCAGCGTGGTTTTACCTGAAGATTCAGGCCCGTAGATTTCAACAATACGACCTTGTGGCAAACCACCCACACCTAGCGCAGTATCTAAGCCAATACTGCCAGTAGAGACAACATCAATGGCACCACGAGCGCCTTCATCGCCCAAACGCATTACTGAGCCCTTACCAAATTGACGCTCAATTTGAGTTAATGCGGCTTGTAAGGCTTTTTGTTTGTTGTCGTCCATTTCTGTCTCCGGAAAATAGGTGGAATTAGTAAAATTGTTTTATTGATTATGCTGCATTTAGCATAACTGTTAATTTATACAGTAATTTTATTTATGTCAACCAGTGTTTGAAAAAACACCCTTAAAAGCTGATTGCTGTACGGTCGATAATTCTGGCTAATGACAATTCGAGCCAATCGATCTAATAATGTGGCGGCCTTTCGTCGACCACCACATCAGTACCGGATGGATCACCCTCTTGAGTCGTGGCTAATTTTTCAACCAGCGCTTCAACCAATAACGATAATTTTTGCAGCTCTTTTTGTTGAGAGAAATATTCGTCACTCAGTTTGCTCATCGCGTCTTCTAAAAACGCGACTTTAATTTGCAGTTCTTGCACTGTCGAGGGCTGCTGCCCACTGTCATCACTCATCAAGGTCAATCCACTGTTTAGATCTGTCGACCGCTTTATGCCAACGTTTGAGCAAAGTTTCAACCGTTTTCACTGGTAATTTAGGTTTAAACTCCTGTTCCACCTCACGAACCTTGAGTAAGTCACTGTATTGCCAATAACCGGTTTGCAAACCGGCCAAATAGGCGGCACCAAGCGCGGTTGATTCAAGCACTTTGGGGCGGTTAATGGGTTTTTGCAATACATCGGCCTGAAACTGGGCAAGAAAGTCATTGGCAATAGCACCACCGTCCACGTTAAGTTGGCTCAGTTCAATGCCGCTGTCTTTTTCCATGGCGTTTAGCACATCGTAAATTTGATACGCCAAGGATTGCAAGGTTGCCTTGGCTATTTCGGGCCTGCCGGAGTCTCGTGTTAAACCAAAGATTGCACCACGCGCATACATATCCCAATGCGGGGCACCAAGGCCGGCAAACGCTGGCACGACAACCACGTCACTTTCTGGGCTGGCTTGCAACGCTAACGATTCTGACTCACCAGCGGACTCAATAAACTGCAATTCGTCGCGCAACCACTGAATTGCAGCGCCAGCAATAAACACACTGCCTTCCAAGGCATACGTGGTTTTGCCATTAATCGACCACGCAATGGTGCTTAACAAACCCGATTTACTGTCTATTCTTTCTGAACCGGTGTTCATCAATAAAAAACAACCGGTGCCGTAAGTGTTCTTTGCCATGCCCTCTTCAAAACACACTTGACCAAATAAAGCCGCTTGTTGATCGCCCGCCACACCGGCAATAGGAACACTTTTACCTTGAAAAGTGAGCTCGCCAAAATCACCGGAACTATCGCGCACCTGCGGCAACATGCTTTGAGGTATTGAGAACAAATCTAACAGCTCTTGGTCCCACTCGCCGTTATTGATATTGAATAGCATCGTTCGCGCTGCGTTACTTGGGTCTGTGGCATGCACTGCGCCTTCGGTTAAATTCCAAATGAGCCACGTATCAATGGTGCCAAAAAGCAACTCATCATTGTTCGCTAACGCGCGCGCGCCTTCTACATTATCAAGAATCCATTGCACTTTGCTGGCTGAAAAATAAGCATCAAGCACTAAGCCTGTTTTTTCTTGAATTTTTTGTTTCCACCCTTGAGCGGCAATTTCATCGCACCGGGCAGCCGTTCTGCGGTCTTGCCAAACAATAGCATTGCATATTGGCTTGCCTGTTTTCTTATTCCAAACCACCGTTGTTTCACGCTGATTGGTAATGCCTATGGCCGCAATATCATCGGGCGTTAACTGGTTGTTAGCCACCAACTGCTGTAATACGCGAAATTGGGAATCCCAAATTTCGTTGGCATCGTGCTCCACCCAACCCGGCTTAGGGAAGTGCTGAGTAAACTCTTGCTGAGACACATCAACTAACTGCGAATCATGATTAAATAATACAGCTCTCGAGCTGGTAGTTCCTTGGTCTAAAGCAATAATAAATTGTTGGCTCACGTTACCTCCAAACCTCTGTTTATGCGAGTGATAGCCACCTTACAAAGCGGCTTTAATTGTCAGACAATAAAGTGTACGCAATTTTTGTTCGCAAACCAATGCAATCAAACAGTTTTACTAATTGAGCAAGACTGTTAGCATCGCAGGTATAGCAAGGGCGCGCATGGCTCTCGAGATTGAATTATTAACTAAAAGTCCAATGAAAAACCCTTACCGCATTGTTTACTTAGATAGAGATGGGCTGCCTCCACACATAAAGGTTCCAGCGCCAAACAGCCATCACGAATGGCGTAATTACCCCACCAGCACGCAAGAACAGGCCATTGAACGCAGCCAACACGCTGACATTTTAGTAATCAATAAAGCACCCATTACCGCGCAACTACTGGATGCCTGCCCATCGGTAAAGCACGTGGTGGTGAGCGCCACTGGCTATAATGTGGTGGACATTGCCGCCTGCCAAGAAAGGTCGGTCAGTGTTAGCAATATTCCCAGCTATGCCGCCACTACCGTTTCAGAGCACGTAATTGCGTGCGCCATGACGCTACACAGAGAGCTATTTCGCCATGTTCAAAGCGTCAACCAAGGCAAATGGCAAACTTCACCCACCTTTTGTTTGTTTGGTAAGCCGTTTAAAAACTTAGAAGGCGCCACCATGGGCTTAATTGGCCTAGGCGAAATTGGCGAAGCCACTGCTCGCAAAGCGCACGCGCTGGGCATGAACGTGGTGTTTTGCAAACGGCAAACCACCACGCACCCATTTGCCAAACAAGTGGAATTAGTTGAGCTATTACAATGTTCTGACATTGTCAGCCTGCATTGTGACTTAAACTCATCTACGGCCAATCTGATTGGTGAAGAAGAGCTGGCATTAATGCCCGAACACGCCATATTAATTAACACCGCACGCGGCGGAATTGTTGATGAAGTCGCGCTGTGCAACGCAATAAAAAAGCAACGCCTTGCGGGTATTGCTTTTGACGTTCTGAGTGAAGAGCCACCCAGAGATGATTCGCCACTTTTGTCGATTAGCAATCTGCCCAATGTACTAATTACACCTCACATTGCTTGGGCAAGTGAACAAGCAATGCAATATTTAGCCAACACAGTTAGCCGCAACATTGATGCCTTTATCAACGGCTCACCGATCAATATAGTTTCTTAGAAATTAACAGTAAGATACTGATAAAATTAATTTTATTTAGAATAACTTAAAACACACAGTTATAATTTCATGACATTTTCAAAGTTTGGCGAAAAATTCACTCGCCGATCCGGCATTGGTCAACTGATGGTTGATTTAGGCAAAGCAAACGCATCAAATCACCCTGACCTGTACATGCTGGGCGGCGGCAACCCAGCCGCTATTGCTGACGCACAATCTTTATTTCAACATGAAATGGAGCACCTAATTCAATCAGGCTCTTTTCAATCAATGCTGGGTTTGTACGATGGGCCTAATGGCGAACAAGCCTTTCGAGACATACTGGCCGGCTTTCTGAATCAAGAATTTGGCTGGGGAATTAGTGCAGAAAATATTTGCTTGACCAATGGCAGCCAAAACAGTTTTTTCTATCTGTTTAACTTGCTTGCCGGTGACATGCCAGACGGCAGCAAAAAGAAAATCTTATTTCCACTTGCCCCAGAATACGTAGGCTACGCCGACGCCGGCTTAAGTGAAGACATGTTTGCCTCTTATCGACCGCGTATTGAGCACTTAGAAAACCGTCAATTTAAATATCGTGTTGATTTTGAGCATTTAGAAATTGGTGACGACATTGCCGCCATCTGCCTTTCAAGACCCACCAACCCCACCGGCAACGTGGTTACCGACCGTGAACTGGCAAACTTGAAAGCCTTGGCAGAAAAAAACAACATTCCGCTGATCATAGATAACGCCTACGGCCAACCGTTTCCCAACGTCATTCACAGTGACGCCACACTGCAATGGGATGACAATACCGTTTTGTGCATGTCACTGTCTAAATTGGGTTTGCCCGGGGCACGCACTGGCATTGTCATTGCCAATGAAAAAATCACGCAAGCGTTAGGAGCACTGGGCGGCATTATCACCTTAGCCCCAAACAGCGTTGGCGCCGCATTGTTAACTCGCCTGATAGAAACAGGCGAAATCAATCACTTAACACAAAACATTATCAAGCCACATTACAATGAATGCTTAGCTAATGCGCTGTCATTATTTGATCAAATCTTAAGCGATTTTCCGGTGCATCTGCACAAACCTGAAGGCGCATTTTTCATGTGGTTATGGATTGAAGGCATGAAAATTTCATCGCAAGAATTGTATCAACGCCTAAAAGCAAGAAACGTGTTCGTGATTCCTGGCGAAGAATTTTTTATTGATATAGATCCAACGTGGAAGCACACGCAAGAGTGCATTCGCATCAATTACTCTCAACCCAAAGAAAAGCTAAAACGTGGCTTTGAGATACTGGCGCAAGAATTACAAAAGGTGACTTAACGAAGCAACCGACAATTCACCGCACCGCCAAAGAATCAGTACACACACTTAAATATCAATTAAAAATCAACACGTTGAGTACACTATTTAAAATCAACTCTTCTTTGGTGGTCGCGGAAAAAGCAGTGACGTATTGCGTAAATAAGCCTGATACTGTGGGTCAGCCCCCCATTTCTGCGCGCCCTTTTGTTTAAGCAATGGAATGCCACTGACTTTAGTTAGCAATAAGTAGACGAAAATGGGCGATATCAAACATACCCATTGCCAGCCCTGCAAAATAGGCAGGGCCATTAACGCCACGCCAAACCACAGAGTTATTTCACCAAAGTAGTTTGGGTGCTGCGACCACGACCACAAACCTTCACTAATAAAGCGCCCACGGTTGGACGCTTGTTTGCGAAACTTTCGTTTCTGAGCATCGGCCACTGTTTCAAACACAAAGCCAAACAACCACACAATACCGCCCAACCAACCCAGCAACTCCATAGGCTGCTTATTGGCTGACGTGATAATAACCAACGCACAGGCGGCCGTTAACAATACCCACAAGCCTTGCAGTGTCCATGCGTTTAAAAATCGTAACGGGTTCACCTTGATCTCATCAAAGCGTGAATCGTGGCCGTCTTGCAAAATGCGAGTGAATAAAAATAAGCCTAAGCGCAGCGCCCACACCACCACCATTACGGCCACTAATTGGCTTCGGGTGTCTAATTCACCAACACCATAAATGGCCAGCCCAATGACACTGAGGTAAGTAATACTACCAGTAAGGTCATAAAATTTTTCGGTCTGCGCCATACTTGACGGTATAAATACCAACCAGTTAATCACGAAGGCCAGCAGCGCGCACAGCGCGAACAACCAATAGCCATGAAACAAGGTTCCGTTTTGGCCACCAGCCCAGCCAACACCGGCCCCAATTAAGACCACAATCAAAAATATGAGTAACGATTTAACCATCAAATTTCTCGTGTTAAGGTTATTGAATGCACGTAATGACGGCATTATGTCAGCTTGCACTCACAATCACATGAACGTACGGCCGACTGAATACTTATAAACACGAACAAGTAATAACAATGACATTAGAAACCGAACGCGTCATTTTGCGGCAATGGCAAGACCGTGACCTACCCATCTTTGCCGAGCTCAATGCCAACCCACAAGTCATGCAATATTTTCCGCAGCCGTTAACTGGGCAACAAAGCAATGACATGGCGCACATGTGCAAAACGCTGATCGCAAAAAACGGTTGGGGGCTCTGGGCGGCCGAACTTAAGAGCACTAGCGAATTTATTGGCGGTATTGGCTTACATAAGCCTGAGTCAGCATTGCCATTTTCGCCTTGCGTGGAAATAGCTTGGCGGCTGCATATAAATTATTGGGGCAAAGGATACGCCACCGAAGCCGCAACAAAAGCACTGCAGTTTTGCTTTGAAGAACTCAATGAAAGCGAAGTTGTGTCATTCACCACCATAAAAAATGCTCGATCACGCGCCGTGATGCGGCGCTTAGGTTTTAGCAACACCAATGAAAACTTCAAACACCCCGACATTTCAACCGATCACCCACTAAGCGAACATGTGCTGTACAAACTGACCCAGCATGAGTGGCAACAAAAACAACGCACCAAATAAGCTCAAATCGCAGCATTCGTAAGCACACAAGCCAATAAAGTGCTTCTAGCCAACCCACTCACAACCTATAATGATGACCATGAGTACTGCAAACCAACCCATGCTCGAGTTCATTGGCATTGACACTCGCTACGACACCGCTGACGGCCACAACCTGCCTCGCTTACACTTAGACGGCGCGGCGTCGCCGTTAGCTTGCAAAGTGGCGTTAGACACCACCGCCGAGTTACTTCCGCACTACTCAAACAGCCACAGTTATGTGCACAACTCAGCAAAAATTTCGACCAACGCCTTAGCCTGGGCGCACGATGAATTGCTTAACTTTCTCGATGCCTCGCCAGACCTCTACACCGCCATTTTTATTGGTGCCGGCACCACTGCCGCCATTAATCGAGTAGCCCGAGGTTTGTCGGTAGCCAGGGCGGAGAAAAAAATCGTGCTGGTTTCACCAATGGAGCACCACGCTAACGATCTGCCCCATCGCCAATTTGGCAATCAAGTGCATTATTTGCCCCTACAAGGCCATGGCGCTTTGCAAGGCGCTGTCGATTTGCAAGGCATGGAAGCATTATTTGAAGAACACTCAGGTAATGTGAATTACGTTGCCGTTTCGTCGGTTAGTAATGTCACTGGCATACGCAACCCAATTGAGAAAATAAGCCAAATAGCGCACAAACATGGCGCCTTAGTGGTGGT
This sequence comes from uncultured Arenicella sp., assembly GCA_938045295.1. GTDB lineage: Bacteria > Pseudomonadota > Gammaproteobacteria > Arenicellales > Arenicellaceae > Arenicella. Next base: position 68,928 of record CALINO010000010.1, read on the forward strand.
TGATGGTGCGCAAAGTGTGGCGCATGGGCCAAGCGAATTAAACCGCTTGAATGCCGACTTTTTCATCTTCTCTGGGCACAAACTATACACCCCATTTTCCCCGGGCGTACTGGTGGCCAAAAAAAACATACTGCAAGATTTACCCGAGCAAGACCTCGGTGGTGGTTCGGTGTCAACCGTCAGCTATTACGACTATCAATTACTAGCCACCTACCCAGATCGCGAGCAATCAGGAACACCTAATATTGCCGGAAGCATTGCATTAGCAAGTGTTCTTAAGCGCATGAATAAATTAGGTTTAGAAGCTGTTTCTCAACACAGCTCACGCACCATGACTTATTTGGTTGATGAATTAAAAAAGCTGCCCAATATTACCTTTTACGGCGACCCAAGCTTAGCGCGAATAGGCGCGGTATCGTTTAACCATAAACGTATTGATCACGGTTTAGTGGCCGCCATATTAAACGACTATTACGCCATTGCGGTGCGCAACGAATGCTTTTGCGCTCACCCATACGTGAGCAGCTTATTAAAAGAAGAACTTTGGCAGCTAGATTTAAGCAACATTGCCGACGACCAGCAAGAAGACTACATTAACCGAAAACGTGGCATGGTGCGGATAAGCATCAGTTTGTACAACAGTACCGAAGACGTTGACCGCTTAATAAGTGCACTGACTGAACTAGATACGAGGATTGACGAACTGGATAAGGAATACCAAGCGCAAAATGACGGTTCTTACGTGCACAAAACATTCAATGTGGACTGGCGCTCTGAACTCAGCTTTATTGACTAACCCCACGCCTAACTGCTTTAATTGATTCATTGATCGGGCTGTTGGGCTGTAACAGCGCTGATCGTTTTGCTTTTGTCAGGATTAACACCAAAGCAATGGGTTGTGAGTTTCGGAGTCAATGCTCACCAATATAACTAAACGGGATGTAGGTTGTATCGTTATGAAAAACGACATTTATCGTACCAAAATCACAGAACTGCTGCGCTTTGCTGACATAACCGTGGATGGCAAGCAGCCATATGACATTCAAATTCATCACCCAGATTTTTTTAAACGCGTTATTGGCCAAGGCTCGTTAGGGCTTGGCGAAGCTTACATGGACGGTTGGTGGCAATGTGAGCAACTGGATGAATTCATTTACCGCGCACTGACTGCACGCTTGCAAACCAAGATCACCACTTTGAAAGACAAACTGTTTTATGTTTACGCGCATTTTATAAATCGGCAAACCGGCAAAAAAGCGTTTGAAGTGGGCTCGCAACACTACGACGTTGGCAACGACTTGTATGAACGTATGCTTGATAAGCGCATGATTTACACGTGCGGGTATTGGCAAGACGCGAACGACTTAGACCAAGCCCAAGAGCACAAACTTGAATTAGTGTGCCGAAAATTAAAACTACAGCCCGGCATGCGCGTGCTGGATATCGGCTGTGGCTGGGGTGGCGCGGCACGTTATATGGCTGAAAAGTACGATGTGGAAGTGCTGGGCATCAGTGTCTCGCAAGAACAAGTTGATCTCGCTAACGCACAGTCTGACGGGTTTAATGTTAGCTTTGAATTTGCGGATTATCGCGATTTAAACCAGTCGTTTGACCGGGTTTTTTCCCTAGGCATGTTTGAGCATGTGGGCTATAAGAATTACGCCGATTATTTTAAAGTGGTGGATCGATGCCTTAACGACGGTGGGCTATTTTTGTTGCACACCATAGGCTTTCAATACACGTCGGAAAAAGTAGACCCGTGGATCGAACGCTATATATTTCCAAACTCCATCTTGCCGTCTGCCGAACTAATTAGCAAACACAGTGCGCCTTATTTCAAGCTCGAAGATTGGCATAACTTTGGCTTAGATTACGTGAAAACGTTACACGCGTGGGACCAAAACATTAGCGCAGCGTGGAGTGAGTTACCAAACTACGATGACGAATTTCAACGTAAATGGCATTATTATTTAATGTGTTGCGCTGGATCCTTTAAAGCATGCAACAATCATTTGTGGCAAATCGTATTTTCAAAAGGCGAGAAAGACGAGCCCTATCAAGCCGTGCGTTCAGCGGTTACCGGCTAAGAGCTGCCGAGCAAAATATCTAATATTGAACAGCTAATATTGAGCACTTAAGAAAAGTATTTCAGTGGTAAATAAAATAACTGGTTAACCGCGCGCTTTGGCAGAATACACCAAGCTCAAATTTGCACTTGCTCTGTGCGCTTTCTTGCTGGCGTTCTGACGTGCTCTTTTCTTAACAATTCTTTCTATGGCACTGTCGTCTTCTGGGTTCAATTCAACCGACAACCAGTCGTGGCATTCCATGCCCGCTTCATAAGGAACCAATGGCCCTTCGATTGTTTCTGGGTGGTTGTATATCATGTCGTCAGTGACAGGAACAAAATATTGATGATTCATACTACTTCTCACTACGGGTGTTTGGTTCTACTCTTCTCTTTTACTTAGCTTTCGGCAGTATTAATACATTGATACTGCGTTTTTGGCTTGAAGCCCTGAAGTGACTCGTTACTTGTCAAATCGAACGTTTCAAACGTTATAAAACTAAGCGCTTTTCTCTCACCCTTGTATTAAACGACTTTTATGTGACTTTTTACGGAGTAACTAATGGTAAAAACATGGTTTTATTCGTAACACGTGCCACTTAATGACATTTAAGGCAGAATAAGCCAACCACATTCAAAGAAATGACACGCAAGCCGGAGAATAGAAGACAGAATGGTAAATAATTCCGCCAGAAAAGTAGCGATTGTTGAAGATGACTTTGACCAACGAGAAAACTACCGCGATGCGTTACAGCAGTCTGGCTACGAAGTAACAACCTACGCAAACCGCCCAGATGCCTTAAGTGGCATGAGCAGCAGCATGCCAGACTTGGCAATACTAGACATAATGCTGGAAAATGAAATGGACGGCGGTTTTGACCTGTGTCGCGATTTAAGAGCGCTTTCGCCCACCTTGCCAATCATATTTCTAACCGCCAGAGACAGCGACATAGATCGTGTGTCAGGCTTACGCTTAGATGCGTGGGACTACTTAACTAAGCCATTGAATATGCAGTATTTAAGCGTAAGAATAAATTCATTATTTCGCATTGTTGATAGCTTAAATCAAACCTCAGACTCACCTCAGGCTGACTCAGTAATAGTGGATGATTTGAGCATCAATGAAGACAGCATGTCCATTAAATGGAAAGGCCACGAGCTCAGTTTCACCCTGACTGAATTTTGGTTAATTGAATCCATGGCTCGCCACCCTGGGCACGTAAAAACCTACGAGAACATGATGCAAATAACCAGACAAAGCTACGTTGAACGCAACACAATCAACGGTTACATAAGGCGAATTCGCAATAAATTCAAAGAAGTGGATTCAAATTTTAAACAAATACAAACCGTATTTGGTGTCGGTTATAAATGGAGTTCAGTAGAATAAGGCATTCACGCTCAACCCATGCAACTCATTATGCGCGCTGCTTTTTCAATTCGCACCAAACTCTTATTAGTCGCCTTACTGCTACTGCTAATTCCGTGGATGTCGTACATCTACGTGCGAGACATGAAAACCTTTTTGCTGGCCGGTCAAGAAGACGCCTTAGCACTCACCTCGCGCGCGGTGGCCACGGTACTTCACGACCGCCCCGAACTGTTTGCACAACCCACTAACTTAAATTCCGAAGAAGCCGAAGGTAATGAAATTTACGCAGCGCCACTGCCTAATTACATAAACATTAACGGCGATTTGAGTGACTGGGGTGAACAGGTTAAGCAAACCGTCACCTCCGTACCGGCCGCTGTAGACAAAGTACTCAATCCCGACAATGTGATCTCGGTTGATCATGCCATGGGGTACCGTGGTAATTTTATTTACGCCTTCTTTAAGGTAACCGATGACCACCTTATTTTTAGGCAGCCTGAATTTTTACGCGTTAACGCCGCTGACCACATTCGTATCACGCTTAAAGACCCGGGTCGGCCTGAGCAGCGCTACACACTGATTGCCAATCAAGCCGGCCGCATGAGCATCTACCCGATGGACGAGGCTTGGCAATACCCCATCAGCGGCAAGCCCAATTACGATTTAGCGGCTGAAATTCAACCAACCGACACTGGCTATGTGGTTGAATTGCGCATACCACGGTTCATGCTGCATTCCGATACCCGAGTCAGCTTAACCGTGGCCGACGTTGATGACCCCAATACTTACGACATTGAAGCCACGGTGATCACCACGCCACGCAGCGAAACCGACCGGCTGTCGAAAGTGTTACGCCGCTCGCCCGAAGTGGATAAAATTATTAAAGGCTTAAACCGTGCCGACACGCGCATTTGGGTCTTTGCGCAAGACCGCCGTTTACTCACCGTGGTTGGCGACATACTGACCACGCCCGCCACTTACGAAGTCACCAAACCACAGTACAATGGGGACTACCTAAGATACACAAAAGACATGGTGGCGTATTACTACAATGTGTCTTTGCAAACCGTGTTCACCTTTATCATCGAGCAGCAAGTGCCCTATGGCAGCGAAAACGCCGATCAAATTGAAGCGCGCAGCACCGAACTGATTAAAGGCGCCCTGCTTGGCAATATATCCACTTCAAGAGGCCCATCCGCTAAAAATCATGGCCCTATTTTGATGTCGGCGCACCCTATTTTCTTAGACGATTCGGTGCAAGGCGCTGTGGTGGTAGAACAAAGCACCAATCAAGTATTAAGGCAACAACAAGCCATTTTAGAGAACGTAATAAGCATTACCTTATTAGTGCTTATTACGGTGGCCACCGCTTTGCTGTTTTTCGCCTCACGCTTAACCTTACGCATCCGCCGTTTGCGAAACGCCACCGAAACAGCCATTGACCGCGATGGCCGCATTTTGCATCAACGGCTCAACGCCGAAGCCAAAGCCGGCGATGAAATCGGCGATTTATCACGCTCGGTCAGCAATATGCTTGGGCGTTTATCGCAATACACCAATTACCTAAAAGGCTTACCCGATACCTTGGCACACGAAGTCAGCAACCCATTAAATGTGGTGAACTCGTCGCTGCACAATCTGGGGCGCGAAGTGCCTGAATCGGTAAACAGCAAGTACATGGCACGAGCCCAGAATGGCTTAAATCGAATTGGGTCAATTTTGCGCAATTTAACCGAAGCGGCAAACCTTGAGCAAGCCATGCAATCGGAAACACGAGAGCAGATTGATTTGATTGATTTGATCGAAAGCTACGTAGACGGCTATTCATTCTCCAACCCAGAGCAACCTTTCGACGTGATTATTCAAGCGCGCCCACTGCCGGTTGAAGTGGCGCCCGATTATATTGCTCAGGCCTTAGACAAACTCATTGATAATGCCATCGACTTCGCCGCACCAGACACAGCAATTGTGGTAAAAGCAAAACGGCTTAACAATTTTGCGCAAATAGATATTATCAATAAAGGCTCAAGCTTGCCCGATGGCATGGCCGAACGAATCTTTGAGCCACTTGTATCATTAGGCCGTAAAGACGCTCAAAAAGTCAGCTTAGGCATGGGCTTGTACATCGTTAAACTTATTGCCAGTTTTCATGGGGGCGACGTATTAGCACGCAACCTGCTCAGCGCCGACGGCGTGATCTTTTCTTTATCGCTGCCTATCTACGACCCAACAACGTCAAGCTAACAAACTGGGCCGTATAATCAGAATTAATAAATCACCAAACGGACACACACATGGGACACAGACTCAGCAAACTTTATACTCGCACAGGCGATGACGGAACCTCAGGGCTCAGTGGTGGCGAACGAGTACCAAAAAATCACCAACGCATGAATGCCATGGGCACGGTTGACGAGCTGAACAGCATTGTCGGCCTTCTTGTGTGCAAACTCGAAGACCCAGAATTATCCACTATGCTGGTGGCCATACAGCACGACTTGTTTAACATCGGCGGTGAGATCAGCATGCCCGGCCACAGTTTTATTGGCGACGATAAAATCACCCACCTAGAAGATAAAATCGATGCGTTTAATGACATGGTTGAACCATTAAAAGACTTTATTTTACCCGGCGGTAGCGAGGCCGCCTCAGTGTGCCATATGGCCAGATCGGTAGCTCGGCGAGCCGAACGTGACGTTATTACACTACACCACGCCGAGCCTGTCTGTGACACCACACGGCAATACCTTAACCGCTTATCTGACTTACTGTTTGTGGTGGCTCGTGTTATAAATTTACGCTTAGGGCACGAAGACGTATTGTGGAAAAAGGAACTGTCTTAGTTCTATATAGAACTATAGCTAAAACATAAAACACAAATAAATATAAATAGTAAAAAGGGAGAAACGCATGGGTTCATTAATGAACGCTTACACATCAATCAGTTTGGTGTTAAGAATTTGTATAGGCATTTTTTTAGGCGCCCTCATCGCTTACGTTTCTCCTTCTTTAGGTCAGTCGGTTTCATTTTTAGGCAGTTTATTTGTGGCGGCGTTAAAGGCCGTAGCCCCCATTTTGATTTTTATTTTGGTGTGGGCCGCACTGGCCAACCAAAAAGCCAGCAATGGCGGTAATATAAGTCGCATTGTACTGCTGTATTTGATTGGCACGTTCAGCGCCACTGTGGTGGCGGTATTATTAAGCTTTTCGTTTCCAGCCCAGCTCAGTTTAGTCAGTGGCGACCTTAGCCAGCAAGTTCCACAAGGCCTCAGCGAGATATTAAAAACCCTGTTATTTAAAGTGGCCGACAACCCCGTCAATGCCTTACTAAACGCTAATTATATTTGCATATTGGCGTGGGGCATTGGCCTTGGCTTACTCATGCGCAAAGCCAGTGATTCGAGCAAGCAATTTTTGCAAGATTTGAGTGTTGGCGTTACCGGCATTGTGCAATTTATTATTCAGCTCGCCCCTATTGGTATTTTTGGGCTTGTGGCCGGCACCTTCGCGACCACCGGTTTTTCAGAGCTAAAAAATTACGCGCACTTACTCATTTTATTGGTCGGCTCAATGCTGCTGGTAGCGTTAGTCATCAACCCATTAATTGTGTTTCTCTACACCCGAAAAAACCCTTACCCAACGGTGTTTACCGCACTCAAAGAAAGCGGCATCACGGCATTTTTCACCCGCAGCTCGGCCGCCAACGTTCCGGTAAACATGCAGTTGTGTAAAAAGCTCTCATTAAATGAAGACATCTATTCCGTCTCCATACCATTGGGCGCCACCATTAATATGGCCGGAGCCGCCATCACCATCACCGTAATGACACTGGCCGCAGTTCACACACTCGGCATTGCCATTGACCTGTCCACCGCCTTGCTATTATGTGTGATTGCCGCCATTGGTGCTGGTGGGTCATCCGGTGTGGCAGGCGGCAGCTTATTATTGATTCCACTGGCATGTTCACTGTTTAACATACCTAACGACATCGCCATGCAGGTAGTCGCCGTGGGTTTTATTATTGGCGTGATTCAAGACTCGGCTGAAACGGCGCTGAACAGCTCAACCGATGTGGTGTTTACCGCCGCCGTCAGCAATAGCATCAGCAAACCAAGCTAAGTGAATAGCCAAATTAATAGCTAAGCTCATAACTAAACACACAGTTAAGCGAGCAAACAAGCGAAAAGACAAACCAAATCCCAAGCAACCGGCAATCTAAAAGCGCGGCAACAATAAGCCACTGCGTTCTTTCCATTGCGCGTGTTGCTTTGGGTAACGCTGTGCCATAAAGGCATCTTCAATACGTGCTTGTTTAATCAGCGCCACGTATACAACTATCAATATCGGCACACTGATAATAAATGGCGCCATTAGCCAAAACCCGGTTACCATAACCAGGTCACTGGCGTACATAGGGTGGCGTACTCGAGTAAACAACCCCACGGTTTGAGTCAGCTCATCGGGGTACGCTAGTTTGGGGTTGCTCCTTTTTAATACGTAATAATGAAACACGCTGCTCAATGCGCCGGTCAATACCAACGCTTGCCCAATGTGGCGAGACAACCACATGGGTAATTCAAGTACTTTGAATACTGTAAAGTGTAACGGTGAGAAATCGAACACGTGAGGCATGAGTGGCGCAGCCATTAAGGCAATCAGTAACAATGCGCCCACATTTTTAAGCGCCCACCAAACAATGGAATGTGACTCTGCATCAGCGTTACGCGTCACTGTGTTTGTGCCCTAGTTAGAGAGAAAGATTACTGTCATCGGCCACATTCAACCCCAACCAATGTGGGCATTTTGCAATCACACCCAGCGCTAAAATGTCGTAAAAGCCGTGAATGCTCATCAATAGCACCATGCTTTGGCTGTAATGAAAGATCAAGCCGAAGGCGATGCTCAAAACAAACGTGAATAAAAAGTAGTACAGGGTTAGCGCGTGTAATAAAGCAAAAATGAGCGAGGCTAAAACAATAGCGGTATAAACGCCTATTACATCACTTAGCCAACTTTGTAACGCGCCACGAAACAATAACTCTTCACCCACTCCAGCCAACAGTGACAACAGCACAATTTGCGGCCAGCTCAAATGACGAGTCAGTTGGTGCAATTGGGCGGTTAATTGATAAAAAGACTCAAGTCGTAACCAGCGGTGTGATAATAAAAACACCGCGCCAACAAAAATACCAACCGCAACCACAGCGCCTGCGCCCATTGCCAACCACAACGATTCAAACCACACACCGCTCCATGACCATGCAAAGGATGACCATACGGTCAACAACACACTAATCACCAATAACCCCAGCGAAAAGAGCAACAGATGGGAAAACGAAAATTCCTTAGCCGACATATTATTCAAACCAAATCAGTGTTGCCATACGCCCAGTTTGACCGTCGCGCCGGTACGAAAAAAAACGTTCTGAATCGTTAAACGTACAATGCCCATTGCTAAAAAAGGCATCAACGCCAAGCTGCGATAAGCGATGTTGCGCTAAGCGCGTTAAATTGGCGTAAACTTTATTCGGGTTACTGTGGGGCTGATAGGCATCGTTTGGGCCACCCAGTTGTTGCTTTACTTCCATACCCACTTCAAATGCGCCCACACCAATGCATGGCCCAGCCCAAGCAATAATCTGTTGCGGATCATCACCCAATTTTGCCACCGCTTGCTCAATAATGCCGTCGGCCATGCCTCGCCAACCAGCATGAACGGCGGCCACGCGGTCACCTTGTTTATTGGTTAGCAGCAATGGTAAGCAATCAGCGGTCATCACCACACACACTTTATTCGGCGTATCAGTGTAAGAGCCATCAGCCATAATAACGGCCTGTTGATCAGCGTGCTTAACCACATCAATGCTGTGAGTTTGCTCTAACCAAAGTGGCTCAACCGCTAAACTAAGAGACTGTTTTAATGACTCTCTGTTAGCCCGCACGGCTGCAGGTTCATCTTGCACATGCGTGCCTAAATTTAATTGATCAAATGGCGCACGGCTTACCCCTCCTGCGCGCGTGGTACTCACCGCTTTTACGTGCTCGGGTGCATTCCAATTAGGGGTGATTAAGCGCATGCGTACTAATGATTATCCACATCGCAAGCGTCTACCAACAGCTGCATGTCTTGCGGCATTGGGCGCTCCCACGATTGATGTTCACCGCTGATGGGGTGATCGTATTCAATACGCGTGGCGTGTAAAGCTTGGCGCTTAAAGCTGCGTAACTGTGTTTCTAACTCTGGGTGGCAGTCTCCGGCAATGGCTAAGCGGCGCCCATACACCGGATCACCTACTAATGAAAACCCAATGTGCGTCATGTGCACCCTAATTTGGTGCGTACGGCCGGTTTCCAGTTGCACGCGCAACAATGTGTGGTTGCGGTACCTAGAATCAATGCGGTAATGGGTAATGGCTTCTTTACCCATCATATTAACCGCCATTTTGCGGCGATCATGCTTGTCGCGCGCAATTGGCTCTTCCACCATATTGCCAGAAATGACTCGGCCATTGGTTAATGCCAAATACTCACGGTGCAAGCTGTGGTCAACCAGTTGAGCGGTTAAGCCTAGGCGCGCAGTTTCAGTTTTAGCCACCACCATTAAGCCTGAGGTGTCTTTATCTAAACGGTGCACAATGCCCGCACGCGCTAATTGGCGACTTTCAGGGTAATGAAACAGCAATGCGTTTAACAACGTACCGTCAGGATTGCCCGCCCCTGGATGCACCACCCAACCAGCGGGCTTATTAATCACCAGCATATCGTCGTCTTCAAACACAATATCAATGGGCAAGTCTTGCGCTTCCCATTCGCCTTGACGAATTTCCGGCACATTGACTTCGATGTGCTCGCCGCCAAACACCTTGTCTTTTTGCTTGGGGGTTTCGTCATCCAGCATGACCAAGCCTTTTTTAATCCAGCTTTGAATAGTGCTGCGTGAATGCCCTTCGCATAACTCGGCCAAGGCCTTATCAAAACGCATGCCAACCATGTGTTCGGGAACAATATAACTGTGTTTAGAAAAACTCATAAAGCTTATAATTCTGCTAAGATCTGGTTTTGCTGGGCTTAGCCCAATAAAACCTAGACGCTTGTTAATATTTGAAGCACGCTAAACGCTTCAATGTACGTTAATTTCACGCTATGCTTACGCGTAATTTATGATAACCCATAACAATAATTTCATGAGCCTTTTAGCCATACTTTCACCACTCAATTATTTCAAGCCAACGTCCAATGTGCTTGCAAACAGCCGTCAGATGAGTGGTTCATTTGTTAAGTTGCTTACCCTATTGTTGGCGGCAGCCATTATATCCGGTTGTTCTGGCAAGAAAAAAAACAGCGCGGTGAATACTGAACTGGCTCAACAACAGCAAGTACAAGAACTGTATGCCAAGGCCAAAAAAGCCTTAGATGCCGGTAATTACAGCTTTGCCATTGACTACTATCGCGCTCTTGAAGCCGCGTTTCCGTTTGGCGAGTACACCGAGCAAGCCAAACTCGACATGATCTTCGCGTTTGATAAAACCCAACAAGTTGACCGAGCCATTAGCGCCGCTGACAATTTTATTTCACTTTACCCTACGCATCAGAACGTTGATTACGCTTACTACATGAAAGGCGTTGCCAGCTTCGAAAAAAAGAGCGGCAAAATTGATCGTTATTTAAAAGGGGGTAAAGGCTCAATACGTGACCCTAAACCGTATAACGATTCAATGGAAGCGTTTGAGGAATTGCTCAAGCGCTACCCACAAAGTAAATACGCCGACGACGCTAAACAGCGCATTGTATTTATTCGCAACGCCCTAGCTAAACGAGAATTGGCGGTTGCCCAATTTTACTTTAATAACAGAACTTACGTAGCCGCGGTAAATCGCTGCAAGCACATCATCTACCGCTTTGAAACATCACCATCAGTAGAACCGGCGCTTATTCTGATGGAAAAGGCCTACGTTGAAATGGGCTTAGATGACTTAGCCGAAAGCACACATAAGGTGCTATTAGAGAACTTTCCAGACAACCAGAAAGAAGTGTACAAAAAGAAAAAAGGATTCTTCAGTAGACTTAACCCGTTTGGTTAACGTTTGGCTAAACTCAGAACAAAGTAATCACAAGGAGCAATGCTGGCAACAAAGTCAGCATTGCTTTTGTTGCCTTTTGGGTTCGCCAGACCCTGCTCTAAACCTGGAAACTTGTTGCTCTAGATAATACAACCACCCCAATGCTGTATGGCTGGGTCTAGACACACCCTCAATACTAACCGTTAAAAAACCAACCATGTAGGTAACATTATGGCCACTAATTTCGACATTCCAAAATTAGGCTACGGAACTTGGAACCGAGATAAAAAGGCCGCTTATCAAGGTGTATTAGACGCACTTGATATTGGCTATACGCATATTGACACCGCGCCCTCTTACCAAAATGAAGACGCGGTTGGAAAAGCCATTAAAGACAGTGGTGTTGATCGCAACTCCGTTTTCGTCACTACAAAAGTAGACCCTCACGATTACGGCGAGGGAGAAGTGCTTCCGGCGGTGGAAAAATCCCTTGAAAAACTGGGCATGGACAAAGTAGATTTGCTGTTACTGCACTTTCCATCACTCTACGAGAAATACCCACTCGAGAGTTACGTGAGCCAGTTTATGGACGTTTACGATAAAGGGCTTACGCAACACATTGGCGTCTCCAACTTTACAATTAAACACATCGAAGAAAGCCTACCAATTTTCGGTGATCGACCGATATACACCAATCAAGTTGAAATACACGCTTACATGCAAAATAAGCCGATTGTGGATTACTGTCAGTCAAAAGGCATTCAACTGACCGCGTATTCCCCTTTGGCTCGCGGTGAATTAATTAATGACCCGGTGCTTTTAAAAATAGCCGAAAAACACAACGCCACCACCAGCCAAATTGCGCTGGCATTTCTAATGAACCTCGGCTATTCGGTCATTCCTTCTTCCGATAAACGTAAACGCATTCAAGACAATTTTGATGCCGAAAGTATTCATTTATCTGAGCAAGAAATAGCCAGCATTGAGACATTAGACAAAGGCATGCGTCTAAACAATGCCGACTACTGCCCAGAGTGGGATGTTTGATTTTCAGTACTTCATGCTAGACTAAAATTTTCTTGCCTAACCAACCAAGGACTAAACAACAATTAGCGAACGACTAGAAAATGGCATCTGAATTAGAACAACGAATAAAATCAATGGCAGACATTGAAGATGTTGCTGGAATGACTGACCTGCTCTGCCAATGGCATGAAAAAAGCCCCGAATGGCTTCTGTTTGTTGATGCTCGTCTTGCCGCGCCCAGCAGCACCAAAGAACAAAAAGCACGATTAAAGAAAATTAAATCAGACGCATTAAAGGAGAACCCTGATCTGTCATATGAGTCTCTTTTTAATCAAACCGAAGAACCATCAGCACCTCAACCTGAAGCCGTTACCGCTGAATTTAACTACTCCCAGCAAGACCAAACTAATTACGCCATTATTGAAACCTTAGATGAACTTGAAAGTTGGCAAACTGATGAGATTGAGCAAACCATAGCCGCACTCAACTACGCTGAATTAGAACAAGCAGTACAGCACCAAGTTAATCACTACGTATATGGTTTGCTCAAATTTACTAAAAACCACGATAAAATACAGCATATAGCTAATTCAACAGCCTATAAGTCGTGGTGCCAACGCTATGTTGCGCAAAACGTATTAAGTAATGCGAAGTTTGACGTATCACAGCTGATCACATTGAGTGAATTAGACAACCAGGTTGAACTGATTCGGAAAAAAGATTACTACCAATACTTATTAGACAATGGCGATGACGGCGGCAGCTTCACCGCGTTTTTAGCCGAGGTAGGTGGCCTAAATGAATTTAGCGAGCAAGCCTCATTGGCTGAGATAGCAAAGTTTGAAGAACACTATCAAGTTAATCTGCCAGAAGAGTTGCGTCACTTTTATCGTGAAGCCGGCAAGTTAACCGGCACTATTAATAACCCGTGCAATATTTTGAGTTTGAACCAGTTTACCCACTATTTAGACAAGAGCCGGGCTAATTATGAACAACTAAAGGGGCTCGGTTTAATCCACATGCTCGATTTTATCTGGGGTAATAACAAAGATGATTTTTTGGCTTGCGCTGGTTTTTTAGACCAAGTTCAAATCGATTACCTCAATACGCATTACAAGTCAGTTGGCTTTATTCACGTAGACGACAATGTTAATTTGGCAATTTATTACGATGAAAAAGAACGCTTCGGCGCGGTGTGGTACAACCAAGACGATGGCTCGGTATACGATGATTATCTCATTCCACTTATGACAAAAAGCCAAGCCAAACATGGGCTTTGTCAATTATTAGCTAGCATCCAGTGGATACTAGCTAACCCGTTTTATCAAGAGCAAAATATAGAAACGTTCATAGCTGAGCTTCGCGGCTAATGCGAATCGCCGAAGCCTTTGAATGAATATTAATCCACTTTAGGTCGATAACCCGAGGTAATTGGGTAACGCCGGTCGCGACCAAACGCTTTCTTGGTAATGCGCACACCCGGAGCCGCTTGGCGACGCTTGTATTCGTTGCGATCAACCAGCCGGATTACTTTACTTACATCATCAGCGGGGTAACCCTTGGCAACAATTTCAGACGGTGGGCAATCCTGCTCCACATACAATTCCAAAATTGGGTCAAGCACCTCGTACTCGGGCAAGCTGTCTGAATCAATTTGATCTGGTCGTAACTCGGCCGACGGTTCACGCGTAATCACTCGTTCTGGAATCACCGGTGAAATGGTATTACGGTATTTGGCCAACTCGTACACCAACACTTTGGGTACGTCTTTAATGGCATTATAGCCGCCCACCATGTCTCCGTAGAGAGTGGCGTAGCCTACTGACATTTCACTTTTATTACCGGTGGTTAGCACCATGCGGCCGGTTTTATTGGAATACGCCATTAACGTTAGGCCGCGGCAACGCGCTTGTATGTTCTCTTCGGTGACGTCTTGCTCGTAGCCTTCAAACACCGGCGCTAACTGTTGTACAAATGCATCGTACATCGGCTCTATTGAAATAACGTGATACTTAATACCCAGCGCTTTGGCTTCCAAATAGGCGTCTTCTTTGGAAATGTCTGAGGTGTACTTAAACGGCATCATGATCACATCAACATTGTCAGCGCCTAATGCGTCCACCGCAATGGTCGTGGTGAGTGCTGAATCAATGCCGCCTGAAAGGCCGATAACCACACCTGAAAAACCATTTTTACGCACGTAATCTCGCACCCCTAACACCAGAGCGTTATAGATGCTTTGTAATGGCTCAAACTCTGGCACGTTTTCACTGCCAGTGAGTGCAAGGCTAGCATCACTTTGTTTACCCACCGTAACCGCGCTTAAGGCTTCATCAAAGCTGACCATTTGATGCACCACCGCGCCATTGCCGTCGCACACAAACGAGGCACCGTCGAACACTAATTCGTCTTGGCCGCCCACTTGATTCACGTACACCACTGGCGTATTTACTTTTTTCGCGCGTTCACAAACAACGCCTCGGCGCTCTTTAATTTTATTGGCATGATACGGCGAGCCGTTAATATTAATAATTAACTCAGCGCCCTCTTGCACCGCCATTTCAATCGGCCCATGGTGCCAAATGTCTTCGCACACCGTTAGCCCAAGCTGAATGCCTTTGTAATCAAACACGCAGGCCGAATCGCCGGCGTCAAAATAACGTTTTTCATCAAACACTGCGTAGTTGGGCAGTTTGATTTTTCGGTAAGCTTGCTGCACCTTAGCATCGCTGATTAAAGCCCCCATGTTGTACATGCTGGATGTGCCGTCGGCCGCGGTTTCTTTTTTAGGGTAGCCCACAATCAAATCAATGCCCGACACCGCTTGGCATAAGCGCTCAAGCTGTTGTTCTACTAAAGCATGAAAGCCTGGGCGCATTAACAAATCTTCAGGCGGGTAACCGGTTAGCACCATTTCGGAACACACCAATAAGTCGCATTGCATGTCATCGCGCGCGCGCTGGGCATACTCAATAATGCGGTCTACGTTACTTTCTACTGCGCCGACCACCACATTGATCTGAGCCAAGCCAATTTTAATTTCACTACTCATGGGTTATGTTCTAATTGTGTTCTAATGATTAAATGCCGATAACAGCGTTGCTGTGCTTGTGCCACACATCCGATAAAATTCTTAAGCGAAGTATATAAGTTTAACGCCACCATGCATATTGTTGTACACCCTCGACTCGATCAAATAGACCCAACGCACTGGAACGCTTTAGTAGAGACTCAATTTGCTAAAAACAACCCGTTTTTAAGGCACGAGTTTTTAAGTGGGCTTGAAGCGCACCAGTGTGTGTGCGAACACACCGGCTGGCGGCCTCAACATTTTGCTTTGTACGCGCCAGACAACAGCACATTGTTGGCGGCCATGCCCTGCTACATCAAAGACCACTCTTACGGTGAATACATTTTTGACTGGGCATGGGTGAACGCCTACCAACGCCACGGCCTGCAATACTACCCAAAATTGTCGAACGCGGTGCCGTTCACGCCCGCAACCGGGCCCCGAATATTGCTATCAGACAAGCTTGATGATCATGGTTTGAATGACACACTGGCGATTGAAAAGTTAGTAAACCACGCCACCCAACTGGCCGAAGAGCAAAACTTATCAAGCTTTCACAGCCTGTTTAACATCCCGAAACAAGCACAAGCCATGAAAGACATGGGCTTGTTAGAACGCCACAGCACACAGTTTCATTGGCAAAACAAAGGGTACCAGCACTTTGACGACTTTCTTGCAGGCATGAGCTCAAAAAAGCGCAAGAACATCAAACGCGAACGGCGGCGCGTATTAGAAACCGGGCTTGAGTACCAATGGCTCAGTGGCGATCAGTTAAATCAAGATAACGCCCACACCATGTATCAGTTTTACCAGCGCACCATTGCCTATTACGGCGCGCAAAGTTATTTAAACCAAGACTTTTTTCTGCATTTGGCCAAAGAGTGCAATCAGCACACCTTGTTTTTATTTGCCAACTATCAAGGGCAAACCATTGCTGGCGGCTTATACTTTAAAAGTGACGATACTTTATACGGGCGCTATTGGGGCGCGCTTAATAATTTTCACAGCGTGCACTTTGAAACTTGCTACTACCAAGCCATTGAATGGTGTATAAAGCATGGCTACCAGCGCTTTGAGGCGGGCGCGCAAGGCGAACATAAACTGGCGCGAGGGCTTACTCCCAACACTACGTATTCATCGCACTGGATTGCTAACGCTGAATTCAGTGGTGCCATTGGCGAGTTTCTAAAATCTGAAGCCGAACACATTGCAGACTACCAAGACCAGCTGCAAACGCACTCACCGTTTAAACAAGACAACACCCACACCGAAATTTAATTGCCACGCAATAGCCCACAATCCATCAATAATTCCACCGACAAGCCACCAATAATGCTTAGTTTTCAACCTTTCCCCAGTTTAGACAATGCCGACGATGACGGCTTGCTGGCCATGGGCGGCGACCTTAGCGTTAACACGCTGGTCAGCGCGTACGCGCAAGGCGTGTTTCCGTGGTTCAATGAAGGCCAACCCATTTTGTGGTGGTCGCCAGACCCGCGACTAGTGCTCTACCCTACGCACGTTAAAGTCTCGCGCAGCTTGAAAAAAAGCATGAGCAATAAGTTCACCGTCACGTGCAATCAGGCTTTTGAGCAGGTTATTCAAGGGTGTGCCTTACGTGGCCAAAGCCCAGAACACGCGCACAACAGTAAAGAAGCCACGTGGATCACACAAGCCATGCATGAGGCCTATATTGAATTACATAAGCAACACTACGCGCACTCAGTGGAAGTTTGGCAAGATCAACAGCTCGTGGGCGGCCTGTATGGCGTTTGCTTAGACAAGGTTTTTTTCGGCGAAAGCATGTTCAGCCGCAAGGCCGATGCGTCAAAAACAGCGTTGGTTTATTTATGCCAACATTTAACGAACCACAATTTTGAGTTGATTGATTGCCAGGTGGCTTCTGACCATTTATTCAGCTTAGGCGCGGTTGAAATTTCTCGTGATGATTTTGTTAAATCATTAAACAACATCGATATAAACCAAGAAAAAAGTGACTTTTCAGCTAATTTCCCCACAAGTGTTAAGCAGCTTAACAAACTCTAACATGTTGTTTTCACAAACAAGTGTTATAACGTAATTATGAGTTCATCACACAATCCAATTCGTTTATTTGAAACCGTGATTGATGATTGCCCATATTTAGAGGGGCAACAAAGTGCATCAATTTTGGTTGACCCTGAGCACAAGGTAGAGCCGGCACTTTTTTCCATGCTTTCTCGTTCTGGGTTCAGAAGAAGCGGCAATATGCTGTACACGCCCAAGTGCCCTACGTGTAATGCCTGCGTGTCGGTTCGCATACCGGTGAAAGAGTTTAAGGCGTCTAAAAGCCAACGCCGAATATGGCGTAAAAATTTAGACTTAACGGCCAGCATTGAAGACGTTCGGTTTGACCAAGAACACTTTGAACTGTACTTAAGGTATCAGCAACATCGCCACGCCGACAGCAGCATGTGCGACGACGACCCGAAAAAATACATCAGCTTTATTGAATCGGATTACGCCGCCACTAAGTTTTTATGCCTTCGTTTGGACGGCAAATTAATCGGCTTGTCGGTGCTTGACCAGTTCGACCAAGGCTTATCCGCGGTATACACATTTTTTGCCCCTGATTACAGCAACAGAAGCCTGGGAACCTACGCCATCTTATACGGCATTAAATTGTCTCGGCTGCACGACATTCCTTTTCTCTACTTGGGCTATTGGATAGATCAATCACCGAAAATGAACTATAAACGCCAATTCAAACCATTAGAAGGTTACATCGACAAACAGTGGCAACAGCTTGAATTATAAGCGTTAAAAAACCTTTTCAGCTCTTGCTTCACGCCAAGGCGTCAATATCCTCTTGAAATCGCTGCACTAGCCTTTATTTATAAAGCCACTTGGGGCATGATACCCCCGTTTTTGGGCTAGGATTTAAAACAATAAAAACCCAGCCTTTTATCAACATTTTATTAGAGTCAGAATAACAACGTGGCAAAAGAAGATCAGATTGAAATGGAAGGGACGGTTATCGATGCCCTTCCAAATACTGAATTTAAAGTAGAGCTTGAAAACGGGCATGTTGTGCATGCACATATCTCAGGAAAAATGCGTAAAAACTACATTCGTATTTTACGCGGAGATAAAGTGACCGTAGAGCTTACTCCTTACGATTTAACCAAAGGCCGTATTACCTACCGTAATCGTACTTAGTACACCTTTGCGATCTCAACGGTTATGTAAATACAGTTACCTAACCGCCTAAAGAACACGCTGCAAAGGAAGCTGGTTCTAGCTATAAATCTAGCCAAAATAAAAGCACTGGTTTTTTTAACAGTGCTTTGTTAGTATATGGCTATGAATGCAATAGAACTAAAACCGCTGACTAAGCGGCAACAAGAAATATTCGATTACATCATAGATCGAATAAGCGCTAACGGCGCCCCACCCACCCGTATAGAGATAGCCGATCACTTTGGCTTTCGCTCACCCAACGCGGCTGAAGACCACCTCAAAGCGCTGGATAAAAAGGGGCACATAGAACTACGCTCCGGCACCTCTAGAGGCATTGTAATTAGCGAGCAAGCGCGCGCCAATTTACAACACAACAACGAATCACCCGAATTCATTGCCATAGACCACAACGCGGCAAACATTACCGACATAGCCGTTATAGGCGATGTTGCCGCGGGTTCGCCTATCTTTGCTCAAGAGCACGTTCAACAATACATTAGCGTTGATCAAAGCCTGTTTGCCGACAAAGCCGACTTTTTATTAAAAGTACGCGGCGACAGCATGGTGAATGTGGGCATTTTCGAACAAGACTTACTGGCCATTAAAAAAGCCAACAAAGCCAACGAAAACCAAATTGTGGTTGCACGAATTGACGATGATGTCACCGTCAAACGCTACCAACGTAACGGCGCCACCATTTCTCTGATTGCTGAAAACGACGACTACGACCCCATTGAAGTGGATTTACAAACACAAGCATTCGCCATTGAAGGTATTGTGGTTGGTTTAATACGACAAGGGTTCTAATATCGGCTACTATAAATTCACTCATCACAAGGTAAAAAGCGCCGGTGCTGAGCGATAACGTAGAAGCAACGCAATAGCACTCTTATTTTTTTAGGATAAAAAAATGCACGTTCCGAATAAATTTAAGGAAACCAACGTGGATGTATTGCACGATTTAGTTCAATCACACCCATTAGGCGCATGGATAGTCTCTAAAGACGATGAATTAGAGGTAAACCACTTACCCTTTGCATTAGACAAGACGCAGGGCGAATTCGGTGTGCTAAAGGGGCATGTGAGCATAGCCAACCCCGTTTGGAAGTCACTACCAACAACGAAAGAATCAATTGTGGTATTCCAAGGCGCTGAAGCCTATATAACGCCCTCTTGGTACCCAAGCAAACAAGAACACGGAAAAGCCGTGCCCACGTGGAATTACGTGGTTGTTCACGCTCATGGCCAGCCAAAAGCGATAACAGACAAAGACTGGTTACTAGAACACCTAAACACCCTCACCGATCAACAAGAATCAGACCAAGCCAAGCCATGGAAAGTGGCCGATGCACCGGCCAGTTTTACCGAAAAAGTGCTGAACGCTATTGTTGGTATTGAAATACCAATCAGCGCCTTGAACGGCGCTTGGAAAACCAGCCAAAATAAAACGCCAGCAGATAAAGCTGGCGTAATAGACGGTTTAAGGTCAGATGAAAAGACACACTCGGCAGAAATGGCGTCGTACGTATCTCAACACCGTTGATAGTTAGTAATCGATAATTGATGCTGATGCTTTCAGCTAACTATTACTCTGTTGTTACTTATTGACTCTGTCAGTCACCATGTGCCTGAGCTTGTCGATTAACTGTTCAGAGGGTTGACTAACATTAATGCCACTGTCATTCACATTGATGAATTCATGGCTGTCGCTGGCGTTAGAGCGAAATATCGCCGAGGCAGAGTCACCTTCATTGACCACACAACTGAAATCGGCATCATCTTCAATGGCAGCCACCCAGTCATGTTTTGCCATTAACTGGCTCTTAATAATTAACTGACCTAAATGCACTGAATTAAGGCGCTTACTCATACAAAACTCCAAAGCTTGCTTAGTTTTCACCCTACCTGCGTATATTATCTAGATACCTGTCAAAAAAGTGTGTTTTCTAAACAAATTGTTAAGATTCTTTCTGATTTTTAAGCTCTTAACCTGAATGTACTAATTTTTCCGTCTATTTGCCTTCAACACGCCGGCAATAATAAAAGCAAAAATTCACAGCCATTAACCATCGGCTGCATCACCGTAATGGTTGTACTCAATTTATTTCAGCCCATATCAGGCCTCCGCCACCCTTGATTCGCCGGATTAATTGGTCAGAAAACGCTCACAATACGTAAACGAACGAAGTACCAACAGAAAAATCCTAACAGCAGATTTAATGCTAATTTAACTTATCTTTATTAACCGGTTTTGGCGGCAGTGGTAAGGCTGATACGCCCTCTTCAGCTAATTCCTTTAGCTCAGCCTTGCTGGCGGTACCACGAATGTTCTCAGGGTCTTTCTCGCCGTTATGAATTTTTAACGCTTCATCGGCAAATTTATTGCCCACATCAACGAAATTACGGTCTATATGCTGGTGCACATCGCTCAGCATTTTTTGCAACTGTGCATACGCCTTAGCGCCATCGCTGGGCATGGCTTGTGCCGCTTGTGAGTTTGGTTCCACAGGCGCTGGGGAAGAAACAGAATTACTCTTGCGCCCCACCTTGGCCGCCGTTAGTTTTTTACTTACTTCACTTGAATTACAGAACGGGCAAGTCAACAAACCCGAGGCTTGTTGACTTACCAAATCATCTGCATTTTTAAACCAGCCTTCAAATTGATGCTGATTGCTGCATTGAAGATCGTAAATAACCATTACGCTATAAGCTTACCACTGTGTGAGTTATTTTGCCTCACGGCTGGCGCGCTTACGTTCGTGCTCTAACAAGAAGCGCTTACGAATACGAATGCTTTCAGGTGTGATTTCCACCAACTCATCATCATCAATGAACTCAAGCGCCGACTCTAACGTGTGCTTGACTGGCGGCACCAATTGAATGGCGTCATCTTTACCAGAAGCACGCACGTTAGTCAGCTGCTTGCCTTTAAGTGGGTTCACAGTGAGGTCATTGTCGCGTGAATGAATACCAACCACTTGGCCTTCGTACACCATTTGTGACGGTTCAATCATCATTTTTCCACGGTCTTGCAGGTTAAAAATAGCAAAACCCAATGCCTTACCGGTGCCATTGGCAATTAGCACACCGTTCTTACGCTGACCGAACGACTTATTCTTCTTAGGCGCATACTGATCAAAGATGTGGTAAATCAAGCCAGAGCCCGACGTCATGGTCATGAAATCCGTTTGGAAGCCAATCAAGCCACGCGACGGAATGCTAAAATCTAAACGCACTCGACCTTTACCGTCAGGCTGCATGTTGTTTAAATCACCGCCACGCTCTTGTAACGCTTGCATGATGGTGCCTTGGTGTTCTTCATCAATGTCTACCGTCAGGCTTTCATAAGGCTCGTGAATTTCACCATCAACGTCTTTGTAAATAACTTCAGGTCGCGATACCGCCAACTCAAAACCTTCACGGCGCATATTTTCAATCAACACCGATAAGTGCAACTCGCCACGGCCAGACACTTTAAATTTTTCAGGGTCTTCAGTGTCTTCCACTCGCAAAGCCACGTTGTGCACCAACTCTTTTTGCAAACGGTCACGAATTTGGCGAGACGTTAAGTACTTGCCTTCTTGCCCAGCAAACGGCGAGGTGTTGACCTGAAACGTCATGGTTACCGTTGGCTCATCCACGGTTAGTGGCGGCAGCGCTTCAACCGCTTCGCGGTCACAAATAGTGTCGGAGATAAATAACTCTTCAATGCCCGTTACGGCCACAATATCGCCCGCTTTGGCGGTGTCAACCTCAACTCTCTCAAGGCCTTTAAAACCAAAAATCTTACCAATGCGGCCATTTCGGGTTTTGCCTTCAGCGTCGATCACCGTTATCTGGCCATTGGTTTTAATAGTGCCCTGCTTAATGCGGCCAATACCAATCACGCCTAAGAAACTTGAGTAATCAAGCTGAGACACTTGCATTTGAAATGGCTTGTCTTCATCAACCGGCGGTGGTGGAACATGGTCGATAATGGCTTGGAACAAGGCGTCCATGTTGTCAGTAAGATTATCCGCATCGTCGGTCGCAAAACCGTTAATGGCCGAAGCGTATATCACCGGAAAATCAAGCTGCTCGTCAGTGGCGCCTAGAATATCGAACAAGTCAAAGGTTTGGTCTAGCACCCAATCTGGGCGCGAGCCTTCGCGGTCAATTTTGTTAATGACCACAATTGGTTGTAAATCGTGCTCAAACGCTTTTTGCGTTACGAAACGCGTTTGTGGCATTGGGCCATCAACCGCATCCACCAACAAGATCACCGAATCAACCATCGACATAATGCGCTCTACTTCGCCACCAAAGTCTGCGTGGCCAGGCGTATCAACAATGTTAATGCGATAGTCTTTCCAAGTCAGCGCCGTCGGTTTTGCCAAAATGGTAATTCCGCGCTCCTTTTCAATGTCGTTACTGTCCATAACACGTTCAACAATTTCGGCGCGTTCATCAAACGTACCAGATTGTTGTAACAGTTTATCAACCAAGGTTGTTTTACCGTGGTCTACGTGCGCGATAATTGCGATGTTGCGTAAATTCATTAGAGCAAACCAAATAAGGGCTAAATCAGTGCGCGATTATAGGGCTTCGTGCTCTAAATACTAGGCAATAAAGCGTTTATTTTTACAGAATTTACCTAAGCGGCGTGCCAACAATAAAACCAAGCACTTAAAACGGCAATTTCAACTTAAATTCGCAAAAAACACCGGGCCGATTACGCAATGAAACCTTACCGCCAACGGCCATTACCGCTTCCCTGATACCCGACAGCGTGTTGCTTTTTAACGAGCCACCTTTGTTGTTTTTTGCGTTCGAAAACCCTTCTAGCAAGATTAACTTTACCCCGTGGCCGGGTTCTAACTGCTTAATGGTATCGTTGGTAATCAGTTGTTTGGCCAAAGCGTGCTGCATAGACTCCATTTCATCAATGCCCTCGCCATCATCAGCAACGGTAATCACCCAACCATTATCGTCTTTACTTAAGCCCACAAACACCTTAATGGTGGCCGGCTTGCCATCCGCAATGCGCGTGGCCGACGCCCGCCCTCCGTGCACTATGGCGTTAGTCACCATTTCACAAATCGAGGCTTCAATCAGTGGGTAATGATGGTCGGTAACGCTCAATAAGTCATCGCCTTTAAGCTCAAGCACATAATCATGCCCAGACTTAATCGATTGCTTGTGACTAATGTCTTGAATGGCCACCGCCAAGGGTGATGTTGGCTCAGCTGCAACGCCCGCGCCAGCCTGACTGCTTTTTTTGGCGCCTTCAGCGGCGGCAAACAATGGCTGTATTGACTTAGCCTCAGCCCTGCGAAAGCACCACACGCACAGCATAGACAGCAGAAAACTGCCCAATAAGCCTAAGCTTAGAAGATTTAAAACGGTGGATCGTTTTTTCGCGTACTCGTCGGCTGCAAGGCCAGCCAAACTCTGCAATTGTAAGCGAGCCTCACGCAACTGGCTGTCTTCAAGCAATGCAACAATGCCTGTAATATCATAATCAAGGTACTGGGTAATGCTTTGCGCGGCTGGCAAATCATGAATTGGCTTCTCGCCATTTGAGCCTAATTCACGCAAACTGGCAATTAAATGATTACGGCCATACGCACTCATGGGGTCATGTATGCGCCCCGGCAAGGCGTTAAGCACCCCAACCAGCTGAGCATCATCACTGAATTCATTCAACTGCTTGCTGCCCAGCCACCCAAAAACCAATAAATACGCTACCAGCAATAACACCGACGCTATTTTCACAAACACATTCATTTTCACGACTCGTCCCCTTCGACACGCCTAATACAATAGGCGAAGTTTAATGGATTTTATGTGCCATCGCGATATCTTAAACGGTATTTAAAGCGCGCCAGCTTAGGCCGTCTTTTTGTTAATTTTGGGTATAGGCAGATTTAAATGAATTTAAGCCGGCTGTGTATGCTATTACGTCCGTTTAATTATTGAACCTGATGAATCTTCATGTACACCGGCCAGAAAAAACAATGCCGTGACCAAATTACTTTGATCACGGCATTTGATATTTCAATGACAGCGTTAATACGTTTTATAGTTTCTGCCGTAAAACGCTGTCTGGTTCAGCTTTACACTAGTAACTCGGAGAGGTTACCAGTACTGTCTGAGAAGCTTTCAACTGGAATGTCTGATTGTTGCAACATGGTGAGCAACAAGTTTGACATTGGAACGCTTTCATCAAAGCCATGGAATGTTCCGTGCTTGAAGCCTAAGTTTTTACCACCCGCAAGCAACAATGGGAAGTTGCGAGTGTTGTGCACTGTACTGGTGCCTGAACCGTAAAGAACGGCGGTGTTATCCAACAAAGACCCTTCCGCGTGCGGATCATCGGTTTCTGACATTTGCTTTAAGAAACCAGCGAAACGTTCTGCCAAATAGGCATCGTATTGAGCCCAACGCTCGAAACCACCTTCTTCATTAAAGCCGTGCGACAAGGTGTGATGATCATCAAGCCCAAGCGCTACTTTCGGGAAACGACCGGCCAAACCACCCGGCGACTCGTTTACTTTCAAGAAGTTCACCATACGCGTGCTATCAGTCAAGAATGCCTGCGTCATCAGCTCGTACATGGTATCAATGAAGTCGGTAGGACCGTCATTGATAGGGTCAGAGTCAAGCTGTTTGAATTGGCTTTCTGGCACATTCGGTTTTGGCACATCTAACCAATCTTGCGCACGTTCAATGCGACTTTCCATTGAGCGAACTGCGGTTAAATATTGATCAAGCTTGGCTTTGTCTTCGTAGCCAAGGCTTTTTTGTAGGCTGGCTAAGTCAGCGCTTACGGTGTCTAAAATAGAGCGATCACGGCCGAACGCTCGTTCAATTGATTGACGGTCACCGCTGGGCACACCGAACATTTCATTGAACACATCACGCGGGTTACCAATTGAAGGAATCGGTTGGCCACTGCTGCTGTATGACATTGTGTTAGGTTCACGAAAATCACCAACACCGCCTTCTGTAGACATCATCATGTACGGGTAACGTGTGTGTTGCCCGGCATAAGTTGCGTACACTTGGTCTGCTGAAATTGAATTACCCGCTGGGTTTTTAGGGTCTGCGCCACTGAGAAAATAAGCACCGGTTGAGTGTGCATAGGTGGTGCGCGTACGCGGGTGCGATAAACCGGTCATGATGCTCATTTGATCACGGTACGGCTCCAAAGATTCCAAAGTTTTGTTTAACTTGAAATTCGCACCAAGTTCATGCGGAAACCAGTGCCAATCTTTATGCGCCACATGATCTTCTGGTGGTAGCGCAACGCCCATACCAAAAAACACGAAACACAAACGCTTTGGCGGCACGCTCTTATCAGCCGTAGGGCTGGCATGAGCACCCGTGCTTAATAACGCACTCAGCGACGGTAACGCTGGCAACAACAATGACGAACCGGCTGACTGTAAAAACAGTCTTCGATCTTTGCGTTTAATATTATGTTTCATTACAGGGTCTCCTTCTTAGTATCAGTCTCAACGCTAGATCGGTTTGTGAACGAGTCACTTTGCACGATAGCTTTGGTCAAATCGATTAAGCGAAAACCCGATGAACGAAACACCGATTGAATGGTTTTTGCTTCTTGCTTATCTAGAATATCAAGTTCACGCCCTAGTGCATACATCATTAAATGATCTACTAGCGCAGAAGTCAATTGCGACTCACGTTCTTTGAGTAAGTAGCTTGACAGCTCACCGAGTGAGTTAATCTTTTTCCCATCAGGTAATTGTGATGTTGAATCCACGGGCACTGATTTATTGTCTTTGCCTACCGTAACATGCGTACGTGTACGGCCTGTGGCATCAAAACCTTCAAACAAAATACCCCACGGGTCAATCTTTTCGTGACAGCCTGAACACGCACTCAAGTTACGATGATGTTCAATTTTTTGCTTTAATGTTAAGTCAGCCAGTAATGGGTTATTACCATCAAGTTCTGGCGCTGATGGTGGTGGTGGTGGTGGCGGATCGTTCAAAATACGCTCAAGCATCCACACTCCACGTTTAATGGGGTGCGACTCTTTGCCGTCTGAGTTAATGGTCAACACACTGGCTTGCGTCAATAAGCCGGCACGGTCATTAGCATCATCAACCGCAACCCGCCTTAGCTCACCACCTGCGACATCAGGCACTCCGTAATGACGCGCCAATTGGTCGTTCAACATCATGTGGTCTGAACTGTATAAGGTTCGAGCATCACGACGTTGATGGAAGTTATCCTGAAAAGTGGCAATACTTTGTTGCGCCGTCAATTTAGAAAATTCAACGCCATAGTCTGGGTAATGCTCATAAGACACAATGGTGTTATCCAGCTTCTTCAACTGCAACCACTGCTTAGCAAACGTGCCACTTAGGCGACGAGAGCGAGTGTCACCAAGCATGCGTTCAACTTGGTTCGAAAGCACGTATGGGTCACTCAGCTTACCTTGTGCGGCAAGGTCTTTGAGTGTTTCATCGGGCATAGAAGACCAGAGGAAATACGACAAACGCGATGCTAGGTAGTGATTATTATTAAGCACCTCATAACTCGCTTGATCATCGGCATCGGTATTGTTGCTGGCCAACTCTTCTGGCAGCGGATAGCCTATGTACAAGAAGTTAGGTGAAATGAGCGTACTAGCAATAGTTTCGCGCATCGCCGTTTTAAAGTCGTCGCCGTCACTGCGTAAAGACGAGAACAAGGTCATTAGCTTTTCTAATTCAGTCTCACTAATAGCACGGCGATAAGCGACTGAGGCAAAATCGGTTAACGCGGCTTTTGCAATACTGATTTCATCACTGTCACCGTTCTCACCTTCTTTAGGTAACGGAATACGCCACTTTATGCTTGGGTCAGATTCAATGGGGGTAATGCTGGCTTCAACCGCATCAAGCACTAAGTAAGGCACGCCACCATCAGACCATTTTTTCATGCCCTTTTTGGTGTATTCAACGGCCGCCTCAGCTTGCTCTACATAAGGAATATCAACCGTTTTATAAGACTCTAGGTTCATGTCCACTTGGCCATAAATAGAACCGGCTAATGCACCGTGATCATGACGAGCCACATTAGATAACACCAACAGTACCCATTTGTCTTTACCGGTTTCATCCAAGCGCGCAGAATCAGGCGCAATCACGTCTTCCAGACGGAAGGTGAACTCAACGGTTTGCGGGTTGTCTTTACTGGCGGTGATGTCGTGCTCACCAATGTTTTTAACACGCAGGCTTTGTATCTTGCGCCAACCGGCTTCTAAACGCAGCCGTGGCACACTGTTGTCGCCTTCGCGGCCTGGTAACATAGCGGCATTGACTCTAACCGTCACCTCACCTTGTTCGTGCGAAGTTTTAAGCAACATAAATTGCTCATGCAGCCTTGCAAAACCTCGGCCTTCGCCAACCCCTTCAGCCTGCCCAGTTGGAATAAAACCGTGCGGTAATGGGCCATAAATACGGTCACGATATACCGGCGCTTTACCTTTTCGTGCCGCTTTTATTTTATCAATTTGCGCAATACTTAATGGTGTGGCTGAACGCTCATACGAAAGATCATCGCCTTCCAAACGGCCATAGTGGTACACATCTTCCAGTTCCACAAAGAAGTTTTCTTTCTGGTCGGTTTGCTCACCAAAGGTGACATAGCTGTCAGCCGCTTCGCGAGCAATATCATGATACAAACGTAAATCAGTCATCGACACCAATAAACGCTCTGAATCAGTGTCGTAACCGTGTTCAGAGTTAGGGTCAGCAGGCAATCGGCCAACAAAGTCGCTGTCAATTTCGAATAAATCTTGCAGGGTGTGGTTTAGCTCTCGCTTTGAAAGACGACGTAACGGTGCAGTAGCGCGTGAGGCTCTGCGAGCCATTGCTTGCTCTTCTAATGCCTCTTGAATCCAAGCCATCGCTTTTGCGCGTTGGTTACCATTTGGCTGCTTAGAATCTTCCGGTGGCATACGGTGTGCGCCCAACACGCCTAACACTCGCTGCCAATCGTGTTGGCTAGCATGGGTAGTTAGATTGGGGTCAAACTCATCAAAGCGCACGCTGGCTTCTTGCAAACCATCGCCATGGCAACGTGAGCAATAACCATTTAAGAATGAGCCAACGTCTTGCGAATATCGATCTTGCAACTCAGCCGACACAGGAGCCATATGATGCGCATCGCCATTCACAGCAACCGCGTGGTCATCCTCGCTTTTTGCTTCAGGCTTATGCACGGGCACATGGCCGTCTAATAAAGGCACCAATGCTTTAGGAGCATGGTCAGCAAGGTAACTGGGGCCGTGAACCAATGAACCGCCGTCGTGTGCCGCTAAACTCATGGCTAAAATAGCCACCGCTAAGCCACCGCGATAACCGAACCACAGCGCTTTACTGTTGTAAACTTTAGCACTCAACCAAGTGGCCGCCGCCAAGCAGCTCAATACCGCCACCGCAATACCACGAGTTCGGTGGCGTTCAATTAGCGCCCCAGCGTGCCCTTCATTGGCGGCAAGTAAAATGCCTAAAATAACCGCAACACAAGCGCTAAGTGC
Source organism: uncultured Arenicella sp. (assembly GCA_938045295.1). Lineage (GTDB taxonomy): Bacteria > Pseudomonadota > Gammaproteobacteria > Arenicellales > Arenicellaceae > Arenicella. The sequence goes on from CALINO010000010.1 coordinate 98,277, forward strand.
GGTTAGAACTAATACTGGCCCGACAAAACGTGACAAATGCTTGAGACCCGGGAATAAACGGCTCAATTCCAACAATGCCGCAAGGCACAAAAAAGCCACCGGAAAGTGCAATACTAGGGGGTGAAAACGGCCGAAGAAGCGAGCAATGCTTCCGCCCTCTTGACCTGTAAGCGGAGCGAGTTGAGCAACAACTAATACGGCAACGATGCCAATTGCTGCAAATATCCATCCTTTGATGACGCTTTTTCTATTGTCAGTTTTATCTAAACTACTCTTCATTTGTTATTTACTAGGAAATATTTATACAAATTTGGTTTATAACGCTTTCCGTCAAAATACTAAAATGCCTTAAGTCTTTGACCTAATTGCAAAAAATTACAAACTTCTCTTTCTTCTCAACACTAATATAAGCTGAAGTTATATTATGTATCCATATCGTAAATTTTTAATTGTATTTTGTCTACAATAATGTACTTAGATTGTCATGATATTTTTGACTAATGACCAACTATCAGTCAATACAGCCAGAAACGGAATATTGCTAATTTAGAGGCGGGAAAGCTAGGCGACTACACCAGTTATCTTAAAGCAACATTAACGCACCAAATAAAAAAGTCGCACAATAACTGAAAGCGAGCCTTTCCCGCTGCATGACGTCAAAAGAAAGGAAGCAAAAGACTCAAAAGAAGATCGAGCTGAACTCAAAGACTAAAGAATGAAAAAAAATTGTGCCCATTCAAGGCGAACGGCTGACCCCGCATCTGATTAAAAAGGCGATTTATTTTACCTTCTATTTTACCTTTTCAGACAAATAAAAAAGCGGAACCAATCTAGATGATTGATTCCGCTTTCTTAAAATGGCGCGCATGGAAAGCGCAAAAAGCAAGTATTTAGAGAATTTATAAGCCCACAAAGTTAACTTAAGTTGCTAATAATAAACATATTTTATTCCATAATAGTATTTAAAGAATTATACTAACCAATATATTTGACGGTCTTTATGACGGTCTCCAATCAATTTTAGGCTCTATTATGGCTCTTACTCACAACGCAGTATCTAAAGCTAAACCACAAGAAAAACCATACAAACTATCTGACAGTGGAGGCTTGTACTTACTGGTTAAACCAAGCGGCTATAAAGCTTGGAAATACGATTTCAGGCTATTTGGCAAGAGAGGCACATACACTATTGGCAACTACCCAGATACAAGCTTACAAGAAGCTAGAGAGCTCCACAGGGACGCAAGAAGCCACGTAGCAAAAGGAGTAAACCCCAAACAAATCAAAGAGCAGCAGCGCATTGAGGCCGATCTCACCGAAAAGCGCTTCAGTCACTATGCAGCTGATTGGCTTAGTCGCCAGAATATTGCTGAGTCCACCTATAAAGATTTAAACCAGCGAATAAAAACTAATCTGATACCGTTCTTAGATCGTAAAAGAGTGAATGAGTACTCGACTCAAGACTTGTTTAAAGTAATGAAAAAAATGTCTGACAGGGGCGCACTCGAAACAGCTCAAAGGATGGCAAACGTAACAAAGCGGATTTATAACGAAATACTTATTTTGGAAATCGTGGACAACAATCCAGCTCAAGGCTTGGCTGAACTGCTACCTAAGCCTCTAGCCTCCCAAAAAGGC
>CALINO010000011.1 GCA_938045295.1 uncultured Arenicella sp.
GCCATTCGCACACTAATAAGGGTTTTAGCCTTATTGAAGTGTTGGTTACCGTATTCGTTTTATCTATTGCTATGTTGGGCATTGCGGGTATGCAAACCACCAGCTTACGATTAAGTAAAGAAGCGCACCTTCGTTCGCAAGCCACTGAGCTTGCTTACGACATTATTGCACGTATTCGTGCTAACCCTAACGCAGACTATACCGTCGCCATTCCTGCCGGCGGCGGTGGTGCATGTATTAATAATGACTGTGATCAAAATCAACTCAGAGATTTTGATTTAACCACCTGGAATAATCAGCTGCTTAACCAATTTCCTAACGCCTTGCCCACTATTACCAATGTTGTTATTGGTGGGGTTACTCATACTCAAATCACCATTACTTGGTATGAACGAGTAGAAGGTTTAAGCGAGGTTAGCGCCAACACAAACCCGCAAATCGATATTTTGCCGCGTCCATACACCATTACGATCAGGCAAGGCTAATAGCTTATGAAAACCATAAAATTGCATATCCAAAATCAAGGCTTCACTCTGGTTGAAGTGCTGGTGTCGTTGTTTATCTCCTTGTTCTTAATAGGCGTAATTGTACAATCTTATTTAAGTCATAAGGCCACCTTTCGTAACACCACACAGGTCAGTGTATTGCAAGACAATGTGCGTTTTACATCGTACTTTATTTCGCAAGATGTACGTGAAGCTGGAAATTTAGGTTGCTTTCAAGATGCTCAATCGTCCGTATTAAATGACCCAGCCAATGCTGGCCTATACAATTTTCAAGCACCAATAACGATCTGGAGTTTTGATGGTACAGAACTGAACGATAATTACACCATCGCCGATGTAAGGCCCGTCACCGCCGGAAACAATAGCTGGAGCGATTTAAATGGCAACCCGTTACCAAACATATTAAACGGCCGTGTTATTGAAGGAACTGACGTATTTGTTACTACCAGTATCAGTGAAAACTTACCCATCACCCTTAGAGGCGGCAATACTGACCAAGACGATTTTCTTAATATCAATGGCAACCACACCCTCGACCAAGGTCAAATTGTGCTGGTGGGGAACTGCCAATACGCCGATATTTTTCAACACGCCTCACCTGCAACAAACCGGCTAGATCTACAAGGCGGCGCTTTGCCTGGCAACATTGTATTCAGCTCTGGCTGGGTTCGAACATGGCAACCAGAAGACGAAGTTCGGCAGGTAAATCATACTGCGTATTATATTGGCGTCGGTGCCAGCGGCACGCCATCGCTGTTTCGAATGCGCCTAGATCGAGGCTTGGCCGCAGCTCCTGGCCTAACGCAGGAATTAATACCAAATGTATATAATATTCAATTGGTTGCCGCCGAAGACAGAACCGACGATTCGGGGAACCCAAGTACACGAGACCAAGTGCCCGACATTATTGTTGCACCACAAGACATACAAAATGCTAATGACATCGTGAATATTGAATTAGGCGCCCTTATTGCTGCTAACCCAGATACGGACCTCAATTTTACCGAAGATATTCCAGTACAAGCTTACACTCTGGCAAATTCAGTCAACATCACCACGCCAGAATCTCAACTCAATTACATGACATTGAATCGGATCTACCGCTTGGAAAATCGCGGGTTAGAAAGAACTTATTCTTTGCAAGAAAAACGATAACGTTATGTTTACAAAAAACCAACAAACAGGCTTTATATTGCCACTTGCCTTATTATTGCTATTAGCCATTACGCTGGTCGGCGTAACCAGCTTTAGGTTAAATATTAATGATGAAAAAATGGCTCGCAATGTTTATTTACGGGCTCAGGCCGAACAAGCGGCTCAGATAACCCTCAGGTTTGCCGAAGATCAAATATTAGCCGCCGCTATAACGCCAAACAGTTTTGACCGGCTTGTCTTTTTCAATAATGGTCAAAATGATAATTCGTTAACTGAAAATAACGATGGCGATTTTTGCACTGCGGGCGATGCCAACGGCCCTGGGCTATGCATTCCGATGAGAAGAACCGAACGATACGACCCGCTTGCACCGGAGTATGAAGTTTGGGTGGATAAAAATGACCCAGGCAAGGCAAGCCTCAATGTTTGGGCAAACCCTGCTAGAAATAGAACACTACCAATCGGCCCTGGATCAATCACAGCCCAACTTAATTTAGACGCACCACCGCAATACATTATCGAATTCTTAGGTTATACGCCTGATATTACTACTGCAACAACCTTAGCACCGGATGTGATTGCGCCTCCTGGCGTTTCTGTTGGTAATCGCACATTAAAAACTTCAAGCTGCGATGAAGACCGCAGTGGAGATGATTCTGGGGACACCATCGCTGGTTGGAATGTGTGGCCGTTTTGCAGAACCGATCATAAATCGTACCGAATTACAGCATTAGCAACAGCGGGTAACACTCGGGTAATGCTTCAATCAGTTTACACAACGCCCTAGATCAAAAAATAGGTAACAATATGTTGACCAATAGATCCACAATTTTAAAATTATTTTTCGCTCTTAGTTTGTGCGCAGTTTCCAGTATTCATGCACAAACGCGCAATGAAATCAGCGCCTACAATGTGTTGCCATCTGGTTTACAATCGGGTGAAGATGCTCTCCCAAATGTAATGCTTGTATTTGATATTTCAGGCAGTATGCACTTTTTACCTGGGCCAGAAAATGACGTTCCCCCGTTTACCTGTGCCGGAACTGGCACATTTCCTAATTGCGACTTCTCGCCTTTAAGCCGCTCTTCAATTGCTCGTACAGCGATGCAAACAGTATTTGCATCGCTTCGCGGAAGAACAAATCTTGGCTTAATGTTGTACGATGCTGGCGTGGGCGGTGGCGACCTTTTTTCGCCAGTTGAACTTTTTGATGGTACTCACTACACACAAATTGCCACACAATTAAATACAACCGATAATGCAGGCGCCATCGGAGATGGTGGCGGCACACCTATTGAAGGCTCTCTGCTGCATACTTTAGATTATTTTAATCAAGCGTTACCTACTAGCCAAAATAGAACTGGTACAACGCCTGTACAATATATCGCGGCACAACAATGCCCTGTTGATACTTTTGTAATTTTGGTTACCGATGGTGTCCCTACTGTATCTCCGAGGTTCGCAAGTGGGCATCAAAACGCTTGTACTGGAGACAATACTGATTGTACCGCCGAAGCAGCGGCGGACTTATTGGCAGCTGGCTACCAAACTTATGTGGTTGGCTTTGCAGGAAACACAACGGGCATTGATCAAATAGCCACTGCCGGGGATACTGGACCAACCGCTTTTACTGCCGCTAACGGCGATGACTTAATAGCGATTTTTGCGGATATTTTTAGTGACATTTTTGAACGCACCTCATCATTCAGTGGCGGAACCGTACTGGGTAATAACGCGTCTGGATCAGGCGTTCAAATCTACCCAACTCTAGTTCCTATAGTTAGTGACGGCATTAACGAAGTAACCTGGACGGGTACACTGCAAAGTTTTTTTGTTGATTCAAATAATTTTTTAAGGCAAAACAACAGCCAAAATGGAAATAGCCGGTTTTTGTTAAATGAAAATTCTGATCGAATCTTTGAGTTTCAAAATGATCCAAACCAAAACAACGAGTTACGGTATGCCGACTTTGGCCCAGTACGCACACCTAATGAAATTCCAACACTGATTGATATTGAAGATTTTGCTAACCCGGCAACCAATTTACAACCCATTTGGGATGCCTCTAAAAAACTGTCAGACCAAAATCCAGAGTTCCCTCTTGCCGCCAGCGATACTCAGCTCAGCGATTATCGGACTAGAGTAAGGCGTAACAGGAACAATTATAATAACGTTCCATCAAAAACAACGCCTAATCGCCATCGATATATTTTCACCTGCATTGATGATGATATTAATGCCGACCCCAGCAACCCAATTACAACCTGTTCTGGCTTAGAGCCGGGCGAAGTGCGTGCTTTTGAATGGACCGGCAATAATAATCAAGACTTTAGACTAACACCGGCCGAAAGGGGCTATATATTAGGCACGCCAAACGACGCCGGTATTCCCAATGGTCAGAAAAATGCTCTAGCAAGAGACATTATTGCTTTTATTCGTGGCGATGAATCTCTCAACCCCGATGCATCATACGAAAGCGAAGACGATGATGACTATGTGCCCCCCATTTATCGTAAACGCACGCTCAACAGAGGTCGTGATAACGAAAGGCACTTCTTGATGGGCGATATTGTTAACTCAAATGCACTTCAAGTGGGCCCTAGAAATGAATTTAATGATGATTCCTATGAACCGTTCTCTAGAAATTCGTTCACTAAGCGAAATGTGGTGTATGTAGGGGCAAACGATGGCATGTTGCATGCGTTCAACGCTGGCTTTCTTTTCAATAACCCAACAAATGGTACAAATGGTTATTCCACTCGTTTTATCGACTTTGCACCAAATGGCAATATAAGAGGACGCTCTGGCACCGCCTTTGATCTAGGCCAAGAATTATGGGCTTACGTTCCGCAGTCAGTGCTACCCCATTTACGATTTTTGGCGTCACCAGCTTACACGGCAAGCCAACATGTGTTTTATGTTGACGGCCAAATGAGCGCTTTTGATGCCAGAATTTTCACTGACCCAAATCCGGCATGTAACAATGTTGCACGAGGCGCCGACATCCCAGCCAATTGTACTTACATTAATCACTGGGGAACCATATTAGTAGCCACCACCCGCCAAGGCGGAACCGAGCATGATGTGGATACTAACAATGATGGCGTTTACGATGCCACACTTAAATCCAGCATGATTATTCTGGATATAACCGACACTGAAAGCGAACCAACCTTATTGGCTGAGGTCAGTCATGATGAAATTGGCATCACTTCAAGCGCGCCAGCTTTAGTAAGAGAAGCCGTCGACTCTAGCTTTGATATTAATAACGAAAATTGGTACCTAGTGTTTGGCTCTGGCCCAAATGACTTACAAACCTTTACCAGCGACAGGCGAGCTAGGCTGTTTAAGTACCAACTGGGTGCCCCAGACAGCATCAATAATTTTGGTTTTGACAATAATGACGGTTACGCCAGAAATGGCGTTGCCTTAAATAATATTTCCAATAACAGTTTTGTCGGCAACATGGTGGCCAGAGACTGGACTGGCGACGATATTACAGACGGTGTGTACTTTGGCACTGTCACTGGTACTGAACTAGCACCCAGCGGCGATTTAAGACGCATTACAGTTAATGGAACTAGCCCAGACGAAGTAAGTGTCATCATTGACACCAACGAGCCCACCCCACTTGCGCCGCTTCTGGTGCGCGACGAAAGTCTTAATAATTGGGTCATTAGCCACTCTGGCCGTTTCTTTACTGCACAAGACTGGAACTACCAAAGTTCAACCTGGATGTACGCAGTTAGAGAAAAGTTCAATTTGGTAGCACGCGGTGAACTAACGCTGGCCGATCAAAACTTCACGCCTGTTGGCAGCTCGACCCCAACAGAGGTGGCGGTCAATTTAACTGATAATGACGCAAGCTTGGTTGACGTAACAGGCATTGAAATCAATGTACAGAGAATCGACCAAAACGGAGACAGTGAGTTTTCCAACAGCGAAGTAAGCAGCACTCTTTCTGGCTCATTATCAGGTCTTCCGAGTGTAATTCCTGTCGCTTCGGGAACTAGAACACCCAACTCATTTGAAGAATTATCACTGGTAACATCTGGTATGTTTGATGATTCTATTTTAGGTTGGCGCCGAGAACTAACATTCCCTACTGCCAGACCAAACGAGCGCTTTCTACAAAGCCCATTTGTCATACCAGGCGCTGACGCCATGCAATTCACTACTTACATTCCGCCAGAAGAGGCGTGCGAAGTATTACCAAGTGGGGCAACCTACTTACTGTCTTTTGTAACCGGAACGGCTTTTTTTGATGCCAGACTATTCGCCAGCCGAGAAAACAGAGATGGCACAATCTTCACGCCACCTGTTCCTTCAGGCCCCATCATTGATGGAGAAGAAAATGACAACTATCAAAACATCGTTCGCGGGCGCCCAGTAGGTACAGATGATCAATACGCTGAGACAACCTGTATTGAGCGATTCAGTGTAGGATTAAAATCTGTAGACGGCTCTACTGCCACCGAGACTTTAGACTTTGGTTGCACCGCCCCAAGCCGAAAGTCTTGGGTAGAAATTGACTTATCGAATTTTTAAAACATGAAAAATACACAACCGCAACAAACTGGTTTTACATTAATTGAGTTAGTCATTGTGGTGGCTATTGTGGCACTTTTAGCCGCAATAGCCATACCCAATTACCAACGATATGTATTGGAAAGCGCAAGAACCGACGCTACTCGTTCATTATTAGAGTGTGCGGCAGCTCTAGAGCGGCGCTTTACACTCAATAACGATTATCCACTGACAGTCGATCCTGACAATGTATGCAGTGTGGCGTCGCGCGACCAATATTACACTATTACGGTTACTAACCCTGGCCGAGCCGGTGTGGTATGCGTCTCTCCGGCTGGCAATAACTCATGCTATTTAATCACGGCAACTATTGCAGCAAACAGGTTTGGTAACCCAAACCAGCAGCTGGGAGACCAACCACAATGCACTACTTTCTCATTAGATGATCGTGGTGTTAAAGCCGCCACCGGCAACCAATCTCAAGCCATTCTTGGTGTGGGCAGAGGCCGGTGTTGGCGTAGTTAGATTAAATAAGAATTCCACTGGTTAGGCTAAGTAAACCTTGCCTAACCAGTGATAGTTCTTGTGATGTTACTTTGCATTACGTACCAACATATGTACAAACAACGGTATCACTTGCGAACAAAACTGAAAACTTAAGACGCTGAGTTTCGTAACTCAATCGGCAATGAAAAGGAAACGCTTTCAACCGGGCCGTCGGCTTCGTTAACCACTTTACCGCCCCATGCCTTTACTTGGTCAATCACTTGTTTGACCAAAATCTCTGGCGCTGAGGCTCCGGCGGTAATGCCCACCACGTCAACATCATCAAACCACGCCTGTTGTATTTGTTGTGGCTGGTCGACTAAGTAACTGGGCACACCAATGTTCTCAGATAGCTCTCTTAAGCGATTTGAATTAGAGCTGTTGGTTGAACCCACCACCAGTACCATATCTGCGTCTTTTGATAACGCCCTAACCGCGTCTTGACGGTTTTGCGTGGCGTAACAAATGTCGTCTTTTCTTGGCCCTTGAATATTCGGGAAGCGTGCTTTTAACGCGTCGATCACCACTTTAGTGTCATCCACCGACAGCGTGGTTTGAGTGACGTAAGCCAAGTTATTTTCATTTTCAACGTTTAACGTATCAACGTCTTGCGGGGCTTCAATTAAGTGCATGCCTGATTTGGCTTGCCCCATGGTGCCCTCCACTTCTGGGTGACCTTGATGGCCAATCAACACCACTTCCACGCCTTGATCTCGATAACGCTGAACTTCCATGTGCACCTTGGTGACTAATGGGCAAGTGGCGTCAAACACTTTGAGTTCTCGCCCAGCAGCTTCGCTTTGCACCGCCTGAGAAACCCCGTGCGCACTGAAAATAACGGTGGAGCCGTCTGGTACTTCATGCAGCTCTTCAACGAAGACAGCGCCTTTGTCTTTCAAGCCGTCCACCACAAAGCGGTTGTGCACCACTTCATGACGCACATAAATAGGCGCGCCAAATAACTCTAATGCCCGCTCAACAATTTCAATGGCTCGATCAACGCCCGCACAAAAACCACGTGGGTTGGCTAATAGAATTTTCATAAACAGTACCTAATGGCGAGCCTAATTTGACTCAGTTTCTGCGGTGCTTGTGTTTAAAAAAGGCTTATTAAAAGCCTCAGCGATCAACAATGCCGCACCAATAAAAATGGCAATGTCGGCCACATTAAAGTGCGGGTAGTGCCAGTCTTTATAAAACCAGTGAATAAAGTCCACCACATACTGATAGATAACGCGGTCAATGGCATTACCTATGGCTCCGCCAATAATCAGCGAGTATGCGATGGCAAGATGACGTTCATGTGATTTAAGTTTGACAATAAAAAACGCCAGCACCGCGCTAACCACGATGGCTAAAGCAACAAAAAACACATGTTGAATGCCACCCAAACCGCCTAAAAAGCCAAACGCTGAACCGGTGTTATGCGCCAGAGAAAAGTCAAATACCGGCAAAATTTCGATCACATCAAAACGTAAAATATGTTCCGCCCAATACTTGCTGACTTGGTCAAGTACAATCACCAGCGCACTTAAGTAAAACCATTTTTTATGCATCATAATTTTTGTGCTCAAACCTTAGCATGCACTCTTAAATACAGCCTATTAAATACATGCGATAAATAAAACGCGGTCGACTTACTAAGGAATAAGGGTTACGCAACACGACGTAGCTCGCCGTCACCGTCCACATTTTCAACGCAACGTGTGCACAACTCAGGGTGCGCATTAATCGTTCCCACTTCTGGGCGGCGATGCCAACAACGAACGCATTTTTCGTCGGTCAATGGGCTGACTCGTACTTTCAAGTCGCTCAATTCAGTATCACTGGCGTCACTTGGAGCCTCGTTCAATGCGTGCAAACTGGCTTCGGACGTAATTAACACAAAGCGCAATTCGTCGCCCAAATCATGCAATGTGGCATGCAATTCACTGCCAGCATATAACTCAACGTTGGCGTCTAATGCTGAGCCAACCTTACCATCAGTTCTTAAGCTTTCAATGCGCTTAGACACTTCGTTACGCACCGCAATCACTTGCTGCCACTGCGCATCGGCTGCCTCGTCATTAGCAATGCCATCCAGCCCAGTATAACGCGTTGCGAACAGTACCGACTCTTCACGCTCGCCCGCCATATGCCCCCAAATTTCTTCTGCGGTAAAACTTAAAATTGGCGTTAATACGCGCACCAAGCTTTCCAATATGTGTTGCATCGCGGTTTGCGCGGACAACCTGGCTTGAGAAGTGGCATTCGTGGTGTATAGGCGGTCTTTTAAAATATCCAAATAAAAGCTCCCCATGTCCACCACGCAAAATTGATGTAAGCGTTGATAGATTTGGTGAAATTGATAGCTTTCATAAGAAGCTTCAATTTGCTTTTGCATGTTGGCTGTCAAACGTAACGCCCATTGGTCTAAGCTAAGCATCTGTTCATATGGCAACGCTTGACTCGGCTCAAAGCCATTTAAGTTGCCCAACAGATAACGCGCAGTATTACGAATACGGCGATACGACTCTGAAGTACGCTGCAAAATCTCTTTCGAAATCGTCATTTCACTGCGGTAGTCAGTAGCGGCAATCCACAAACGCAATACATCGGCGCCCAATGAATTAATGACTTCTTGCGGCGCCATCACATTGCCTAAGGACTTAGACATTTTTTTACCGTCTTTATCTACGGTAAACCCATGCGTCAGCACGGTTTTATATGGCGCATTGCCGGTCATGGCTACGCTGCTCAGCAAGCTTGATTGAAACCAACCTCGGTGCTGGTCTGAGCCTTCTAAATACAAATCGGCCGGGCCTTGCAATTCATCGCGCGCATTCACTACGCTGTTGTGGGTAACGCCAGAATCAAACCACACATCCAAGGTGTCGGTTACTTTGTCGTATTGATCGGCATCTTCACCCAGCAACTCGGCATCGTCTAGGTCATACCATGCTTGAATGCCTTCTTTTTCGATTTTCTGTGCAACCTGCTCCATCAATGCCAACGTGTCGGGGTGCATTTTGCCGCTTTCTTTGTGCAGATACACAGCAATAGGCACGCCCCAATTGCGCTGTCTTGAAACGCACCAATCAGGGCGGCTTTCCACCATAGTATGAATACGCGCCTTACCCCAGCCTGGTTCCCACTCAACATCATCAATGGCCTTGAGCGCCTGATAACGCAAGCCTTTATCACCGGATAAATGCTCCATGCCGATGAACCACTGAGCCGTCGCTCGATAGATCATTGGAGTTTTATGACGCCAGCAATGTGGGTAACTGTGTTCGTATTCGACGTGCTTTAATAACGCACCCTTTTCTTCGAGCACTTCAACAACGTGCGGGTTGGCTTTAAATACGAATTCGCCTGCAAACAACGGCGTTGATTCTAAGAACGTGCCATTAGAACCAACCGGGTTGTTCACCGGCAGTTTATAACGCTTACCAACAGCAAAGTCATCGCCGCCGTGCGCTGGAGCCGTGTGTACCGCACCAGTACCCGCGTCAACAGTAACATGATCACCTAAAATAACCGGCACTTGCTTATCGTAAAACGGGTGCTTGATGTGCATTAACTCTAGGTCGGCACCGGTAAAGCGCGCCAATACTTTAGCCGCGCCTTTATCTGACAATTCATAACGCTCAAGCGCCGAATCCATTAATGCATCAGCCAAAATTAGCTGCTCGTCACCCGCTTGCACTAATACGTACTCTAACTCAGGGTGCAATGAAACCGCCTCGTTAGCCGGCAATGTCCACGGTGTGGTAGTCCAGATAACCAGCGCAGGATTACTCAGATTACTGGCATCCAGATCAATGCGCTGGGCAAAATCGGCGTGATCAGCCACTGCAAACTTAACGTCAATTGCTGGCGACACTTTGTCTTGATATTCAACTTCCGCTTCCGCTAGTGCCGATGCGCACGCAGGGCACCAATACACGGGCATAAGGCCATGATACAAATGCCCAGCCTCCACAATTTTTGCCAAACTGCGCACAATGTTTGCTTCGGTATCGAACGCCATGGTCAAGTATGGGTTTTCCCAATCGCCTTGCACCCCTAAGCGCTTAAAATCAGCCTTTTGAGTTTCAACTTGGCGCTGTGCGTATTCGCGGCATTTTTGACGGAAGGTTTTTTTGTCAATTTTTTGACCCGCCTTACCGTGCTTTTTCTCAACCTGGATTTCGATTGGTAGGCCGTGGCAATCCCAACCCGGCACATATGGCGCACGCATGCCTTGCAGGTTGCGTGACTTGATAATAATGTCTTTAAGAATTTTGTTAACCGAGTGACCAATGTGAATATTGCCATTAGCGTACGGAGGGCCGTCGTGCAACACATAAGTAGGCGCGTCTTTACGTTGAGCCTGCAAACTGTGGTAAGCATCAAGCTCTGCCCACTTTTTCAAAATTTGCGGCTCTCGGTTAGGCAAACCAGCTTTCATTGGAAAAGCCGTTTTCGGCAGATTGATGGAGTCTTTATATTGACTGCCTGGTTTTTCTTTACTCATTGGGGCTCTACTAAAACAAAAACTGAGTTGTGTTTCGCGGCGTAGCGCCCTTGCCAATAGAGGGGGTTAAAAGGCAAGGCACTGCACACCAAGAAAATATTTTGGTCTAACCCTTTATTCTATGTCACTGAGGCCGATTGACCAATCATTGATGTGCCCAAAAATCATATTTTATTGAATTTTTTCGCAACCAAGCTTATGCAGGCAGACTTATTTGGCTAACAATAACCGCCGTGCTTTGTTGGCATCCACTTCTATCTGTTGCTTTAGCTCGTCAATAGACGCAAATTTTTGTTCATCGCGAATCTTAGCAATCGGCGTTACTGACAACTCATCGGCGTACAAGTCAGCCGAGAAGTCAAACACATGCACTTCAAGTCGATTTTCTTTTCCGCCCACGGTTGGGCGCGTTCCAATATTCGCCACGCCGTGCAACTCACCGTATTTTGGGTGCTGAGCTTTAACCGCAAACACACCATTAATAGGCATTTTATATTCCGGCAGTACAATATTCGCCGTGGGGAAATTAATCGTGGCACCCAATTGCTGCCCCTTAACCACAACGCCACTAATCGAATAAGGGCGGCCGAGTAGTTGTTCAGCCAAATCAAACTGCCCTTGCGCCAATGCATGGCGAACACGCCCACTGCTGACTCGCTTGCCCGCCATGGCAAATGTTTCGTGCGACGACACACTAAAACCGTGCGTCGCACCAGCGTGTTCTAGCAAGGCAAAATCACCTTCACGCCCCTTACCAAAGCGAAAGTCATCGCCCACTGACACGTACTTTACGCCAAGCCCGTCCACCAAAACGTCTTGAATAAACCCCATGGGTGAGTACTGCGCAAAGTCGGCATTAAAATCAATGCAGAGCACCACATCCACACCAAGCTGACATAAACGCTCTGCACGCTCTTCAATACTGGTTAACCTGGCCACAGCATCTGGGTTAAAAAACTCTTTGGCAAGCGGTTCAAACGTAATCACCACCGACGGCGCGGCCAATTCATCACTTTTCGCCAACAAGGTGCGAATAACGTGCTGATGACCAAGGTGCACGCCGTCGTAATTACCAATGGAGGCAACGCTGGGTCGAGTACTGGCGGTTAATTGCTTAAGTCCACGAATTAAATTCATCGTTATAACGCCCAGTCTGGGTCACACTCTTCAATGTAGTTATTTAATTTTTTGCGAATGGTGTCGTGCTTCGGCCGAAAGTACGCAATTTCCAGCTCAGGAAAACGCCAATTTAGAAAGCCTTCACCCACATCAAATTCAACCACCCACAGCCCGGCGGCCAGCACGCCTAAACGTTCTAATTTACCACGCCAGCTTGACACCAACGCTTCGTAATCGCGTTCCAGATCAACGCGACGCGGGTCGTTTGACAGCATGCGATCAAGCCGGTTTTGCAATGGCTCCAATTGCTCTTTGTGCGACTCAGTGATTTTTCTAATCACCGGAAATAAAGCCTGCGCCTCAGCCAAGTCAAACAGCTTGGTTCCATTTGAAATTTCAATCGTCATCATTGTGCCCACGATGTGGTTTTAACAGCAGTTGGTGCGGTCGCACCCCCAGCACAAATAAACCAATAAAATAACTGACGGCACCAGCACCGACCAACCATGACACTCGAAGCACTCGCTCACTCAAGCTCCAGTCTAGCCACACTTGATCTGGCACATTCAACCAATGCAAGGTAACCCACATGGCTAACATGGCCAGCGCCACTCTCAACAAAAACCACCACCAACCTCGCTCCGGCAAATACACTTGACGCCGACGCAAGGCAATATACAACAAGCAAGCATTAACCCAAGCCGCGATTGAAATGGCTAAGGCCAAACCGGTGTGCTGTAAAAAACGCACCAAAATAATGCTTAAGACCACATTGACCGCCACCGCAATCACCGCAATGCGCATGGGTGTTTTGGTGTCTTGTCTGGCAAAGAAACCCGGCGCCAACACCTTGATAAAAATAAACCCACACACCCCGACTGAAAATGCTTTCAGCGCTAAGGCCGACATGTGTACGTCATTTTCGGTAAACGCATTGTATTGAAAAATAGTGGTGAGCAACGGCACCGCCAGCACAAATAATGCCAAGGTAGCTGGAGCCGCAATAATGACCACCCAACGCAAAGCCCAGTCCATCATTTTGGAAAAGTCTCTGTCGCTGCCATCGGCGTGCTGCTTAGACAAACTTGGCAACACCACGGTTGCCAAGGCAATGCCAAACACCCCCACCGGGAACTCCATCAAACGGTCTGAGTAATACAGCCACGACACGCTGCCCGTCACCAGAAAAGACGCCAATACGGTATTCACAAACATATTAACTTGAGCCACCGACACACTGAATACGGCTGGCAACATTAAACGAAACACGCGCCGCATTGGCTCATTGTTACGGTCAATGGAAAAGGTGGGCAAATACCCCTCTTTCAACAAGCTCGGCACTTGAAACAATAACTGCAAGACTCCAGCAATGAGCACGCCAACCGCCAAAGCTTGTGCGGCATTTTCCATCAGCGGCACCAGCAACCACATGGCCAAAATCATACAAATATTAAGCAATACAGGGGTAACGGCCGGCACCGCAAAGCGATTCACTGTATTGAGTATGCCGGCCGACATGGCCACCAGTGAAATGCAGAACAAATACGGAAACATAACGCGCAAGGCGTCAACGGTGGCATTAAAACGCACAGGGTCGTCGGCATAGCCCATGGCGTAAAAAGACACCAACGCCGGGGCAAACACAACCCCCAATACCGTTAACACGAAGGTCACTAAGGCCAACATACCGGCGGTGGCATTCACAAACTGTTTGGCTTGTTGCGTGTTTTGCTCAGTTAGCTCGCTAAACACTGGCACAAAGGCTTGCGAAAACGCGCCCTCACCAAAAATACGACGCAGGAAATTAGGTATTCGGAACGCCACAAAAAAAGCATCGGCCAAACCGGATGAACCAAGAACATTGGCCATTACCACATCGCGCACCAATCCACTCACCCTAGAAACTAGGGTCATCAAACTCACGACGGCGGTTGATTTTAATAATGCTTTTGACATAGCGACAAAACAATCAATGGTTGTACAACAGCAAGGGTTGCTAAAGCCGAAAGTATAACTGCAAGGGCAATACAAGAGGCCAGAAAAGCGCATAAATCGAGCCAGAAGCCACTTTTTATTGGCCTTTTTATTACCTTGTGTGATTGCCGGTGACCACGCATTGTGTTTTTTAATGGCAATACAACAAATTAAGCATTATTTTGGCTTGACAATTTTCCCTCAGATCGGCATATTGCGCCTTCGATTTTACGAGGTATAGAAAAGTGGCAAATTCTCCACAAGCGCGTAAGCGCGCAAAGCAAAACACAGTTCGCCGTTTGCGTAACCATTCGCAACGTTCGGCCGTTCGTACTGCGATCAAAAAGTTGGAAGCAGCGATTGTAGCTGGTGATCAAGCGAAAGCTCAAGAAGCCTATCAAGCGTCTGCCTCAATTATCGACAAGGCGACAATCAAAGGCTTGCATCACAAAAATCGTGCTGCTCGTCTGAAAAGCCGACTGAACAAACGTGTGAAAGAGATGGCAGCGTAAACAACACTGCTTAATCTTCACCAAAAAAAGGGCCTGTTGGCCCTTTTTTTATGCCCATTAAATTAGGCCGACTAACTGTGTTCTTGAAAGCTCAAAGCTGTGTTCTTGAAAGCTCAAAGCACGGCTAACTCAAAACACCACTAAGTTGTCTCGGTGAATTAATTCAGATTCACCGCCATACCCCAATAGTTCGGCAATTAACTCGCTGGACTTGCCTATAATTTTGCTTGCTTCTTGCGCTGAATAATTACTCAAGCCACGCGCCACCTCTTCACCGCCCTCGGTCACGCACTGCACACAGGCTCCACGAGTGAACTCGCCTTCAACACTGACCACACCAACGGGCAACAAGCTCTTACCGGCTGATTTAAGCACGTCAACCGCGCCACTGTCGATCACAAACGTGCCGGCCACTTTCATTTGACCCGCCACCCATTGTTTTTTTGAATTCACTCTGGCTTTGGCCGTCAGCAAGGTGCCTAACTCCTGACCATCATACAAGCGACTCAGCACCTCGGGCTCTCGACCGCTGGCAATCACCGTGTGCGCCCCTGAGCGGCTGGCAATTTGAGCCGCTGACAGTTTGGTTACCATGCCGCCGCGCCCCACGCTAGAACCGCCTGAAGCCATCGGCATCAACTCTGGGTCGTCAGCCTCCGCACAATGCAGCAGTGTTGCATCAGGGTTTGCCCTTGGGTCGCTGGTGTACAAGCCGTTTTGATCGGTCAAAATAACCAACAACTCGGCATCCACCAAATTCGCCACTAATGCACCTAAGCTATCGTTATCGCCAAAACAAATCTCTTCCGTGGCCACGGTGTCATTTTCATTAATAATCGCAAGCGCGCCGTAATTAAGTAGGGTCATTAATGTGCTGCGCGCATTCAGGTAACGCTCGCGATTCACAATGTCGGCGTGAGTAAGCAACACTTGAGCAATATTAATCTTAAGCGGTAAAAAAACATCTTCGTATTGCCGAATCAGCGAGGCCTGCCCAATGGCAGCCGCAGCTTGCAATTCATTAATACGTTCAGGGCGCTTACCCAAACCAAGCTGGCTTACGCCCGCCGCCACCGAACCTGATGACACCAGCACCACATCCACACCACGCTCACGCAGGTTGGCGATTTGCTCTGCCAACTTAGCAATAAACTCAGTGTTTAAGCCTTGGCCATCATCGGTGAGCAGCGCACTGCCAACTTTCACAACCCAACGCTTATAGGTTTTTAAAGACGCTCGTTGCATGTTGTTACTCGGGAAACCAGCCTTCGGTTTTTTGTTTTGCATCGCTCGGAATGGAGACAAACACCTCTTCTTCTTCGGCTTTTTTCATGTCGTTGAGATAGATCATGATGGCATTACACAACTCTTGCGTGCCGAGTCTAGAGATAGCACTGACTTCAAACACCGGGCCTTGCCACTGCAACTCTTCTAACAAGCTTTTAACAATAACTTCACGGTCTTCATCTAACACCACGTCGGTTTTATTAATTACCAACCAACGATCCAGCTTGTCTAATTCAGCCCCCGTTTCTTCGGAGTACTGATCAAGCTCGGCAACAATGGTGCGAATATCGTCAGCCAAGTCGGCCTCTTCGTTACCGTAGGGCGCAATATCCACCACGTGCAGCAACAATTTGGTTCGCGCTAAGTGGCGTAAAAATTGAATACCCAAACCAGCGCCTTCTGAAGCGCCTTCAATCAAGCCTGGAATATCCGCAATCACAAAACTACTGCCAACGCCTAAGCTGACAACGCCTAACTCTGGGTGCAGCGTAGTGAATGGGTAGTTAGCCACCTTGGGCGTGGCCTGAGATACTGAGCGCAGAAATGTTGATTTGCCGGCATTGGGCAAACCCAACAAGCCAACATCGGCCAACACTTTCAGCTCTAACCTTAAGGTTCTGGCATCGCCCGGTTTGCCTTTGGTAATTTTACGTGGTGCTTGATTAGTGCTGGATTTAAACGTGGTATTCCCCAAGCCGCCTTCACCACCTTGAGCAACGATAACCGTTTGCTCGGGCTCGGTTAAATCGCCAATCAACTCTTCGGTTTGCGCATCGTACACCATGGTGCCGACAGGCACTTTAACGATAAGATCTTCACCGCTTTGCCCGCTCTTTAACTTGCCACCGCCAGTTTGACCACCTTTAGCTTGATAATGACGCACAAAACGAAAGTCGGCCAAGGTGTTTAACCCCATAGTAGCAACCAAATAAACGCTGCCACCACGACCACCGTCGCCGCCGTCTGGGCCACCTCTGGGAATGTACTTTTCACGCCTGAAGCTCAGCGCACCGTGGCCACCGTTACCGGCATGCACACTTATTTCTGCTTCATCTACAAATTTCATGGGCGAATTTTATATTTTTTACGCCCGGAATGCGCCTTGATTTTGCCCTGTTTAGCCATCCTTTTGCTAATTAAGTGACGCTTTAAGCCATCACACGGTCAAACTTGCCCCAGTTTAGGCTCTAACTGAAAACAAAAGCCGGTAATATGGGTACTGATATAAGCCGGCAATCAGGTGAACTGCCGGCTTATTGCACAAAGTATTTACATCATGCCTGACATAACCATGCCTTGCAGTTCTTGAAAAGATACTTTTTTACCGTTCACTTCAGACTGCTCACCAATTTTCACTTTGGTTTCATAGTCGTCGCCGTCTTGCTCAAACAATGGGCTTTTGCTGATCATGGCCTTAAGCATGGGCTCACTGGCAAGAAACTTATCATTGAGTGAGGAATTAAGGCGAATATCAAAGCTTTTCAATACCGATTCAGGGTCAAACATGAAGGCACTTAATTGAGTAAACGAAGTTTTCTCTAACAGCTTGATGTCTAACTCAATGGCATTTGGCTCATCCATTAGTTCACCAGCCGCCGCCAGCTTGATAGTAAGGCCTTTGTCCAACATCTTTTCTAAAATCGGCAATATCGCCATCATTTGGGTTGGATCAACATCGGGCTCGCCTTGCTTCTCTAAAGAAGCGATCATTTCAGTTTGCATATTACGCGCAAACTCTTGGTATTCAGCCAGTGCTTGTGCATCCACACCTAAAATGTCGGCCGTCATCTTTGCGTTTTTAAGAGCAACCGGCTTTTCAGATTGCGAATCCAATGAGCCCAGTTCAAAAACAACCGTGGAATCTATTTTGTCACCGCGCTCTGAGGTAGAACCCGTGATCACAATGTCTTTAATGTCGGCGCTACTGCTCTCGCCTTCACTGAACTTCATGCTGTCCATTGACATGCTGTAGTCGCCCACAAACAAGCCTAAGTCCGTGGTTTCGATCTGCCAATCCATTTCACTTTCAGAGAGCACCAGTGAACCGTCATTACTCGACATATCCAGCGCGCCTAATTTGGCCACCACGTCGTATGCTGAAAAGTCACCGCCTGACTCAACAATGATTTCGCTCGGCGCCAGTTTCAGCACTGAGCCATCATCCATTGTCTTATTAATGGCTTTGCTCGTGATCTCTTGAGTTAAACCACCAAAGGCTGAAATACCACCCGTAATGGAGATAGGGTCTTCACCACCAAACTCTTCTTGCAGAAACGTTTGGTAGCCTTCGTTTTGTTGAAAATTACAGCTGTAATCAATACCGGTAAAACCGTGGGAGTAGTCGCAGTTATAAAGAATGGTGCCTTTAAAGTCGGTCAATGCGGCTAAACCGGCTGGCATCTCATATTCGTAAGCCACTTGCGAGCTTTTGTAGCCGCGCTCATAAGACGTGATTTTTGTGACGCCATACTCAGCCGATTTCTGATTCATGTCAGCAAGCAAATTACGTGTCTCAGATTCAGCAATTGACCCAGTTACGTACGGTGCAGCTAATACGACGCCGATCAAACATGCGCCCGCAATTACGGTTTTTTTCATTCTATTTCCCTATTTCTTGGTTCTATTATTAGTTTTACTACTTAACTCTATTATTAATTCTATGGGTGACGATAATGGTGCTAATGTCCAATATTACGCGCTTCAACCGGCATTTGCATGCGCTAAATAATCATCACACAGCTTTTTCACCACCTGCGGGTCAAATGGCCGCAAGCCACTGAGCACCAATTTTTTTGACCCTTGGCCAACCATTTCATCGCCATCATAAAAGAAAAAATTAAGGGCGGCATTGCCTCGCTTACCTTCCACCTCTAATGACGTATTATCCAATCGAATCTCCAACTGTTTAAAATTTAGGTGGGCCAACTCAAACGACATACTTTCATAAATAACCAACGGCCGAGCCGGGTTAATCATAACGTTATGTTGCTGCATTAAAGGCACCAAAATATGAGGGAAGTTTTGCCCCGAAAACGCCACGTATTTTTTCAACATATCAGCAACCGTGTTTGGCTCGTCGAGCACATTGCCACTGGCGTGAATTCTCAACGCTGCCTTGCCGTTAGGGTAAGTCACTTCAATACCTGACTCACTCATCTGCTCAGGGTAACAAAGCTCGGAACCGCCGTTGACCATGTCTAAAAACTCAAACGTCATTTTTTGCTGTAAACCGTAACGACTGAGTGCAACCGCAAACAGTAAATCGCCGGGAATGCAAAAACGTTTTGCTCCAACGTCATGAATGGGGTTGAAATCTCCCGCGATGCGTTTGGCAAAGTCACTGCCTTGCTGATCAGAGATCACAATATTGCCACGGTCATTGGCATTAAAAAATTGAGTTAAAAAGTCCATTCGATTTGCTCTAGCCCAACATTCGCGGGTGTTTGTTATTTACAGTTTTTAGGTTTGGGTAAGCCAGCGAATTTACTGGCCGATTTAGTGGCCCCTTCAGGGAACAGCGTTAATAAATAACGACTGTTGGCGTTTTCTTCACCGAACGCTTTTTTGAACACCCTTATGACCATGCGCATAGGCGGCGGAATATTATAATCTTCGTAATACTCACGAAAATAATGAATAATCTCCCAGTGCTCTTGGGTCAGGCTGACTCCATCCAAAGACGCCATATAATAACCAAGCGATTCAGTCCACGCCAAGCGTTGCTTTAAAAAGCCTTGCACATCGGTGGCATAACGCTGATTTTCAAATTCTATGTAGTGTTCTGACATACCAGCAATTACCACGCTACTTGTTTATTATGCTCAACCACCAATCGCACAAACCCATCGTAATCAATGAGCTTAACCGCTGAGTATTGGTTTTCTATTCCTCGCAGCGCAAGATCATTTTCAAGCGCAAACACACGAACACCCTGCTGCTCGCACTTCGCAACAAACGACGCCAAACTGACCGGGCTTTGCAATGCTAATACGGCGTCTTGCAACAATAAAATGGCGTCCTCACTAGTGGCAAACGCCAACGACTCATACAACTGGGCGCGATCAAACCAAGGCTTATTAATGGTGAAAAGGGTGCTCACTGTTTACTCTTACTGGTCTCGCTAAAAGGTAAAAACACGGTCTTGCGCAGCAATCAATTTCTGCACATCGGCATTATTGGCCAGCGCCGCATCAATCATTAAATCATCCACGGTTAAGCCACGTGCGATCATACTCAAGTCATGCACATACGCATTATTGATATCAAAATCAGCAAGGGCTGAAAACGTTTTGGTGTATTGCTTGATGGGTGTATTGGCGGTTGATTGCTGTTGCTTTAACTGAAACACGCCGTCGTACAAAAACAGTAACGACACGTGTTGATCAAAGCTGGCGCCAATCAATGCCGCATCCAACGCCTCTTGCCCAGCCATGCTTGAGTAAGGCCCTTTATCAAACACATACAACCATTTTTGGGTGCGTTTGCGCGCGCTCATTTAAACGTCACCGTTCGGTCAGCCGTTAAACACGCATCGTGCATGGCACCCAGACCTTGCACATCAAAGCTGGCATGCAAGTTATGCGCTTGTTTTTCAAACTCTTGTTGCTGAGCACGGTTAAGAACCCCTCGCCGTTCAGCCGCTGAAATACACACCACCAAACGAATACCTTGTGTGGCTGCCAGCGCCACCCATTCGTCCACGCTGTTAAACTCATCGGCCAACGGCACCATTAACGAATTAGCTTGGGTAACGCCATCTTGATAAAAAAACACTTGGCTAATGGTGTAACCTGCGGCAACAGCGCATTGCGCAAATTGCAGCGCGCTGTAGGCAGCCTGATTATTATAGGCCTGGCCGCTGACAATCAGATTAATCTTCATTTTTTCACCAATGTAAATGAACGCGGTAATGCTACGAAAACAAACGGTCTTCTTCAGCGCGCATGTCTTTTTTAGGCATTTGCAAATAAAACCCTTGCGATTGAATGTCGTTCAATACTTGTGTTGCTTCGGCTTGAGGTAACTTACGCTCTGCCGTCAGTTCAAAATCCAACACCAAACTTAATGAACCTAACAACTCAATAATGGCGGTGGGCAAACATTGTTCAGGCTGCTCAATATTTAGCTCTTTATTCAGGTACACAAAGTGGTCGTCTTTTTTCTCGCCTTTGTAAACGTAACAATGCATCAACTTAACTCACCCTCAATCATTTATATCACTAATTAGTTATTGTTTAATTTTCCACTTGCCTTACATTCACAATTTTATGCGCTTTCACCTTTTACAATGACAAACGAGTCTTCGCGCGGCTGACCTTCGCCTTGTTGGTAACCCACTAACTCATGCGGCAAATGCGCTAGCATGGCGTCAAAGTCAGACTTGGCACTCGGGTCGGTACTTAGCACCAACAAATGATCGCCGGCGTTCATGCCCTTAAGCGCTTGCTTGGCACGCAGCAACGGTATTGGGCAACGAGTGCCTCGAGCATCAACGGTGACCGATATTGGAAAGTCTTCTGTCATGTTTGTAATCTAAGCCGCGTTTAAGTTAGTGTAGTATTTTTATTAAATAAAACGTTAAATTAGCGCATTGGTAATGAAATTCAGAAATTTTCGGTCTAAATTCTAACAAACAATGAGCCATGTAATGGCGTAATTGACGTCGAATAATGGCAATTTATACAGATCAAACTAAAAATTCAGTCACCGAGGCTCGGTCACAAAGATCATGATAACTAGGGTAGGATCAACATTCAGCGCAACATTAAGTACCGCTAAGGCTTACAAAAGGGCTTATAGAAAAAAAGCCATTAGCCTGATGCTTGCGTCGTGCTTATTCAGCACGCCACTGGCGTTTTCACAGAACGATCATTACGACCAACTGCCAGACTTAGGCTCACAAGCCAACAGTTACCTATCGGATGAAAAAGCCAAACTGTTAGGCAAGTCTTTCATTCGCCAATCGCGTTATCGCATGCCGTACATTTCTGACCCCGAGCTGGTGAGTTACATTAACAATCTTGGCAATAGGTTGCTCGACGTAAGCACCGATTCGGGTAAGGAGTATCAGTTCTACTTGATTGACAGCGATGTGATTAACGCATTCGCAGTGCCCGGCGGGCACATTGCCATGCACACCGCCATTTTAACCAAGGCCGAAAGCGAAAGTGAATTGGCCTCGGTGGTGGCGCATGAAATATCGCACATCACACAATCTCACATTGCTCGGCGCATTGAAAACTCTAAATACGACAGCTGGATTGCGCTGGGCGCGTTGCTAGCCGCAGCAGCGGCCGGTGGCGCTGATGCCGCTCAAGCGGCCTTAGGGGTTTCTCAAGCCAGCATTATTGATCGAAAATTAAGCTATTCTCGCGACTTTGAAGCTGAAGCAGATTCGTTAGGCATTCGCTTATTAAGCCGAGCGGGTTTCGACCCAGAAGCCATGCCGGTCTTTTTCAAACGATTACTCAACGAAAATCGCTTAAGGGAATCACGGGCATTGGAATTTTTGCGCTCACACCCGCTGACAATCAGTCGAATTACCGAGTCGTCTGAGCGTGTGCGTGCCTACCCTAAAGCGCCCGCGCAAGATCAGAGCGAATTTTTAATGATGCAGGCCAAAGCCGCGGCCGGTTACTCGAAAAAACCCGCATTAACTCGCGACCAATACAAACGCCGCCTAGATGAAGGCAACAACACACTCCCTGTTCACTATGGGTACGCATTGTCATTATCAAACAATGGCGAATTTAACCGCGCACGCAGTGAGTTTGAAAAAATACTCGAAAGCCACCCAGACAACACCACCATTTTATTGAGTCACGCCGACAATGAACTTGAAGCGGGCGAAATAGAAACAGGCTTAAGCATTCTGCAACGCTTGTACCAACACGAAACCGCCAAGGGTAATCACATTGTTGATATTTACTACGCTAACGCCTTAGTGCTAACCAATCGCAATCAACAGGCGGTACCGATCATTCGCAATGCGTTAGCAAAAAATCAAAGTGAGCCCTATTTTCATTTTTTACTGGCGCGCGCTTACGCGGCTCAAGGCGATCAAAAAGGCTCGTACACAGAACGTGGTGAGTACCACTATTTACGCGGCAATTATGAATTTGCCATTCAGCAATTCAAGCGTGCATTCACTCTCACTAAAACTGAATACGAACGCGAACGACTGGGTGCGCGCATTGTGGCGATTGAAGAGGAGATGGCTGAAATTCGTAAGCTGTAGAATCTAAAATATAACGCCGCAAACAAAGAACACGCGCACTTCCCAATCGCCCCACCACAATTAGCCAGCAAAAAACTCCCGCACACACTGCGCGGTTTGTTGTGCCTGCTCAATGTGCAGCATATGGCCAGCACGCTCGACCACCCAATAGTGATTGTCTTTAATATCAAGCAAGGTTTTTGCTTGTTCAATACGACCGGACTCAGTAAATCGCTGATACATCCATGAGTCGTTGGCCATTACCAAACCTACGGTGGCCGTCACCTCTTTCCATATCTCAGCCATGTCGTCATAGTTATACCGGATGGGGTTGGTGTAACGATGCTTATGATCGTGTTTTAATTGCATTTGGCCATCATCGCCAAATGGCTTACCCCACAGTTGAGCCAAATCATCCACCATAGAGGCCGACAACGACGGGTTCACCGCTGCAATGGAATTCTTTAAAGCGTCCACGTTGGGGTACACTTTACTCGGTTCGTCGGATAATATTTCACTCATCCATTGACGGTATTTTTTCGGCGCGTCTTTCGGCTTCGTTGGCGGCAAGCCAATCCCTTCTAAAATCAATGCACGCGCGACTCGGTCTGGCTGAATGCCCGCGTACATACCCACAATATTGCCCCCCATACTGTGTCCGACCAAATGTACTTTTTGCGTGGGTGAATAATGCTCAAGCAACACGTGCAAATCGGCCAAATAGTCGGGAAACCAATAACCATCGGCGTGCTCAGTGTCGCCAAAGCCTCGTAAATCTGGGGCTACCAAGTAATAGTCTTGCGATAAGTATTGTGCCATGTATTTAAACGTGGCACCGCAATCCATCCAGCCGTGCAACAAAACCAATGTGGGGTTATCAGGGTTGCCCCATTCTTGAATATTGGTGCGTAAACCGCGCACCATCAGGGTTGTTGTTTTCATGCCGCGATTGTAACAACTTATATTGCAGCGAGATACGGCAAATAAAAAAGGCCCTGAGCAATGCCCAGAGCCTTTTTTCTCAGTGACTGAGTTATGAAAACTCAATCATGAGAGAACTAGAATGTAAGCTGAAAACGTACGCGGAATTCGCTGCCATCATCGTCTGATGTGTTGCTTTCGCCGTCGGTGTAGTTAACACCAAGCTTTACATTATTGTGTGCGTACCAGTTAACACCTAAAGTGTAAGCAGTGGCATCATCACGACCTAGCTCGATGTCGCTGTGGTTGCCGTCGCCGTCTTCGTAACGAGCAACAACTTCCCATGCACCGGCTTTGCTTGACGGCTTAACACGCTTGAATTTACCGCCTTTGTAAGGACGAGACTCACCCGTTAAGATATAACCGGCTTGGATATAGTAACCGCTTAAATCTGAACCACCGAAATCACCGTCTTGGTATTCCGCTTGAACGTGGAATGGGCCAGTCGCTAAAGCCGCTTCAAAACCAGTAGCACTGGTGTCTTCGATGTCGTAGTACGACAAACCGAAGTGAAGCACTGTGTTGTCGTTCTTAACAGGAGCAATTGCGTAACGCGCAGCAAAACCAAACTCATCGCCTTCGTCGGCTTCATTTACGTCATCAGCAAACAACATTACGCCGTAAGCAGAGTTTCCAGCGGTGCCGTGCAATTGAACACCTTCTTGGCGGCCCAAAGCGTATTGCTCTGTGATGGCTGAGCGCTCTAAAACGCTGATGTCTTTAGAAGAAGTTAACTCTTCCAAACCAAACGGCGCTTTTTGGTTACCGATAGTAACTTGCGCTGCTTTACCAAAGCCGGTGTAACGTAAGTAAACGTCTTCTACACCACTGCCATTAGTATTGAACTGTGTTTTGAATGCCCAATTTTTAGACACATTGCCTTTAGCGTAAACACGGGCACGACGAATATCGAAACCGTCTTCATCAACCACGCCATTTTCTTCAGCGCGATTGTAGTCATACATAATACGACCACCGAATTGAAACTTGTAATCGCCACTTGAAACTTTCAAGCCGCCCTTGGTTGAAACCTTAACTTCTGCATTTGCAGCAGGAGCCACTGTAACTGCTGAAGCAGCAATTAAAGCTGCAATCAATTTAACTTTCATTTAACTCAAACCTCGTTTTATTGGGGGGGCCAATTTTTTCAATCGACCTTTCTTTAACGCCCTTAACTAATGGACGAGCGTATTCTGACTAGGTTTGATTACAGGTTTATTACAGTCACAACGGGGCTTAAACACCCAATTCATCCATGAATTTGTTATGCAAGCAATAACATGCTCGCATTAGGCGAGTAATTTAAGCGCAATAAGCAGGCTTAAATTAAAGCAATTACTTACGCTGCTCTTCCAACCTTTTCTTGCGCCACTCGTCAAACGAGATTGTTTCTTCGGGGTTTTGTTCTTGCTGTTCTTGACGCCCAACAATGGTTTGCGGTGGGCGTGTAATGTCTTGCGACACCGCTTTTTCAGCGCCGTTGGCTTCAGTTGAGTTATTTTTTTTACCACCGGCACACGCGCTAAGAGCCAAGCTCACAACCACAATAGTCACGGGCATAAAAAAGCGGCTCATAATGCGAGCACCGCGTTTGATTGGATGAGTGTGTAATTTCATTTTTATCACTTGTTTGTGTCGCTGGTGGTGCAAATACGATTGCAATGGTATCGTCCAATGATAACAAAAAATACCCAACAATCGCCATGCACAAAGCATCACAAGCGAATAAACATTTACTATTAGGCCCCGTATTAGCACTAGCAACCTTCCTTTTGCTAAACGCCGCCAACTTCCCCACCGCCGCCAGCGCTACCGCCGCAATCACATTGCTCACGGCGTGGTTTTGGGCAACGGAAGCATTACCCATACCAGCCACATCACTGATTCCGTTTGCGTTATTCCCCGTTTTTGGTGTACTGAATCACAAAACAGCCGCCTCGGGGATGGGCTCTCACATTATTCTGCTCATGTTGGGTGGCTTTTTAATGGCCAAAGCATTAGAACGCTCAGGGGCTCACCACCGCTTTGCGGTCATGGTATTGCACTTTGTAGGCCAGAACAGCCTACGCCGATTAGTATTAGCCTTTATGATAGCCGCAGCCATATTATCAATGTGGATCAGCAATACCGCCACTTGCTTAATGCTAATGCCCATTGTATTGGCCTGTTTAAAACAGGTGGATAATCAGCAGCTTAATGCCCCGCTGGTGTTGGCAGTGGCCTATGCCTGCTCCATAGGCGGCATTGCCACGCTGATTGGCACCCCACCGAATGTGATTTTCTCAGGTATTTACGAAGAAGTTTCTGGCACTGAATTTGGGTTTTTAGATTGGATGGCAATCGGCCTGCCCATCGCATTATGCTTATTACCGTTGGCATGGTTATGGCTAACGCGCGGCCTATCTGGCAAGTGCGACGTAACGCTGCCAGAGTTAACCCCTTGGACGGCAGACGAAAAACGCGTGGTGATTGTGTTTTCTTGTGTGGTAATACTGTGGGTGTTTCGCAGCCAACCGTTTGGCGGCTGGACAGGCGCATTAGGCTTAAACGGCATTGGCGATGCCACTGTTTCAATATTAGGGGCGTTACTGATGTTCGCCGTGCGCTCTGAAAAAGGAGACGGTTTACTGGACTGGAAACACGCCACGACCATACCTTGGGGTATTTTACTGATGTACGGCGCTGGCATTACCATTGCCAAAGCGTTTTTCGAAAGCGGCCTTGCTGACATTATCGGCCTAAGTTTCAGCAACAGTATTGGCGGCTTATCGCCCTGGGTCATTATGCTGCTGGTCTGTGTGTCGATCACCTTCTTCACTGAGCTCAATTCCAACCTGGCCACCACCACATTGGTATTACCCATTTTAGCGGCCGCCGCAACCAGCACCAATCTGCCGATTGAATTATTAATGATACCCGCCACCATATCGGCCTCATGCGCCTTTATGTTGCCCGTGGCCACCGCGCCCAATGCCATTGCTTATTCCACCGATATGCTGAGCGTGAAAACCATGATGCGCGAAGGCTTCGCCTTGAACTTAATTTTCGCAATGCTAATAACCGCCTTATGTTACTGGCTTATCTAACGCAATAATTGTAATCATTGCATGGTTTGCTAGGGTTACTTTAGCGCTAAATCAGGTTACCATAAGCGGCTAATAATGACTTTATGACGGCACAGAAGCGGCAGCTAACATTTATGAAAATTGGCGTAGTAATGGACCCAATCTCGTCCATCAACATAAAAAAAGACAGTACTTTCGAAATGATTTGGCAAGCCCAGCAACTCGGTTGGCAAGTCGAATATTTAGAAATGAACGACCTGTGCATTGAAAACGGCATTGCGTTAGGTGATGTACGCCAATTAACCGCCCACCAAAATGCCGATCATTGGTTTGACTTAGGCGAATCACGCCGCATTAAACTGGGCGATTTGGACGCTATTTTAATGCGTAAAGACCCGCCGTTTAATATGGAGTTTGTTTACTCCACCTACATTTTAGAGTTGGCTGAAAAACAAGGCGCGCTATTGGTGAACTCACCCCAAGCATTGCGTGACTGCAACGAAAAAGCCTATTGCGCTTGGTTTCCTCAAGTGTGCCCAGAAACCATTATTAGCCGCAAAGCCAGTGACTTTCGTGCATTCTTAGCACAACACCAAGACATTATTGTGAAACCGCTAGACGGCATGGGCGGTGCTTCTATTTTTCGTATTCAAGCCGGCTCACCCAATATTGGTGTGATTATTGAAACGCTGACTGAACACGAAAGCGCTTACGCCATGGCGCAGAAATACATCCCCGCCATTGTTGACGGCGACAAACGTATTTTAATGGTCAACGGTGAGCCAGTGCCTTATGTATTGGCACGCTTACCAGCCAAAGGCGAAACCCGCGGCAATTTGGCGGCCGGTGGCCGAGGTGTGGCACAACCACTGAGTGACAGTGATCGGCGCATTGCCGAAATTGTTGGCCCCGAATTAGTCAAACGCAACATTATGTTTGCTGGGCTAGACGTGATTGGCGACCGGCTGACAGAGATCAACGTGACCAGCCCCACTTGCATTAAAGAAATTAACGCGGAATTTGGCACTAACATTGCGCTTGATTTGATGCGCGCGATTGAGCACAAGCTAGCGAACTAATTCGCCATTAGCAAAATAAACGACTGTTACCATAATGGCTCATTCAAACAAAAAAGCACAAAATGACCTGCTCAGCGTTACTGCGTTTTGCTCTGTTCTGTTTCATTTAGTCATTATATTGGGCATCAGCTTCAAACTGCCTGACATTGCCGCCCGAGCTAATACTGACAACAACTTAGAAGTGGTGCTGATTAATAATACCAACAAGCAGAAAGTTAATGACAGCGAGCTGGTATCGAGCTCTGATAACACTGGCGGTGGTAACGACGAACGCGCCGGCAGCACCCCGATTCCTTGGGAGGCGATCACGCCATCACCCATTCAGTCGGTTAAAAAGACCGCGCGCAATACCACCTTGAACACCGTCACTCCTGACCAGCTTATTACGGCCAATAGCAGCAGCCTTAGCATTCAGCGCATTACCCCTAAAACTCAAAAATTATCATTAGACCAAAGTCGAGCGGGGGATGACATTTTGAGCGCTAACGAACGCCGGCTGGAACTCGAACGTTTAATAGCAAAAACCAGTCAAGACTGGGAAAACTACCAAAAAAGACCACGCAAAAAATTTCTTGGGCCAAACACCAAAGGGCACGGCGCCGCCAAGTATTTAGACGACTGGAAAAAACGCGTGGTTGCCGTAGGCAATGCTAACTACCCGCTGCAAATAAAAGCACGCGGCTTGTCTGGCACGCTGATTGTATCCATTGAGATTAACAGCGACGGCACCATTCATTCGCTGAAAATAATTCAACCGTCACCGCACAAACTGTTAAATGATGCCGCCCAACGCATCATTCGCGATGCGTCTCCTTTTCAAGCGTTTCCAGAAGAAGAGTTCTTCGAAAACACCAACATTCTTGTGATCACCCGAGCCATTCACTTTTTGCCTGACAACCGCTTCGACAGCACTTCAGACAAAGCCCGTGGCCGAGGCTAAGCATGTCAGGCAACATATTAGCGCTGGACATAGGCTTAAAGCGTACCGGAGTGGCCTGCGGGCAGCTAGTCACTAAGTCAGCCAACCCCGTGGGGCAAGTGACGGTAAATAATGGCCGACATGACTGGTGCGCGTTAGACAAGTTAATTGCAGACTGGGCGCCTGCTGAAATTGTCATTGGCAACCCTAACAGCACCAGCCCACACTTGAACAAGGCCATCAATAGAGTAAAAAGCCACATTCAGCAGCAACATAAGCTGCCCATTATTGAAATAGACGAACGTTTAAGCTCTAGCGCGGCCAACCATGAATTAGCCGAGCGCGGCCTCGGAGTGGCAAAAAAGACCGAATTGCGTGACCAAGTGGCGGCTTGCTTAATCCTTGAAAGCTACTTTAATTCGCTCAGATAAATGCCCCAGATAATAGGCCTGTATGATATTCTTCGCGCAGTTCTTAACCAAAAATAACACCTTATGTTGCCTTTTGATTCACTGATTTCGGCCAAGCAACTTACCCCAGAAATAATCCAAAAGATGTTTGTCGTTACCGATACGATGGCCACAAACATAAAACAGCACGGGCGCATTGATCTGCTTGATGACAAAGTGGTGGCGTTGTTATTTTTTGAAGCCAGCTCACGCACTATGATGAGCTTTCAAAGTGCCGCACAACGCCTAAAAGCGGGCATGGTGTTCGCGCAAAGTGCAACAGGCACGTCTTTAGCCAAAGGCGAGAGCATCGAAGACACCATTCGCATGGTCGAAGCCTATTCAGACATTATTGTGATGCGCCACGCCATGCCTGGCAGCGCAGAGATTGCGGCCACCACCAGTTGCGTGCCATTTATTAACGCTGGCGACGGCGGCAATGAGCACCCGACTCAAAGTTTGATTGATGCCTACACCATTTATAAACACAAGGGCCGGCTAGACAGCTTGAACGTGGTTTTTGGCTATGACTCACTGCAATCGCGCAGCATTCATTCTTTATCCACCCTGTTATCACAATACCCGAACAACCGCTTTACTTTTACAGGCCCTAAAGAACTTGAACCCAGCGATGCCATGCTCTCAGAGCTAGAAGCCGCCGGCGTCAATGTTGAGGTTGCATCGGATGTCGACTTGCACGACGGTTATGACATTGCTTACATCAATCGCCTGCAGGAAGAGCGCTTTTCGGACGCCAAGTTATTTGAAAAAAACCGTCGAAAATATCGCTTAACACACGACAAAGTGGTGAACACAAAATGTCTTATTTTAGACCCACTGCCACGAATCGACGAAATTGACACCGAAGTAGACACACTCGAGAATGCGTTATATTTTAAGCAAGCGGGCTACGGGGTTCCGGTGCGCATGGCATTGCTGGCCATGCTATTAAATAAAGCCTAATGCCAATTTAAGTTTTACTGCTTATACTCACCTTAACACTCACATTGCCATCAAAGAGTTATGAAAGATCAGATTAAATCCAGTTTAACCGAAGCGCAATCAGCACTGAACAACTTGCTTGCCAATGATGAACAACTGAGCAACATTGAAGCGGCCGCAAAGGTGCTCGTCACGGCTCTGGAAAACGGCCACACCATTTTTTCTTGCGGTAATGGCGGCTCAATGTGCGATGCCATGCACTTTGCCGAAGAGCTTACTGGGCGTTATCGAAAAAATCGCAAAGGCCATGCCGCGGTCTCAATCAGCGATCCCAGCCATATCAGCTGTGTGGCGAATGATTTTGGCTATGAATATATTTTCTCTCGCTATTTAGAAAGTCACGCCAATGCCGGTGACGTACTGCTGGGCATCAGCACCAGCGGAACCAGCAAGAACGTAGTTGAAGCAGCAAAAGCGGCACAAAAATTAGGCGTGCATGCGGTGATTTTAAGCGGCCGTGAAGCCGAAGAGTTGCAGGCGCTGGCCAGTGTTTATATTTGCACTAAAGGCGGTGATTTTGCTGACCGAGTGCAAGAGCTGCACATTAAAATTTTGCACATTTTCATTGAATTGATTGAACGCAGTTTTCACCCTGAAAACTATTAGCGTAACGCTCCTTGTTACACATAACTGGCTTTACTAATACATAAAGCCAGTTAGTGCTTTTTGCTATTCAGCGTTCTACCACTCGGCTTTTTACCACTCAGCTTTTTACCATTCGGCAATGGAACCGTCGTCGTGGGTCCAAAGTGGGTTTTTCCAGTCGCACCCTTCTTTGGCCATTTCTTTTAAGAATGCTTCGTCTATTTCCACACCCAAGCCCGGTTTAGGTAGGGGTTTGATGTAACCATCGGTGATTTTAAAATCATCTTTGTTGATCACGTAATCCAACAAATCAGCACCTTGGTTATAGTGAATGCCCATAGATTGCTCTTGTAACACCGCATTATGCGACACAAAATCAACCGCTAAACACGCCGCCAAGGCAATTGGGCCAAGCGGGCAATGCGGTGCTAACGCCACATCATAGGCTTCCGCCATGCCGGCAATTTTCAAACACTCCGTAATGCCGCCGGCGTGAGACAAGTCTGGCTGCACAATACCAATACCACCGCCTTCAAACACGCGCTTAAATTCAAAACGGCTAAACATACGCTCGCCCGCCGCCAGCACAATGCTGCTCGACTGAGATAAGTTAGCGTACTGTTCTGCTTGCTCTGCCAACACCGGCTCTTCTACAAACAGAGGGCGATACGGCTCTAGCTCATGCAATAAGACTTTTGCCATTGGTACTGAAACCCGGCCATGGAAGTCCAATCCAAAATCAATACTTGAGCCTAACGAGTCACGAATCACAGCAACACGTTCAATCACTTTATCGACGGCACGGTGGCTGTCCACCATTTTTAATCGGCCACAACCGTTCAGTTTAAACGTGTCCCAACCTTTTTCCATCAGCTGCTTCATATGATCAACTTCTTCGGAAGGGTCGTCACCGCCAACCCACGAATAGGTTTTCATTTTGTCGCGCAACTTACCGCCCAACAATTCATATACGGGCTGACCTAATTGCTTACCTTTAATATCCCAAAGCGCCTGATCAATGCCGGCAATCGCCGACATTAAAATAGGCCCACCACGGTAAAAACCGCCACGGTACATGGTTTGCCAATGAAAATTAATATCACTGGGGTCCTTACCAATGAGATATTGCATCAACTCTTCCACAGCCGCCGCCACAGAATGAGAGCGCCCTTCAATAACAGGCTCACCCCAACCAGTGATGCCTTCATCTGTTTCAATCGCAAGAAAGAGCCAGCGCGGTTTCACTGAATAGAGTTGAAAGTTAGTAATTTTCATTAATCGCGCTCTCCAAAGACAAGCAATACTTTTTCAATACAACGCAACGGCAATATAAAAACTCCCTGCATTGCAACGTTAAATGTACTGGCTTGAGTCAATAACATGTATGTTATATTTGTATGATAAATATGATTATACACAAAACCCGAATAGTGTCAAAGGCAAAACACGCCTAAAAGCGTGACGCCAATTAGCCTAAACTCGTTCAAACACCATTAAACGAGAACTAAAATCACCCTCGTCCATATAGTCACTATTATCCGAATGTTGCTGATGCAATACAACATCCACATGCGGCAAATCGATACCCAACGAGGTTAATGCATCGCCGCCATAGGTGGCGCCGGTGGATACCATACGGTAGGTTTCATCAGCAGCCAAACCAGCAAGCTTAATACGTCGATACGGCAAGTTAGGTGACGACAATATGTGATAGTAACCCACGTACACACGCTGCTTATCTTGGCTAATCAACTGCCAACACACCTCGTTTTTAGTAAACCTTAAACGATGAAATTCACCCGACACCATATCGTGAGCGGTTTCGTTATACAACGCCACGGCATCTTGCAGCTCTTTTTTGTCTGCACTGAGGTCATCTTCATTCAAAGATAAGCCTCTGGCGGCGGCAAAAAAGCCCACTTCTTTACGCATTTTTACTGACGTTACTCGACCGTTTTGATGATTGGGTACTGGGCCAATGTAACTGGCCAACACACTCAGCGGAAACAAATGAGAAGCACCATTAATAATGCTTAACCGCCCCACCGGATCACACATATCACTCACCCAACCTTGCGACATAAATCGCAACATACCCAGATCAAATCGGTTACCGCCTGAAGCGCAATTTTCAAACAGCACATTAGGGTACTTACTGGTTATACGCTCAACAAGCTCATACAAGCCCAGCATGTAACGGTGGGGTTGCTCAAGTTGGCGCTCAGCAGGCAATTGCAAAGAGCCACATTCACTGAACACTCGATTTATGTCCCATTTAACATAGTCAATTAAGCCGCTGCTTAGAAAGCTGTCCACTCTTTCAAACAGATACTCAACCACATCACTGCGTGACAGATCGAGCACGTTCTGGCCACGCCCGGTTGATAATGTGCGCTCGGGCACTTGAATCAACCACTCTGGGTGGTCTCGGTACAGCTGACTCTCTTTATTTACCATCTCAGGCTCAAACCACAAGCCAAACTTCAAACCTTTCTCTTTTACTTGGCGCGCGGTTTCTTCCACCCCTTGCGGAAATTTTTTCTCATCAGAAAACCAATCACCCAGAGAGGTTGTGTCGTCATTACGACCCGCAAACCAACCGTCATCGAGCACTAACATTTGCGCGCCCATCTCTTTGGCCTGATCAGCCAAGCCCAATACCACCTCATGACTGACATCAAAATAAGCGGCTTCCCAAGAATTCAAATACGTTGGTCGAGGCACATCTTTAAACTGAGAGGGGCTGACGTGCTGCTTAATAAAAGCATGCCAAACTTGGCTCATACCACCCAAACCAGCGGCGCTGAAAACCTGTAGAGATTCCGGCGTGCTGAACGACTCACCGGATTCTAATTTCCATTGAAAATTAAATGGGTTAATCCCAGCGCAGATACGCACAGATTCAAACTCATTTTTCTCAGCGGTAATTGCAAAGTTTCCGCTGTACATGAGCGCCGTTGCGTAAACGTCTCCATACTGCTCGTCGGTGCCTTTGTTCATCACCGCCAAAAACGGATTGTGCGCATTACTGCTGGTGCCGCGCGCCGACTCAATGGCAAAACGACCGTGCGGCATGGGCATGCGTTCTTGTTCAAATTCACGCGCCCAACTGCCCCGAAAATGCACCAATTCGTAATCGCCTTGCGGCAAATCCAGCGCTGAGCTCATGGCAGTTTTAAGGCACACCGCGTTTTCGCCAACATTTTTTATACTCGAAGACCGAGCAATCACGTCGTGCTCGCGATACACCGTGTAATTAAGCTCAACCTCAAGCTTACTGACGGTGTCGACCAAACAAACCACCAAGGTTTGCGAATCGCCGCCTCGTGAACTTGGCAAACCATTGAGGGCAGGCTTATCTGAACTGATACGATGGCTTTTATACAGCAAGATGTTGGTGGTATTGCCTTGTGCATTAATTAGATGCAACGCAGGGTGACGCATATCTGAGGTACCAAATAGCGGGTACTCTTGAGGCGTATCGTCCAAATTATAATTCTTCACCCCTTGATACTCTAAAACCGTACACCTGAATGCACGCCTAGGCTCAGCCGATAAGCCACTGCTTGGGGCTACCCTACTGCCAAAATGGATGTGTTCAAGAATGCCTTCGGGGGACACCCGAAAGATATACGAAATGGAATCGTTGGATAAATTGAAAACGAGTTCATCACTTACGTGAATCATAGACTCAACCGACGCATTCATACTGTTACCTATTAAAACTGAAAATCAAACACTGGCACTGAAACCAGCATACACAGAGCGACCAATTTAAATCGACCGCTTAATTATATTATTTATATTACTTTTAATAATTATACTCCAACTAACCTTGCCAACAAAAGCGTTAAATGCGCCAGCAGCAGCATATTTACATACTTTAAGACTGCATCAATACAGGCTTTTTATAGGTAAATTATTGGCCAAAGCTTGAAATAGAGCCGGCCACCCTTACATATTGCCTATCAACCAACAAAGGAGGCAACAATGACTGAGCAACTTGAAAACAAATCTACCTGGCTACGCATCTTATTTGTAGCACTGTTCTGGGTTATTTTTCACATCACCCAGTTCGTCATTCTAGCAGTAGCCATCGGGCAATGCTTATTCACGCTATTTTCTGGTCGACCTAATCACCAGCTAATGAAGCTCGGAGACAGCCTTAGCCGTTACGTTCAAGAGATACTGGCCTTTGTAACGTTCAACTCCGACAAAAAGCCATTTCCGTTCAATGACTTTCCACAATCAAACTTAGTTATTATTGAAAACGAGCAAGCTTAGCACCCTCGCCGCTAACACATTAGCCCTGTTTCAAAACCACGCCTGCGAGCAAAGGTGACATTTTAAACAGGGCTTAAGTTAATACGTTTAGTTGCGCTTGATCTGGTGAGAACTAATCTACGTAACCACTAGAAAGGCAACTGAGCTTTGTCATAGGCACCGGCAATGAGCAGTTTGCGCATGCGTTTGAGCGCCTTATACGGCTCGTCAATAATAAGGCGATTGCTCAACCACGCCGGCACAATACCGTTGGGGTCAATGTGAGCGTAACTTTCAATCATAAGCTCACCCGTTGAATTGGGTATAAACCGCCATTCAAATTGCGCATTCTCTAGACGTATATACCCCTTCTTTTTTGGGTATTGACCAGACACGCCTATAACCGTACTGCGCATAGTAACCGCTCTGGTGTTGGCGTCTTGCACCCACCTAACCCGAGAGTAACTGTCTCTATTTCGCACAGGAAATGGCAAATTCGCTTGAGAGTAGACCACACTATCTTGACTTGAAAATACCTGCTCATAGCGAGCCAGCTTACAAGTTTTAGACCACTGACCACAGTTTTCAAGATCACGCACTAACGCAATCGCACTAGCAAGTTTAATGTTGCCAGTGAATGTGGAGAATACCGCTCGGTGCTTAGAGTTAGCCACACGCCCTGTGTACACTTGAATGCCTTGCTTATCTTTTGCAAGCCTCCAATTAATGCGTTCAAAATCCGACGCGAGTGCAAAAGACCCGCCCATAACGCACAACAAAATGCCCGCGATAACGGCGATGCATTTTGCAGTTAGCCGCTCTCGACCAGCTTGAAGCTCAGGCTTCATTTAGCGAGCGTCACCAACACAAATTAAAATTACGGTCTTTACCATGTGGCAAACATCATACACACGTCGGTGAAATTTTGTGAATAAACGCGTTAGGGCCCAGCATTCAAGGTATGATGAATTCATGATCATGATGTTCTTAAGCCTTACATAGCGGCAAATATAGAGGCAAACACACAAGGACATAAAAGAAAGGCATCAATAGAGAAAGACTCAAGTAAGGGGCGCAAAAACGCACTATGTATAAAGGCGAAATATTTAACAGCGTGAGCCATTTGGTCGGAGCCGTATTAGCGGTAATCGGCGCGTCAGTCTTGGTCACGCACGCCAGCTTAATGGGAGACACGACCAAAATAGTCAGTTACTCAATCTACGGCTTCACATTGAGCTTACTGTATGTAATGTCTACGCTGTATCACAGCTTTAAAGGCCGAGCAAAACAAGTATTTCAACGCCTTGATCACTTAGCCATTTACCTTTTAATTGCCGGCACTTACACGCCATTCACATTAATCGCGATTCAAGGCTCCACCGGTTGGTTGTTATTTTCCGCGATTTGGTGCTTGGCACTGCTTGGCATTATCGTGGAACACATTCCTAGAAAAGGCCCTCGAATTTTGCCGGTTATTATTTATTTGGCAATGGGGTGGGCGTGTATTTTTGCTTTAGACTCAATCATTGCGGGCATGTCGCCACCGGCCTTTAAGCTGCTGTTAGCCGGCGGCATCATCTACAGTGTCGGGGTTATATTTTACGTACTGGATCACTGGTTTCCGGTCATGCACGCCGTGTGGCACTTATTTGTGCTGTTCGGCAGCGCATGCCACTACTTCTCAATTTTTCTACTGTAAACGCCCCTTTACTCGGCGGCCGGCTATCGCTTTTTAACTTCTAAACGGGCAATGTCTTTGTAAGGCACGGTGTAAGTCATAACGCCACCGTAACGCAATATTTCAACCGAAAGTACGTCTTTCTCCACGCCCAGCAAATACCCTTCTATTGGGCTGCGATCATTCGTACGGCTAACCCGCACATCACGCCCAACGTAACTCTTTACTCGGTTAAGCGTGCCAGGCTGATACTCCGATTTGCGTTTTTTAGCCAGCTTAGGCTTAGAACGTTCTTGCACGGTGCCGTCGGGCGTATTGAGTAACTCATCCAAGGTGCGCCGTTTAAAACCTTCACCTTGCTCTGATTTGTCACTCAACAGGCTTTCACCTTCATCTGATTCTGCTTCTGAATCGCTAAATTCAACTTGGCTGGTCTGAATCGGAATCCGTTGATCGTCCAAAGTAACACTTAAATTCAACATACGAAGAATAGAGGCCGGCGATGCTTGACTGGCAAACTGAAGGTTCTTGAGTCGATCGCTTGGCGTTGCGGTCACATTCAACTCCCGGCCACCGCGCAAAAATGCCGATAACGCACCTCGGGCTTTTTCACCCAAATCGAGCCCAAAAGAGTTGGTCATGAATTTTTTCGACTTCGCCACTTTTTCGATAAAGTCATCTGGGGTAACACTAAATTTATCCGCACAATGCTGAACCATTTCTTGAGCAGCGTCAGCTTCTAGAGAGAAACTGTAGCGAATGGTTTCGATCGGCAAGCCTTCGCTGGCAACGGCAACCGGATTGGCTTGACGTGCATTAAAACCCATCGAAAAATCGACATTAGAAATTTGATCACGACTGATCATATTGACGTTCGCCGCAAATGGGTCAGAGAGGTCAAGATCCATGCGAGCATTCGCCACCACCTCATCATAACCGGCCGAACTGTACAACGCGGTGCCAAACAAACTCTTACACTCTTGTTCTGCATAAGCGCCTTCATACACTGAAGCCGGAAAACTAAGTTGTTTAAAAACGACATTTAATCGTTTAGGAAATTCCCCTTTTTCAATCTGGCTTTTGCCATTTAAGTGAAATAAAAAGTTCACACCACTTAAGCCAATACTTTTTACCGAGAATGTATCAAAGGTGTCTTTGCGTACTACCCGCACTCCTTGCACCTCTACCGCCCCATCAAAGCCAACGGTTAAGTCCTTATAAGACACATCAGCAAATAGGCTTGCCATCTGCACCAGTTTGTCTAACTCTTGCTTATATCGGTGCTCTAAGTAAAACTTAAAACCGACAACGGCAATGACCACCAGCAGAATTAAAGCTAATATTTTTTTCATGGCTAAGTATTTTTATTGTTCTGACTTAGCCCAGTTTACGAGTATTTGATATGAATTACAAAGGCGGGGGGTGTGGCTTATTGATCGCTTTTGGTAATGCACGCCGAGCTTGATGCACGCGCAACTTAAACTTCGGTTGAGCAAAATACAAACGCGCAATCTTGCCAAAAATACCAAAAAAGGCGCCCACGGTGCCACGCACCGTACCGCTTATTTTAGACTTACCAAGCCGCTTGCGTGTGCTTACAGGCACTTCTGAATACTGCATATTGGCTTGTATGGCTTTGACTTGCATTTCCACGGTCCAACCAAAGCGCTGGTCTTGCATGTTCAGTAATCTAAGGGAACGATAACGCATAGCCCGAAGTGGCCCAAGGTCAGTAACATTAACGCCCCAAATCCAGCGAATAAGTGCACTGGCGACGACATTGCCCATTTGTTGGTGCGCCCCTAGTGCGCCTTTTTCTTGTAAAGAATGCACTCGGCTACCCACCACCAAATCACTGCCTGCGATAATATTATCCAATAACGCAGGCAAATCAGACGACACCGCAGAATAATCACCATCCACAAAAATAATGATGTCGGTATGTATGTGTGCAGAACAATGAATAAACTCTAAGGCACGCAAACAGGCAAACCCATAACCTTGTCTAAATTCACTGCAGGTAAGGGCGCCAGCCTTTTGTGCAATGGCGGCAGTGCCATCATCGGAGGCGTTATCGCACACCACAATATGATCAACAACCTTCAACCCAGCGTATTCCAACCCCCGCAAACCGGACACGACAGCGCCGATAGACTCCGCTTCATTAAACGCAGGGATGACAGCAGTAACACTATTGGAATGATAAGGCATAATTTACTAAGTACGTTATTATCTGGTCAGCATTGTTATACAAACAGGGTCTTTATTAAAACCTCAGCCGTTGTTACTAATTAATTTATTGTCGTTATTTTATAAGACCTTGGCACGCAACAATTTATTACGAAAGCAAAGTTATTACTAAACCCAAGCCATTACGAAGCCGAAGCCACTAAAGTGAACAAGCAAGCGTTAGCCTCATCAGCCAATCTGCATAACAGCAGTATTACCCCTATGGTTTTAGGCGGTTTGGTGGCTACCTGCGCCTGGTTGTATTTGTGTTTTTCTTCACAACACTATGGCGATGCCTCATTGCTACAGCTGCTCAGTGTCAGTGGCATTGTCACGCTTGCCAGCCTTAGCATTTGGTGGCATCACCACCGCACTGGCAACGACATCAACCTAGCCGCCATGCTTGCCTTTGCCCTACTATTTAGAGTCATTGGCTTTGCTACATTCCCAATATTAGAAGACGATTTTTACCGTTTTCTATGGGACGGCTTTCAAACCTCCACATCCGGGTCTCCTTACGCAGTGCCACCTGCGCACTTTTTTGGCAGTGAATTAAGCCCAAAATTTGAACTCATTTTAGACAGCATTAACTACCCCGAAAGTGCCACCATATATGGGCCAAGCACACAGTGGATGTTCTTTTTGTCTTATCAATTAGCGCCCGGTGGCATTTGGCCATTAAAGTTATTTTCAGTCATTGCAGACATCGCCATCATTGTATTACTGCTTAAAACAACGTCCAGGCCTGTTTTATTGCTCTACGTGTGGTCACCGCTGGTGATCAAAGAATTTGTCATCAGCGTACACCCCGACATAGTGGGCGCACTTTTCTTAACATTAGCATTAAAAGCGTACACCGCTAAAAAAGACATCACCATGGGGACACTATTGGCTCTAGCCCTAGGAGTGAAATTGTTTGTGATTATTATTGTGCCGTTTTTAGTGTTGTTTCGCTGGCGTGCCTGGTTAGGCTTGCTAATAAGCGCCACTGTGATCGCGTGGCCGTTTGGGCTGCAGAATGCGTGGCTGCCCTCGGGCTTAAACACCATGAGTTCAGGCTGGTTATTTAATGCTCCGTTATACGAATTACTCAACGCCGTTGCGCCAAGCAGCCACACCACCTTAATACTGCTCACTGCATTTACCGTGGTCGCGGGCAGTTATGGTTTGGTTTGGCTATGCAAGGCAATTAAAAATAGGCGCAATAATGCCCGCCCTATTCCTCGTGGAGATTATTTGTTTGCGCTGTTATTCATATGCATACCAGCACTGAACCCTTGGTATGCCATTTGGCTGGCGCCTTTTGTACTGAGATGGCCCAGTATCTGGGCATGGGTAGGATCTGTCAGCCTGATTTTGTCTTACGCCTCAGGCATTAATTTGCCGCTTATTGACTCGACTGCACACAGCGTGACTGTAAGTACCTTAGCCAACTACCAACACCCGGCTTGGGTGTTGATAGTTGAATTTGGCAGTATCGCTGTTGCCCTTGTATATTCAGTTACTCGATCAAAGTACACAAAGCACAACAACGTTAAGAGCGCAGATGCTAACTAGATCTTAAGCCAAGCTTATGACGCTTATTCAAATAGTACAGCACGTACAACATACTATCGCGCGTCAACTCAGACGCAATCAACGAATCAGGGTTATCGCAATTGTATAAATTTTGCGCTAACTCAGTGTACGTTTGATTTTTATACTGCTTCAAGGTTTTGCGCTTTACCGCCACTTTTTCATTATCGCTATTATTAATACAATACGATAACGCCGGCTCGCCTTGTTGGCGGCCCTTAAAAATGGCTTTACCCGTTTCATAAACGGTGTCTACCGCTCTCGAAGGAGCCGGCTGAGCCGAGCGGCTACCAGAGTAACCGCCGCCACCGGAATAACCACCGGACGCAAAAGAAGTCGCGCTGAGAGCCAATAGGGTTAGCGCCGTCAATATTTGAATCGCACTTTTCATAGTCTTATACCTAAATTCACTTTTTAACTAAGATAGAATCTACAAAGACCTAAAAACGCGCTTATTTCTTACAAATTAAACGACTGTGGCGCTGAGCAAACGTTTATTCACCGCGTTTAGCGTCCACCGACATAGAATCATATTCTTTAAAAGCCAATAGCACTAATGCTGCGAACAACAAAGTTGTTGATGGGAAAAAAGTCAGCTTAGGCGTCTCAACTAAATACCTACCAAACGGGTCAACAATGTAGCCCATGATCGGAATGATACCAGCCACATACCACAGCAATTGTGCCGCGTAAGAAAATGTTCTGGCAAACCCGATAACCACCAAAGCACCCACTAACACCTGCAAACCACCTAACGCCAAATTAATGGTATCACCACTAATCATGCCGCCGTAGTAGGTGTTCGAAACGCTGTTAGCCACGTCTGTTGCCG
The DNA here is from genome assembly GCA_938045295.1 of uncultured Arenicella sp. Taxonomy (GTDB): domain Bacteria; phylum Pseudomonadota; class Gammaproteobacteria; order Arenicellales; family Arenicellaceae; genus Arenicella. Next base: position 41,998 of record CALINO010000011.1, read on the forward strand.
TTAACTTAACCAACCCCCATAAGATCAAGTAAATGCCAGTAGACAGCCTTAGTAAAAGTAAACTTATGGATTTCATTTTTATTCTCCTGATGTTCATTTATTGTTATTTACCCAAACGGCGAATAAACAAGCCATTGGGGGAGTTAAAATAGCACAAAGTTACGCTCGATCAGTAGACGCCAAGACCAATAAAAACAGATGCGCATTGAAAATAAGCCCTATAATACGGGCAGAAAGTAATTTCGGAGCCAGACACGTGCAACACATCACACCACCCATCGAAAATATCGTTGAGCTGTTAGACCAAGACAATCGGTCTGCGGTGGCTGAGCTATTTGCACAAGCGCATCCAGCCGACATTGCAGACGCACTTGAGCGACTCACCCCCGTTAAGCGGCCCTTGGCATGGACATTCATTCCCGGCAATGAACGCGGCGAAGTGCTTTGTGAACTCAATGAAGGTGTGTTTAAAGACTTAGCGCATGAGCTTGATAATAGTGAACTGATCGATGCCATCAAAGTTCTTGATATTGATGAAATTGCCGACTTAATCCCTGATCTACCCGAGTCAATTTTAGCGGATGTACTGTTTGCCGTAGACACGGAAACCAGAGCCAGCTTAGGAGAGGTGCTTTCCTACCCTGAAGACAGCGCTGGCGGCTTGATGAATTTAGACGCGATTACCGTCAGAGACAATTTATCGCTGGATGTCATACTGCGTTATCTACGATTAAAAACCGAGCTTCCCGAACACACCGACACAATCTATTTAGTTAACCGCGACAACCAATTAACCGGCATTTTACCGCTGGAAAAACTCATTACTGGCTCAGGTGACGACCCGGCCATTACGCATGCACTGGATTCGCCGGTGTTGTTTCAAAGTTTAGACCAAGAAGACGATGTCGCTAAAGCCTTTGCTGACTACGACTTAGTCTCAGCACCGGTAATCGACGATAATAAAAAATTGCTTGGCCGCATTACTGTGGACGACGTGGTGGACGTGATTCGCGAGCAAGCTGAACACGACTTTATGGCCGCAGCGGGGTTACGAGAAGAAGAAGACATTTTTGCTCCGGTGGGCAAAACCACGCGCAATCGTACTATTTGGTTGGCGGTTAACTTAGTCACCGCGCTACTGGGTTCTTGGGTGATTGGGCAATTTGAAGGCTCGATCCAAAAATTAGTCGCACTGGCCGTACTCATGCCCATTGTGGCCAGCATGGGCGGCAATGCCGGCACGCAAACATTAACCGTGGTGATCAGGGGCATGAGCACCGGCACGATTTCACGTGGCAACATGTTTAACGTGCTGAAAAAAGAAGCCATGGTGGGCATACTTAATGGAGCAATTTGGGCCATTGTGATCGCGGTGATTGCAGCCGCATGGTACCAAGACCCTTTTCTGGGCGGGGTCATTGCGGCGGCCATGATTGCCAACTTATTTATGGGCGCCATTGCTGGCGTGTTCATTCCTATATTTTTAGAAAAAGTAGGCGTTGACCCTGCCTTAGCCGGCGGTGTTGCGTTAACCACCGTCACCGACGTTGTGGGCTACTTTTCAGTGCTTGGTTTAGCCACATTAATACTGCTTTAAGCCCACTTTCTCGCCTCTCTATACTTTTGTAAAACGGCTAGGTACCGGCTCGGGTTCTCCCAACATGGCATATTGACCTTGCTCAAGCACTTCAACCCAAGCATGACTGGCTAAGCCATCCTCGGATTTAGCCACACCGATCACAACACGTGAATCGTGCCCGGCGCGGCGCAACATGCTTGCCAATACTAACGATTTAGGCAAACACTGCGCCGACACAAAATGCAGGCGAGCGGCCAGGCGAACCGCCTCATGCAATGCCAGCAAGCTCACATTACCAGACATGGGCAACACGCTATTGTCAGCGCTTTCCTGCGCTAACGTCAGTTTAGGTTTAAGCCAATCAAACGAAAGAAATCGAAGTTTGATCACCACACTCCAAAGTCGCCAATAGGCGATAAAACACCAGCACCAAGCCTTTATTCCTTGTTGTTTGAACTCTTTAGACGGCATTTTTTACAAGAAGTTACATGTGTTGCGAACAATTAACCTACTCTAACACGGGTTTAAATAGGGCTTTAACAAAATATCAGTTACAATAAATGCATGGGATTGGTGACATCGATAAGTAACTCTCGTTTATGGACGCGACACGGGCTTAAAATACTGTGGGCCATCGCGTGCCTATTATTAGTGCTCAGCATTGCTTGGTTAGTATTCTCTGAATACCATGACCGTAAGCAAAAGCGCCTAGAGTACGCGCCGCAAACCTTGCAGCCAATAACACGTTCGAATGCACCACAATACAATGCCAACGACATTGTTTCCGCTAATTTATTTGGTGACCCAAAGCCGAAAAAAGAAGTGGTTAAAAACATTCCTAAAACCAACCTCAATTTAAAACTCATTGGCGTGCTGTGGGCCAGTGATGAGAATTTTGCTCGGGTTATCATTCAATCCGGCAGTAAAAAAGCTAACTTGTACGGCATTGGGGAAAAAATTCAAGGCGCCAATGCCTCGGTTAAAGAAATTCACAGCAATGAGATATTGATCAGCCGTAATGGTGCTACTGAAAAGCTCAGCTTAGTTAAGAAAAAAGGCGGCAAAGACATCTTTACTTATGAGCAGTCGACTCCGGTTAGCTATGCCGACACCAGCCCAACCAATTATGGAAGCTCTAACAACGCCACCGTTCGATCAAGCCCCAAACCCAGATCGGCCAACGGCGCGAATAGAAAAATACGTAAACCTAACTTTTCAGGGCTGGATCGCGCCTTAAAGAAAAGAGGCGAAATTTAAAAGCACTCACCTCTTATTCGCTACCCATTAGTGAGCGAGCGCCCACTCAAAATTAGATAACGGGCCGTTATATTGCTAACGGCCGCGCAAGAAACGGACGATAAAAAGCGCAACCACACACAGCAAACTCAACCAAACAATCCAACTGCCTAATATGGCAAACGGTGTATCACCAGTCATGGCTTGCACTGAGCGCGCTTGCGCAACCACCACAAACTGATCACTGGCATACTGAACCTTGCCATGGTGATTAATAAACAAAGAAGGCCCAGAGTTGGCAGAACGCACCATAGGCCGGCCCAATTCTCGTGCTCGCATTTGTGCAAACTGAGTGCGTTGGTGAGGAGCTAATGAATCACCGAACCACGCGTCCTCACTAATATTAATCAAGAGCGTGGCATCGCCCATGAACTGTCGGTACTCATTGGAAAACGCATCTTCATAGCAAATCGATAAACCAATATTAATACGCTCACCGCAAGCGAGCGACTGAGCCTCGCTCCAACCGGCAAAATCCGACATTGGTAAATTTAAATACTCTAAGACCCAGCCAAACAAAAAAGTTAATGGCTGATACTCACCAAACGGCACTAAATGACGCTTTCGATAAACTTGCAATGCCTCTCGCTGGTCACCCGCCGCAACCGGCGCGCAACTGAGCGCTGCGGCGTTATAACTGTTTACTTCATCATGATCCAACAAGCCTGCCAACACAGCACTGTTAGCCGGAGACATCGCTTGCCAGAATTTATCGTCGGTCTGACTGGCATATAAAGGCAAGGCGGTTTCCGGCCAGACAATCAACTCCGCGCCATGCTCTTTGGCTAAGCGTTCACTTAAATTTTGATAGGTTTGAAACGTGCGTTGTTGAGTGCTTTGCAACCATTTATCGTCAATAGGAATATTGCCCTGCACTACCCCGACCTTAAGCGGTTCTCCAACCGGCGTTACCCACTGTACGCTCTCTAACGCAAACGAACAAAGCACTAAGGCGGCTAAGATAATAGTGCTTAAGACTGACCGAGCAACCCAGATATACAGCAGCAATGACACGATAGCCAACACAACAAAGCTGACTAGGTAAACACCGCCCACCGGTGCCCAGGCAAACAACCAACTTGGCGTTTGCGTATACCCCATATCCAACCAAGGAAACCCGGTTAACACCCAGCTTTTGCACCACTCTGTGACCACCCACACGAATGGAAAAATGACCAACAGAGCACGCTCAGACTCTTTAGAAAGATAACAAGAAACGCCGGCGGCTAACGCGGGGAAAACCGCCAACAAAGCGGCAAACCCCAATACGGCGATTGAGCCCATCCACAATGGCATACCACCATACGTAGATAACGACACATACACCCAAGACACGCCGGCCAAATACAAGCCCAAACCAAAGCTAAAACCGATCAACGCGGCACTTTTAGTATTGGCTTTTCGAATCAACGCCAACAAGCCCAACAAGCTAACAATGCTAACGGGGTAAAACTCAAACGGCGCAAATGCGAGTACGCAAAACGCACCCAACAGAGCACTCAGCCCATTGGCTTTCCAATTCACCATATTATTGTCTCGGTTTATTAAGGCGACGAATGCGTCGGCAAGCTAGTAAAAAAATAGCAATATACCACTGCGATAAGAGTTGAGGCGCATAAAACGCATATTGCCAGCAAAGGGGGTCCTTTTAAACAGGGGCTAGAAAGCATGCAAAGAAAAAACAATCACACAAATAAAAATGGCTGGGTAATTAACCCAGCCATCTGTTTAGCTGTGTAACATATGAATTAACACGGCTATTCGTTCTTCGCACTGTACTCACGGTACAAGGTTTTTTCGTTGGCAAACCGCTCAGCAATGGCCTTCTTTTGTAACTCTAAACGCTCCAGCTCAACGCTGAATTCTTTGATGCGCTCTTTTGAGGCCGCCAACTCTGTTTCAAACTTTTCTTTATTATATTTGTTAGCCGTCTTAAGTTTATTCGTTATGCGCTCAACTTTCTTGTCCATCTGCTTGAGATACGCTTTATGCACTCGAATATTGCCATCTACAGAGGCAAGTTTATTATCACGCTGGCGATCAATGTCTTCTTCACGCTCATAAATACTTAACACACGCTCACGTTCGGCTTTTTCTGCCTCTAACTTAGCCAGTTCTTCGGCTTCTTTTTCTTTAGCCTCTTGCTCTAGAAGCAACTCCTCTTCGGTTTTAGGCGCGTCAATTCGATCTTTAATAAAACCCCGCTTATCCAAGTTAGTCACTTCGGTGTCAGCACAGTTTTCTTGCGCATTGTCGCCGTAATGCCAATTTCCTTCAGCGTCCTTACACTTCTGAATGGCCAAAACATTAAAGGAAACCGATAACAAACCGGCCAATAATAGTGTGCGGTTTAGGTTGTTAGTCGTTTTCATATACAGACTCCGGTGTTGAGGCTTAATGAGGCAAGGTGCGCACATTAGGCCATGAAATTTAACTCTTACTACGCCTACTATATAGGATTAAAAATGAACCTAGGATTAACATAGGCAAACTCAACAAATGCCCCATCGTAACCCAGTCAAACAGCAAGTAGTTAAGATGATCGTCTGGCACTCGAACCATTTCAACGACCATGCGCGACAAAGCGTACCCGATTAAAAATAATCCTGATAATAAACCAAGTGGCTTTTTGGTTCTTGAAAGCAGCCAAAGTATCACGAAAAGTAACAAACCCTCTAATAGCGCTTCGTAAAGCATGGAGGGGTGGCGAGCCTGCTTATCGGCTGTGGTAAATACCATGCCCCACGGCAAATCAGTCGGCTTACCCCACAGCTCTTGATTAATAAAATTACCAATCCGGCCAAAGAACAAACCAATGGGGGCAACTGGTGCAACAAAATCGCCGATTTCAATCAGGCTGATTTTAGATTTTCGGCTAAAAAGCCACAGCGCCACAATAACCCCCAGCAAACCACCATGAAATGACATACCCCCTTCACGAATACCCGTCACGATTGTCAACGGGTCGGCCAAGTATTCCATGGGTTTATAGAACAGCACGTATCCTAGGCGGCCGCCTAGCACGGCACCAAGCGCGCCATAAAAAAGCAAATCAGAGGCTAAATCTGTATTCCACTTTTGACTGACCGCTTGGGGCTGGTTTTTCAACCGATACGCCCATGCTAAATAAACACCGGCAAACCCAAACACATACATTAAGCCGTACCATTGAATGGCCAATGGGCCTAGCTGCAGTGCAACGGGGTCAAAATTAGGGTGAATTAACATGTCGATCGATGGCCGCTATGAATGATTAAAGTGACAATTCTTCTGCAAACGCCGCCTGATAGCGCTCAGCAAATTGCTCAAGCGTAAAACTGTGGTTTTGCGTGCCAGAATGCTCAATTTTAATAGCACCGCATAACGACGCCATTTGCGCGCATGTTTTCCAATCTAAGCCTTTAAGCAAGCCATACATAAGCCCGCCGCGGTACGCATCGCCGCAACCAGTTGGGTCAACGGCCGCACTAATGGGCGCACAAGGCACCTCAATTTTTTCATTATTCACATACACTTCAGAGCCTTTACCGCCTCGTGTTACCACTAGTACTTCCACTTTTTCAGCCAGTTGCTCTAAGCTTAAACCGGTTTTATCTAACAATAATTGGCTTTCATAATCGTTCACCACGGCGTAAGTGGCTTGCTCAAGAAAACGCAGGCAATCTTCGCCATCAAACATTGGCAGACCTTGACCCGGGTCAAAGATAAAAGGGATCTTTTGCTCGGCAAATTGCGCTGCGTGCTCGATCATGGCCTCACGGCCGTCTGGCCCCACAATGCCTAACTCAATACCCGACGCATCCGACACTTTATTTTGATGCGCAAAGTTCATAGCACCGGGGTGAAACGCGGTGATTTGATTATTGTCGGAGTCGGTAATAATAAACGCTTGTGCGGTGAACGTATCAGGCACCACTTTTATGTGTTCGGCGCTTAAGCCTTTTTCTTCTAAGTAGCGTGCGTATGGGCCAAAATCTTCACCCACAGTAGCCATAATCAGCCCGGTTCCGCCCAACAACTGCAATGTGTACGCAATATTGCCAGCACACCCGCCGTTATGACGTGACATATTGGGCACAAAGAAGGCAACATTCAAAATGTGAGTTTGATCAGGAAGAATGTGGTTTTGAAATTGATCTTCGAACACCGCAATCGTGTCGTAAGCCATAGAGGCGCTAATAAGAGCTTTCATGTGCGTTTAAAATATGTGTGGGTATGAATAAAAAGTACTATTGCCATCAAATAAGCCGTTAAAAAACGGCCGACAGTACAATACAGTATAAAACTGACTTATAAAAAAGCCCCAGATCAATATTGAGCAGGGGCTTTTAAGAGATCAGTTACAGAGCAGCGAGTGCGGCTTGGTAATCGGGCTCTTCAGTGATTTCAGGCACCAATTGAGCATGCAAAACTTGATCGTTTTCATCCAACACTAGCACCGCACGCGCGGTTAAACCGGCCAATGGGCCATCAGCGATCAACACACCATAGTTGGTTGCGAAGTCTTGGTTGCGCATGGTGGATAAGGTGACCGTTGCGCCCGCCGAATTGGCTTCACAGAAACGACCTGCCGCAAAAGGCAAATCGCCAGAGACAACCAAAAGCTGTACGTCGTCTTTATTTGCTACTTCTTCATTAAACTTTTTAGTCGACGTGGCGCATACCGGAGTATCCAAACTTGGCAAAATACTAATGACTTTCTTTTTGCCTTTGTACTCACTCAACGAAACATCAGCGAGTGATGACGTAGTCAATGTAAAGTCAGGAGCAGGCTCACCGGCTTTGGGGAAATCGCCGCTTAGGTTTACTGCATTGCCTTTTAATGTAACTTGCATAATTAATTCCTGTTAAATTTTACTGTTCAATTGTTAGTTAATCGTCTACTTGCGAATTGTAGGCTTGAGCCGACAACAGTGCGTCTAACTCAGAAAGATCGCTCGCTTTAATACGAAACATCCAACCCTTTTCATAAGGAGACTCATTAAGTAATTCTGGTTCGCCGTCTAACTCTTCGTTAACTTCGACTATTTCACCGCTGACCGGCGCGTAGATATCCGAAGCGGCTTTCACTGACTCTACGGCGCAGCATTCTTCTTTTGCCGCAACTTGAGCGCCCACTTCAGGCAACTCCACATAAACCACGTCACCCAAAGACTCTTGCGCATAGTCGCTAATGCCAACTTCAATCGTCTCATCATCCAGTTTTCGCACCCATTCGTGCGACGCAGCATACAGTAAATTATCTGGGGTATTGCTCATTTAAGAACTCCGTTGTTTAAGTTACCAACTAACTCAAAAGTAGTTTGAATAATGCGGCGTATTATATAGATAAGCATTAACAAATTCATGAATTGTGCTCGGATTATTTCCAGCAAAGACAGCCAATTATACGATTTTTGTGAATAAACAAGTTAATGCGAATTATTCCCATTAAAAAGTGCTATAATCGCGCCCAGTTTTAACCATCAACACTCTTTCTTACAAGGACATCAGCATTATGAAGAAACGCGTTATCAGCCTGGCAAGCATTACCATGGCGTCACTTTTGTGGGCTTGCCAAGCCACATCCGAAGAAGTTAATTTATATTCTGCTCGTAAAGAAGCGTTAATAAAACCGTTGTTAGAAGAGTTTACCCAGAGCACTGGCATTAAAGTAAACATCATCAGCAGTAAGGCTGACGCCTTGCTTAAGCGCATTCAAAGTGAAGGCAAAAACAGCCCGGCTGACGTGTTGCTTACAACCGATGCCGGTCGACTGCATCGCGCTAAAAATGCGGGTATTTTTAGCGTAATACGCTCTGAGGTTATAGACCAAAATATCCCTGAGCAATACAAAGACAGCGACAGCCAATGGGTAGGCTTGTCGGTTCGCGCACGCCCTATCATGGTTACCAAAAGTGCCCCAAGCATTACCCTTAGCACTTATGAAGATTTGGCTAATCCAGAATTAAACGGCCAGATTTGCATCCGCTCATCGAGCAATATTTACAATCAATCACTGGTGGCCAGCTTACTGGCCGTCAGTGACGAAGAGCTTATCGAGCAGTGGGCCAAAGGCTTGGTTGCGAATATGGCACGAAGCCCTCAAGGCGGTGATCGTGATCAAATTCGTGCCGCTGCCGTAGGCCAATGCTCCGTGGTGGTTGCCAACACTTACTACTTAGCAAACATGCTCAGCAATGCCGAGAAAGAAACCGACTTTGCCGCCGGAAGCAGCGTAACGGTGATCTGGCCGAACCAAGAAGGTCGCGGCACTCACGTGAATATTAGTGGCGCTGGCATACTGAAAACCGCCCCCAATGCTGACAATGCAAAACGCTTGATCGAGTTTCTTGCGTCAGACAAAGCGCAAGAAATTTACGCCAATGTGAATTTTGAATACCCGGTTAAAGCCGGGATTAGCTTGCACCCTATTTTACAAAAGTGGGGCAGCTTTAAGGCCGACACGCTCGACATGGACAAATTGGGAACCAATAACGCCTCAGCGGTTAAGTTAATGGATCGCGCCGGTTGGAAATAAATTAAGTATTTATTTTTAGGTGCACTTTTGTTAATGCAACTTTCTTAAAATGCGATTTAGCAACATAAGCTGGCAGCTATCAAGCTTGAGCATAGCAAGCTTGATAGCATTCCCATTGTTGGCCTTATTATGGATCAGCTTTGATGCCAGCCAAGGTATTTGGCGGCACTTAGCCGACACCGTACTGCTAGACTACGTTCTCACCTCTGTTTGGTTAATGCTTGGCGTTGCCGTTAGCACTTTTGCCCTGGGTGTGGGCGCCGCGTACTTAGTCACGCATTATGAGTTCACTGGCAAAGGCATTTTCACTTGGGCTTTGCTATTGCCATTGGCCGTACCCACTTACATTACCGCTTACTCTTACACCGGCTTACTGGATGTGGCCGGGCCGCTGCAAAGCCAATTGCGTACAACGTTTAATGTGTCATACGGGCAATATTGGTTTCCTGAAATACGCTCATTGGGTGGCGCCATATTCGTCATGAGCTTTGTCTTATACCCGTATGTGTATCTATTAGCACGCGCCGCATTTGTTGAGCAATCGAGCAGTTTTCGCAACGCGGCACAGCTTCTTGGGCTTTCGCAACATCAAGCTTTTTTCAAAGTCACGCTGCCCATTGCCAGACCCGCTATCGTGGCCGGCATTTCACTGGCACTAATGGAAACTCTGGCCGATTATGGCGCCGTGAGTTATTTTGGCTTAAGCACCTTCACCACCGGAATATTCCGAACATGGTATGGCTTAGACAGCGTTGCCGGCGCGGCTCAACTGGCATTAATTCTGCTTGGTTTTGTTATTGTTTTAATGACCATCGAAAAACAATCGAGAAAAAGAGCTCGCTACCAAAGCAGCAAAACACACTCACCGTTCGAGCCAGAAAAACTCAGCAAGGGCAAAAACGCACTGGTGTTTTCATTCGCATTAATCCCATTATTGTTTGGCTTTATCGTGCCCATGTCGCAACTGGTGATTTGGGCACTGAGCACCTACGACACCTTATTCACCGCTGAATTTTGGCAACTGGTTAGCAACACCCTAACACTGGCCTCACTGACCGCCATCATTGCCTTAATACTAGCCTTGGTAGTGGCATACGCCTACCGGCTTACGGCCACCACCACCACGCAACTAAGTAAAACAGTGGTTGGCCTTGGCTATGCCGTTCCTGGCACCGTCATTGCAGTTGGCACCCTAGTACCCTTGGCGTTTTTAGACAACACCATAGACGACTGGTTTAGAACCCACGTTGGCATTTCTACTGGGCTAATACTCAGCGGCACATTAACCGCACTGGTAATTGCTTATCTTGTACGCTTTCTAGCGGTTGCTCTGAGTTCAGTAGAATCGGGCTTAAGCACCATCAGCCCCAACATTGATCAAGCCGCGCGCTCCTTAGGCCGAACGCCAGCAAATACCGTGCGCACCATACACATGCCAATGCTGCGCAGCAGCTTATTAACAGCGCTGATTATCGTGTTTGTTGACGTTATGAAAGAGTTGCCTGCCACACTGATATTAAGGCCATTTAACTTCAACACTCTGGCAGTGCGGGCTTACGAATTGGCGAGTGATGAGCGCTTAATGGACGCATCCTTTGCATCTATCTTTATTGTCTTAGCGGGCTTAATACCGGTTATTTTTCTAACCAAAGCCAGCTTAAAACAAACTCACTAGAACAACTTTTTTTGCGCTTATGTTTTAAGCGTAAAGCTTTTTCAAACGGTTACGCTTCTTGGCAGTTCTTACACAGGCCGTACATGTACAGCGAGTGATCTTCAAGCTTAAAACCGTATTCTTCAGCCACCGCACTTTGACGCTCTTCAATCAGAGGGTCGAAAAACTCGGTCACCGTGGTGCACTTAACACATACCATGTGGTCGTGATGCTGGCCGTCATCCAATTCAAATACAGAACGGCCTCCTTCAAAGTTATGCCGTAACACTAAACCCGCATTTTCAAATTGAGTTAAGACACGGTACACCGTTGCAAAGGCAATTTCTTCACCTGCATCTAGCAATGACTTGTACACTTCTTCGGCAGTAAAATGGCCTTTGGCGCCTTCCAAAACCGAAAGAATGCGTAGTCGAGGCAGCGTGGTTTTTAGCCCTGCTTCTTTTAAATCTTTAGCCGTAGACATCAGTAAATCACACCAATGGGTTATTATCTGTGGGCAAACAGTTTAGCAGTTTTTTAGGGCAATTATTCTTTTAATTTTAATGCCAAAACCACAAACTACGCCCATTAATTTGAAGCCACAAACAAAGTAACAACTCGAGCCCAAGCCACCTAACAACACACCACTATGACCGCAATTATAAAATATCGCATCATCGCAAAACCCGCTATATGGGCCTGCTTGTTGTTAGCCTTATGGTCATCAGTACTTTTTAACCCATTGAAGGCCGAACAACGCATAAACCTATATCTGCCAATCGTATCGGCACTGTACCCAGAGCTCGCCAATGAATTGCAACGTTCGTTTTCCAATGCCGAGCTTACGCAAATACAGGTGCACAACGCCGACTTCTGGCACCCTTACCAACAAGGCGTACGCGAAGGCCGAGTGGGTATTTATTTCGCGCAACCACACTTTGCCGCATGGCTGATAACACAACACGATTTCAATCCGGTATTCAAACTGCACGGGCAGTTAAAATACGTGCTGGCGGCAAGGCGCTCTGACACCTCCATATTTGAGGTGAGCGATCTTGCTGGCAAAAGGGTATGCCGAGAGTCTGGGCTGAATTTAGGCACCGTATGGCTCAATCAAGTGTTTGGGCAGCATCATTTAAGCTCGCGCAGCCAAGAAGTTCACTCAGCCGAACAAGACATGCTAGCAATGAACCCCGACTGTGACGCCTTCGTGCTGTCCGAACGCGCTTACCGGCGCGTCAATTCGGCCAAAATGGGCAAGTTCATTCGGCTTCAGCAAAGCCCGGTTTACAAACATTTTGCCTTCGTTGCCCACCCAGACATAAACCAAGAAGTCATTAAACGTGTGCAAAGCGTGTTAAAAAATAAGTCGACTAAATTACGTTTGAAAGCGTATTTCAATGAGCTGAGTCAGTGGCAGAACCTATTGCCGATTAACGATGGCGACTACAATCACGAAGACACCGAGCTATTGCGTACCTATTGGCAACCGTAACTGGCAACCATAAACAGCGCTTATGCCCCGATAGCCAATCGCGCCAACATTCCTTTTACGCGCTTACTGTTATTCAACCAGTTCATGCCTAAGCCTCGAGCTGAAACCCACGCGGGTGTGTTGACTAAATAGCTGGAATTCAAGGCCGTCATAAGCCAATCGGTTTGTGCATTATCGGCACGCCGAATGCGCTCATAGTGAGACAATAGCGCCACGCTACCAAGGGCGTTTGTTTTACCGTAGCCGGCCTCAGCGCAGGCCGCTTTGGCAATTAATGAACTTAACGCGGCCGCATCTTTAAAGCCCAGATTTGCTCCTTGACCGGCCAATGGGTGAATGCTGTGAGCGGCATCGCCCACCAACGCCACTGACGGGCCAAAATAAGTACTTGCTTGCTTACTCACCAAAGGAAATGATTGCCTAGGACTCAGCTCTACAACATCACCAAGGCGATGCTCAAACGCTTGCGATAGTTCATGCGAAAACTCCGCCTCATTCAATTGCATCAACCGGCTTGCAAGTTCTTTGTCTGCGCTCCAAACAATCGAACT
>CALINO010000012.1 GCA_938045295.1 uncultured Arenicella sp.
GTGAATGGCATTGTGAGCTTCTTGGTTCAGTAGTCACTCTTTGTTCCTCTTATACTCAACAGGTAGGTAAAATAAACTAGCAACTGGTTTTAGCAATTGGGTATTGGTGTGGTTTTGTTGCCTTTTAGCAGCTGCGCACGACCAGTGGCTGAGATTGTTATTTGGGTGCCAGCGCTTTCGCCCCGGTCGTCGCAAGCAGAAAAAACAATTGAGGCACCGGCGTTAGATAACAGCCCGTTATTTTGAAAGCTAAAAAAGGTTTCTCCACCTAAGGCATTGATAACACCGCCTTGCGATTGAATATCAAATTGTCGAATTAATCGGTCATTGGCTGGATTGAAAACACCAACGCCAGCAATCGAGTTGAGCGCAGGTTGGTATATTAAAATTCCATTGCCCCAATCATCGTCCGCACCATTACAAATGGGGTTATTAGCGCCCGCATTTAATGACGAGCACATCGATACGGGTATGCCAGAGGAAATGGCTTCATTACGAGCCAATTGAAGCGCTTGATTGAATTCGCTGATGGGTATTTGTTGCCGGTTGTTCGCCAGCAGTGTGGTGAATGAAGGCAAAGCAAATGTGGCGATAACGGCAACGATGCCAATAGTTATAATAAGCTCAATTAGGTTAAAGCCCGAATTGAATTTGATTTTTCGCATTATTGAGTTGGAGCACTTGTTCACGTCAACACTCTATTTAAGTATAGTTACCTTAATTTAATTATATTAGAGGGCGCAAGTCAGTGGTAAATACGATGAACGGTCAATATGGCCGATTAAGTGGTGCATAATGCATGGAGTTAATGATTTTTGACATTGTTGGGGTGCTGTGACTATAAAAAGCGACGATATTCTTGTGCCTGAGCTGTGCCGAAATAGCTTTGTTTTGGCATTGTTGGTGTATGAGCAATTGGCAATAAGTATTGCGTTCTTGTTTGTTAGCCAGAGCTTTGCTATTGAACGATATGCGTTTGTGTCGGTATATAGCCACATCTTATGCTTATTGGTGTTGGCGTGTCTTTGCCTTATTCGAGAAAAAATAAACCAACTGCCTAAACGCTTGGGCGTATGCGTTATTGTGTTGCTGATAAGTTTGGTTGGCCTGATCTTAGAGTTGCTAATTTTTGTGTTTTTACACACCGCCGAACCTTTATCTTCCTATTTGTTGAGTCAAAGCGCGGCCAGGCTGGCGGGCATATTTCTGCTTTCGCTATTAATGGTGAGTTTTTTTAATACGTTGTCGGTACAGGTTGAGAACCGCAGCTCAGGGGTCAAGAATCATTATCAGGCTTTGCAAGCCCGCATCCGTCCGCACTTTCTATTTAATAGCCTGAACACCATTGCAGAGTTAACGCAGTTTGATAAAGATAGTGCTGAGCAGGCGATACAGTCGCTTTCAACGCTGTTTCGTGCAGGGCTCGGTGATATTGACAAATTGCACTCTATGGAAGATGAAATCAAGCTTTGCAAAGACTATTTGCAACTTGAGCGTTGGCGTTTGGGTGATAAATTGTGTGATTCTTGGCAGGTGAATGTGGCTGATCTTGGCAAATGGAAGGTGTCTAAGTTAATGTTGCAACCGTTAGTGGAAAATGCCGTTATTCATGGTGCCTTTGATACGGGGCATGTCAGTTTAAAGGTAGATGTTCGTGAAACAGAAGATGAACTGGCTATCTTGGTTGAGAATCAAGTTTCAGCGGCGAATAAGAGCCGCGTGAGTCATGATGGTAATGGAATGGCGATTGATAATATTCGCAGCCGTTTGCGGTTTTTATATGATGATAAGCACAAATTTAAAGTGCGCTCTGGTAACGATGTATACCAAGTATTCATTCGTATACCGAAGCTAACAGAACGAGAGTATGATTCGTTGTTATGACATTACGAGCGGTTATTGTTGATGACGAGCCTTTGGCTCAAATGAGAATAAAAAGATTGCTTGTAGAGGCCGGTGGCATTGATGTGGTTGCAGTCGGAGAAAATGGTAAAGAGGCAATCAGTTTGGTTGCAGAGTATGAACCCGATTTATTGTTTTTAGATATTCAAATGCCAATAATGAACGGTTTGCAGGCCGCTTATGACATAGCACAAAGGAATAGCCCGCCAGCGATTATTTTCTGCACAGCGTACAATGAATTTACCTTAGAAGCATTTAAAACCAATGCCGTGGGTTACTTGCTAAAACCAATCAAACGAACTGAGCTATTAAATGCAATTGAAAACTCGGCCAAGGTAACAAAGGCTCAGCTTACCAGTTTGACCAGCGGTGATTTGGCGAGCAACGATTCAGAAAATGGTTTAGTTGGCCAAATTGAAAATAATAGTTCGGTTAGTGGTAATGCTGAGGTCCCTGTTAATCAAAAAACTCTGTTGATACAAACGCAAAACAATATGGAGCGGTGGCCAGTGGACGCCTTTTTATATTTTCGGGTTGAAGGCAAATGCGTGGTTGCCGGTTTGCGAGAAGGCGGTGAGATGGTGGTTGACTATACCCTTAAGAGTTTGGAGCGCGATCTGGCCGATGTGTTTGTGCGAGTGCATCGGCAATCGCTGGTTAATTGCGGTGAGTTATCACGCCTGTTTCGCGATGAAAATGGCCAAACCTGCGTTCAAATCAACGGTGTTGAATTGCCTTTTCCAGTAAGTCGCCGACATTTAGGTGAAGTGAAGCAATGTTTTATCAAAAACTAATTAAGCTTGTTTTAATTGCGCTAGGTATTGGCCTGCTTGGGGCGTGTGCTAGTACCTCTCAGCCAAATAATACTCAAGATATTTGTCGGCTTTTTAGTGAAAAGCCTAAATGGTATAAAGCGGCGAAAAAAAGTACGCAAAAGTGGGGCGGAAACATTCAATTGCCGATGGCGATTATGTATCAAGAGTCGACTTTTCGGCGCAAAGCGAAGCCTAAGCGCAGTACTATTTTAGGGTTTATTCCGGGCAAACGCCCCAGCAATGCTTACGGTTATGCGCAGGCGTTAAAAAGCACGTGGGGTGAATATGAGCGGGCGGTGGGGTCATCAAGTAAACGGCGTGATAATTTTGCTGATGCCTTTGATTTCATTCAGTGGTACATCAATAAGTCGCAAAAGCGTAATGCTATTTCTAAATGGGACTATGACGCCCAATACCTTAATTACCATGAAGGGCAGGGTGGCTATTCGCGTGGTACGTACTTAAAAAAGCCATGGCTATTGAAAACCGCGGCGCGAGTAGAAGTGAGAGCCAAGCGTTATGGTTCTCAGTTGCTGACGTGTCAAGATCAGTTGAACCGTATGCGAACCGGTTGGTTTTAACAAGAAGGCTTGCAAGTAAGCCTTCTTGTTATTGCTGTCCTTCTTGTTAGTACTGTGGATGATTCGATCGTTGAGTTATTCGTACTCACTCATCGACGGGCAGCTGCAAACCAAGTTTTTATCGCCATAGACATTGTCTATGCGACCCACAGGCGGCCAATATTTTACCGATTGGTCGGTGTGTTGGTCGGGGTGGCAGGCGGATAATCTTGAGTAGGGTGCGTCCAATTCATCATTAAGCACAAAGTGCGTGGTGTGAGGCGCATTGCTGAGTACGGAATTGTCACTCGCTACGTTGCCATCGCGTACGTCTTCGTACTCGCTAAAAATACCTTGCATGGCGCGGCAGAAACGGTCTAACTCAGCGCGCGATTCGCTTTCGGTGGGTTCAATCATGAGTGTGCCCGGTACCGGAAAGCTCATGGTGGGTGCGTGAAAACCGTAATCGATTAAGCGCTTGGCAATATCGTCCACACTCACGCCATTCTCTTTCATTGGCCGTGTGTCAATAATGCATTCATGCGCTACTAAGCCTGATTCGCCGGTGAACAAAATAGGGTAATTATCTTTCAGTTTATGGGCGATGTAGTTGGCGCTTAAAATGGCTACCTGAGTGGCTTTGCGTAAGCCTTCGGCGCCCATCATGCGTATGTACATCCACGAAATAGGTAAGATGCTGGCGCTGCCATACGGTGCGGCGCTAATGAGTGCGCCAATGCGCGAGGCATCCACGCCGTCTTTTGGCATATACGGAGCAAGGTGCTTGCCTACGCCCACTGGGCCAACACCCGGGCCGCCACCGCCGTGCGGTATGCAAAAGGTTTTATGTAAATTTAAATGCGAAACATCGCCACCAAATTTTCCGGGTTGTGCCACGCCCACTAAGGCGTTTAAGTTAGCGCCGTCGATGTAAACTTGCCCACCGGCGGCGTGAACCGCGTCACACACTTTGGTAACGTCTTTTTCAAACACACCGTGAGTTGAGGGGTAGGTGATCATAATGGCGGCGATTTTGCCGTCGTTAGCGGCGATTTTTTCTTGTAAATCAACTAAGTCAACATTGCCACGCTCATCGCATTTCACCACCACCACTCGCATGTTGGCCATTTGCGCACTGGCCGGATTGGTGCCGTGAGCCGAGCTGGGTATCAGGCAGATGTCGCGCTCGGTTTCCCCGTTGGCTTCATGGTATGCCTTGATCGCCAATAGGCCAGCGTATTCGCCTTGAGAGCCTGCGTTCGGTTGCAGTGACATGGCGTCATAGCCAGTGCACGCACACAGCATTTCTTCAAGCTGGGCAATCATCTCACGATAGCCTTGAGTTTGGTCTAATGGTGCAAATGGGTGAATGCTGGAAAACTCAGGCCACGTAACCGGCGTCATTTCAGACGCGGCATTGAGTTTCATGGTGCATGAACCTAATGGAATCATTGCTCGGTCTAGCGCAATGTCTTTTTCAGACAGTTTGCGCAAGTAGCGCATCATTTGCGTTTCACTGTGGTAGGCGTGAAACACTTCTTGCGTTAAATAATGATCGCTTCGTTGTAAATTTTCATCAATGGCACTCGCCAATTCAACGTCGTCATCTTGATGGCCAATGCATTTTAATAGCGCATTTAAGTCATCGTCAGTGCAGGTTTCATCGAACGCAACAGACAGCGTTTGGCCGTCGCGCTGGTTCAAATTGTAGCCTGCGGTTAGGGCTTTTTCGGCAATGGCTGAGGCGTCAACATTACGTAACGTAACCGTATCGAACACAGTATTGTCGCAGTTCAAGCCCAGCTTGCTTGCTTGTGCCGCAAAGGTGCGAGCTAAAATATTGGTTCTTTGCGCCGTGGCACGCAGCCTTTTAGGGCCTTGGTAGCAGGCGTATAAGGTGGCCATAATCGCCAGCAATGCTTGAGCGGTGCAGATATTGGACGTGGCTTTTTCTCGGCGAATGTGTTGCTCACGCGTTTGTAATGCCAAGCGGTAAGCGGACTGGCCATGCACGTCAATCGATTGGCCTACCAAACGCCCTGGCATTGAACGTTTGTATTTGTCTTTCACGGCAAAAAAACCGGCATGCGGGCCGCCAAACCCTAAGGGCACGCCAAAGCGTTGTGAGTTACCCACCACAATATCAGCGCCCAGTTCGCCTGGCGATTTCAGCATGGTTAAGGCTAGAAGGTCACTGGCCATAATCACCAACGCGCCGTTGTCATGGGCAGCGCTCGCCAGTTGAGTTAACTCTTTTACGGTGCCGTAAGTGTCGGGGTATTGAATTAAAGTGGCAAACACATCGTCCCAGTTGGCTACGGGCTCGCTCTCATCAAACAGAATGAGCTCAATGCCAAGTGGTGCCGCGCGAGTGTTTAAAATTTCTAAGGTTTGTGGATGGCAATGTTTAGAGACTAAGCACTTGTTACGTTTGCCTTTAAGGGCGCGGTGCGCCAAGGTTAAGGCTTCGCCTGCCGCCGTGCCTTCATCAAGCAATGAGGCGTTGGCAATGTCCATGCCGGTGAGCTCACTGATCATGGTTTGAAAGTAAAACAACACTTCTAATCGGCCTTGCGAAATTTCTGGCTGATACGGCGTATACGCGGTATACCACGCTGGGTTTTCCATCACATTGCGTAAAATAACCTTCGGCGTAATGGTGTTGTAGTAGCCTTGGCCAATCAGTGATTTAACCACTTGGTTTTTACTGGCAATGGCCTTTAGCTCGGCCAGCGCTTGCTCTTCTGTGAGCGGCTTGTCTAACGCTAAAGGGCTATTGTCGGCAATGCTTTCGGGCACAACATCGTCAGTCAGTGCATCCAAAGAAGAATAACCAAGCTCGTTTAGCATGTCTTGGATGTCTTGCTCACTAAGGCCAATGTGGCGGTCGGCAAATTCAGAGTGGTTCATAATATTGTGCTCGTATTTGTTGCTCGAAAGTGTGTGGTGTCTAAAATCAATTGCTCAGTGCTAAATATTCAGCGGCTAGGTTTTAGGTGCTGGTCTTAGGTGGCAAAATTCTAGATGGATGGTTTAGATGAACGGGTAATTGGCAACGCGGGCGGTAAGGCGCTTATTGCGAATGGCGATACTCACGGCATCGCCCAGTGTTAACTTGGCGCTGGCATCAATGCGAGCCAGTGCAATTGATTTTTCCAGTGTGGGCGAGAAAGTGCCACTGGTGATTTCGCCAATTTTCTGTTCGTCAATGAAAATCTCTTGGTGGCTGCGCAACACGCCGCGATCTTCAAGTATTAACCCAATCATGGCAAAGCGTTCAGTGTCCGCCAGTTTAGACTTACCAATAAAGTCACGGTCATCATGCATGCTAAGGGTCCACTGCAGACCCGAGTCTACTGGTGTATGGTCTTCGTCAAGGTCGTTGCCATACAATGCCATGCCAGCCTCAAGACGCAGCGTATCGCGTGCGCCTAAGCCGCAAGGTTGAACACCGGCTTTTAACAGTGCTTGCCAAAGTTGGTTGGCGTAATCGGCTTGCACAATAAACTCCAAACCGTCTTCGCCGGTATAGCCGGTGCGGCCAACAAAGTGTTGTTCGTGAAAACCGCCTTGAAAGCGCTTAAGTTGGCCAATGTTATTAGCAAAGTCATTGTCACCGGAGTTTTCCAACATCTCGCAAGTGGTTTTAATGGCGTTTGGCCCTTGAACGGCAATTAAAGCCAGTTCTGGCTTTTCGGTGATCTCAACCGAAAATGCCGCAGCGTGTTTATGCAGCCACGCCATGTCTTTTTCATTGGTGCTTGCATTAGTCACAAGGCGAACGTGTTGTGGGGTGAGGTAATAAGCAATTAAATCATCAATCACTCCGCCGTTGTCGTTCAGCATGCAGCTGTACAGTGCTTTGCCCGGTTTTGAGGTGACCTTTTGAATGTCGTTGGCAAGTATCTTTTCTAAAAATGGCAGCGTGTCTTGGCCGGTAACGTCAGAAACGGTCATGTGCGACACATCAAACATGCCGCAATCTTTGCGCACTGCGTGGTGTTCTTCAACTTGCGAGCCGTAATTAACCGGCAAAGCCCAGCCGCCAAAGTCTACAATTTTGGCATTAAGATCTTGGTGTTGTTGGTATAACGGAGTTTTATTCAGCTCGCTCATATTGTGCTCTAACAAAGTCAGTGTTGCTTAAAATTGTGCTTAAAGTGATGGTGCTCAAATTAATGCCATCCTTGACTGAGCGTTTGAGCTGGCAACGAGCTTACAGTCGTTGCTTAAGCAATACCTAACGGCACAGGGCAGATGAACGTATGTTCCGTATGGTGTGCACTGGTGGTGACAGATCGGCTTTAAACCGCACTGGCACATACCATTAAACACACAATACTTATCTGCTCCTCTGTCCGGGTACCTGAAAGATTACCTCTTCGGTGGTTCATCATTGCCTCGCAGTTGTGCGCATGTGTTATGCGTTGCAAGGCTGGCGAACACTCTCCAGAGACAACTTGATGAATGTGAGTTTAAATCACATTATCTTCTCCACGGTCCATTTGCCTGAGCGGTTGCGAGCACGTTGCGCCTTCGGCGGGCAGCCTGAGTAAAATAAGCCGCCACTCTCCCATGGAGGGGTAGTTGCGGGGCGATTATAACCCACTATGTTGCTGTTGGGCTAGCGTGGTAAAGCAAACTGTGGCTCATGAAGGTTCAAGGCTGGTACAGCATGGAACGATAGTGTATAACGCCAAAATAGCATTATTGTAAGCAGCGTTGATGTACGGTTTTTCACTTCTATTATCAACAGGCTCCGTGTTTTAGACTGCTGCTGGAAAATTAATTACGAGAATTAAAAATGTACAAACATTGCGATGCAGGTGCGTTGGCATCTCAGCAGATTAAGCAACTAATCGCTGATGGCGTTATTGGCTTGGCGAACCAGCCTGATGCCGACCAAATTCAGCCGGCCAGTTTAGATCTTCGCTTAGGAGCTACTGCCTATCGGGTACGTTCCTCATTCTTGCCGGGTAAAGAGCGTACGGTTGCTGAGTGTTTGGATAACATGACCATGCACAGCGTTGACTTGAGTCAGGGTGCGGTGTTGGAAAAGTCGTGTGTGTACATTGTGCCGCTGCAAGAAAGCTTGAACTTGCCAGCGCATTTATCAGCCGCTGGTAACCCCAAAAGTTCGACTGGCCGTTTGGATGTGTTCACTCGTTTGATTACCGATCATGGTATTGAGTTTGAGCAAGTTCCGGCGGGTTATCAAGGCCCGTTATACGCTGAAATTGCGCCGTTAACGTTCAGCGTATTGGTGCGTGAAGGTTCTCGTTTATCGCAACTTCGTTTACGTTCGGGTGTTTCTTCGATCAGTGATGCAGCGCATTTAGACTTACAAAATGAGCAGCGTTTGGTTGACCGAGAGCTGTCTGAGTCTCAGGTCAAAAACGGCGTGCCGGTGAGTGTGGATTTATGTGGTGATAAAAACACCGGTTTGATTGGTTATCGTGCCAAACGGCATTCGGGTGTGGTGGACATGGATAAACCAGCGGCGCATAAAATGGCCGATTATTGGGAACCCCTTTATGCCAGTTCAAAGCAGCTGATTCTTGATCCTGGTGAGTTTTATATTTTGGTGTCTAAAGAGGCCGTGCATGTGCCGTTTGATTACGCGGCCGAAATGGTGGCGTATGATACGCTAGTGGGCGAGTTTAGAGTGCACTACGCGGGCTTTTTCGACCCCGGGTTTGGTGCGCCAGAAGCCGGCGGCCTAGGTTCAAAGGCGGTGTTAGAAGTACGCTCTTTTGATGTGCCATTTTTATTGGAGGATGGCCAGAACGTGGGGCGTTTGGTGTACGAGAAAATGCTGCAAACGCCAGATCGCATCTATGGCCAAGGAGTGCCGTCAAACTATCAAGCGCAAGGGTTAAAGCTGTCAAAACACTTTGTTACAGATTAGGCGGCATTGCTGATCAGTTTCTATTGGTTCTGGGTCGCTAAGGGCTTATTTCTGCGCGATAAAAATGCCGCGTTTGGGGGCTGGGTAGCCTTCGATGGTTTTGGTGATGTCATTGGGGTCTAAAAACTCTTTTAATGAGTGAAACTGCATCCAGTCGGTGCTGCGTTGTTCTTCTAATGAGGTTGTGTTTTGATCAACGCAGCGGGCGTTTTTAAACCCGGCCTCATTCAGCAAACTGAGTGTTTTTTCCACCGTGGTGATGCTCCATACATTGCGCATTTGAGCGTACCGTTCTTCGGGTTGCAAAATGCCGCCGTTAGCCTCGTCGACTATTAACGTTTCTAATACTATTTCACCGCCGTCTTTTAACAGCCCTTTCAGTTCTAAAATATGATTGATGGGGTTGCGGCGATGGTAAAGCACACCCATTGAAAAGACGGTGTCAAACACGCTGAGGTTGGTTGGCATGTCTTCAATGCCAATAGGCAGGAAGTCAAAACGAGAGTCTTGTGCGTATTTTTGTATGGCGTTGTACTGCATTAAAAAGCGTGCGCTAGGGTCAATGCCCAGTACGTAGTCCGCACCATCGCCCAGCATGCGCCAGCAGTGGTAGCCTGTGCCGCAACCCACGTCCAGTACTTTTCGTCCTGTTAAGGAGCTGATGTGCGGCATGACTCGTTGCCACTTCCAATCAGAGCGCCACTCTGTGTCTATAAAGGTATCAAAGACTTGATAAGGGCCTTTGCGCCACGGTTTTAATCCAAATAAAGCGTCGTGCAGCTGTTTGCGTTGCGTTGCATCTAGCTTGTCAGTGTTGCCGATTTGAATGGCGTCTTGATCGAGCCTGATTTGGTCGGCTTCAATCGAAGGCAAGGCATCAAGAAACGTTTGCCATTTAGGTAGGTCGCCATGGCGTTGAGGGTTGGCACGCTCGGCGATGCGCTCAGCAAAATGTGAGTGGTGCGCTTGAAATTCTGGGCGAGCGAAAAAGCGTTCAACGTGTGGCAAAAAGGGGCGTGTCTGTGCCGGCAGCAAGGGTGATGAAGCCATGATTTATTTAACTGCTAAGATCGAGACAAATTGTAAGTTCTGTAACCACGGCGTCACTATAGAAAAGCCGGCATTTTTTAAGCGTTTGGTGTGTGCGTCTAATGTCTCTGGAATCAATACGTTTTCAATGGCATCGCGCTTTTGGCTGATTTCTAACTGGCTGTAACCTTGGTCTGCTTTGTAACGATGATGGATGTTGGTCATCATCTGATTGGTGTCTGGCTGAGCAAAGGTGATTTTTTCTGATAGAACCAGTGCTCCGCCGCTGGCAAGCCCTTGGTGAACGGTGTCTATAATGTCATCACGAGATTCTTTGGCAATGAATTGCAAGGTGAAATTCATCAACACCATGGCTGCATTGTTGATTTGGGTTTCAAGTAAATCTTGTTCGATGAACTCTAGACGTAAGTTTGTGTAGGGGCTGGCATAATCTTTTGCGCGCGTAAGCATGGCCTTTGAATTATCTATGCCGATTAACGTTGCTTCTATATTGCTTGAATTGTCCCTTGAATCGTTATTTGGATTGAGGGTTGAGTGGTTTGGAGTAGTAGGCAGCGGCTTCAAGCCTTCCGCCATGGCGTGCAAGCCAGCGCCTAATGAGCAACCTAAATCATAGTAATTACGGTGCGGCATGCGAAACTCGCGGGTCAGGGTCGGTAGCATGGCCAATATGGCTTGATAGCTGGGTACCGATCTTGAGATCATGTCGCTGAACACCGAGGCCACTCGCTCATCAAATTGAAAAGGCGATACTTTGCCGTCATGATTGGCCTCGTGCGAGGCGTACAGTGTGTCTTTATTATCAGTCATGGCATAGCGTTGCTGGTTGTGAATTCATGCAGTGCAGGGGCATTGCCTGATTGCATTGATGCGTTGTAACGAATAAAGTTCGGATTATATATGATTGAAAACATCGCGCGCTTATTTCAGCGTGCTTAAGGTAGGAAGCGTTTAGAGGCAATGCTGAGTCAAATATTCAATATTATTGCGCCCATGTTTCTGATTGTGGCCGTAGGTTATGTGTACGGTGTCAGAACTCAATTGGAAATGCGCATCACCAATCAGTTGATTATGAGTGTGTTTGTGCCGGCATTGATCTTTCATGTGATGATTCAAGACAGCTTTATGCCTCAGCAATACTTAGGGTTGATTCTTGCCGGCACTTTATTGATGCTTGGTTCTGGTGTGGTGGCATTTTTTTTCGCCAAGCTTATTGGTTTTAACCCCCGCTCTTTTATGCCTCCGGC
The DNA here is from genome assembly GCA_938045295.1 of uncultured Arenicella sp. Taxonomy (GTDB): domain Bacteria; phylum Pseudomonadota; class Gammaproteobacteria; order Arenicellales; family Arenicellaceae; genus Arenicella. Next base: position 11,483 of record CALINO010000012.1, read on the forward strand.
GATGTTTTCTAATTGGGCTAATTTAGGCTTACCGTTGTACATTTTTGCCTTGGGCAGTGCGGCACTTGATGGTGGTTTGATGTTGGTCATTGTTGGCAATATCTTATGTTTTAGCATTGGTGCGTACCTTTATTCGGGCAAATTCAATATTTTAGAAGTTCTAAAAACGCCGATTATTGTGTCGGTGATATTGGGTTTGATATTTAATTTTGCTCATCTTGGCCTGCCTCATTTTATCGCCGTGCCATTGGATATGATGGGGCAAGTGGCGATCCCGTTGATGCTGTTTTCTTTAGGGGTGCGCTTGACCAGCGTTAATTTTAATGACATGAAAATTGGTCTGATCATGGCGATTTTTTGCCCAGTTATCGGCGTAGCGTTGGCCTTTTTGATTGTTCAGGTTATTCCTTTAAACCCCTTACACAGAGATATTTTGATTTTGTTTGGCGCGTTACCGCCCGCGGTGATGAATTACATGCTGGCCGAACAGTATGACTGTGAGCCTGATCAAGTCGCGTCCATGGTATTGATTGGCAATTTAGCTTCAGTATTTACCTTGTCATTGGCATTGTTGCTGGTTTTACCAAAAACTTAGTCATTTTGTCCATCAATGAAGTGGCAAGCTCGTGGCGTTTTTGGCAAATCACTTGCATTTTTTTTTCATACGGATACGCTTCCACACCAAGAATTTGCCTCTAATCCCAAACTAACGACGCCTGCGCGCATTGGATTGAAAAATTATGAAACAACAAAGCAGTTATAGTTACGAAGAAATTATTGCTCACGGTAATGGTGAGCTTCCTGGGCAGAGCATGTCTCGCCTGCCATTGCCGCCGATGTTGATGTTTGATCGTATAGCTGAAATCACCGAAGACGGTGGTGAGTTTGGTAAAGGTAAAGTCGTCGCGGAGTTGGATGTAAATAAGGACCTTTGGTTTTTTGATTGCCACTTTAAAGGCGACCCAGTCATGCCTGGTTGTTTGGGCTTAGATGCGGTATGGCAGTTGGTGGGCTTTTATTTGTCTTGGATCGGTGGCCCAGGTAAAGGGCGTGCGTTGGGCGTGGGTGAAGTTAAATTTACCGGCCAAGTTGAGCCGACTGCGAAACTAGTGCGATATGAAATTGACATGAAGCGCGTCATTTCAAGACGGTTGTTTATGGGCATTGGCGACGCTAAAGTGTTTGTTGATGGTGAGCTTATTTACACCATGAGTGATTTGAAAGTGGGGCTTTTCGGAGCGGAAGAAAAGTAGCTAACCCTTGAGATACTAGTGTCATTTGTGTGTGACACATTCAAATTAGTATAGTGAGAACTGATAAGGTTTGATAAAGCCTTCAACTGATTAAGAGTGTATAAAATGAAAAGAGTTGTTATTACCGGTATGGGGGTTGTGTCGAGTCTGGGCAATGATGTTGCCACGGTTACTCAAAGCCTGAAAGACGGTAAGTCTGGCATACAATTCTGTGAAGACTACGCCGAACTGGGCATGCGCAGCCACATTGCTGGGCGTGTCCACATTGATCAAAAAGAATTGATCGATCGTAAAAAGCTACGCTTTATGGGCGATGCGGCGGCGTTTAGCTATATTGCTATGGAACAAGCGATTGAAGATGCTGGTTTAGATCTAGAGCAGATTAAGGACACCAAAGTGGGCTTGATTACCGGCTCAGGCGGCGGTTCACCCGCGAACAATATTTTGGCGGCTGAAATTGCCAAAGATCGTGGGGTTAAGCGAGTTGGCCCTTACGCCGTGCCTAAGACCATGGGCAGCACTACATCGGCCTGCCTTTCAACCATGTTCGGTATTCAAGGCACCAGTTATTCAATTAGCTCGGCCTGTTCCACCAGTGCGCATTGCATAGGCCATGCGGCCGATTTAATTCGCGGCGGCCGGCACCACACGGTGTTTGCCGGTGGCGGTGAAGAGGAGCATTGGACTATGTCGATCCTGTTCGATGCCATGGGCGCAATGTCGAGCAAATACAATGACACGCCTACCGAAGCATCTCGCACCTACGACGCCAACCGCGACGGCTTTGTGATTGCCGGCGGCGGCGGTATTTTAGTGCTAGAAGAATACGAACACGCCAAAGCGCGTGGCGCTAAGATTTACGCTGAACTGGTTGGTTTTGGCGCTACCTCTGACGGCTTCGATATGGTTGCTCCGTCTGGTGAAGGCGCGGTGCGTTGCATGCAGCAAGCGCTAGAAACGGTGAGCGGCTCGGTTGATTACGTCAATACTCACGGCACTAGTACGCCAGTGGGCGACGTAAAAGAACTGCAAGCATTAAAAGAAGTATTCAAAGATAAAATGCCGTTCATTAGCGCAACCAAAAGCTTGTCTGGCCACGCGTTGGGTGCGGCTGGTGTGCATGAGGCCATTTACTCGTTGATTATGATGAAAGAAGGCTTTATCTCTGCTTCAGCGAATATTAAAGAGCTGGACGAAGAAGCTAAAGGCTTGCCAATCGTATTGGAAAATGCGGCTGAAAAAGTAAAAACAGCAATGTCTAACAGCTTCGGCTTTGGTGGCACCAATGCAACCTTGGTCTTTCAAGACATTTCATAGCGCAAACGATTGCATCCCTTCGTAACGATCTTGCTAGAAGCCTCGATTTTTTCGAGGCTTCACATTCGGCTTCTATAATCAGCGCATGAATCAAAACTCTCAATATCCGCACTCTTTGGTGCTTGGTTGGTGGCTGCTTGGTTGTGCGGCGGTCGTGTATTTAATGATCGTGGTTGGCGGCGTAACTCGGCTCACACAGTCTGGCTTGTCGATGGTGGAATGGGAGCCCATTATGGGCATTATTCCGCCACTCAATCACGCTGAATGGATGGCGGTATTTGAAAAGTATCGTCAGTCTCCTGAGTATTTGAAAATTAACGCAGGCATGAGCCTAGAGGCGTTTAAAGGGATCTTTTATTGGGAATACGGCCACCGTGTATTAGGCCGGGTGATTGGGTTAATTTACTTTTTGCCACTGTTGTTCTTTATTGTGCGGGGCATGGTTCCCAGGGAGTGGTTTGCTCGGTTGTTTGGGCTGTTTATCTTGGGCGGCCTGCAAGGCTTGATGGGCTGGTATATGGTCAAAAGTGGTTTGATGGATGTGCCACACGTTAGTCAGTACCGTTTAACCGCTCACTTAGGCTTGGCACTGGTTATATTTGCCTGCATGATTTGGTTTGCTCTGGACTTTTTGCGCGGTGAGCGTAGGCGTAATAGGGCGTCCTCCCCTTACTTGCTGTCTACCGCCATGGTGGTTAGCGTTGTGTTTATCATGATGCTCAGTGGTGGTTTTGTTGCCGGCACCAAGGCAGGCTTTATCATGAACACATTCCCTAAAATGAATGGCGCGTGGGTTCCGTCAGGGTTGTTTGCAATTGAGCCCGCTTGGCGCAACGTATTTGAAAACCCTGTGGCCATTCAGTTTGTGCACCGAAGTTTGGCGTTTGTTGTGGCAGGCGTGGTGGTCTGGAGTTTCGTTAAATCACGTACACAAGCATTTGCTACCGCTAATCATTGGGTGTTATTGATTGTGTTGGTTCAAGTGTGTTTAGGTATCTCAGCATTGGTAATGCGGGTGCCAGTGTGGTTAGGAGTGCTGCATCAGGCGGGTGCGGTGGCGCTGTTCACTGCGGCCTTGTATTCGGCGCACGTTGCTAGAAAGGCTCAATAGTTTATCGAGCCAGGATGGCTCACTTATTATCGATTAGTAGTACCGTGACCTGAGCGGAGTAGGTCGTGTGAAGTGTTACTAGCTGTTAAATTCAATTCATGAATTATTGGTTATTCATGAAATATAGTTATATCACGATATTATTTTTGATAATAATTGTTTAAATACAATGGCTTAACAAGGTTTTGCGTTTTGTGTTTTTTGCTCATTTTTTTGACTTTTAGCCTCTCAAACAGAATAATAGAGTTCATCAAGTTGAACGAGACACAAAACATATTGTTATTGATCTCTCCTTCAACTCATCGTTTATAGGCCAGTTCGATTGTGTAGCTGGCTTGCACATCTCCTCCATCCTCCTTTGGTGGTTTGGGCGCGAACCTCAGTTCGCGCCTTTTTTTTGTCTGCAGTTTGTTGTCTGTAATCTTCACCTGCTGATATGCGGCGCATTACCCAGGTGCGCAAACTGCGGGCCTTTATTTACCACGGCTTTAATGCTTTAAATGCTTGCCAAAGCCCACGTTCATCGTTATGATCGCGCGTCCTGCGAGTGTAATGCTCGTAATACAAGTTCAGATGCTGATTTATCACTGTCTGCACTGTAAGTACTGGCCACTGGTTTTTGAACTCTGGCAGTAATGAATATAAACATAGAATAGTAGGTTTTTAACCATGAAAACATTTTCTGCAAAGCCAGCAGAGGTGAAGCGCGAGTGGTACGTTGTAGACGCCACTGACAAAGTGCTTGGCCGTGTGGCGACTGAAATCGCCCTTCGCTTGCGTGGCAAACATAAGCCAGAGTACACACCTCATGTGGACACCGGTGATCATATTGTTGTTATCAATGCTGAGAAAATCGCAGTAACGGGTAACAAAGAAGAAGACAAAATTTATTACCGTCACACTGGCTTCCCAGGTGGTATTAAAGACGTCAACGTTCGTAAGCTGCGTGAGCATGCTCCTGAGCGAATCATTGAAAATGCAGTGCGTGGCATGTTGCCAAAGAACCCATTGGGTCGCGCAATGTTCAAAAAACTACACATCTATGCTGGTTCTGAGCACAAGCATCAAGCTCAAGAGCCTAAAGTGCTAGAGATCTAAAGGAGAATTTAAATGTCTGAAGTATATCTAGGCACTGGCCGTCGTAAATCTTCAACTGCGCGTGTACGCTTGCAGTCTGGTTCTGGCAACATCACGGTTAACCAACGTCCTCTTGATGAGTATTTTGGTCGTGAAACAGCGCGTATGGTGGTTCGTCAACCGCTTGCGTTGTTAGAGATGTTAGAAAATTTTGATATTAACGTGAATGTGCAAGGCGGCGGCGGAAGCGGCCAAGCTGGCGCTATTCGTCACGGTATTACGCGCGCTTTGTTGGCGTATAACGAAGAACTTCGCCCCACATTACGTGCAGCTGGCTTTGTTACTCGTGACGCACGTGAAGTTGAGCGTAAGAAAGTGGGTCTTAAAGGCGCACGTCGCAGACCTCAATTCTCGAAACGTTAATTCGTTTTGCGAACAAGTTAATAAAAAAGCCGGCCTGTGTGTCGGCTTTTTTATTGCTCATTTTTATCGCTTATGGTTGCGCCGTTATTCTTTTTCCCTTGTTTGGTGCCTATTCGTTGTGCTTAATGAATTACTAAGGTGAATTGGTGCTGGTGAATCTTGTGCTCTGGCTTTAGAATTAGCCATTAACTATTATTTTGTCTTTTGTCATGAAACCTATCAAAGTTGGAATTATTGGCGGCACTGGCTATACCGGTGTTGAGCTATTGCGTTTGTTGGTGGTTCACCCGCATGTTGAACTTACCCTAATAACGTCCAGGTCAGAGGCGGGGCGGCCTGTGGCTGACTTATTTCCAAGCTTGCGAGGTTTTACGGATTTAGCGTTTACGGCTCCGGATGAAGGCGCATTTAGAGAATGCGATATTGTCTTCAGTGCCACGCCCAATGGCATTGCCATGACGCACGCGCGCCAGTTGTTGGAGTCGGGCGTGCGCTTGATTGATTTGGCGGCCGATTTTCGCATTAAAGACGTGGCCGTATGGGAGCAGTGGTATGGTATGGCTCATGCTTGCCCTGAGCTGGTGGCCGACGCTGTTTATGGTTTGCCAGAATTAAATCGAGAGGCGGTGAAACAAGCGCACATTGTGGCCAACCCAGGGTGTTACCCAACGGCCACCACGCTGGGCTTTCTGCCGTTAGTCACGTCAGGTCTTGTGGATGTGGCCGATTTGGTGGCTGACACTAAATCCGGTGTGACCGGGGCAGGTCGAGGCGCCAGTGTGGCCAACTTGTACAGTGAGGTGGCGGACAGCTTTAAAGCCTATGCCGTTGCTGGGCACCGACACCACCCCGAAATTACGCAGAATTTATCGTTAGTGTTAAATGCGCCGGTAGGGCTTACCTTCGTGCCACATTTAACCCCAATGTTGCGCGGCATACACGCGACGCTCTATTCTAATCTGCTTGATAGCAACACATCGCTTGAAAGCGTGCATCAGTTATTCGAGCAGCAGTATGAAAATGAGCCATTTGTGGATGTATTGCCATTGGGAGCACACCCTGACACGCGTTCGGTGAAAGCCTCTAACATGTGCCGTATTGCCTTGCACAAAGCGGGTGGTTCAGGCAAATTGGTGGTCTTGTCGGTTATTGATAATTTGACCAAAGGTGCGGCCGGGCAAGCGGTGCAAAATATGAACATTATGTGTGGCCTTGATGAAGCAACAGCATTAAGGAGCGCGCCGGTATTACCGTAATACTCAGCAACTAATCGGCTTAATTGAGTGTTAATAATTAAGGCCGGTGTTAGAACTTTGTGCTAAAAAAATATGTTAAGAAAAGCGACCAACGATTTATCCATTCGACCCAAAATGTCTTCCACTGTGCTAATGACGATTGTGGTGGCAGGGTTGTTTTTGTTTATTGTCGGCTTGTATTTGGCTTATACTCAAGGCGTTAAGAGTGGCCATAATCGCTATGAGTCGGATCGAGCCAGCATTGATCAGTTGCGCCAAGAAGTTTCGCAAGTAACGCTAGACTTAGGCAAAGCCCAAGAAGCGTTAACCTTTGCGCAAAGGCAAAAACAAATTCAAGAAGAAGCGTACAAGCAAATTAATAAAGCGTACGTTAATTCTGAGCAAAAAAATGCCGTGCTGGGCTCTCGGTTGGATTTTTATCGAAGTATTATTTCACCTGAAGATGGCCAGAGTGGCCCTGCAATACAAGACTTAAAACACGCTTTTGATGGCGACCAGTTAACGTTTGATGTCACCTTGGTGCAAGCGATTAAACACAAGCATCAGGTGCGTGGTAACTTAACAGTCACGTTGTTCGAAAATGATGTTGCCACGGGTCGTTGGCCGGTAAGCAGTGGCAGAAGCGTTAATTACCAGTACTTTCAACAGGTGTCTGGTTCAATCAATAAAACGGCATTGACGGATAATGCTAAAATTAAAGTAGAGTTAGCATTGCAAGGTGGCGAAAAGCTTGAAAGATGGTTTAATGTCGCGCCAAGCAATCAGGGCTCTGGAGCGTAGCAAATGTTTGGTCAGTCAAAACCAAAATTAGAAGAAAAGCAAGAAAGCAGCAACGAGTTAAATATGAAGCGCAATAGTAAAGAAAAAGTAAGCAAGCCAGTTGAAACTATCGATACCTTGATTGGTGCAGGTTCTGTACTGCAGGGCGATTTGGAATTTACCGGCGGCCTGCGTGTTGACGGCCATATTCGAGGCCATGTGTCAGCTCAAGACAGCAGTAATGGCACGTTAGTGTTAAGTGAGTCGGGCGTGATTGAAGGCGATATTAATGTGCCTCACGTTGTGGTTAACGGCACCGTTAATGGCAATATTTCATCTAAAGGCCACGTTGAGCTGCAAGCAAAAGCCAAAATCCAAGGTGACATACATTATAAAGCCGTGGAAATGGAGTTGGGTGCGGTACTTAATGGCGGTTTAGTGTCTGATTCTGGTTCTGCAGTGTATGATGCTGCACCTAAGCCGGTTGAAAAGAAAAAACTTGAAGCCGAAGTTTGAGGCCTTATATAGGTTGATAAGTGCTCATCATGAGTGCATTGAAAGAGAAATAGGTAGTTATTATGTTGGAAGTTGAACAAGCAGGCCCATTAGATTTCACATCAGATGCCGCGTCTAAGGTCGCCGAACTGATTGCGGAAGAAGAAAATGAAGCATTGAAACTGCGCGTATATGTGCAAGGCGGCGGCTGTTCAGGGTTTCAATACGGTTTTACTTTTGATGAAGATCAACAGGAAGACGATACCGCGGTTGATAAAGACGGCGTTCGGTTGTTGGTTGACCCCATGAGTTTTCAATACCTAATTGGTGCTAAAATTGATTACAAAGATGACATCGACGGTGCTCGTTTTATTATCAATAACCCCAATGCGTCGACCACCTGTGGTTGCGGCTCTTCTTTTTCTGCTTAGTTTAAGCGAGCGTGCCCTTTAGCCACAAGGTGGCTTTCAAAGGTATAAAAAAAGCGGGCCTTATGCCCGCTTTTTTGTTTTTGCATTCTTTGTTTCTAAACTCACTATTTTTACGTGGTTTCAGGGAAAAATACCTCGCCTAACGACAATGATTGTTTGGCCCCAGTAACGCTGGGTAAATTACTGTCTATATTGTTCAGGCGGCAGTAACCTAGCCAAGCAAAGCCGACGGCTTCCACCCAGTCAGCCGGAATGCCCAGCTCATCTGTGGTGCTAATAGTATGGTTTGGCAATGCCGCTTTTAGGCTTTTTATCAGTTGCGTATTACGCGCGCCACCACCGCAAATAAATACCTCTCCCTCAAGGCTGCCTAACTGCTTCATTTCACCTGCAATGGTTTCAACCGTGAGCGCCAGTAAGGTGGCTTGTACGTCTTTCGGGCTGTAAGCGGAGACATCACCGAGCCAATCAAGGTTGAAGTAATCGGTGCCGGTGCTTTTAGGAAACGCGGTACTGAAATACGGGTCGCTCAGTAGGCGTAACAAGAGCGCATCAATAACCGTGCCAGACGCAGCCCACTCACCGCCGGCGTCGTAGGCCGTGCCTTGGTGTTTATTAGCCCATTGATCTAGTAAGGTGTTGCCAGGGCCGGTATCAAACCCAATGACGGTATCGTCCAGCTGACTTATGTTGGCGATGCCACCAATGTTGATTAAAAATCTGTTTTTGCCGCCAAAGATGGCGGAATGAAAGGCGGGCATCAAAGGTGCTCCTTGTCCGCCTGCCGCTAAATCGGCTTGGCGAAAGTTACCAATGGTGATGCACCCGGTTGCATCCGCAATGGTTTGAGCATTGCCCAGTTGCAAGCTAAATGCCGGCGTTGCATTAGGTTCGTGGCGTACCGTTTGGCCATGATTGGCAATGGCGTTGATGTCGCTAATTTCAAACTCGGTTTTGTGAACTAATGTTTGGGCGGCTTGTGCGTAGTGCGTGGCAAGAGACTCGTGTAAGTCTGAATCTTCACAGCGGTTTAAATCGCCTGCCAGTGCAACGCGGTTTATCTGTTCGCGTAAGTGCGAATCAAAGGGGTGAAAATGCGTTTCCAGCAATTCCAGATCGGTGTCAGAGCAAAAGCGAACCAGTGCGGCATCAATGCCGTCAACACTGGTTCCTGACATCATTCCAATTATTAATTTTTCCTTCATCGTGCCACTCATTGAGGGCCGCAACACAGTGCGCGGCCCAATACAGTGAAGCCAGAAAAGACTTTAAATTTTCTTGCTTTCCTTATTGGTCGCCTTGGCTTTCGCTAGCTGGTATTGGCTTTTTACATGATCAAGCTCTTTTCCGAGTTCGGCCGCGGCCAATAAAAACTGCGATTTTTTTGAACTATGAATTGACGACGCTTTGGGTGTTTTGTAAGTAAGCGGGTTGCGGTGCGAGCCGTCCACGCGAAACTCGTAATGCAAGTGTGGGCCTGTCGACATGCCAGTGCTGCCAACGTAGCCAATCGTTTGCCCTTGCTTAACTCTGGCGCCGTTGCGTATGCCTTTCGCGTAGCCATTCATGTGCGCGTACAGCGTGCTAAAGCGGCCGGCATGGCGTAGAACCACGGTTTTTCCATAGCCGCCTTTGCGGCCAGCTAAAATGACTTTACCGTCAGCAGTGGCTCTGATGGGGGTGCCTCGAGACGCTGCGTAGTCTACGCCTTTATGCGCACGCCACTTTTTTGAAATAGGGTGCTTGCGTTTGCCAAAGCGAGATGAAATACGGCTGAATTCAACCGGTGAACGTAAGAACGTGCCTAACATGCTTTCGCCATCAGCGTTAAAGTAGCTGGCAATGCCGTTTTCGTTTTCAAAGCGAATGGCTCTGTGAGTTTGGCCTTGAGTGGTGAACTCGGCGGCCAGTATGTGACCGTCGCTGAGTTTTTCGCCGTCTTTATGGTGTTCGGTAAAGACAATATGAAAGGTGTCGCCTTTGCGAATGTCTTGCACGAAGTCGATGTCCCAGCCAAAAATACGAATCATCTCCATGGTTAACTGATTGCTCAGACCGGCCGCATTTGCTGCCAGATAAAGCGACGAGTTTATTTCCGCTGAAATGGTGGTTTGAACCGTGTCAAAACTGACATCGTTCACTGCAGCATGCTTAACTTGCACGCCATCGAGTTTTACTACCAACTCTTTTAACGGGCTAAGAGGGTAATGTATTTCGCGCAGTGTGTTGTCGTTATCAAACTGAAAGTCGATGGTTTTTCCCACACGAATAGAGGTCAGCTGTTTGGCCACGGGGTGCAAAGAAATGTAATGCGGTATGGCCAGATCTAATTTTTCACGGCGAAATATGATGCCTAATGATTCGCCCTTTTTTATTTTATGCGGCCGGCTTACTAATGCTTCAGCTTGCTTTAACTCGCGTCTTTCATTTGCGCTTGCCTTTTGATCGTGCTCTAGGGCCGCTTTACTACCAATAGCCAGCTCTGATGATGGCTCGCCAATCGAAGCCACTGATGCAAAGGTATTTTCTAAGGCGCTTTCTGCAATAATATCTTGGTATTCAGTACTGGGGGTTAGCGGGCTGGTATTTTGAGCCACCGCAGAGTAAAAGCCATTCGGAATGGTATTTTCAGAAGCTGAAGCGTTGGTTTGCCCTACCAATAATGATGGTTCATGCGCAATGTTGGCGGTAGTGGTGTGGGTAATCCAACTGCCTGACAGAATTACTAAGCTGCCAAGAAACCAATGGCGTTTACGAAGCTGAGCATTAGCGCCGATTTGTTTTGCGGGAGGCTGAGCTTGTAATGCATTTGCAGTTATATTGGTTCCCTTAGCGATGGCCGCTAATAGTGCTTCGTTTATAGTCATAAATATTTAAGAAAGGGGGGAGCATCTACGTGCCCTTACAAGTTTATTTGATCTCTTAATGTTTGTTATTATTTTTCAAATTTTAACCATTGATTCTGCAGGTATATTGCCACTTTGGCAATGCCAACATGGCAAAAGTATGATTAAAGCTTTGCAAGCTTTGTTGTTTAGGCCAAATTAAGCTTAATTTACTCGGCCAAGTCATGCGCCGAAGCTTACTTTTAAGCCCAAAAACGCTTATTATTCGCGCTTCATAAACACCATCGTGAAGCCTAATGATCCGCTTCGCGCTGATTGCTAAAAGATTAACTGTTATAAAAATAGAGATTAACGTGGCTGACTCTGATAACCAATCCTCTGACCCATCCGTTTCATCATCGCCGTCACCGGTAATGCAGCAATTGTTGCGTGGAGCCGATGAAATAATTCCTCAACACGAATTAGAGGCTAAGTTAGCGACCAATAAACCCTTGGAAGTTAAAGCTGGCTTTGACCCAACGGCGCCTGATCTGCACTTAGGGCACACGGTGTTAATTAATAAGCTGCGGCAGTTTCAACAGCTTGGTCACAATGTTACGTTTTTGATTGGCGACTTTACGGGCTTAATTGGTGACCCAACGGGTAAAAGTGCCACACGCCCAGCGTTGACCGAAGCCGAAGTAAAAGAAAATGCCGTCAGTTATAAAGAACAAGTATTCAAAGTATTAGACCCAGAGCTAACCAAAGTAAGGTTTAATTCTGAGTGGATGAGCAAAATGAGCTCGGCGGATATGATTCGTTTGGCGGCGCAGCACACCGTAGCCAGAATGCTGGAGCGCGATGACTTTAGTAAACGTTACGCCGCGCAACAGTCGATTGCCATTCATGAGTTTCTATACCCTCTAGTGCAAGGTTATGACTCGGTGGCCTTAGAGTCTGATATTGAGTTGGGTGGTACGGATCAAAAATTTAACCTGTTAGTTGGCCGTGAAATGCAAAAAGCCTATGGCAAGCCGCAACAGGCGATACTCACGGTGCCCATATTAGAAGGTCTTGATGGTGTGCAGAAAATGTCTAAATCATTGGGTAACTACATTGGTATTACTGATGCTCCTAATGACATGTTCGGTAAACTCATGTCAGTGTCGGATGAATTAATGTGGCGCTACTTTGAGTTGCTGAGTTTTCGCCCAGTGACCGACATAGAAGGCTTCCAACAGCAAATTGAGCAGGGTAAAAACCCGCGCGATATTAAGTTTCTATTGTGCGAAGAAATCATCACTCGCTTTCATGATTCTTCAGCGGCCGAAGCGGCTAAACAAGACTTTATTCAACGCTTCCAGAAAAATGCCATTCCTGATGATATGCCTGAGGTGGCGGTTGCCTTGGGCGAAGGCATGCCAATAGGCATACTCACAAAAGAAGCGCAATTATGCCAAAGCTCTTCAGAAGGCGGCCGAATGGTCAAACAAGGTGCGGTGAAAATTAACGGCGAAAAAGTATCAGACCCTAAGGCCTTAATCAGTGAAACCGAACCGTTTGTGTTGCAAGTTGGCAAACGAAAGTTCGCTCGTATTAACCCTAGTTAGTTGTTTAACTCAAGGGATGCTTCTAAGACCAGTTGAGGTAATGGCTTGATCTTAAGTCAGGTCTATTTGTAAACCTAATTAGGTAATGAGAATAACGTTAGAAAAATAATGACAGGCGACTACTTTGTTTAAAAAATACGAATTTTGGCACCCTAGAGTTTTTGAAGCCCCGTTTTATGTGTATCTTGGGTTTCAGTGCCTGATCAATCGTGTGAGTATTCGCAACCTGACTAAGGCCAATTACGCATTGAACCACGGTGAAATTGGCATTGGTTCTAAATACGAAAGTCAAATGGCCTTTGATCAAGGCTTTTTTATGCCCACGGTCTTAATTGACGACGGGCTGTCAGTGGAAGAAAAAAAGCAGCAGATTTTTGATTTTATTGAAGAGCACGGCTACCCGGCTATTTTAAAGTCAGACGTGGGTTGCGTGGGCAAAGGCATTTGCAAAATATCCAATGCTGAGGATGTGCACGACAAAGCGCCACTGCTAATGGGCAAGTACATCCTGCAAAAATTCACCTTAAAGCCGTATGAGTGCGGTGTGTTTTTTATGCGTCATAAGGGCGTGCCTCGTATTAGTGGTATTAATATGAAGCACTTTCCCACGGTAGTTGGTAACGGCAAAGACGACTTGCTGACCTTGGCTAAAAATCACGAACGATTTACTGAGCACTGGTATTCATTTCTGCAAGCCGTAGACACATCGCAAGTGCTGCCAGAAGGGCACGAAAAGCGTTTGTCGTTCATTGGCTCTCACACATTGGGCTGCAAGTTTACCAATGATGAGCATTTGCGAACGCCAGAGTTAGAAGCCGCTATTTTCAAGTTTTTTGAGTCGCAGCCTGGTTATAATTTTGGGCGCGTAGACGTTAAGTGCGAAGACGAAGAAGCATTTAAGCGTGGCGAATTTGTGGTGATTGAAGTGAACGGCATTGCGTCGCTACCCACGCACATGTTTGACCCTAGCCTATCGGTTTGGCAAGCGTACGGCATCTTTTTTGAGCATGCACGATGCCTAGTTAACATTGCCAAAGAGCATGCACAACAACCGATGGACTTATTGTCTTACGCCGGCGTTATAAAAAAAGCCGGTGAAAATCAAACCTTGCTTAATAAAGTGCATCAACGTTTAATGGGGCGTTAATTTGGTTTTCGGCCTTAGCCAACGTTAGAATGGCGACAACGAAAAGCGACAATAAAAAGCAATAATTAAAAATAATGAAACACACCTATCGAATTCTTTTTGATTGCCCTGACCGTGTCGGTATTGTGACTCGGGTTGGTGACTTTATTGCCCAGCACGGCGGCTCGATTTGTGATGCACACCATCACTCTGATAGTGATTCGGGTTGTTTCTTCTCACGCGTGGTGGTGAACGCAGATTCGCTCGACTTTGATATCCAAGAGCTGCGCCTCAAGTTCAAACCCATTGCCGATGAGCTGGATATGAACTGGCGAATTATAGACAGCAGCGTGCCGAAAAAAGTAGTGGTGATGGCCAGCAAAGGCTCGCACTGTTTAACCGATTTGTTTGACCGCATGCGTTACCAAGAGTTTAACTGTGAAATTGCCGCAGTCATTTCCAACCACGAAGACATGCGCGGTATTTCCGAGTTTTACGGTTACCCTTATCATTGCGTGCCGATTGATAAAAACAATAAAAGCAAAGGCTTTGCCGAAGTGGAGCGTTTGGTGGATGATTATCAAGCCGACACCATTGTATTAGCGCGTTACATGCAAATTGTGCCGCCCGCGTTATGTGAAAAGTACCAGCATCAAATTATCAACATCCATCACAGTTTCTTGCCGTCGTTTATTGGCGCTAAACCGTATCATCAAGCACACCAGCGTGGTGTAAAGTTGATTGGCGCTACCTGTCATTATGTTACTGAGCAATTAGATGAAGGCCCGATTATTGAGCAAGGCGTGCAGCGGGTGAACCACTCTAATTCAGTGGAAGACTTAGTTCGCCTAGGCCGCGACGTGGAAAAAACCGTCTTGGCCAAAGGCCTGCGAGCTCATTTGGACGATAGAGTAATGGTATTAGGGAACAGTACTATTGTCTTTGATTAGTGTCAGAGTTTAGTGCTCAGGGAATTAGATTTAGGCGCGTACAGTTTATGACGATCAAGCCGAATCTTAATAGAACCCTTAGGCTTGTTAATAACTAAGCGCTCTAAAGATAGACAAAACCGTTCTATTACAAACCATTTTGCTTGGCCTATACTGATTTTATGGGCACACAGCAGAAAAAAACAGTCGGCAATTCACCAGAGCAGGCAAATCAAAACGATTTGTCAGCGCGCGTGTCGTTGTCGTCAGTAAAACGGTCAAAACGAGAACGTTCTACCGATGTGCCACAAGCACTACAAACAGGGTCGATGGCGAACAGCAAAGCCAACAGTGAAAAAAACACCTTTGATTTTGTGGGTATCGCGGGTTAGTTAATAAACCTTAAGCGTGCATCGCCAAAACGTTCAATGCTTTCAACGGACGAGAGCCAATTAATACCATTTTAAACATTATTCACTTTAGATCAGATTGTTGCATTTTAGTGCGCTGAGTCACTTTGGCTGCCTGATTACCATGCAATTCTCCATCCATGCCTGTGTTTTACCGCATTTTAGGGGTGGCATGCTTATTGCTTGCATTAAAGAAACTAATGCAAACAAAGGAAATGAATTATGGCTTACTTGGAACCTTCTGAATTTGTCACCAAGATGGTGGACGCGGGTGAATCAAAAATCTACATGTCTTCCAAAGACACTCTAATCCGCGCTTTTATGGCGGGCGCAATATTGGGCCTGGCAGCAATTTTTGCCATTACGGTGATTATTAAAACCGGTTCGCCTATATTGGGGTCGGTACTGTTTCCGGTCGGATTCATTATGCTGTACTTAATGAAATTTGACTTGCTAACCGGTGTTTTTACACTCGTGCCTTTGGCGTTACTTGATAAGCGCCCAGGCGTGACAACCGGGCAAGTGCTGCGCAATTGGGGGCTTACGTTTATTGGCAACTTCGGCGGCGCAATGACCACGGCGTTTATGATGGCGTTTATTTTAACTTACGGCTTCAGTGTCGACGGTGGCGCTATTGCTGAAAAAGTCAGCAGCATTGGTGAGTCGCGTACCTTGGGTTATAAAGAGCACGGCGCGGGCGGCTGGTTTACCATCTTAATTCGTGGCATGTTATGCAACTGGATGGTGTCTATGGGCGTAGTGGGAGCCATGATATCAACATCGGCCGGCAGCAAAATGGCCGCCATGTGGATGCCAATCATGTTGTTCTTTTTCATGGGCTTTGAGCACTCCATTGTGAACATGTTCTTGTTCCCGTTCTCAATGATTATGGGCGGTGAGTTTACGATTGCTGACTACTTAATTTGGAACGAAATCCCCACCGTTCTGGGTAACTTGATTGGTGGCCTTTTCTTAGTGGGTCTGCCTTTGTACTACACTCATGTGCGTACCAGCCCTGAGCGAAAAGTAGCCAACTCAATGAAGCCAGCGAGTACGGCAGTTTAATAATTTTAAATAGTGTATTTAATGGCCGCTGTACCGCCATGGTACAGCGGCATTTTTTATGATGAATAGCTCACTGTCGATGCAAATCGGCCATTACTCTACAAAAGGCAGAAAATCAGTAAATCAAGATTTCCGCGGTGCGCTCATACCCGAAAGTGAGTTATTGCTTAGTAAAGGCGCGGCTGTGGTGATTGCTGATGGCATTAGCAGCAGTGATGTAAGCCAGCAGGCCAGCCAAGCTGCGGTTTCTGGCTTTTTAGAAGACTATTACTGCACGCCTGAATCGTGGTCGGTGCGAAAAGCCACAACCACGGTAGTGCAAGCCTCCAACTCTTGGTTGTTTGCGCAAAACCAACGTAATCATGAATACCGGCTTAATCGTGATAAGGGGCTTGTTTGTACCTTATCAGGGGTGGTTTTCAAGTCCACCATGGCGCATTGCTTTCACGTTGGTGATTCGCAAGTGTCGTTGTTGCGCGGTGGCGTTTTCTCAAGCATGACTCAACCGCACCGTGTGAATGTATCTGAAACCGAGTCGTATTTGGCGCGAGCCATGGGTGCCAAACCTGAGTTAGACATAGATCATCATTCTTTGGCGGTGGAAGTGGGCGATGTGTTCATGCTTTGCTCCGACGGAGTGCATGAGTATTTAAACTCTCAAAGTTACGTATCACTATTTAATCAGTACGGCGATGACTTGAACCTTGCCGCTCAAAAAATTGTTGAACACGTCTATGAGCAAGGCAGTGCCGACAACCTCACCGTGCAGTTGGTTCGGATTCAAGCATTGCCCAAACCGCAGACCAGGGAATTGATGGGGCGCATTGCCGATTTGCCAGTGCCGCCGACACTAAAGCCACGAATGTTGTTTGATGGCTATCGCTTAGTGAGAGAGTTACACGTCAGTAGTCGCAGCCAGATATGGTTGGCAATCGATGAAGACACAAACGCCGAAGTGGCATTGAAAGTGCCATCTACAGAGGGGCGAAACTCAGACGATTATTTAGACCGCTTTTTACTTGAAGAGTGGATTGCCAATCGTTTGGATAACCCTCATGTACTCAAGCCATACGCCAGCAAGCGCGCGCGCAACTTTTTATATTTAGCCTTTGAGCGAGTCAACGGCTGCACATTAACTCAATGGATGGCCGATAACCCCGAACCCAGCCTTGACCGAGTGCGCCTAATCATTGAGCAGGTTGCAAAAGGCTTGCAGGCCTTTCATCGCCAAGAAATGCTGCATCAAGATTTACGCCCCGATAACGTCATGATCGACGAGTCCGGCACCGCCAAAATTATTGATTTTGGTTCAACCTTTGTAGCCGGTGTTGAAGAAATTTCGCCCTCTACTGAGCCAATGTGGGCGCTGGGCACGGCGTCTTACATGGCGCCTGAATATCTGCTTGGTGAATTTGGTCAGCGCAATTCAGATTTGTATTCCTTGGCCACCATTGCCTACGTAATGCTCGCGGGTCGCTTTCCTTATGGTACTGGCGTGGGCAAAGCACGCAGCCGAAGCCAGCAACGAAAACTGGTGTACCGTTCAGTGCTGCACCCCACGCGCAGCACTCCCAGTTGGGTCGACTTAACGCTAAAAACAGCGTTGGCGGTGGATAAAAATAAGCGCTATCAAGAACTGTCTGAATTTATCTACGACCTGCGGCGACCTAATCCAAGTTTTGTAAACCAAACACGCCCGCCATTATTGGAGCGTGACCCCGTTAAATTCTGGCAAGGCGTGTCGGCCGTATTGCTGACTATACTTTTATTTGTATTAGCCCGTTGAGTACCGGTTTAGATTAATACGTTTTATAAGGTAAAAATTTACCCGACAACACCACATTTACACGGTCGCCGTTTGGGTCTTCTTCGCGCTGAATATCCATTGAAAAATCAATGGCGCTCATAATGCCGTCGCCAAACTCTTCATGTATTAGCTCTTTAATAGTGCTGCCATACACGTTCACCACTTCATACCATCGATATATTAATGGGTCAGTAGGCACGGCGGTGGGTATTGACCCTTTATAGGGGGCAATTTGCAACCAAGCGACTGCCTCGTCGGACAAGCCAAATAATTCACCCACAATCTCAGCTTGTGCTTTGTTGAAAGCCATTTGCCCTAAACAGGCCGCCGTAGTCCATTCTTTTGATAGGCCCACTTTATCTGCCACTTCAGCCCAAGTAATGCCGTTCTTTACTTTAGCAGACACAATGTGTTCGGTTACTTGCTCTCGGTTTGT
This sequence comes from uncultured Arenicella sp., assembly GCA_938045295.1. GTDB lineage: Bacteria > Pseudomonadota > Gammaproteobacteria > Arenicellales > Arenicellaceae > Arenicella. Next base: position 29,813 of record CALINO010000012.1, read on the forward strand.
AATCATAAAAAGCCTCTATCTATTAGAAGGGTTAATGTTACAAATTGATGAGCAAGTAGCGTGCCAACAACTCAATGCAGCTAGTTGGCACGTTTTGTGCTAATCACTGTGTATCTTCAAACTTTTAATTTTAGAAAAAATATGGGCGTAACGTTTACAAGTCTGTTGCTGTTTGATGACGGTAGTAATCAATCCGGTTCGTTGTTGCGTGACCGGCTTTTAAAATTAGGCGTGTCTGCTTTGCATGATGTGCGTCACTCTAATGAATTAGAAACTCAGGTGGCAGAGACTGCGCCTGATATTCTGGTGGTTTGTGTGGATGCGTTGTCTGCGCCTGTGTTAGAGCAGCTTGCTGAAATTCACACAAAGACTCCGCTGCCGGTCATCGTGTTTGCTGAGACCAATGTGTTAGAGGTGGTGCAAACGGTTGTTGCAGCAGGCGTAAGCTCTTACGTGGTGGGGCATGTCGAAGACAGCCGTTTGCCCGTGACTTTAAATTTGGCAGTGGAACGTTTCAAGCAAATCAATTCTCTTAACACTGAGCTTGCGCAGGTTAAAGAGCGGTTGTCGGAGCGAAAAATCATTGAAAAAGCCAAAGGCATTATCATGAAGCAAAAGCACTTATCTGAAGATCAGGCGTATGCACAAATGCGTTCAACGGCGATGAACCAAGGCCAAAGCATGGCTGAATTAGGTCGTCGCATTGTGTCTGTCTTTGAATTATTGGAATGAAAATTAAGGTGCGAACGATATTTCGCTTGCACCAAAATGGTGAGAAGTGACGCTTTTTGGCCCATTTCATTAGGCTCTATTAGTCACTTTATAAAGAATCAATACCTGTTATTTCTGAAAAAGCAGCCAGTTTAAAACTTGGCACACTTATTGCTTCTTAGAAATTGACACTTTTAATGTCAGTCAACAACGGCGTTGACGATGCATTATTGAAGCTACGAAGCTTCTAAACATGAAATCACTATTACAGTGAAAAGCAACGATGCTTATCAGAGAGTTACTGGTGCGTCTTGCTTACTCGTACTCTCGGTAAGCGATAACCGTTTTATTAACGAGAATATTTATGTTTTACAACTTCATTACAAAAAGCATTACCGTCGTCGCATTAGCCGTCGCATCATTTAATGTGTTTGCGGAATTAGGCGAGCCCGAAAAAGACGAACTTACCTTTGGCTTTATTAAGCTAACCGATATGGCACCCATTGCCATTGCTTACGAAAACGGCTATTTCGAAGATGAAGGCCTATACGTCACTATTGAAGCGCAAGCCAACTGGAAGGTTTTGCTTGATGGCGTTATCGACGGCAAGTTAGACGGCGCCCACATGCTGGCGGGTCAGCCACTGGCCGCTACGATTGGTTACGGTACTAAAGCGCACATTGTGACGCCGTTCTCAATGGACTTAAACGGCAATGGTATTACTGTTTCTAACGACGTATGGGCGAAAATGAAAAAGCACATACCAGAAAAAGACGGCAAGCCAGTTCACCCAATCAAGGCCGATTACTTAAAGCCAGTAGTTGACGAATTTAAAGACGAAGGCAAGCCATTCAAAATGGGCATGGTGTTTCCGGTGTCTACGCACAACTATGAATTACGTTACTGGTTAGCGGCGGGTGGCATTCACCCGGGCTACTACGCACCACACAAAGGCGACACTGCCGGTACGATTGATGCCGATGCGTTGTTGTCAGTAACACCTCCACCGCAAATGCCTGCAACCTTAGAAGCGGGTACTATTTATGGTTACTGCGTGGGTGAGCCATGGAATCAACAGGCGGTATTCAAAGGCATTGGTGTGCCGGTAATCACCGACTACGAAATCTGGAAAAACAACCCAGAGAAAGTATTTGGCATGACCAAAGAGTTTACTGAGAAATACCCAAATACCACGGCTCGTGTTGTGAAAGCATTGATTCGTGCAGCTAAGTGGTTGGATGAAAACAACAATGCCAATCGCCCAGCAGCGGTGAAGATTTTGTCTCAGTCAAACTACGTGGGTGCGGATTACGACGTGATTGCAAACTCAATGACGGGCACCTTTGAGTATGAAAAAGGCGACAAGCGTTCGGTGCCTGATTTCAACGTATTTTTCCGTTACAACGCCACTTACCCTTATTACTCAGACGCAATTTGGTACTTAACGCAAATGCGCCGTTGGGGGCAAATTTCTGAGCCACAAAGCGATGACTGGTACAAAAAAGTAGCGGCCGATGTATACAAGCCTGAAATTTACGCAGTGGCGGCTAAAGAGTTGATCGAAGAAGGCTTAATGAGCGCCGACGAGTTCCCAAGCTTTGATACAGAAACCGGTTTTAAACCTGAACAAACCGAGTTTATTGACGGTGTTTCATTCGATGGCAGCAAGCCTAATGAGTACTTGAAAAAGTTTGACATCGGTCTGAAAGACGACGTCCTTTAGTTAACAGACCTTTAGATAGCGAGGGCTAGGAAAATGACCGCAATAACGAATAATGCTCAAAGTAAGTCTGATGAGTCAAACCAATTACTTGCCAGTGTTGGTAAGTATTTGTCTGGCATTGACATCAAGAGCATTGTCTACCCGATGATGGGTATCATTATATTTCTGTTTATTTGGAGCGTGGCCGCGAGTCGTATTGATACCTCTCTTGGTCAATTTCCTGGTCCAGCTCATGTGCTCGAACAGTCGAAATCGCTGTATCAAGAGTACCAAGCTGAGCAAGACAAAGCGGCGGCGTTTTATCAGCGTCAGGAAGATCGAAACGCCAAGAAGCTAGCGAAGAACCCAGAAGCAAACGTTAAGATTAGAAAGTACACCGGCAAAGAAACCTTCTTTGCGCAAATCTTAACCAGTTTAAAAACAGTGCTTTTTGGTTTTTTGGTGGCGTCGCTATTTGCCATTCCGTTGGGGGTGGTTTGTGGTTTGAGTGATGCGGTTTACAAGGGAATGAATCCGCTCATTCAAATCTTCAAACCGGTTTCGCCCCTGGCGTGGTTACCTTTGATCACCATGGTGGTCAGTGCGTTGTACGTGAGTGATGATCCGTGGTTTGAAAAGTCATTTCTTAATTCGGCGTTCACGGTGGCACTGTGTTGTTTGTGGCCAACTTTGATCAATACCGCGGTAGGTGTGGCGAATGTTGATAAAGACTTACTCAACGTGAGCCGAGTGATTCGCTTACCCGCATTGACCCACGTGCGAAAAATTATTTTGCCCGCGTCGGTGCCGATGATTTTTACTGGCCTGCGATTGTCGTTAGCCACAGGCTGGATGGTGTTAATTGCCGCTGAAATGCTCTCGCAAAACCCGGGCTTAGGTAAATTCGTTTGGGATGAGTTTCAAAATGGTTCATCAAACTCATTAGCCCGAATCATGGTGGCAGTGCTGGCGATTGGTTTGATTGGCTTTGCGCTTGATCGAATTATTTTAATAGCCCAGAAAGTTGTGAGCTGGGACAAACAGGCGGTTTTACGTTAGGAGATTATCATGGCAAATCATTTTTTAGAAATATCAAAAGTGGGAATAGAGTTTCCAACGCAAAATGGGGTATTCACCGCGTTAAAAGACGTTGACTTTAAAATTGATAAAGGCGAATTCGTTTCCATTATTGGCCACTCCGGTTGCGGTAAATCAACCGTACTGAACATTATTGCCGGTTTGTACCGCGCCACTTATGGCGGCGTTATTTTAGAAGGCAAAGAAGTCACCGACCCCGGCCCTGATCGAGCGGTGGTGTTTCAAAGCCACGCGCTAATGCCTTGGTTGAGCGTGTATGAAAATGTAGCTCTGGGTGTAGAGCAAGTGTTCAAAGGCCAGAAAACAGCGGCTGAAATGAAGGATTGGGTAGAGCACAATTTGGCGCTAGTAAAGATGGATCACGCCATGCATAAAATGCCGCATGAAATTTCAGGTGGCATGAAGCAGCGTGTGGGCATTGCTCGTTGCTTGGCCATGCAGCCCAAAGTTATGTTAATGGACGAACCATTTGGCGCGCTAGACGCTCTGACTCGAGCGAACCTGCAAGATTCAGTCATGGAAATTCAAAAAGAGCTTGATACAACGGTTGTACTTATCACGCATGACGTGGATGAGGCGGTATTGATGTCAGACAAAATTGTGATGATGTCAAATGGCCCGGCCGCCAAAGTGGGTGAGATTTTAGACATTGAGCTTGAGCGCCCACGCGAGCGTGTCGCTCTTTCAAAGAGCGATCAATTTAATTATTATCGCCAGCAAGTTCTCTCATTTTTATATGAAAAGAAAGGGGTGGTTAGTTTTGATGCGGCGAAAAAAACGCAACAAGAAACCAGCTCCGATGTAATAGAGAAACAAGCAGGCTAACTATAATTAAAACAATAATTGCAAAATAGAAATCACAAAACAAATAAGAATTGAGCGACTTGATCAACGCATTCATGCCGCGTTAAGTCGCAATAGTAAAATCACTTTTTTACCGAGACTAATTATGAAAATTAAATCGTCAAACACACTTAAATTATCGCTGTTAGCGCTTACCGCTAATGCTGCTCTGGTTACAGGCATTGCACAAGCAAACGAAAATAAGTTTTACGGTGACTTTCGCCTGCGCTATGAAACCGTATCGCAAGATAACGCTTTAGAAGACGCCGACGCACTTACGTTGCGCTCTCGCCTTGGGTTTAAAACCAAATCGGTTGAAGGGTTTTCTGGCTTAATCGAAGTGGAAAACAACATTGAAATTATTGATGACTTCAGTGTGCCACCAACGGGCGATCGCACCGGTGAATTCTCAGTCATCGCCGACCCCGAGACAACAGAAATAGATCAAGCTTATGTAAGCTACAAAAGCGACGTATTAACCGCCAAAGTAGGCCGTCAAGTCATTACCCTAGATGGCCACCGCTTTGTAGGCCACGTAGGTTGGAGACAAGATCGCCAAACTTTCGATGCGGCAATTTTAACGTACAAGCCAGCTGATGGTTTTCAGATTAATGCGTCGTATATTGATAAGCGCAACCGTATTTTCTCTGATGAGCGAGACGTTGATAGTAAAGATCTTATCCTCAACACCTCATACCAAACTCCGGTTGGTAAGCTAGTAGCTTATGGGTATTTGTTGGAAGTGGATAACAACACCGATAACTCTTTAGACACGTACGGCGTTAGCTTTAACGGCAAGCAAGCTCTAGACAACATTACCATTCATTACGGCGCTGAATACGCCACTCAAGAAGCCAACGATGTGTCAGACGCAGACTACCTATCGCTGACATCGGGCATTACCGTTGCAGGCATAACCGCCAAACTAGGTTATGAAGTATTAGGCTCTGACGACGGCCAACGCGGTTTCGCCACTCCTCTTGCCACACTGCATAAGTTCAACGGCTGGGCGGATCAATTTTTAGCCACGCCAGCGCAAGGCTTAGAAGATTTAAGTTTTTCTTTAAGCGGTAAAGTGTTGGGCGGAAAATGGGTGGCCACGTATCACGACTATTCGTCAGACGTTGCACTGAATGGCCAAGACGATTTAGGCAGTGAATTAAATTTACTGTACGCCAGAAAATTTGAAAAAGGATTTTCAGCGGGTGTTAAATACGCCGACTACGACGCGGGTGACAGCGCGTTCAATAAAGTAGACGGTGAAAAATTCTGGCTATGGGGCGGATTCAAGTTCTAAGAAATTAGGGCATCGCTACAAAAACGCCACCCAGCCACAGTGCTCGGTGGCGTTTTTTAATTAAAGGTGGCGTTTTTTAATTAATAAGGGTAAGCCTTACCGTTAGCTCTCTTTTAAATAGAATCTAGATTCAATCCAAAGACTCAACGGTAACTCGGTAGCTCCACTACATAGGTATCCACGCTGCCACTATTGTTCCAGTCTGAACTAAACAGTATTCGCGTGCCACTTGGGCTGATTACTGGGTGAGGTTCGGCAAAGTAACCAATAGAGCCACGTCGCCCAGTAGCGCGATGATGGGCAATTCGACATACGCTTGGGTCACTTGGGTCGGTGTTTACTAAATACAGCTCTTGTTCTAACAGCGTGTCGCCTTCAATGCCATAGCCAATACTCGAGACGGCCATCCAACCAGGGCGTTGGTGTGCAACGGCGCTAATATGAGTGCCTGAAAGCGTATAAGGGTAGCCATTCGCTGGGCCAACCAATACGCGGCAGCTTGCGTTTGTAGCATCGTGCATCACAACGCTGCCGATACCATCACCGCATGAGTTACGCAGGTTAGGGTCAAAGGCAACAGCAAAATAAGCGTCGTGGCCGTTGTGCAGACGCCCGAGGCTGGAGTGCTCATTTCTTTTGCCTAAGTCGAGTTCTCGTTCAACGCTGAGGTTGTTAGACAATATTCGGCCACGATGAAAAAAGCGTTGGCCACTTGGCAATGACTGCGGAGCTTCGGACTCAGCTGAGCCGCTTAAATTTGTAACGGTGTCGCTCGACACTCGATAACTAAAGCCAACAGAGCCGCACCGAAACCCGAACACATCATCGTCATACGAAATCATTTGCACATCATTACCAGCGGTGACCTTGGCGCTTGAACACAAACCACTAAAATCTTTTAGTACACGGTGCTGGTTTTGCCGCACATCGTATTGCATTAGCTCTTTGCCATTGGTGCGATAATTACCATTGGAAGTTTGCACCGTACGGCCAACGGCTTGATTTGGGTAATACAAAATATTGGGGTTAGAAGTACTCCAAAATAGTTGTTCAATATCCGATGGCACAATATCCAGACGGCTTAACAGTGCGTAGTTTTTGCCATCATAAAGGTAATGACCCTCGCCACGATGCCACAGCACCATTAATGATTCGTCGGCGTTCCAAGCTTGAATGGTGCTGTATAAGGTTTTTATAACGCCGCTGTTGATAGCAGAAGAATTTGTGATGCGCGTAATACGGCTTGCAAACACCTCGTCACGGTAGGTTTCACCCGGCGCTGGTTTTGCTCGCGCTTGCATCGGCTGATCGGATTTATCATTAACCGAAAACCCTTCACACAAGGAGCCATTGTTAGCATTCGTGTCACGGCTAGAAGCGATGATTGACGGAATAATGAGCAATAAATCTTCATCACTGCTATCGACCTGTGCAGAAGAAATCTGACATGACATCGCTAAGAGTATGAACAAAAAAGCCCGCGCCAATAAGCTGTCAAGTGAACGTGTTTGCCAGTGCATGAACCTACGCTAGCACAGTTAGCCGGGTCCTTAAGCAAACGTGAACATTAATTGAAGGTTGGGTTTTAAAAACTGACTCTATTTGGAAGTGTAACCGGAGACGGTTATGTTATTAGTTTTGAGGACGAGTCTGGTCAACTTGGTGGTTATTCGATCAAGTTTGTTCCTTATGAAAATCAAGGGCTGATTGAATGGGGTTGTGCTGGCGGTGATATGCCAAACCGATTTAGGCCATCAAAATTCCGAGCGGTTAAAGACGGCATTACGCCGTAATACAAAGTAAAAGAGCGAAGCTCTTGCGGCATGGGTTGCTTTGACTGATGCCATGGCATCAGTCAAAGCAAGGAACCTGCACAAGCCCACCGATGGGGTCGCAGGTTAAACCAAGATTATGCTCTATGGCTATTCCAGCGGAATTAGGTGATGAATAATCTGAAAATATTGATTGCACTCAAATAATGATCTACATAGCCAGATATATGTCTGCAATCATCTTCTTAGGATTCAATCACCCCTTGGCCTCATATATGTCCTCTATTTTATTATCCAGCAAGAAGCTCTCTGGCTTCTCTTGAATTTAAATTTTTCGAGCGTTCTCCATTAGCTGGCACGTTTGTACAACTAAAAAATCCTGGTGAAGCCGGCTCTGGGATAGAGGGTGATCGACAGGCTCCAAAGCCAACACTCAGTGAATCATCGCCTAGTCTCACCGCTGTAATTTGGCCCGGTGCGATCTCGGTAACCGGTGTCGGTACGCCAAAACGTGAGTTTGTTTGCCGTACATTAATACTAAAGCCACAAACATTCTGTACCAAAGCCGTCATATTTCGGCGAACTTGAATATTGTCCATGCATTGTGTAGCAAACTGCCCAGGCATGGTTGTGGGAGCAGGTGGTTCTGCTGGAACTGGGTCTGGTGTCGGCAAAGAACTCTGCTCTCCGCCGGAAGACGAACTACCGCCTCCGCATGCAACAATCAAACTTGTGGAAAATGTAATCAATAACAGCTTAAGGCTATTTTTCATGGTGTCCCTACCGTTTTGGTGCGGAAGTTATGTCTGCTTAGTGAGGCTGGATTCTAATATAGCGTTTGTCGAAAGTCAGCAAAAAGTTGTGGACGCAACCAAACACTGCTTACTTGGACGGTCATGGAAATAATTGTTGGTGTGATCGGCGGCTTGGTTGCGAGTATTATTTTTCTTTGGCTAATAGGATGAGAGGCAGGGTTTAGGAATAAGGTATAAAAGAGCCGCGTGATATAAGTGCCACCGCCGCCGTGAAAATCACGGGGTTATCTGCCCCACAAACCAGCCGCTGCCCCAAGCTGCCGCCCAAATTAAATTTTTGTTGTGAGGGTCGGGTTTGGCATCAATGATCTTGTCGTGATTGCCGAGGTTGCGGTTTACTTTGTTCCAGCTCTTGCCTTTATCTAACGACAGATACACCCCGGGGTTCATAAACTGGCGATCCATGCGCATTTGGTTGGCTACCGTTAGCACCAAAATTTTAGAATCAATGGGCGAAGACTCCACTTGCAACACCGCCGGTGCTTTAAAAATTAATCGCCATGATTGGCCATTGTCAGCGCTTACCCAAGCGCCTCCCTCTTCATAATTGCCGTTATAAAAACCGCCTGCGCTTAGATAAAGCTCACTGGTGTTTTCATCAATAAAAATGTTGTTAACACTTTTGATTACCTCAGGTAATTCAACCCGCTGCCAGTGAGAGCCTTGATCTTTAGAAAAATACAAACCGCCATTTTCGTCACTGGTGGCGGCATATAAATGATTTGGGTTGTTGGGGTGCAAGACAATACGCCTTAGGCTAAAGCTTGAGTGAAAGCCATTATTGCTAACCTCCCACGTGTGGCCACCGTCTTTTGATCGCATAAACCCATAGCCGCCTTTAACCGGCTGCCTTCGCGGTGCGCGGTATATTTCTGAGAACGCATCCTTGGTTACCGCTAAATACATATTGTTGGGCTCTTTCGGGTCAATCAATAGTGAATTATGCGCTGGCATCATGTTTGGCGGGCCTTGAATAACCTTGCCCGATGCTTTCGATTGTTGCCCATCGGGCAGTTCGAATAAGGTGGCGATATTGCCCCATGTTTTGCCGCCGTCAACAGACTTTCTTAGTTTGCCGCGATGGTCTTGCCGCCACGAGGTGATAAAAATAACGTTAGGATCTTGAGGGTGAACTGCCATTGCACCAATAGACACCATGCCGTCAATATTGGTTTGCCCTTCTATTTGTTTCATTGGGGCGTAGTGCTTTTGCCCCCACTCACCCAGAGCAGTGCTTTGCCAAACCCCGTGTTCGCCACTGGCGAATAGACGGCGTTCAGCGATGCCGGTATCGAGCAACATAAACCGCCCCGGTAAATCACTGTTGCCTCGACCCACCCAAACATCACTTCCGGGGCTGGTTTCAAAGTCGTCAATTTGTTGCCAAGTTTTGCCCTTGTCCGTAGAGCGCTGGGTTTGTTGTGCCACACTAATAAATAAATCGCCTTGCTTATTTATGGTTAACAGCCGGTTGCCTTCTTTTTCAGCGTGCACATTCATGTAGGCCTGAACATGCGAAAATTCCACATTGGCATCGGTTGGATTGTTTCGTTCAGCCCAATAGTCTTGGTCTGGATTGTTTAACCAATAATGACCGTGCCGAGCCACAACTTTCCAAGTGTTGCCGCCGTCTAAACTTTGCCAAACTTCGCCCGGGCCAAAGGTTCGATCGTGCTTTTTGTTATAAGTTAGGTATATCTCATCATTATCGTTGGGGTTAACCGCCACACGATTAAACACGGGCAGAATAGACTTAGGTAACTCAGGGAAGCGTTGTTTGGCTTGCTCGCGAGTGATTCCAAACCAGTGTGAAATGGTTCTGTAATAACGTTTTATTTCTTCTGGGTAGTGTATGCGTTGCAGATTGATTGCGAGGTTGCCGCTGATATTTTGCCAACTGTTGCCACCGTCAGTGCTTTTAAATACACCACCGATTGAGCGCACCGAAGTGCCTGCTTCATGGTACACCGTTTGGTCAACGGTATAGAGCGTCCACTCTTGTTTGCCTTGTTCGAAATGCGAATACAGATCACGGGGCAGGTTGTTGGCTAAGCCGGTTGCGCTGGGCTGCCAATTAAGCCCGCCATCAACGCTTTTCATTACCCCATGATTGGTGGCCATTACTAATTCATTGGAGTTTAATGGGCTAACAACGATTTTTCCCACGTCCAAGTCTGCCGGAAAATTCGCCTTTATTTTCTGCCAACTTCTACCTCGGTCTGAGGTTTTTACTATATAGCCGTAATCCGCGTAAGACAGAATATTGCCTTGTGGGCGTGCGCGCGAACGATGGTTTTCTTTTACATTGAAAAAGTCACCCGCGCCAACGTACCAAACCTTGTCATTGTTGGGGTCAACCGCAAGCTCATTTAAACGCTTACCAATCTGCTCGTCGTACCAGCCTTTCTTAAAAGCGAGTGGGTCATAAGGGTTGATGCCAGCGCTCTGATAACTTGGCGAAAGTTCTGATAATTTGTGCCAACGTTTGCCTTGGTCTTTGCTTTCATACACCCAGCCGTTCCAATCAAGCGCCATGGCATAGTTGGGGTTTTGCTTAGAAAATTCTAAGTCAATCACCCGTTTCATTTGCTGGCCTAGAGAGTCGTGGTCTTGAATGCTATTCCATGATTGCCCACCATCCCAAGAGCCATAGGCTACGTGCATATCCGGTGCCATAAACATCACGTTTGAATTATCAGGGTGTGTCCACAGTTTTTCGTTATACCCTGACAAGCCGGGGCCGACGTTTTTCCATTCAACTAATGAGGAAGATTCAAGCTTCTGCGTGCGCAGTTGCTCAAAATAATCTGCATTAACAGGTTTGTCGATTGAGTGCTCACAACCGCTTAGCAGCAATAAAAAGCACAAAATAAGTGAGTGAGGGGCGCGCTTGATACTCAGAGTGTTCCAACAAGAAAAAGACATCAAATTACAAACCTATTTAGTTTTCCGTAACCCGGGGTGTGCATCAGCTTAACATGAGCGTGCCCATTAAGGTGCTATGAATAACACAACATAAGTTGCCTCTGAGTTTGCTAATTAACTAACTCGATAATAAAAAATAAAGACAAACCAAATTGCTGATTAACAAAATAGTGGCCAACAATTTCCACGCCAGTAATGGGTTGCGTTCCACTAGCGGCCTGTGTTCGGTGCGACTCAGCGTGGCTTTGCTGGGTTTGCTCATCTCTTTTTCGAACTCAGAGAACGCGTCAAAGCGATTATTCGGGCGAGGGTCAAGTGCTTGCTTGAGTACACGATCAAGCCATTGCGGAAGGTCTTTTCTTGAGGTTTGGGTATTCAGCGGGCGGTATTTCCATTGGCTGTATTTTGTGGGGTGGTCGTGGCTGGACTTAACGCAGTTGTAAGGAGTGCCGCCACTGACCATTTCATACACAATGCTGGCTATAGAGAACAAATCCGAACGCCAAGAGCTGACTCGGTCAACCAACACTTCGGGCGCAATATAGTGCATGTCACCCTCGGGCTGTTCCAGCTCATCGTTAATATTAATTTCATCAAGCCCCGCTATTTTTACCGTGCCTAAATCAATCAACATCACTCGGCCGTCGCGATCGATCATGAAGTTTTCGGGCTTAAGGTCGCGATGCACCATTTGGTGGCGTTTAAGTGTGCGAACTGGTTTCACCATTTGTTCTAAAATTTGCCGCACTTGCTCAAGTTCGGGTTTGGGATTGTCGATCATCCATTGCCTAAGCGTTTGCCCCTCAATGTATTCACACGCGTGATACAAAAATTTGGTGTTGGGCGGTGGTGGGTTGATCGACACAATATGGGGGTGGCTTAATTTACGCCCAATCCATTGCTCACGAGCAAAACTCTCTCGGTAGTTTTGGTCGTCGGTAAAATTCAGCGAAGGTACTTTGAGCACCACTCGGGTGTCGGTATTTAGGTCTCGTGCTAAATACACATGGCTGCGGGTGCTGCGGTGCAGCATGTGTTTAATTTCGTAATGATCCAGCTTATTGCCAGCCTCTAATTCATGGGGAATTACCAACCCCGCGACGTCTGTAATGCGCTCGGTTAACCGTTCAATTGGTAGACCGTCAACGGTAACAATTAAGCAGCTCACATTGTCATCGCTGCCCGCATCCAGTGCTTGTTTAATTAAACGTTTGCTGGCGGTTTCAAGGTCTTCACTGTCATTAACGGCATCAATAAAATGCTCAGTTGATAGGTGTTCATGCAGCCCGTCGGTGGTGAGAAAAAAGACGTCACCTTCGTGCACTTTTACTGAGCTGTAATCAAGCTCTAGCTGGGGGTCAAAACCCAGTGCGCGAGTGAGAGAGTTACGCTCGCCCTGAAAAAATGAATGGTCACGCGTGAGTTGTTCAAGTTTGTTGTCACGCAAGCGGTATATGCGGCTGTCTCCAACGTGCAACAGGTGCGCGGTGTGCGACTTAATCACTAAGGTACTAAAAGTGGTGACGTAACCGTCTTCACGAATGTGATTTTGGTGGCCTTGTCGATACAGCCACGCATTAATGGCGCTGATTACTTTTTTTGCCGACTGCTTAACCGTCCAATAATCGGGGGTTGAAAAGTAGTCCATCGCAAAATTAGTGACCGCCGTCTGGCTCGCCACTTTTGCATTTCGGCTGTTACTTACCCCATCAGCAATGCAGGCTACGCCGCCTTTGAATTTTCTGGCCGCGTGTTCGTCTGGAAGATGCGCGGTAAAGGCGTCTTGATTTTCTTCCTTGAGGCCTGCAACAGAGTGCCCGCCAAATGAGAGTTTGAGTTTTTGCATGTCAATAAAAATAGGGCGTATACCGTGAGTGCAGTATACGCCCTTAATCAAGCCTAAGGCTTATCTTGTTGAGTGGTAAGTTTAGGTGACGTTAATTAACTGAACGTTACCGTCGGCATCCACTTCGGTCATATGTCCTTTGGGTTCTTCTAAAAATAGTAGTGATACAAAGCCGAGCACCGCGGTGCCGGCGATGACTAAGAAAAACGTTGAAGCATCAACCATGGTGAAAATGGTTAAATAAACCACCGCACCCACATTACCGTAAGCGCCCGTCATGCCAGCAATTTGGCCTGTTAGGCGGCGCTTAATTAATGGTACCACCGCAAACACCGCGCCTTCGCCGGCTTGCACGAAAAATGAGCAAGCCATTGCTGCGGCAACAGCCAAGTACAGTGGCCAAGAGCTATCTACCCATGACATGACCAAGTAACCAACAGCCAGACCAGCGGTCAAGATTAGCAAGGTTGACTTGCGTCCAAAGCGGTCAGACAACCAGCCGCCACCGGGTCGAGACATAAGGTTCATGAACGCGTAAGCCGAGGCAACCATGCCCGCTTTGACTGGGTCTAGGGTGAAAGTTTCAGCGAAAAACAACGGCAACATAGACACCACAGCCAGTTCTGAACCAAAGGTGGCGAAGTACAAAATGTTCAGTACCGCTACTTGTTTGAATTTATAGCGGTGCATCTCAGGCACTTCTTCGGTTAGCACTGATTTGTTAACGCTAATCGCTTTGCTGCAATCAACAATAAACAATACCGCCAAGCCAATCCAAATTGCGATGGCCGCAGTTTGTGACAATAGTGAAACGCCGTTCGGTGATAACTTCCACGTTAGTAATGACAGTGCACCATACAATGGCACCTTCATTATCAGCATTAAGATTAAGTCGTTTTTGCTGGTCACTTCCATCGCGCCAACATTTTTAGGCTTGAAATAAGTAGCGCCTTTGGGCGTGTCAGTAACACTGAAGAAATAGACAAAAGAATAGAGAAAACACACTACGCCGGTTGCGCCAATAGCGTAGCGCCAGCCGTCATCGCCACCAAACCACAAGGCAACGGTTGGTAATGTGAATGCCGCGGCGGCAGAACCGAAGTTGCCCCAGCCACCGTAAATACCTTCTGCAGTACCAAGCTCTTTCGGTGGAAACCATTCACTGACCATGCGAATGCCGATTACAAAGCCCGCACCAACAAAGCCTAATAAAAAGCGCGCTATGGCCGCTTGCTCAAACGAATTTGCCATGGCGAACATGAGGCAGGGTACCGATGAGATCAGTAGCAATACCGAGTACACTTTGCGTGGCCCAAACATGTCGGTCATCATGCCGACAATGATTCTCGCTGGAATGGCCAGAGACACGTTCAGTAGTAATAACGTTTTAATTTCACTGCTGGTGAGGCCTAGCGATTTTGCAATGGCTTGCAACATTGGCGCTAGATTAAACCACACCACAAAGGTGATAAAGAATGCGACCCAAGTCAGGTGCAATATTTTTATTTTGCCGCTGAACGACAGAAGGTTAAATTTGCTTTCACTCATGGTTGATACTCCAGTGTATCGTTGAACATCTTTGTTACTTAAAAAAAGTTACTTAAAAAGTTACTTAAAAAATAAATGACGAGATCAACCCTCAAGCAATAAGCATGCCACAAATAAGTCTAGCTTGAATTTGGCTTTATCTAACCATGCGTGCAATTCATTAGTGCAATGCACATCCAGTGTGCATTTTTATGGTGCAAGCCAATGCTGTTTTGTTTGTCATGTCATTGGTAATGACTGTTAATAATGCAATTTAAAGTTGGCACGCAAATTGCTTTGTCTAGAATATTCGGTGCCGTATAAGCGGGTAATGTTGAAACATGACCTCCGAATTCTTCATCTAACTCCTCAGATGTTTGTTAATGGCGGCGGCCATTGTTGGTCGCCGCTCTTTTTTTAGGCTAGAAATATGAAAGTTGTCGTAGTAGGAAATGGTATGGTCGGTCACCACTATGTGGAGACCTTGGTAAAAAGTGATATCAATGCGGATATTACTATTATTGGTGGCGAAACGCGGCCAGCCTATGACCGAGTACATTTGTCTGAAGTGTTTGATGGAAAGGGGCCTGAAGATTTAGCGATGGGCTCGCGTGAACAATATGAAGAGTGGGGCGTGGATGCGCATTTCGGTGATTTTGCCAAAACCATTGATCGCGATAATCAAAAAGTGATCACCGAAGGCGGCCAAGCCTTTGCTTACGACAAGTTGGTTTTAGCAACCGGCTCTTACCCGTTTATTCCGCCCATTCCCGGGCATGATCAAGAGCATTGTTTGGCGTATCGAACCATTGACGATTTAGCCGAAATTAAAGCCTCAGCCAAAGGCAAAAAAATAGGCGTGGTCGTTGGCGGTGGTTTGCTTGGTTTGGAATGTGCAAACGCACTGAAAAACTTAGGCCTTGAAGCGCACGTGGTTGAGTTTGCACCCGGCTTGATGGGCGTGCAATTAGATGATGGCGGTAGCGAAATGCTGCGCCGAAAAATTGAAGCGCTTGGAGTTAATGTACACACCTCTAAAGCCACACAAAAAATAGTAAAGGGCGATGAGCTTCGTTTGAAAATGGAGTTTGCAGACGAGACTGAATTAGAAACCGACATGATCGTGTTTTCGGCCGGTATTCGCCCCTACGACCAGTTGGCTCGTGACGCCGATTTAAAAGTAGGCGAGCGCGGTGGTATTGAAATTGACTACCAATGCAAAACCTCCGATGAAAATATTTTTGCCATAGGTGAGTGTGCTGTTTTAGGCAACTTTATTTATGGTCTAGTTGCACCAGGTTATCGCATGGCCGAAGCCGCGGTGTCGCAACTAAGTGAAGACCGCACCTCGTTTACCGGTGCCGACATGAGCACCAAACTAAAATTGTTAGGCGTGGATGTGGGTTCAGTCGGTGACGCAAAAGGTCAAGCGGAAGACTCCAGAGCCTTTATCTACAGCGATGAGCGCAATGACGTATACAAGCGTTTAAACGTGTCTTCTGACGGTAAAAAAGTATTGGGTGCCACCTTAGTGGGCGACACTGAAGACTACGACACCTTGTTGCAATACTACTTGAACGACATGGAGTTGCCAGATTCTCCAGAGAATCTTATCTTGCCAGCCAGTGATGGTGAAAAACCAGCACTGGGCGCAGACGCATTACCCATGGGCGCGACTATTTGTTCTTGCTTGAATGTAAGCAAAGGCGACGTGGTTGAAGCCATCGACGGTGGTTGCTTAACCGTGGCTGACGTAAAAGGCTGCACCAAAGCCGGTTCTGGTTGTGGTGGTTGCGCGGCGCTATTGAAAAACGTAGTGGATGCCGAGCTGAACTCTCGTGGTTTAGAAGTGAATACCGATCTTTGTGAGCATTTTTCACACACTCGCCAAGAGTTGTTTACCATTGCTCAAGCCAGCCAAATTCAAACCTTTGATGAGCTGATTGAAAAGCACGGTCATGGTAAAGGCTGCGATATTTGTAAACCTGCGGTGGCTTCGATTATGGCGTCACTTTGGAATGATCACGTTCTTGAGTCTGACTTAGTGCCATTGCAAGACACCAATGATACGTTCATGGCTAACATGCAAAAAGACGGCACATACTCGGTGGTACCGCGTGTTCCTGGTGGCGAGATCTTACCTGATCAATTAATCGTGCTGGGTGAGGTTGCAAAAAAATATAACCTTTACAGTAAAATTACTGGCGGGCAGCGTGTGGACTTATTTGGTGCTCGTATGAACGACTTGCCTAACATTTGGGGCGAGTTGATTGATGCCGGTTTTGAAACCGGGCACGCGTATGCTAAAGCATTGCGTACGGTTAAATCATGCGTGGGAAGTACGTGGTGCCGTTACGGTGTGCAAGATTCTGTAGGCCAAGCCATTGATTTAGAAAATCGCTATAAAGGTTTGCGTGCACCACATAAATTCAAAATGGGTGTGTCGGGTTGTACCCGTGAATGCGCTGAGGCACAGAGTAAAGACATTGGCGTGATTGCCACTGAAAACGGTTGGAACTTATACGTGTGTGGTAATGGTGGTATGAAACCACGTCACGCTGATTTGTTTGCCACTGACCTTGATACTGAAACATTGTACAAATACATCGATCGAGTGTTGATGTTTTATGTACGCACCGCAGATCGTTTGCAACGTACTTCTACTTGGTTGGAGAATTTAGAAGGCGGCCTTGATTATCTTAAAGAGGTTGTCATTGAAGATAAGTTGGGTATCTGTGCCGACCTTGAAAAACAAATGCAGCACGTTATTGATACTTACCAGTGTGAATGGAAAACGGCCATTAACAATACTGAAAAACTAAAACGTTTCCGTCAATTTGTGAACTCTGAACAAGAAGACTCTAATGTATTGTTTGTGGAAGAGCGTGGGCAAATTAGACCTGCAACAGAAACTGAGAAGCAACGCCCTGAACTAAAAGCAGTTGTATAGAAAGTATAGATCACGGTAACAAGAGATAAAAAATGACAAACAATGTAATCTGCCAGACTCGTGATTTGGTTGAAAATTCAGGTGTGTGTGCACTCATTAATAATGAGCAAGTGGCGTTGTTTTACTTGCCAAACACCGAACAGAAAATTTTTGCCGTTGGCAACTGGGACCCATTTGGTAAGGCGAACGTAATGTCTCGCGGCCTTATAGGTAGCATAGGTGACGAGTTAGTGGTGTTTTCACCACTTTATAAGCAACGCTTTTCATTAGCAACGGGTCAGTGTTTAGACGAAGATGCAGCATTGCCCACGTACAACGTGGCCATTGAAAATGATGACGTCGTACTAGTGAGTTAATCATGCAAGTGTCTACCACATGCCCTTACTGCGGAGTAGGGTGTGGCTTAACGGTGAGTTCTGACGATGCGCAAACCACGCCATTGGTGTTGGCATCGCAAACCCACCCGGCTAATTTTGGTCGCGCGTGCAGCAAAGGCAGTGCGCTTGCTGAAACCTTAGATTCTCAGCACACCCCCGAACGCTTAACGCACCCCTTAATTAATGGCGAAGTGGCTTCTTGGGATAGTGCCAGTAGCTTGATTGCCGAGCGCATTCAAAACACGGTGGCCGAACACGGCCCCGACAGCGTGGCTTTTTATCTGTCTGGTCAGTTACTCACTGAAGACTATTACGTTGCCAATAAGTTAGCGAAAGGTTTTTTAGGCACTGCTAACGTAGACACTAATTCACGGCTTTGCATGTCGTCTGCCGTGGCGGGCTATAAGCGCGCCTTCGGTTCCGATACCGTGCCGTGCTGTTATGAAGATTTAGAATTGGCCGACCTGATTGTGTTGATTGGTTCTAACACCGCGTGGACTCACCCGGTTCTTTACCAACGCATTGTGGCGGCCAAAGAATCAAACCCGAATATGAAAGTGGTGTTGATTGACCCGCGCAAAACGGTCACTGCCGATTTGGCCGACCTGCATCTGCCAATCACGCCAAGTTCAGATAACTTTTTGTTTCAAGGCTTAATGCATTACTTGAATCAAAATGAGTATTGCGACCAAGCCTACATTCGTGAACACACCGAAGGCTTTGATAAGGTCATTGAGAGCGTTGCCGATAAAGACATCAACTTTGTGGCGCAACTGTGCGGCGTAGACGCCGACGATGTGGCCACGTTTTTTAATTGGTTTGCGCAAACCCGAAAAGCCATCAGCTTTTACTCTCAAGGCATTAACCAATCGGCCACCGGCACCGACAAATGCAACTCCATCATTAATTGCCATTTAGCCACGGGTAAAATCGGCTATGAAGGCGCGGGGCCATTTTCCATTACTGGCCAGCCCAATGCCATGGGCGGTCGTGAAGTGGGTGGTTTGGCCAATATGCTGGCCGCGCACATGGACTTCACTGAAGAGTCCATTGACCGTGTGGGTCGTTTTTGGCAAGCACCGAATATGGCCACCGAGCCCGGCTTAAAAGCCGTTGATTTATTTGATTCAATCGCCGCAGGAAAAATCAAACTCTTGTGGGTGATGGCCACCAACCCGGCGGTTAGCTTGCCCAACTCATCTAAAGTGGCTGAAGCTCTTGCTAACTGCGACACCGTTATCGTTTCTGATGTCACCAATACCGACACCACGGCGTTTGCCGACATTGTATTGCCAGCCTTAGGTTGGGGGGAAAAAGACGGCACGGTCACCAACTCAGAACGCCGAATTAGCCGCCAACGCGGCTTTCAAAAGGCAACAGGGTTGGCCAAGCCCGATTGGTGGGCATTGGCGCAAGTGGGTCAGAAATTAGGCTACGAGCAGGCGTTTAATTACACCGTGCCGGCCGATGTGTTTCGTGAGCACGCCGCGCTGTCGGCATTTGAAAATGACGGTTCGCGAGACTTTGACCTGAGCGCGTTAGCGCCACTTAGCAATGACGAATATCAAAACCTAGACCCCATTCAATGGCCGGTGAATGCCAGCAACCCACAGGGCACGGCTCGCATGTTTACCGACGGTAAGTTTTTCACGCCATCAGGTAAAGCTCAGTTTGTGGCCTCTGGCTCAGCATTAGCAAAAGCGGTGGCCAAAGCACAGCAACAAGGCCAGCTATTGCTTAATACGGGTCGCCTTAGAGATCAATGGCACACCATGACGCGCACCGGCAGTGCTCCCAGATTAACCGCGCACGACGACATTGCCTATCTTGAAATGCACCCTGAAGATGCATTGAACAGTGGCCTTAGCCATAACGCCATGGCGCGCGTAAGTAACGACCACGGTGTCATTACCTTGCAGGTAAAAGTTTTGGATACGGCCATGCCTGGGCGAGTGTTTGCACCCATTCACTGGAACCAACAGTTCTCTAGTGCCGGTGTGGTGAATCAGCTGGTGCCGCCTTACGTAGATCCCGTTTCCGGGCAGCCTGAATTAAAAGCGTCCAGCGTCACCGTGCAACCGGTGTTGCAAAAGCACTGGGCCAGAGTTGTGTCTAAGCAGCCGTTAGCAGATCTTAGCCAGTTCGATTATTGGTCAGTGAATAAGTTTGCCGGTGGTTACGTAACGCTGGTTGGCTATGACACTGATCAAGATTGGCGCAGCGCTTTCGGCTTAAATGACCGTAGCGATGTACTGGCGTTTAGCAACCCCATTGAGCGTTCTAATAGTTGGGTGGTTTGCCAGCAAGACGGCATTGATGCCATTGTGTTTGAGCACACTTGCGTTAGCAAGTTGCCTAGCAGAACATGGTTGGTTGAGGTGTACGAAAAGCAACACGTGAACGATGCCGTTAAGCTGCTGCGTGGCGAGCAAGGCATTACCGATGAGCTTATTTGTGCCTGCTTTGGCACCACTAAAAAGAACATCACTCAAGCCATTGAAGAAGGCGCAAGCTCGCAGTTAGATTTAGCCAACACCTTTGGCTGTGGCTCTAAATGCGGCAGCTGCAAGCCTGAGTTAAACGGCTTTTTCAGCTAACGGCCAATCTGGAAATCAAACGACAGCAGGCTAGGCGAAGCAAGCCTATTGTTTCGCTGCGGTGCAACAGAGTATGATGCTTTAATGCAATTATCCATGCTCTGTTTGTTCTATGCCGGTTAAAAATTTTCTTACTATTGAGTCCGATTACGGTACGTTTATTGTTAATCGGCATTGCGCTCATCAAGCGGAAGTGTTGATCAAAACCGGCAAGCCGCACGTTCAAGAGGAATTGAACAAGGTGTTGGCCATTGTTAACACCTTGCCTGAACATTGCGTGGTACTGGATGCAGGCGCTAACATTGGGCTATTAACCATTCCGATTGCGCAATTAATCGCCCCTAAGCAGGGCGTTGTGCATGCCTATGAAGCACAACGCATGATGGCCTATGCACTGTGCGGAGGCGTGGTGCTTAATGACTTAGAGAATGTGACGGTGCATCACCTCGCCATCGGCGCCGAGCTTGGCACGTTAAAGGCACACACACCCAACTACAGCCAATCGCAAGATTTTGGTCAATTCAGTTTGTTAGAACAGACCCAAGAAGCGCCATCAAGCGTGCAAGCCGTTACCATTGATTCGCTTAATTTACCGCGGTTAGATTTTCTTAAAATTGACATTGAAGGCATGGAAATTGATGCGCTTATCGGCGCTCGGCAAACGCTTGAAAAACACCAACCATGGTGCTGGGTGGAATACTGGAAAATCGGTGCGCCAGAGATAAAAGCGCAATTTGCAGGCTTAGATTATGATTTCTACCTCATGGACGACCTTAATGTATTGTGCGCCCCAGTCAGCAAACTAGACAAAGCCGCGTTAAATATTAATGCTAAGCGTGTTTAGGAACTTGATCTGGCATTTCAATTTGTGAGTTTCGACAGTGTTTGATAATAGCCTTAAAATACTCAAAGCCGCCATCTAGCTTGATAAATAAAACTCCATAAAATAGCTGTACTTATGGTTACAGGGTCTATATAGTGCAGCCAGCTATAAGGGAAAGCACACTACTTTTATATTCTTCATTTCGCTGTTTTATCCGTAACTCCTCGTTCTGCCGTTTTTAAATTTAAGCTTTCTTTTTTACTTAGCAATTCAAGTCTTCTTGAAGTCACAACTTTAATTTAAAAATACAGAGTATTATTTTATGTCTAATGCATTAAAAGGAACCGTTAAATGGTTCAACGAGTCTAAAGGTTTTGGTTTTATCGAGCAGCAGTCAGGTCCTGACGTGTTTGCTCACTACAGCGAAATTACTGGCTCAGGGTTCAAAACTCTTACTGAAGGTCAAGCTGTTGAGTTTTCAGTGACTCAAGGCCAACGAGGCCTGCAAGCATCCAACATTGTTGCCGTTTAAGTAACGACACAGTGTTACCGAGGTACTTCATTTAGTATTCGCAAGTGCCTCAGGTTTCATACACTATTCCAAATAGTTACGTGAACATTTTTCTCACGCTGCGCCGAATAAGACTCTAGTATTTCTAGAGCCACGCAGAATTATTAGCATCCCCACCTATTTTAAGTCACTCCAGTCCGCGAGTGCTAAAAGCCAGATTGCGTTGCCTGTGTTGTATCTAAAGGGATCGATACACGACCTTGTGCATCAAGCAAAAAGAGCAATGGCTACTTTATCAAAAGAATTATAAATGACAACAGTTTCAAAACCGGCGATTAACGCCGTACATAGTCACCCGATTCCAAATCGTGACGCCATTATTCATCTGCTTAAAAAGCACGGAAAAGCCCTCAATCGACAACAGCTCGCAACACGAATGAAGTTGTCCGGTAATAAAGAACATGAAGGCTTACGCCGCCGCTTGCGTGCTATGGAGCGCGACGGGCAAATTAGCTTTGATCGCCATCTCGGTTACAGCCCACTTAATAAAAACGACCTGATTTCAGGCCGTGTGATTGGTCATCGAGACGGGTTTGGTTTTTTGGTCTGTGACCGAGGCGGTAATGATTTGCTGCTAAACAATCGCGACATGATGCAATTGTTTGACGGTGACCGGGTTGAGGTTCGAGTGATGGGCGTTGATGATCGTGGCCGCGAAAAAGCCGCCCTAGTCAACGTTATCGAGCGCAATACCACTCAGGTGTTAGGAAAACTTCAATTTGATCATGGTGACTATTTTATAAAGCCTGAAAACAGCCGTAATGCCTATGAGATTGATATTGATCACGATCATATAAACGGCGCAAAAGCTGGGCAATACGTTGTCGTGACGCTTTCGCATTACGCCTGCCATCAATATAGAGCCTTCGGAAAAGTCACTGAAATACTCGGTAATACCATGACGCCAGGGATGGAAGTTGACGTAACCCTAAGAGAGCATGGCATTCCTCATGTGTGGCCTATTGAGGCTAAACGAGCTGCTAAATCGATGGGCAATAAGGTGGCTGATGTTGATAAGGCGGACCGTGTTGATTTGAGAAAGCTTCCCTTTGTCACCATTGATGGTGAAGACGCCAAAGACTTTGACGACGCCGTTTACTGTGAACAACAGAGCGATGGTTGGCGGCTTTGGGTCGCGATTGCCGACGTATCTCATTACGTCACACCCAATGATGCGCTTGATCAAGAGGCGCAAAAGCGAGGCACATCTGTTTACTTTCCGGGGCGTGTAGTGCCGATGTTGCCGGAAAACTTATCCAATGGCCTGTGCTCTTTAAACCCAAAGGTAGATCGTTTGGTAATGGTGTGTGAAATGACGATTGACGCCGCGGGAAAAATGACCGGCTATCAGTTCTCAGAAGCCATCATTCATTCCCATGCACGTCTAACCTACAATCAAGTAAACGCGATACTGACTGCACCAAAATCAAAACTTGGACTACGAATGCATGATAAATATGCTGATTTAGTGCCACACATTACTGCCTTGCATCAACTTTATGGCGTATTAGAGCAGGCGCGAGCGATACGTGGGTCGATTGATTTTGATACGCAAGAAACTCAGTTTCAGCTCAACAAAGCACGCAAGATTGATCGTATAGTCCCGGTGATGCGAAATGACGCTCACAAGCTAATCGAGGAATGCATGTTGTGCGCTAATGTGGCTACAGCTCGATTTTTAGAAAAACATAAATTACCTGCGCTGTATCGAAACCACAGTGGGCCAAAAGAAAAAAAGCTGGAAAGTTTGCGTGCTTTTCTTAAAGAAAAAAACCTGAAACTCGCTGGGAACGATAAGCCAACACCCAAGCACTTTGATGGTTTGATGAACAAAATCAGCGAGCGCTCTGATGCCAGCCTTATACAATCAATGATGTTGCGTTCACTAAGCCAAGCCCAATACAGCGCAAACAACGAAGGCCATTTCGGTTTGGCGTATTCGGTCTATGCCCACTTCACCTCACCGATTCGCCGCTACCCAGATTTGCTGGTACACCGCGCCATCAAGTCGGTCATTCGCGAGCAACATAGCGCTAGCCGTGTGAGTCGTGCATTGAAATTGACCTTTAGAAAGTACACGCATCAAGGCCAAGCTGATGTCAGCTACCCATATAGCAAAGCAACGATGAACGGATTGGCGGTTCAATGTTCAGCGCTGTCTCGACGTGCCGATAAAGCAAGCTGGGATGTGGAAGCATGGCTGAAGTGTGATTATATGCAAAAGAATGTTGGCAAAAGCTACGCCGGCGTAATCACCACGGTTAAGCACTTTGGGCTGTTCGTTGAACTTAAAGAAACAGGAATTGAAGGGCTAATCCACATTAGCGCTCTAACAAATGACTTTTTTCGCTTTGAAGAAGCTAAACAAGCCTTAATCGGTAATAGAGCAAACGCGTGCTATGAGATTGGAGATGTCGTTCAAATACGTGTCGCCGATGTGGATATGGAGCAGAAAAAAATCAATTTTCAATTGGCGAACTCACTCTCTGATAAAAAGCGCAAAGGTCAAAAACAAGCAAGAAACAAGCATTAGTATTCTTCACTTCGATTTGAAACCAAAAATGGCTATTAAGGGCATATAGCTGACTTTCAGGTCTAGTTGAAGCTTTGCAAAGTAACTTATTCTGGTTAGCCTAAATTTTCTGTGCTTTACAGTGAGTAGCTTATTAATTAAAACCAATAAAAGACAGCAGCCGCTGTTCCAGCTCGGTTGTTTTTTCTACCTCTAATTGTTCGCTCCATTTAGCATTAAAGGCTTGTGCGCTGCTTTGCAGCTGGCTGAGTAAGTCGGTTTTATTTAACAGCGGGTTGTTTGAAAAATGAACCCCGGTGCTTGGGTCTAGCCACGTTTGCCAGCCATTGTTTGCGGCGCGAATGCAAAAATCGGTATCGCAAAAAAGCCGTTGCATGGTTGGATCTAGTGGCGCGGTTGTTTCAAATACATTGGCGCGTATTAGAGCCGAAGAAAAGTTGACCCAAGGTTGGCGTAAGCCGGTTGACTGAGTGCGCGGCGTGGCCAAATAATTGGGCTTGAATTGCATGCTTGCGTACATTGAGTCCAGCCCTTGATCGTTACCGCCAATAATGCCCAGCGACTTATTGTGGCTAAAGTGGGCTAGTAATGTTTGCAGGTAATCGTGAGGAATGCGGGCGTTTTCGTGCAACAGCCAAATGTAATCACAACCGTGTTTTAGTGCTTGTTCAATACCTCGGTTAAACGCGTCGGCATGGCGGTGGTGTTGAGTATTTAAATGGCGGTGTTCAACACTGTAAAGGTATTGCGGGTCAAAAGCGGCTACGTTGCTAAGTGAGTCTACGCTCTTAAGCAGTGCTTGAGTGTTGTGCGAATGCGCTATTACAACCGCAACACGGGGGGGCGAATCAGGTGCGGCCAATGTGCCTGTATTTCGTGTTGTAAAGCGGGCAATATGCGCACTCAGAGCATTCACTGCGTCAGCCGCGTTTACGTTATTCCAAATGTGGGCGGCCACCTCGATGTCTTTTTTGTCTTCGCTTTTATGTAGATTAAGATACAGCGGCTTATTGGCGCTTGGTGCCCAGGTTAATACCTCTGGCAATAACGATGCTGAGCGAATGTCGGGCAGTACGGTTGGCAACAACAGCGTTGGCTTACCCAGTGCGCTGGCAATGTGATAGGTGACGGTGCCTACCGAAATAACCGCATCCACGGCGTTGATAATATGAACTAAATCATCAACGGTTTTGGATTGTTCTGCCAAGCTAAGAAAGCCGGGTGGAGGGTTGTTGTGTTCAAACGCGCTGACAATGTTGTAGTTCTGCGCCACTAAGGCATTGACTATTTCAGCGGCTTTATGGCTAGGCATTTTGCGTAATAATGATGACGCAAGTGGGTGCAGCAGTACGGTCTTTTTGTCTTTTGCCAGTGCGGATGAAATGCGTTGTTTGATTGCGGCTGTTTTTTCTTTGCTGGTGACAATGTTCGGTTGAATATTGCTTTTAGGCAGCAGCTGATTAATTGAAAAAGCATGACTATTAAACTGTGCGGCCGCGACCTCATCAAAGCTTGGCATGTTTTGAATGTGTGCAAAGTCGATGTAAAAGTCAAAGCCCAAAAACTCATTCAATGGCATAAAGCACGTGCTTAATTTAATGCTGTTTTCGTGCAGGTATATTGGGGAAATGCGTTCTTCGAGTTCTTGCATTAGGAAAAACTCGGGTTGCATCGGAGCCAGTAGCTTGGTTAAGCGTTGTAACACACCGAGGCCAATGTAGTTGTCGCCAAGCCCAGTGCCAATACCGTTTATCAATACAAATTTAGGTTGTTTGGGGTTCTTGCTGTGTTGGCTTACTTCATTGTGTAGTTCTGAGACGCTGCCAAAGCCAAGGTTGCGAAAACTCTTTGGGTACGAGGGCAAATCAACCAGGTGTTGGGCGTCGTGGTCTGGCAGCTGGTTTAGTTGCGCGGCTTGCTCGCCCAAAGATTGTTTTAATAAACCGGCGTAATTGCGTGAGGTGATGTAAATGTGCGACGGGGGCACGGCGCTATGATCAATGTCAGCGCACGAGCGAATCGTGAGTGGGCGCGAAAACGGCGGCCTGGCATTTAGTTCAGACCCACGATTAATGTAAAACTGCGGCATTAAATTTAGTCGGCTTTTAATCAGTCACGCCATTAATGGTGACTGTTACCGTCGTTGTTGAGGTGTCGCCATCGGTATCCACAATGGTGTAACTAAAAACTTCGCTTAAACTTTCACCATTGTTTAGATCATTAACAATGGTGTTGCCATTATCAAGAGTATAGGTATAGGTGCCATCACTATTTATGTCCATAGTGCCGTAGGTGCTAGTGATGGGCGAACCAACAATGCTGGGGGTAGACATAAAAGCAATTTGTGAAATGCTAATCGCCGTATCTGCGCCTGATGTGTCGGCGCTGTTAAACCCTAGCCCTGTCGAGGGGACGCCACCAGAAATTACATTGCCTGTTAAGGTGACAGTGCCTTCATTAATGGCAACGGCATCTGGTGCCGCGGTGGGCGCAGTGTCGGTGAGACGAAATTCCACATTGGTAGTGCCGGTATCACCTTCGTTGTCGGTTACCACTAAGGCAAAAAAGTCTTGCGCAGGGTCCGCGCTTGAATGATCAAACGAACCTGGTACGCCTGCCACCTCAAAGGTAAAGCTCAGCGTGGTGTTGAAGTCAGAGACACTGACACCATTGATGCTCAAGGTGCCGACGCTACCAGCAATATCGAGGGTGTTGCTTGGGCTGGCGGCTAGCAGAGTGCTTAGGCTTAAATCAATGGCACTGCCGCCTTGCGGGGTGATTTGCAAAGCCGTGCCCGAGCTGAGTAAACCGGCCGATGCAGTCAGTGTGAGTTGCCCCGCTGGAAAACCTGCATTTTCGGCAGAAGAGTAGCGAAACCCACCGCTAACGGCGGTGGCGTTAAAGGCAGCGCTGGGGGCAGGGTCTTCTACCCCGTCTATGTCCACCGTGAGGGTGGCGGTGTCGGTGTCGCCGTCACCGTCAGTGATTGTGTAAACAAACGCTTCTCGTAAAAACTCACCACTTTTAAGGCCTTGTACGGCTGGATTGGTGTTGTCTAAGGTGTAGGTATACACGCCTGCGTTGTTGATATTAAAGGTGCCGTAGTCGCTGGCAAGGTTGCTGCCGGGGGTGCCGTCGGTGCTGCCAAAGTCAATGTCCGAAACCGGGGTGGCATTGGGGTCAATGAGGGTGTCTTGATTGTCACCCGTTGCAGCAGATAAAGTACCTACCGCATTGCCAGCAATGGGCGTTTGGCCCTCAAAGAGACCAGCGCCCAAGTCTCTGATTCTGTTGTCGTCATTGGCGATGGGCACGGTGTCGGCGATGTGAATGTCGAGATCCGTGGGGGCTGAGCTGATATTGCCCGTATCGGTGGCGATAATGGTGAAAGTGTCGATGATGCTGTTGTCCCCGCCCGAGTGATCGCGAGAGGTTCCTGTGGGGTCAAAGCGGTAACTGACTTGAGCCGAGCTTGCGCCCGCGCTGTAGCCAGTGAGTGTCAGTGTGCCATCACTGCTGACGATAGACTGATTGCTGGTAGTTAAATTTTGTAATTGCGCTAAGCTTAGGGTCAGTAGGCCGTTGTCTTCGTCCGTGATGCTGAGCGCCGAGGCGCTGTTTAAGCCCGATTCGGCATTGAGGGTGAATGTGCTGGTTGTGGTGGCGTTTTCAAGCACAGAAATATCGCTGCCTGCCGCAGCCGTACCACTGTTGGGGATAATGACGGTGGGTCGCTCGTCGACGCCATTGATGGTCACCGTTAAGCTTGTGCTCGAGGTGTCGCCGTCGGTATCCGCAATGGTGTAGTTAAAGACTTCGACTAAGGATTCCCCGCTTCTAATGTCTTGAACGTCCGCGTTGCCGTTGTCCAGCGTGTAAGTGTAAGTTCCATCGGCGTTGATATCCATAGTGCCATAGGTGCTGGCAAATGGAGTGCCGACTGTTTTAGTGCCACTGAAGTTGATGCCACTCACACTAATTGCGGTATCTGCACCGGTGGTGTCGTTGGTAGTGATATCGCCTGTTACTGTATTAGGGATGGCGTCTTCGGTAATGCTTGCATTATCTTGTGCGGCAGTAGGTGCCGTATCGCCTAAGCGAAACTCAACCGTTTGATTGCTTGAGTCATCTTCGTTGTCGATAACCGTAAAGGCAAAACTGTCGCCAATAAATTGATCTTGGGTGTTGTGGATATAGTTACCAGTGCTATTTCCACTCTCACGTGTAATTTCGTAAATAAACGACACCTGTTGCGTGATGGTGTTGTAGTCGGTTATTGATAGAGTGCCAGTGTCACCATCAATATCAATATTAGTGAAGCTTGAGTTGGTTAATTGATTCAGCGTGATGGCGATAGGGCTGCCGCCTGGTGGCGTGATCAACAAAGCAGTGCCTGTTGCTTTTAAGCCTGCTGGCGCGCTAATGTTCAGCTGCCCGTTTGGGAAGGCCGCCGGTTCGGCAACCTGATAAAGGTTACCAGATGTGTTGAACGATAACGTTGGGGGGGCGTCTTCAACGCCATCAATGGTAATAAAAATGTCGGCGTTGTCGGTGCTGCCGTCACCGTCTTCAATGGTGTAGTTGAATGTTTCGACTAACGTTTCACCGGCCTTTAAGCCTTGAACATTTGCGTTGGTGTTGTCTAGGGTGTAGGTATACACCCCTCCTGAATTGATGACGAAAGAACCGTAGGTGCTTGCTAAAATACTGCCAACCGTATTAACGGAGCTACCAAAGGCAACCCGTATGACTGGATTGAGGTTGGTTTCGGTAAGGGTGTCGGCATTATCACCGATAGCCGCACCCAAATTGCCCACTGCATTGCCCGCGATGGCTGAAGAGCCTTCAGGCATGCGGCGAGCATCGTTTCGCGCGATGGGGTCAATGTCTTCAATTAGAACAGTCAGGGTGCCGGTGCCCGAGTCACCTTCACGGTCAATGAGTTCAAAATCGAACTCTTCTAAAAACTCCGTGCCACCAGAGTGATCAAATGCCTTACTGTCGCTGATAAACGAGTAAGACAGTGTGCCGTTTTGCGCGTCAAAGCCAGTTAACGTTAACGTGCCGTCTGTGCCTGTGATTTGAATGTTGCTGGTTACTAAATTATTTAACTGAAACAGGCTCAGTGACGTGGTGGCGTTGGCTTCATTGGTAATTGACAGTGCTGTTATTTCAGCAAGGCCGGCGGCGGCCGACAACGAGATGTTACTAAACGCCGTGGCCGATTGGTTTTCCACCACGCTGGATTGGCCGCTTGCGGTGCTGTTGGTGTCTTGTATTGTGATCTCAGGGGCGGGGTCGTCAAAGCCATTAATCGATACACGTAATGAGTTCCCACTGGTGTCGCCGTCGCCGTCTTCAATGCTGTATGAAAAAAACTCGGTCAGGCTATTGCCGCTTTTTAATGCTTGTACGTCGGGGTTAGTGTCATCAAGCGTGTATGTGTAAACACCCGAGCTACTAATATTCAAAGTGCCGTAGTTCCCATTTAAATCGTTGCCAATAATGCCGCTTGCTGAGCCAAAATTCACCTCGGTGACCGGGTTTGCGTTGGTGTCGATAATTGTGTCGGCCACATCGCCAGTGGCGGCGCCGGTAGCAAACACAGCGTTGCCAATAAGAGCACTGCCATTTTCGGTTACCGAAGGGGTGTCGGCATTGGCTTGTGGTTCGGTGTCGGCAATTAAAATTTCCAACGTTTGTGCGGCACTTTGGTCGCCTTCAGTATCGGTGATTTGAAATGAAAACGGCTCAATAACACTGTCGTCTCCAGCACTGTGGTCTTGAGCGTCACCACTTGGGTTATAGGCGTAAGACAAGGTGTTGGTTACCGTGCTGTAATTGCTTAAACGCAGCTGCCCCAATGCGCTGTTGATGGTGATGGGGCTGGTATTGAGATTCGACAGTTCGGCCAAGGTAATATTAGTGCTGGCATTGCTGCTGTTCGTTACTGACAGCGCGGTGCCTGATACGGCCAGCCCCGCAGTGGCACTAAAGCTTATTGTTTTTACCGTCAGGCTGTTGTCATTTTCAAGCACCGAGGTGTCGCCTGCAACCACGCCGTTATCATCGTTAATGGTAATAACAGGTAAGGCGTCTTCAATGCCATTGATGGTAATGCTGACGGTTGTGGTGTCAGTGTCGTTATCACCATCGGTAATTTCATAGCTTAGAATGTCGGTTAAGCTCTGGCCACTTTTTAGTCCTTGAACCGATGGATTAGTGTTGTCTAGCGTATAGGTGTATATGCCTTGATTGCTGATGGTGAACGAGCCGTAACTGCCATTAATATTGGCGCTGGTAACCGGGGTTGGGTTGGTATCAAACATAATGTCGGCATTATCGCCAATTGCTGAGGCCGTAGTGCCAAAAGTATTGCCAGCAATCGCTGACATGTCTTCATCGATACTGCGTATGTCTGGGTTAGCAACCGGTGATGTGTCTAAGATGTTAATGTTTAACGCGCCGGTGACGGTTTGCGTTTGGCTGCTGTCTTTTAATGCGATATTGATGATTTCATTAAGTATGTCGTTCACTGCACCCGAATGGTCTTGGCTGTTACCCGTTGGGTCGTAACGGTAATCTAACTCTCCAGTGGTTTGATTAAAGCCGATGATGGTAAATTCACCGCGCGCCTCTAGCGGTATGGCAAGAGGAGACACACTGGCATTATTTAATTGCGTTAGAGTAAATTGGCTGCCATTGAATTCAACGTACTCGAGGCCGCCAGGCGCAAACAAAGTGAATTGACTTTGTAGCTGTGAGTTTTCTTGAACACTCACAGTGTCGGTGCCCGTAATGCTGGGTAGCACTTGCCATGTAATGGTGGCGGTGTCAGTGTCTCCGTCGTTGTCTTGTAATGTATAGACAAAGGAGTCTTGTTGCCCACCTAGGTTGGCGGGAGGGGTGTATTCGAAATCACCATTGGGTTGAATGCTGATGCGCCCGCCAAGGTCGGTTAGCTCGTCGTTAACGGCAATGACCTGGGCACCATCAACGATGATGTCTGAGCCGCCAATGATATTGGTGACTACGTTTTCTAAGAACGGTGAAGCCCCATCAAAAATAAAACCGTCATCTATTGCTTGAGGTAGGGCGTTGACGCGAATCGTGGCCGTGGCCTGAACCATTGTTCCGTTTGAGGCGGCTACTTGGTAAGTAAAACTGTCGGTGCCAGTAAAGTTGATGTTAGGTAAATATGAAAAGGAGCCGTCTCTTTGCAGTGTAAGCGCCCCGTTTCTCACATCATCAAGCACTGAAGCCGTGGCATTCGCATTGGTTTGATCATTGCTTAATACACCTTGCGCAACCGGTACGTTTAGCAATGTGTTTTCATTAACCAGATAGCTATCATCATTAGCTAAAAGATCTTCGTTTAATAGATAATTCAGAATGGCCGATAAAGAGCCAGCGCGTTTTTTCCGGTCAAGGCGATCGTCAGTGTCTTGGGTCAGGGCATATGCATTATTGTTGCCTAGATCGAAGACGTTGTCGGCAATTAATATCGATCCGCCGACGGCACTCAATAATGATAATTTTTGTACTGTTTTCATAGTTAACCCTAACCCAGATTTTTAAAATTATGTTTGATTAGCTTATTCGAGTTAACCGAAAGCTGTAGACATCGCCGTCATCTCTTACCACAAAGCTATTGCTGTTGGCGCAATCTAAGGTGAATGATTGCGCTAAATTATTCGCCAGATTGACAACCTCACCATGAGTGGGGGATGTTTGTGGAGACCCTACAGGGTTAGTGCTTGCAGCCCCAGTAGTTAAATCCACTGTGCCCTCATCTGTTACCCGCCCCCTGCTGGTGGCATCAGTGTCAGTGCTAATAATGCACCAGTCTGTAACTAGGCGTATGTCGTTTCCAGTAATTGTGATTTGTACTTGTGACTGAGGATCTCCTTGGTTAAAACTTACCCCATTTTCTTGATACTCAGTCATTAACCATGTGCTGGTGCCGTCAACGCACAACATATCAGGCCCAGATGTTTGGGCATGTGCTGGAGATACAACGGCATTAAGCATTGGCTTGCTCCAGTGTTTAGGGAGTGCAGCGGATACCGCTGCCCCAGTTAAAACCAAAGCAATTTTTCGGCGAGTGCCGATTAGTGTGTTTGTCACGTTTCTACCCAATAGATCAACTTTACAATCTAAATTTATCTTGCTTGTGTGTTCAAGACAATAGTGGATAAGCCGTTAAGTTGACATTTGTTTACATTTCAAGAGTGTTTTTGGTAAATTACCAAAATAACTAAAAATTATAAGCTAATTATTTTTTGTTATGTTAATTTGGGTCAACTTCTAAATCGATACGCTTGTTCATTATTATGGCCTCTACCCCTTTACCACGGTTTGAAGACCACGAAAATCAAGAAACCAAATACACCACGTGCTACATGTGCGCGTGTCGTTGTGGCATAAAGGTAACGGTTGAAAATGAACAAGTAAGGTTTATTCAAGGTAACCCCGATCATCCGATTAATAAGGGTGTGTTGTGTGCCAAAGGCAACGCTGGGATCATGAAGCAACAATCGCCGGCCAAGCTAAAATCACCCTTGTTAAGGCGCCCAGGTACTGAGCGCGGTGACGGCGTGTTTGACGAAATTTCATGGGATGACGCGCTCAATATCCTGACTAAGCGTTTAAAGCGCATTCGAGAGACCGACCCTAAAAAGTTGGCCTTTTTCACTGGCCGAGATCAAATGCAAGCCTTAACCGGTTTTTGGGCCAGTCAGTTTGGCACCATTAACTGGGCGGCGCACGGCGGTTTTTGTTCGGTGAACATGGCCGCCGCTGGGCTGTACACCATGGGGCATGCGTTTTGGGAGTTTGGCGACCCTGATTGGGAGCGCACCAAATATTTTATGATGTGGGGCGTGGCCGAAGACCATTCGTCTAACCCGATTAAAATCGGCCTGAAAAAAATTAAGGAAAACGGCGCTAAGTTTGTGTCGGTGAACCCGGTGCGCACGGGGTATCAAGCCATTGCTGATGAGTGGGTTGCCATTAAGCCCGGCACTGATGCCATGCTGGCTCTGTCTATGGTGCACGTGCTGCTTGAACACCAATTGATTGACCATGAGTTCTTAATTCGTTACACCAATTCAGCCTACTTGGTGGTTGATACCCCAGGCCAGCAAGGCGATGGCTTGTTCTTGCGTGGTGACGCTGGCGAGCCCTTGGTGTGGGGCTTAGTGAAAGAACAATACGTGGATGGCACTCAGCCCGACGTTAGCCCAGCGTTGTTTGGCAATTACCGTGCCCCTGACGGGCGTCCAGTGCGCACGGTAATGAGCATGCTGGTTGATAAATATCAATCGAAAGAATACGCCCCTGAGGCCGCGGCTAAGATTTGCGGGGTGCCGGCAGAAACCATTGAACGTTTGGCGCTGGAAATTGCCCATGTGGCGTTTAAAGAAACCATCACCATTGATGTTGAATGGACCGATTGGGCAGGGCGTAAGCAAGACAAATTCATTGGTCGGCCTGTTTCTATGCACGCCATGCGTGGCATATCGGCGCATTCTAATGGCTTTCAAACTTGCCGAGCCATTCATTTATTGCAAGTGCTGTTAGGTACGATTGATTGCCCGGGTGGGCATTTAGCCAAGCCGCCGTTTCCTAAGCATATTCCGCCGGGTATTAAGCCGGCGAAAGAGGTGGCTCCGAATACGCCACTCAATTCTGCGCCGCTGGGGTTTCCTACTGAGCCAGAAGATTTGGTGATTGATGACGAAGGTAAGCCGTTGCGCATTGATAAGGCTTACTCTTGGGATGCGCCGATTGCCAATCACGGCTTGATGCACATGGTGATCAGTAATGCGGTGAAGGGCGACCCGTACGAAATAGACACGCTTATGCTGTTTATGGCAAACATGGCGTGGAACTCGAGCATGAACACCGCCAACACCATGGCCATGCTGCGTGAGAAGCGCGACGACGGCGAATACAAAATCCCGTTTATCGTCAATTCCGATGCCTTTCATTCGGAGATGGTTAATTACTCCGACTTAGTGTTGCCCGACACCACATTCTTAGAGCGCTTTGACACCATCTCAATGCTGGATCGGCCTATCTCTGAGCCTGATGCGGCGTGTGACTCCATTCGCCAGCCAGTCATCAAACCCGACAGAGACGTGCGCGCATGGCAAGAAGTATTGGTGGATTTGGCCAGCCGGTTAGACTTTCCCGCATTTAAAGACGAAGCCGGCAATAAAAAATACAAAGATTATGAAGACTTCATCGTTAATTTTGAGCGCGCACCGGGAATTGGTTTTCTCGCGGGCTGGCGCGGTAAAAACGGTGACCAACATTTGCGTGGCGAGCCTAACCCCAATCAATGGCAAGCGTACATTGATAATCAATGCTTTTTTAAATACGAATTTGCGCCGAATCAGCAGTTTTATCGGCACGCCAACAAAGACTACTTAACGTTGGCAAAAGAAGCCGGCTGGGTTGGCTCTACAGATCAAATCGTGATCGAGCTGTATTCAGAAACCTTGCAAAAGTTTCGTTTGGCCGGGCAGGGCTTGTATGACGGCACCAAGCCTACGGCAATGCCGCCAGATGAGCAGCAGCGCCAGCGCCTTAAAGACTATTTTGACCCGCTGCCATTTTTCTATAGCCCATTAGAGCAGCAGCGTATTGAAGCCAGTGAATACCCATTTCATGCAGTGACTCAGCGCCCCATGTTTATGTACCACTCGTGGGACTCGCAAAATGCATGGCTACGGCAAATCATGTCGCAGAACTATTTGTACATGAATCGCGAAACCTGCATTAAGCAAGGCATAGACGACGAGTCTTGGGTGTGGGTGGAGTCGCATAACGGCAAAATTCGTGCGCAAGTGAAATACATGGAAGGCGTTGAAGCCAACACCGTCTGGACGTGGAACGCCATTGCCAAACAGCGCGGCGCGTGGGGCTTGGATAAAAATGCGAACGAAGGCAAAGATGCGTTTCTATTGAATCATTTAATTTCAGAGTTGCTGCCGCCCAAGCAAAGTTTTGCAGACATTACTAACTCAGACCCCATTACCGGCCAAGCGGCATGGTATGACTTGTGCGTGAAGATAACCCCTTGTTCTGAAAAGCGCAGCGGTACTTGGCCTGAGTTTGATGAGGTGAAATGTTTGCCTAATCAGGATGCCTCGCCGGATACGTTGAGTTATTCGACGCATGAGAATGTGAATTTAATACGTGCTTTGAAAGATGTTTTCACACGAGGAAAGTGACTTAGTGATTTTAAGTTTTTAGTAAGTATGGCTTTTTTATTTAGATTGTCGCTCGCCGCGACTGGCGTTACTTTTCTTTGCTTGTCCAAAGAAAAGTAACCAAAAGAAAAGACCCTCTGAGTTGCCCCAGGCAACTCTTTTACGAGGAGCTTGGGAACGGCTTGCCCTATGGGCATGCGCCTCAAAAGTAGTATTTAGTTTGTTTTAAGTTGGGTTAGATCCATGTTTGAAGAAGCTAGTTTTGTTATGAGTTTTACGGAGTCGTCGCGAGGACTGTCTGAGGCTGAAAGCCGAGTTCCGCAGCGCCGTAAAATTCATAGTAAAACTAGGAACCCGAAGGGCTGCTTCAACTATGGCGCCTTTCTTTTGGTTCGTTTTCTTGGGCGAGCAAGAAAATGAACATACTGTTTAGCCACATAAATCGATGTAAGCAGAAAAATGATCGAATGAAATTATGAAACTAGGACTAGTAATAGATTTAGACACCTGTGTAGGCTGCCACGCCTGTGCCACAGCCTGCAAGCAATGGAATACCTCGGGCACCATTGGCCCACTGTCCGATGAGAACCCGTACGGCGAAGACCCGATAGGCTCATGGTTAAACCGCATTCGTTCTTACGAAGTAGACGACACGCCGCAAAGTAAAACAGTGCACATGCCCATGTCGTGCATGCATTGTGATAATGCCGATTGCGTCACGGTGTGCCCCACTGGCGCGTCTTATAAGCGCGAAGAAGACGGCATTGTGTTAATTGACCAAGACAAGTGCATGGGGTGTAATTTGTGTGCTTGGGCTTGCCCGTATGGCGCTCGCGAATTAGACCAAGATCAAGGCGTAATGAAAAAGTGCACGCTGTGCGTTGATCGTATTTACGACGACTCATTGCCTGAAAGTGAGCGTCAGCCTGCGTGCGTCATTACCTGCCCAACCAGCTCAAGAGCTTTTGGTGATTTTGATGACCCAAATTCAAATGTGAGCAAATTGGTAGTGGAACGTAACGGCAAACCATTAATGCCTGAATTAGGTTACGAGCCGACTAATCAATATCTGCCGCCCAGAGAAAAAGCCGACGTGCCGACCATGGACATTAATGCCGAATCGCTTTCGTCTAAGGTTAAGCGCTGGGCTAACCAAGTCATTGCACGCTAGCTGGCACGGTAATTAGGAGCTATCTATGAAACCCGCATTCTCCGTACTTTTTTTCACCGTTTGCGCTGGCGCCGGCACTGGTTTGTTGGTCTGGCTGTTGTTGATTCAAATTACTCATGGCTGGGTATTGAGCGAACTGCTAGACAGTCGCCAAGTGATCGTGGGCGGCGCAATTGGTTTGGTGCTCATTAGTCTGGGGCTATTATCGTCAACACTGCATTTGGCCAACCCTAAAAACGCATGGAAAGCCTTTAACCGTTTTCGCACCTCATGGTTGTCGCGCGAAGGCGTGTTCTCGGTGGTGTTCTACCCCATATTTTTGGGCTATGTTGCTATTGTTTACTTGAACGGCTATCAAATGAATGGTTTAGCGGCTTTGCTCGGTGTATTGGCCATCGTGATTGCCTTGGTGACGGTGTATTGCACCGGCATGATCTATGCCAGCCTCAAACCCATTCGTCAATGGCACAATAATTTAACCACGCCGCTTTATATTTTGTTTGCGTTGATGAGCGGGGCAATATTAACGCTGGCACTGCAACGCGGTTTGCACGGCGACGTGAGTCAATTGTTGTTGAAAATTTGCCTTACGTTAATTGCGCTGACGGCGGCGGTTAAGTGGCTGTATTTTTGGTTTATCGGCAAGCCCAGTGGCTCCACCATCAATAGCGCAACCGGCTTTACTGAGTCAAAAGTAAGGTTGCTGGATGCTGGGCATTCGGCCGACACGTTTTTAACCAATGAATTTGGTTTTAATGTCGAAGCGGCCAAGTTAGTCACACTCAGAAGAGTAATGGCGGTATTAACCTTTGTGTTGCCATTTATCTTGATGTTGCTGTTAATGTTTGTTGCTGCGCCTGAGGCGGCCATATGGTTGTTAGGCGTGAGCGTGTTAAGCCTCTTTTGTGGCTTGTTTTTAGAGCGTTGGTTATTCTTTGCCGAAGCACGCCATGTGGTGAGGCTGTATCACGGTGACCAGCGAACGTAAGCTCTCTATTCCAGTTTTATCTATTTCAGTGCCGTTGCATTTTCGGTTGTTTTTAACGCTTGATAGGTGATGGCCGCAATGATGATGGCGCCGCCAATCAGCGAGCTGTTGCTGGGCGTTTCACCAACCCCCGCCCACACCCAAATAGGGCTAAGCACCACTTCCAGCATGGCTAATAGTGTGAGCTGAGCGGCGGGCACGTGTTTTGAGCTGAGCGTGAACAGCACTAAGCCCATGCCAAGTTGAAAAACACCCAACAGTAAGCAGATGATTAAGTCGTGAGTGGAAATACTCAGGTCGTCGAGAAACCACCCCAAGCCGATTAATAGCAGCAAGGCGTGCACGGCAATGCAAGGCAGCATGTCTAGCTCTTTACCCATGCGCAGTGAAACGCTGAATAAGCCGTAGCACAACAGCATGGCAAATGCGTAAGCAATACCGACCATGCCGTCGGTAGACAGCGCCCCTTGAATAATAACCAATACCCCAAGCAGAGCCGCACCAGTCGCGAACATGGTGGTGGTGGACATTTTTTCGCCTAAAATCAGCCACGCAAACATGCCCGCCACTAAGGGCGCCAGCGAGATAATGAACATGGCATTAGCCACGCTGGTATTCACTAAGGCTTGAACAATAAAAATGGACGTGCCAATTAAGCACGCGCTGCACAATAAGCCCGGTTTTCCGATTGCTAATAGACTGCGAACAGAACCTCGACCCTCTCGGTAAAATTGCACCACCAACATTAAGGCAAGCAGGCCAATAGAACGGTAGAACACAACTTGAAGGCCGCTGGCCGATTCTAATAAGCGCGTGCCTATGCCTAAGGTGCTTAAAAATACGCCTGATATAATGACTAAAATAATGGCTCGTTTGTAGTCTGTCATCGTTGTCCGTGGCTCATGGTCTTTGCGGTGCGTGCAGCACTATTATTATGGGTGTTGCGATATGTATCGTTGTGATAAATGCCAAGGTGTTTGGTTTAAGGTGCTTGGCTTTAGTTTTAATGGGCGATTGACTACACTAGGCAGTAAGTTACATATTCACAGCCTTCGTCGTGAGGCAAGGCTAATAATAAATGAAAAAAGCGTTAATAACTGGAATTACTGGCCAAGACGGCTCTTATTTGGCTGAGTTTTTGCTCGAAAAAGGGTACGAGGTTCATGGCATTAAACGTCGCGCGTCTTCGTTTAATACCGATCGCATTGATCACCTTTATCAAGACCCGCACCAGCCCAACCCAAAGTTGATTTTGCACTACGGTGATTTGGCCGACAGCTCTAACTTAACGCGCATCATTCGTGAAGTAGAGCCGGATGAAATTTACAACTTGGCAGCGCAAAGTCATGTGGCGGTTTCCTTTGAGGTGCCAGAATACACGGCAGACGTGGATGCGCTTGGCACACTTCGGTTGCTTGAAGCCATTCGATTTCTTGGCTTGGAAAAAAAGACTCGCTTTTATCAAGCCGCCACCTCCGAGCTGTATGGTTTGGTGCAAGAGACTCCGCAAACTGAAACCACGCCTTTTCACCCGCGTTCGCCGTATGCGGTGGCCAAGTTATATGGCTACTGGATTACGGTTAATTATCGTGAGTCTTACGGCATGTATGCGTGTAACGGCATTTTATTTAATCACGAGTCGCCGCGGCGTGGTGAAACCTTTGTGACTCGCAAAATCACTCGCGGCATAGCCAATATGGCTCATGGGCTGGAATCGTGCTTGTACTTGGGCAATCTGAGCGCGCTGCGAGATTGGGGGCATGCCAAAGATTATGTGCGCATGCAGTGGATGATGTTGCAGCAAGAGCAACCGGAAGATTTTGTGATTGCCACCGGCAAGCAAATCTCGGTACGCGATTTTGTTCAGCTAAGCGCCAATAATATTGGCGTGCAATTAGAGTTTCGTGGTCAAGGCGTTGACGAGTTGGCGGTTGCGGTTACGGTTGATAAAGAAAAAGCACCGCACATTAACGAAGGCGATGTCATTGTGCGTGTAGATCAACGTTACTTTCGCCCCGCTGAAGTGGAAACGCTGTTGGGTGATCCGAGCAAGGCCAAGGCTAAGCTGGGGTGGACACCACAAATTACGGTGGAGCAAATGTGCGAAGAAATGGTAGCGCACGACGTAGAAGCCGCTAAGCGCAGTGCCTTATTAAAAGAGCACGGCTATCAAGTACCTTCAAGTCATGAATAATGGCGTTAAGCGTGGTTAAAAAAGGCTAATTGTTATGTCAAAGAAAGTATTTGTTGCTGGCGCCAATGGCATGGTGGGTTCGGCGTTAGTGCGTGAACTGAGTGCTGATCAGGAATGTGAGCTGTTAACCCCCAGTCGAAAGGAGCTTGATCTGGTTGATCAAGCGGCGGTGGCTCACTTCTTTAGTACCAATCAAGTGGATGAGGTTTATTTGGCCGCCGCGCTGGTGGGCGGCATTCATGCTAACAACCAATACCCTGCTGATTTCATTTATCAAAACCTGATGATGGAATGCAATGTTATTCACGGTGCTCATCAAGCCGGTGTTAAGCGCCTGTTACTGCTCGGTTCTTCATGCATCTACCCTAAACTTGCGCCTCAGCCAATGACTGAAAGCGCGTTACTGACCGGCACCTTGGAATCAACCAATGAGCCGTACGCCATTGCAAAAATTGCGGGCATCAAATTATGCGAGTCGTATAACCGGCAACACGGCACCGACTTTCGCAGTGTTATGCCCACTAACTTGTATGGGCCTAATGATAATTTTCACCCAGAAAACAGCCATGTAATACCCGCCATGATGCGCCGTATTCATGAAGCCAAAATAAACCAAGAACCAACCGTCACCATATGGGGCACGGGCAAGCCCAAGCGTGAGTTTTTGCATGTCGATGATATGGCTTCCGCCTGCGTGCATGTGATGGGTCTAACAAGTGAGCGCTATGCGTCTTCAGTGGACGCTCGATGTTCACACATTAATGTTGGTACTGGCCGTGATTGCAGTATTCAAGAGTTGGCTGAATTACTGTCTGAGGTCATCGCTTACCCGGGCAATCTTAGCTTTGATACTGACAAGCCAGACGGTGCGCCACGTAAGTTGTTGGATGTGGCGCGGCTATCAGAGTTAGGTTGGCAGTCATCCATAGAACTTAAAGCCGGTTTGGCATCTACTTACCAATGGTTTTTAACGCATCAAGCCTCGTTAAGAGGTGAGGCGTAAGAGGCTACTTGTGCGCCCAATTGCATTAAATTTCGGCTTTTGTAATATTCTTGTAAAAAGTCGTTGACTTAGTCTGATAAGTCTATAGAATGCGCCTTCCTCGAGACACCGAGGGCTTGTTTTGAAACGCATTTTTAATGGGTTTCAAGTGAGCTAGAAAGGTCGATAAAGCGATTTGAAATTGAATTAAAAAATAGTTTCAAAAAGTGGTTGACCTGAGGTGTTAAGACTGTAAAATGCGCGCACCTTGAACGAGGCGAGCGATGAGC
Source organism: uncultured Arenicella sp. (assembly GCA_938045295.1). Lineage (GTDB taxonomy): Bacteria > Pseudomonadota > Gammaproteobacteria > Arenicellales > Arenicellaceae > Arenicella. The sequence continues at coordinate 71,044 of CALINO010000012.1, forward strand.
CGAAAGGCGTTGTTTTACTTTAGTTTCGAGGGGTT
>CALINO010000013.1 GCA_938045295.1 uncultured Arenicella sp.
GGTTTGTACGCCATCAATGTGGATGAGCACGGCGAGCGCAGTTTTACTTACTGGCGAAATCAGTCAGCCGCCCGCATTATGATGCAATTGCTTGATGGCGATTACTCAGGGCTAACCGCCAGCGGTTTCGATTACGTGTATGTGTCGGGTATTTCGTTTGGAATTTTAAGTGACGATGATAAGCAGCTATTGATTGACTTGCTTGAAGCGCTTAAAGCATCGGGTGCAAAAATTGCCTACGACCCAAATTACCGCGCCAAGATGTGGCGCGACAACGATCATGCTTGTCAATGGAATGACCGTGCGTACCGCGTTGCTGATATCATTTTCCCTGGGCATGAAGACCATCGCGATTTATACGGTCACGCAAGCAAGCAAGACATTCTTAGCTATCTTGAAAAATTTGGCGACAAAGAGGTGGTGTTAAAGTGCGGTGACGACGGCGTTTATGGTTACCAGAATAACGGTGAAGTTGCTCATCGCCCGTTCTTTCCTGCGCCAGTGCAGGTTGATTCTACCGCCGCGGGTGATTCATTTGCTGGAACTTACCTGGCGGCTCGAGCTGGCGACAGTTCAGTTGATGCGTCGATCTCTGCGGCGATGAGTGTGGCCGCGTTTGTGGTGCAACACCAAGGTGCAATCGCACCGCTGGACGCATATCAGCAATTTAAAGATGCCATTGAAAGCCCGGCCGCGTCGTGGTCTTTGGGGTAAGTCTGAACTTAAATCGATATGCCAGTGCCGATATTTACTTGGTGGATTAGTGAATAATAAAAAACGCCGCTTCATTACTGAAGCGGCGTTTTTTGTTGGTGCCTGTTTTTTTGCTTGTCTGCTCTAAGGCGGACTACCAATTAGTGTAAGAGCCGTCGGGCTTTATCAGTCTTGGCGTTTCCCAAAACTTGAAGCTTTGCTCTTTCACTAAGTCTTCGCGCACATCCACGCCAATACCCGGCGCATCGCTGATTTGAAAAACGCCGTTTTCATGAATGGGGCGATTTATAAAGTATTTCTCGTGATCCGGAGTGGCTGACTCATACGGGTCAACTTCGCACCAAGATAAGTTTGGCACGGCCGCGCACATATGAATGGTGGCAGCGGTGCAAATAGGCCCAAGTGGGTCATGAGGCATTAAATCAATGTAGTGAGTCTCCGCCATCGCCGCAACTTTCATTGCTTCAGTGAAGCCACCAACATTGCATATATCAACGCGGGCGAAGTTGGTGATGTCTTCTTCGATGTAAGGGCGGTAATCCCACTTGCTTGAAAACTCTTCGCCGATAGCAAAAGGCACGTCCACCATTTGGCGCAGTGCCTGATACGCACTGGGCGTTTGATCTCGAATTGGTTCTTCTAAGAAGTCCAAAGTGCCAGCCGGCATTTGGGCACAAAAAGACGCCGTTTCTGGAATGCTGAGGCGGTGATGGTAGTCAATACCGATGACGTATTCGTTGCCCAGCTCTTGGCGTAATTCAGTTAAGCAGCCGGCCGCAGCGGCGATTGATTTTCTTACGTCGTAAACCGTGGCTGATTCGCCATTACCGTGTTCACCAGTGGTGGCGCGAATAACTTGCCAGCCTTGAGCTGCTTTGGCTTTCGCGTCCTCAATTAACTCGTCGCCCATGGCTTTGGTGGTGGTTACGAAGCACGGAATTTCATTACGCTGTTTACCGCCAAGAAGTTGGTAAACGGGCAAGCCTAAGCGTTTGCCTGCGATGTCCCAAAGTGCAATGTCGATGGCCGAAATGGCCGCGGTTAGCACGCGGCCACCTTCAAAGTATTGGCTGCGGTACATTTCTTGCCACAGCGCGCCGATGTTGCGTGAGTCTTGGCCAATTAAAAAATCACGGTAGTGTTCTACCGCGCTTTTTACCGCCAGTTCTCGACTGGAAAGACCAGATTCTCCCCAGCCGTAAAGGCCGTCTTCGGTTTCTACCTTGACCAAACATAAATTTCGTTGGCCTACCCAAACTGGGTAAGCGCGTATATCAGTAATTTTCATAAGCTCGTACTCAAACGTTTTGGCTAATAATCCGTGGCAATAAAAATGTTCTAAATTTAGGTCAGTATGTCTGAGCACACCAAGCTAGCCACTAGGCCTTGGTCAGCGACCACGTCGCTGCCAGTCAATGATGCGGACATGTCTGACAATAAGAAAACACCCACGTTGCCAAGCTGCTCAACACTGTTGAATGTGTTGGTTGCTTGTAATGAATTGAACGACTGTTCCAGTTTTGGGTCGCGTTGGCATATTTCATCAATGTGTTCGGTGCGCGTTAACCCCGGGCACAGAGAATTCACTCGAATGCCGTGCTTGCCCAAGCTCCAGCTCATGGCGCGGGTCATGGCGCAAATGCCGCCTTTGGTGGCGGCGTACATTTCATAATCAGCCGTACTGGCTAAGGCATGATTTGACGAAATATTAACAATCGACCCTGATTTCTGCTTCACCATCTGCTTGGCAACGGCCTGGCTCATACAAAACACAGAGCGCAAATTGGTTTGGTACAAACGGTCAACCGTTTGCAGATCAAACTCAAGGAAGTCGCCGGTGAGCGTGAGGCCCGCGTTGTTGATTAAGCCGTCAATACGGCCAAATTTTTTGACGGTCTCATCAACGGTCTTTTGAATGTTGTCAGTGTCGCTAACATCGGTTTCAAGGTAAGTAACCGATTGGCCTTGCTTGGCAATCAGCTGCGCTTTGTCTTGCGACGGTGGGTTGATGTCAGCAATGACCACAGTGGCCCCGGCATTCAGGCAGTTGAGGCTAAAGCCCCAGCCGCAGCCAGCGCTGCCACCAGTAATAAGGACAACTTTGCCCTCAAGTAACGTGTTGTTTGTTGTATTCATAATTGGGCTACGTAGCCTAAATGTCTATAATAAACCTGACCCAGAGTAATGATGCCCTCTGAATGTATTGATTGTTGCTCCGATCACTTTGCCCAAACTAATGCTTGGCTTTGAGTAATATTGAAACAGTGACACTAATAAGTCCGTCACTTAAGTGCGCAAAACGAATGGCGTGGTGCCACACCAAAGCGCGGAGCTCTTAGCGCATACTTTATTTGTGTTCAGCAATATAGCATCATAACGTCATGCATTATTGTATACAATTAAATGAATACAATAATGCCGTTAAATCCAGAGTGCTCGCGCCTTTTGGCGCATTATCAGCCAACTAATGTGCGACTGTGGCGTACATTAAAGACTAGTCGTAGAAAGTGACTTTGCCGGTTTCAAGGTCATAGTCGGCGCCCACAATGGTTAACTGACCATCGTCAATTAATTGTTTGAGAATGGACGACTGCGCGCTCAAATTATCAACGGCATGATTGATATTGGCCTGCATGGCTTTATTAATCAGCTCGCCGTTTGCTTCTGCTTGGCTTTCGTTCACAAGAGGGGCAACGGCGGGTGAGATGCATTCCACAATGCTGGCTAAATTAGGTGATATGGCTTCAGGTGGGCTGGTTAGCGCACTTACTGTGGCTTTGACTGCGCCGCAATGGGTGTGGCCCATTACCACAATCAGCTGGCTGCCAAAGTGTTGGCAAGCAAACTCAATGCTGCCAATTTGTGAGGGCGCAGCAACATTGCCAGCAACACGAACCACAAACAAGTCGCCTGAAGAGCAATTAAACACCATCTCGGCCGGCACTCTTGAGTCTGAGCAGCCAAGGACTATGGCAAAAGGCCGTTGCGTTTGGCTTACGTCGGGCAGATTAACGTCAATGCTTAGTGCCGATTGAGTGTTGATGGCGGCAACGTATTGATCGTTGCCCTGTTTGAGTTTATTCAGTGCTGATTGTGAATTCATAATGGTCTTTATTTTAATAGCCGGGCTTCTTTGTAGTAGCGTTCTGCACCCGGGTGTAGCGGAATAGAGATGCCAGCATAAGGCAGCTCTCTTTTATCTAGCGTTGCCAGTGATGGGTGTAGAGAGGTGAAGTCGCGAAAATTTTCCGCCACCTCTTTCACGATATTGTATATGGCCTTAGGCGACGTACTTTCATGCGTGACAAAGGTCGCGCCTAAGCCAAATGATTTGATGTTGGGCTTACTGTCAAAACGCTTTCCTGGTTGCAATACCCCTTTTCGGTAATAGGGCTTTTCCTTGATAAGGGTGTCAATGGCCGGGTCATCAATGGTCAGCATTTCAAGCTCGCAACCCTCTGGTATTTGTTTTAAGTTGTCGTCCAAACTGCTGCTAAGAAATAAAATGGAGCTTAATTTATCATCGCATAATTGAGTGAGCTGGCGGGCATCACTCATAGGCCGTATTTCTTTAAAGTTTTTACTGCCCCAGCCTTTGGCGCTTAACAGGTCATTCATGATGCGGTGCTGTAAAGATCGGCTGTAGCCAAAGCTAACCACCTTGCCGGTTAAATCATCCAGTTTGGTAATGCCGCTGCCTTTTTTAACGATCAGCGCTAATGGGTCGGCTTCTAACGCGAATACCGCTCTAAGTGCTTTATCTGGGCCTTGTTCTTTGAAGGTGCTGGTGCCATGAAAGGCGTGGTATTGCCAATCTGATTGAGCAAATACCAAATCAAACTTATCGTCGCGCAATTGTCGAAGATTGTAGATAGAGCCGCCAGTGCTTTCCAGTGAGCAGCGAATTCGGTGTGAGGACTTGTGGCGATTAACCAAACGACAGATTACCCCGCCAATAGGGAAATAAACGCCTTGTACGCTGCCGGTGCCTAACAGTAAATGGGTGAGCTTACGTCGTTCATTTTTAGCGCTGCGCTCGAGCGCGGTTTGCGCAATTATCTCAGGTGTTTCTTCATCGCTGCTGGTGTTTATTTGGTCGCAAGCGGAAATTTGCAAGCAAACCAGTACTGTAATAAGGCGATAAATTGATCGAAAATTCATGGTTGTCAGTAGAGAGGTTAGGCGCGAACAACTGAGTCTGACACTATATCGGATTTTGCATACTAACTCTATAAATAGTAATGTCCGCTAATGCCAAGGAAATTATTTTGCTTGCAGGTCGGTCTACTGTTTTTGCTGTACTTTTTATTTGCCATAGAAAATTAAAAAAACCTTATGAAGTTATTATTTATTTGCACTCATAATCGCTGCCGAAGTATTTTGGCTGAAGCCATCGCCAATGACTCTGGCCAGGGATTGATCTCAGCTTATAGTGCGGGCAGTTCTCCACAATCTCAAGTTCACCCGCTGTCATTGCATTTTCTGTCCCAAACGGGGATCAGCACCGAAGGCTTGAAAAGCCAGTCTTGGGATGAATTTGAGAACCTTCACCCAGATGCCGTTCTTACATTGTGTGACTCGGCCGCCTCTGAGGTGTGCCCAGCATGGTTTGATGATACGGTGCGAGTGCATTGGGGGCTCAAAGACCCGTCAGTGGGCGATGCATCAAAAGAGCAACAGGAAGATCAATTTTTATCCACCATTGAGTTATTACAGCGCCGTATTGAGGCTTTGCTGGAAGACGGTAATCTGCACTTGCGTGGTAATGCGCTGGGTCAAAAGCTGGCTAATATTGCGCAGACGGTTAGCCAGTAAGGGGCTTTTAATAAACGGCGTGGGAAACGCCAATACGAGTTATTGAAAGGCGTAAAGCGTGAAGGTCTTAAAGTGATCAAGCAAAAAAAACGCCGCTTAACAATAAGCGGCGTTGAATAACAAAAAGAAGAGAGAGTTATGAAAATAAATACTCATTTACATTTCATGACTTGATAATAGCCGCACAGCCGAGATTCTCTTGCTAAGTTAATTGGCATTAACAACAAATTGAGAAAAGTGCTTGGTATGTTGCGTATCTGCAACGCTTGTTGTTTTTCTCTTGTGGTAATGGTGTGTTTTTGGTCACAGAGTCTTTTATGGTAGACCTGAAGGTGGAATGCCGTGGTATTTAATACGAAGCATGTTTTGTACGATCGATTTAAATTTAAATACTTTTAGGTATAGAAAGGTTTGTCTCAAGTATTCTAAAATTGCCGTCAGTTCGAATGTGAATGCATTCGCAAGTAACAGAACTTACCAATACATTAGGAATATACAGATGAAAAAACGAAACTTTTTAGCCAGTTTGATTGCCGCTTCGATGCTTTTTTTGCCTTCTCTTAGCTTTGCCGCTGAGGAAACACAACAAGATGTGAACGGTGTCATTCTTTCAGGTTACGATGCGGTTGCGTACTTTACAATGAGTAAAGCGGTGAAAGGCTATGCGGGAATTTCTGCAGTGCACGACGGCGCTATTTACCATTTTAGCTCGGAAGCAAACCGCGACTTATTTAAAGCCAACCCATCTAAGTATGCACCGCAATACGGTGGTTTTTGTGCGTATGGCGCGGCTATTGGTGCAAAATTCCCAATTGATCCGGCGGTATTCGCTATCGTTGACGATAAGTTATACGTAAACAATAGCGCCAACGTTTCTAAATTATGGACGGCTAAGCAAGCTAAAGCGATCACGCTTGCCGACAATAAATGGTCAAAAATTCGCGAAGTTCCTGCGGGCGATTTAGAGCCAGATGAAGACCTTGAAGACGAGTAAGGTTTGAATATTTGAGCCCTATTCACGCTCGAAAATACTCGAAAATAAGAAGCCACGTTCCATGAGCGTGGCTTTTTTTATGCCCACCGGTTTATTCTTTTTGTTTCCCCTCTTTGCATCCTACCGCCAAGGCCGTAAAATTATGACCATCAGTTGTAGTTAACAGCCATTAGTGAGGCAAACCTTGTTCGATCAATTAAACGACCAGCAACGCGCAGCGGTGCAACAATGTGATCGACCAATGTTGGTGCTGGCTGGGGCTGGCAGTGGCAAAACTCGTGTTATCACGTATAAAATTGCGTGGTTGTTGTCACGGATGTACATCAGCCCAAAGAATATTTTTGCGGTCACGTTTACTAATAAAGCCGCGCGTGAGATGAAAGAGCGTGTCAGTGAACTGTTAGGCAGCGATCAAACTAAAGGCTTAACCATATCCACCTTCCACAGTCTTGGCATGATGATTCTCAAAGAAGAGGTTGAGGCATCAGGGCGTAAGCCAGGCTTTTCTATCTTTGACCCCGCTGATTCACTGTACGTGGTGCGCGAATTGCTCAAAGCCGATTTAGACGACAACGGTTTGGTTGATCGTGTACGAAACCAAATCTCGAACTGGAAGAACGATTTGGTGTCGCCGGATAAGGCGGCGCAAATGTCCATGACCAACCCAACCCAGGTCGCCGCGGCTAAAGTTTACGCCGACTATGAGCGTTATTTGCAGGCTTGTAATGCGGTGGATTTGGATGACATGTTGTATTTGCCCAATGAGCTGTTGCGCAAGTTCGATACCATTCGTAATAAATGGCAGCAACGCGTTAGCTTTATGCTGGTGGATGAATACCAAGACACCAATACGGCGCAATACCGTTTAGTAAAAACGCTGGTGGCCGGCAGTCAAGGCAATGGCTTAACCGCGGTGGGTGACGATGATCAGTCAATCTACGCATGGCGCGGTGCTCAGCCAGAAAACCTAGTGCAATTGCAAACCGACTTCCCGGCATTGACCTTAGTAAAGCTAGAGCAGAACTACCGTTCAATGGGGCGCATCTTAGCCCTTGCTAACTACGTTATTCAAAACAACCCAAGGCCGTTTGATAAAAAGTTATGGAGCGCCATGGGCTTGGGCGACCCGATTATGGTGATCGCGGCCGATAACGATGAGCGTGAAGCTGAGAAAGTGGTGGCCGGTTTAATGCAGCACCGATTTCAGAATGATCGACCTTACAGCGATTACGCTATTTTATATCGCGGTAATCACCAAGCTCGAATGCTGGAGCAGAAGCTGCGTGAAATGCGCATCCCTTACTTTTTAAGTGGCGGCTTGTCGTTTTTTGACCGCTCCGAAATTAAGGATGTGATGGCGTATCTGCGCCTGATTGTGAATCCGTCAGACGACAATGCCTTTGTGCGCGCGATCAATACGCCGCGTCGCGGTATTGGTGCAAGCTCCTTAGAAGCCTTGGCCGAAGTGGCACGCAAAACCGGTAAAAGTTTATTTGAGTCTATTAATAGTGTCGCATTGCACGAGCATTTAACGCCTAAACGCCAGGTGGCGGTGCGCCAGTTTGAGCATTGGTTGGCCGGCTTTGCAGAACGTGCGCAGAGTGAATCACCAATACAACTTATTAATGACTTACTTAAAGACATTGAGTACCAAGACTGGATTACCAAACAAAGCGCCAGCCCAGAGCAAGCTGAAATGCGCTGGCGGAATGTCGAAGACTTATTAAAGTGGGTGCGCTCCATTGCCGACAAAGACGAAGGCAAGCTGATGGAGGGGGTTGTATCAACCATCGCATTGATGGGCATGTTAGAAAAGAACGACGATGACAATGACTCTAATGTGGTGTCGTTAATGACCTTGCACGCCTCCAAGGGCTTGGAGTTTCCGCACGTCACTATCGTGGGGCTAGAAGAAGAAATTTTGCCGCACCGCACCAGTATTGAAGAAGACATGGTGGAGGAAGAGCGCCGCTTGTTCTATGTGGGCATTACTCGTGCGCAACGAGAGTTAACCCTATCGTACGCCAATAAACGCAAGCGTTACGGCGAGGAAATGGATTGTCAGCCGAGCCGATTTTTAGACGAGCTAGACCCTGAACACATTGTATGGGAAGACAAAGTGGCCAACGACCCTGCCCGCCGCGAAGAAGTTGGGCAGACCCATTTGGATGCCATGAGGGCGCTGTTGGGTTAGCGTGATTTGCGCTGTGAAAACGTGTCGCAATCGAGTAACAATGAGCAATTAAACTGCCCAATTATTAAGCGATATTTTGGCTTATTTTTTTAAATAAATTTTATCAGTCAATCGGGGTGCAAAAAGACTTGACATATCTGCTACAATCCCTGCGAAAATATAAGTTGTGCGCATCGCCCGTTGCCGAAAAAGTCACACTAACATGCAGTTTGACTGGGCGTGCCAAAAAACAAATCTTGTGTTTTTAAGTGCCTTTTTTGTGTTGCTGCAAGTCAGAGCATTGCTAGAGGCACTAAGCCAAACAGGGCAATAAGCTTAGGCTGGGTTGAGGCTGCGGAAATTTTTCGTGGGCTAACACAGCAAAAACTGTTGTCTATAATAATTAATAAAGTAGCTTACGATAGCCTAATTGTTGGGCTGAATTTTTAGGAGGATGTATGGCTGACAACCATGTTGGTGATGCAAATGTATCAGACGCTGAGCAAAGTACGGTTGAAGATATTAAGCGTCGCCGTTTCATTACCGGTATAACAGCGGGTTTTGGTGCAGTAGGTGGGGCATTTGCCGTGACCCCATTTGTAATGAGCATGAGCCCCAGTGAGCGGGCAAAGAACGCGGGTGCCCCGGTTCAGGCTGACTACAGTAAAATTCAACCCGGGCAGATGGTCAAGGTTGAATGGCGCGGTAAACCGGTTGTCTTGCTCAAACGTACTCCTGAAATGATGGAAGGCTTGAACATTGTTCGAGACAAACTGGCCGACGCTGACTCTAACTCCAGTGTGCAGCCAGAATACGCTAAAAATGACAGCCGCTCTGACGCTAACAATCCTGACTTGTTAGTGATGGAAGGCGTTTGCACCCATCTAGGGTGTTCGCCAGTTGAAAAGTTGGCAATCGGCCCCGACCCGCAAATGGGCGACGATTCGCAAGGCGGTTTCTTTTGCCCTTGCCACGGTTCAAAATTTGATTTAGCCGGTCGCGTTTATAAAAACGTGCCCGCCACCACCAATATGGCAGTGCCTCCGTTTAAGTTTGACGGTGATGTTATTGTCATTGGCGACGACGAAGGGAGGGCATAACTATGGCTATTCATCGTCATGATAATCACAAAAGTGCTAATGCGTTCATGCAATGGATGGACGCGCGTATGCCCGTCACCAAAGTGTGGAACGAGCATTTAGCTGAGTACATAGCGCCGAAAAACTTTAATTTCTGGTATTACTTTGGCTCGTTGGCCATTTTAGTGCTGGTGATTCAGTTGGTTACCGGTATTTTCCTAACCATGCACTACAAGCCTGATGCGGCATTGGCTTTCGCCTCTGTTGAGTACATCATGCGCGATGTGCCTTATGGTTGGCTGGTCAGGTACATGCATTCCACCGGGGCCTCGGCCTTTTTTGTGGTGGTGTACTTGCATATGTTTCGTGGGGTCATTTATGGCTCTCATCGCGAACCGCGTGAAATGGTGTGGCTGATCGGTTGCGTTATTTTCGTTGCCTTAATGGCCGAAGCGTTCATGGGGTATTTGTTGCCGTGGGGCAATATGTCGTACTGGGGTGCGCAGGTAATCATCTCACTGTTTGACGTTATTCCTTATTTTGGCCCAATGCTCACCGAGTGGATTCGTGGTGACTTTGTTATCTCCGATGCCACACTCAATCGTTTCTTTGCTTTTCACGTTATTTTGCTGCCATTGATTTTGGTGGCCTTGGTGTTCTTGCACTTAGTAGCCTTGCATCACGTTGGCTCTAATAACCCAGACGGCATTGATATTTATGAAGAGCTGGACGAAAAAGGCAAGCCTAAAGACGGCATTCCATTCCACCCTTACTACACAGTAAAAGATTTGGTGGGCGTGTGCGGTTTCTTAGTGCTCTACATGGGCGTTATTTTCTTCTTCCCAGACTTTGGCGGTATTTTCTTAGAGAAAGACAACTTTGCGCCTGCTAATCCGTTGCAGACACCGCCGGACATTGTGCCACTTTGGTATTTCACTCCGTTCTATTCCATTTTGCGCGCCAGCACAGAAACTTTATTGCAATTCCTTGCGGTGGCTTCGGTGTTAATTGGTGTCGCGGCGGCGTTGTTCACTAAGTATAAGTTGCCCGTGCGTGGCGGCTTTGTGGTGGCTGGTATTGTGGCTGCGTTGGTGTTTTTAAATTCCAGCGGTAAGGCTTGGGGCGTTATTTTAATGGCGGCTTCAATCGTGTGCTTTTTCTTACTGCCATGGTTAGACCGCTCGCCGGTAAAATCAATACGCTACCGCAGTTTGCCGTTTAAAATTGCGCTGGCGATTTTCTTGGTTTCATTTTTCATTCTTGGTTACCTTGGTATGAATGCTCCAACGCCATTGAAAACGCTATTAGCACAAGTCTGTACGTGCTTATATTTTGCGTTCTTTATTTTAATGCCGTGGTTTACGTCAATTGGTAAAACTAAGCCTTTACCAAAACGCGTTACTGTTAAAGAACACTAAGCGAGGTATAGAAAATGAAAAAATTAATAACTCAATTAGTGGTGTTGGTGTCTTCGGCTGTGATCAGTGGCTCTGTTATGGCCGCGGGCGGCGGTGGCGCTGTATTAGATAAAGTGTATTTGAACATGTCGGATAAGGCCTCGTTACAAAACGGCGCCAAATTATTCGTCAACTATTGCTTGTCGTGCCACAGCGCTCAATACGCTCGTTACAACCGGGTGGCAGAAGATTTAGACATTCCGCTTTATCGCTTAAAAGAGAACTTGATGTTCACTACCGATAAAGAAGGTGATCTGATGACAACCACCATGCCGCCTAAGGACGCGGAAAAATGGTTTGGCGTTACCCCGCCTGATTTAACCTTAGTGGCACGGGTAAGAAACCCCGATTGGATATACACCTATTTGCGTGCTTTTTACCAAGACGACAGCAGCCCCAGTGGTTGGAACAACTCTTTGTTTGAAAACGTGGCCATGCCACACGCCATGTACGAATTGCAGGGCGTGCAAAAGTTGGTGGGCAAGGTTGAAGCCGACCACAGTGCTGGCGATGCGCATGCAGCGGTAGGCGATTACAAGATTGTTGGCGACGCCAAGTTCGAGTTGACACACTCTGGTATAATGAATCCTGAAGAGTTTGATAAAGCAATGGCAGACTTAACCGGCTTCTTAACCTACTTAGGTGAGCCTGCGCAACTCAAGCGTAAAAAGTTAGGTGTGTACAGCATCGTTTTTGTTTTACTGCTAATGGGTCTGTGCCTTCTTCTTAAGAAAGAGTACTGGCGCGACATACACTAACTCTTAAAGAACAATGCAAACGCGGCACGGCTTTGCTCGTGCCGCGTTTTGTCGTTTTATTTACACCAAATTTACATTTATTTAGGATTCAAAATGATGAACACTCTCGCAACTCGTCGTTCAATTATGACGCTGTATTCTGGTACAGACTGTGTATTGAGCCATGCCTGCCGTATTGTCTTGCAAGAAAAAGACATTGAATGCGAAGTGGTTTACACCGACCCGGCCGACACTTGTCAAGAGCTGGCCGAGTTCAACCCTTACAACGAAACGCCTACCTTGGTAGATCGTGATTTAGTGCTGTATGACCCGTTTATTATTAACGAGTACTTAGATGAGCGCTTACCACATCCGCCACTCATGCCAGTTGACCCGGTAACCCGTGCTAAGCAACGCTTGATGATTATGCGCTTGCGTCGTGACTGGGTTGAGCCATTCAAAGCATTACAGCTGGATAAAAAAGACAAAGAAGCCGCCAAGGTTATTCGTGATGGTTTTATTGCCATATCGCCATTATTCACCGAACAAGATTACGCAATGGGCGAAGAGTTCTCGCTGGTTGACGTGATTTTTGCTCCTATGTTGTGGCGTTTGCCTGTATTAAATATCGTGTTGCCAAAACAGGCTCAAATGGTGGAAGAATACGCCGAGCGTTTGTTCGCCCGTCAAGCTTTCCAAGACAGCTTGAGTGACGCTGAGCGTGACCTGCGCGGTTATTAATCAGTCCACAGCTAAGAGAACTTTATGACGTCAACCAAGCCTTATTTGCTGCGCGCAATATTTGAATGGGCCGAAGACAACAGTTTCACCCCTCAAGTGTTGGTTAATGCCGAGGCTGATGGCGTTGAAGTGCCGCAAGCGCATGTGGTGGATGGGCAAATAGTATTAAATATTGGCTCTTCTGCTGTGCGCTTGCACGTTATGGATAACGAATGTTTGAGCTTTTCAGCGCGCTTTAGTGGTCTTGAGCACGATATTTATTTGCCCATGGATTCAATTATGGCGATTTTTGCCCGTGAGAATTCTCAAGGTATTTTCTTTGAAGAATCCGACTCTGACCCAGAACCCACACCGGATCCAGAAAAGCCATCTAAATCAAGTAAGAGTGCGCAGCCTACCCCTATCAAAGGCAAGGCTGATAGCACTGCTAAAAAGCCATCTCATTTAAAAGTTATTAAATAGCACCCTATTTGCGGATAACGTATAGAGTGTGTGGCGTTATAAGCCCGTTATGCGCAATCAATCTGCGAAATTAATTCGGTTTTAGTGTTTAAGGTGCGCGGCGTGGCAATGAATGTTTGCCCGCCGTGACTTGAAAAAAATGCGCTGACCTCAATATAAATCGAATACGTTCAATTGTTAGGTTACATCATGCCAGAAATAAGAGGAACCACCATTTTGTCTGTACGTCGAGGCGATCAAGTTGTGATTGGCGGCGACGGCCAAGTGTCGATGGGCAACACCGTAATGAAGGGTAATGCCCGAAAAGTAAGGCGGCTTTACAAAGGGCAAGTAATTGCTGGTTTTGCCGGCAGCACGGCGGACGCATTCACTTTGTTCGAGTTATTCGATGCCAAGCTTGCTAAGCACCAAGGCATTCTAACCAAAGCGGCGGTGGAGTTAGCCAAAGAATGGCGAACCGACCGTATGTTACGCAAATTAGAAGCACTGCTGTGCGTGGCCGATAAAGAAGCGTCTTATGTCATTACTGGTAATGGCGATGTGATTGAGCCGCAAGGCGGTGTCATGGCCATTGGTTCCGGGGGCTCGTTTGCTGAATCGGCCGCCAGAGCCTTAGTGCAAAACACCGACATGGGCGCGCGCGACATCGTTGAAGCGTCATTGAATATTGCCGCCGATATCTGTATCTACACTAATCATAATCTCACGCTCGAAGAGCTGAACATTAACGAACAAGCATAAGCTGCGTCTTAACTACTATTATGAGTGAAATGACCCCTCGCGAGATCGTTCAAGAACTCGATAAACACATTATTGGTCAGGGTGGCGCTAAGCGTGCCGTGGCCATTGCCTTACGTAACCGTTGGCGTCGCACCCAAGTGGCTGATGCCCAGCTCCGCGCTGAGATCACGCCTAAGAACATTCTAATGATTGGCCCCACCGGCGTGGGTAAAACTGAAATAGCACGGCGCTTAGCCAAGTTGGCTGACGCACCGTTTATTAAAGTGGAAGCCACAAAGTTCACTGAGGTGGGCTATGTGGGGCGTGAAGTGGATTCAATTATTCGTGACTTGGCGGACATTGCGGTAAAAGGCCAGCGTGAAACCGAAATGAAAAAAATGCAGCGCCGCGCCGAAGACGCCGCTGAAGATCGAGTGCTCGATATTTTATTGCCGCCCGCCCGTGATGTTGGTTTTTCTACTGAGCCAGCTGAAAAAAGCGATGGCACCGCACGTCAACGTTTTCGTAAAAAATTACGCGAAGGCGATTTAGATGACAAAGAAATTGAAGTGGACATTGCCGCTAACCCGGCTGGGGTCGAAATATTTGGCCCGCAAGGCATGGAAGAGCTAACCAGCCAACTGCAAGGCATGATGAAAAACATGGGGCCAGGCAAAACGCAGAGCCGCAAAATGCCAATTAAAGAAGCGCTTAAGGTATTAACTGAAGAAGAAGCGGCCAAGTTGGTAAACGAAGATGACATTAAACACAATGCGATTAAGCGTTTGGAAAACAACGGAATCGTATTTATTGATGAAATCGATAAAATCGTTGGCCGCGCCGAAGGTGGCAAAAGCCCAGATGTGTCGCGTGAAGGCGTGCAGCGTGACCTATTACCATTGGTCGAAGGCAGTACCGTTTCGACTAAGCATGGCATGGTTAAGACCGACCACATTTTATTTATTGGCTCCGGTGCGTTTCAACTAGCAAAACCGTCTGACTTGATTCCTGAACTGCAAGGCCGGATGCCGATCCGAGTGGAATTGGCCGCGCTAACCGTGGACGATTTTACGCGTATTTTGACCGAACCTGATGCCTCACTAACCGAACAGTATGAAGCCTTATTGAATACCGAAGATGTGCGTCTAGAATTCACTGAAAACGGCATTCGTCGTATTGCTGAATTGGCGTGGCAAGTTAATGAGAGCACAGAGAATATTGGTGCCAGACGCCTGCACACCATGCTTGAACGCTTGCTCGAAAGTGTGTCGTTTGAAGCCAGTGACACGCCGGGCAGCTCCGTGGTGATAGATCAAGCTTATGTGAATCAGCATTTAGACGAGCTTGCCGAAGATGAAGATTACGCACGCTACATTCTTTGATGCTAAGCTTGCATTCGTTATTTAGACAAGACACGCCTAACAGACTATGATTTTTGCCGTTATATTTTTTGTCGCGTTTGCCATCGGTCTTGTCTGTTTTGTTGTCAGTGATAAGTGGTGGTGGGGCTTCGTGGTCTCGACCATTTTATTTATGGTGCTTGCGCTTTCGGGTACACAAGCACCTGCGTTGCAAGGCGTGACGTTGTTTTTCGGTATTCCCATAGTATTTTTGGGCAGTTTGTTTGGCGCTTATATTGTGCAATTGCGCCGTGCCCCTGACGTTGATGCTGTTGAAGACAGCGCAGACGTTAAATCAGAGCAAGAGCTTGATCGCAGCAAAGAAGGTAAATAAAACAAACGCGGTCAGTACACAGTAGACTAGGGTGGGTAATTGATACAGGTGGCGTAAATGCAGAACACTCCATGGAAAGGTAAAACAGTTTGGATTACCGGTGCGTCGTCAGGCATTGGCAAGGCATTGGCGTGCGAGTTTGCGGCGCTCGGCGCAAATTTAGTGTTATCGGCACGCAGGCAAAGTGCTTTAGAACAAGTGGCAAAACAGTGCCAGCCGGCTAAAACATTGGTGTTGCCGTTAGACATTACGGATATTGATGCCATGCCAGCGGCGGTTAACGCGGTGCAAGAGCGCTTTCAATCCATTGATTTATTGATTAATAACGCCGGCATTTCGCAGCGCTCTTTGGCTATAGACACCAGCATGCAAACCTATCGTTCAATTTTCGAAGTGGATGTGTTTGGGCAAATTGCCTTAACCCAGCAGGTATTACCAAAAATGTTAGAGCAGGGCTTTGGCCACATCGCGGTGACTTCTTCGGTTGCGGGAAAAATGGGCGTGCCTTTTCGTTCCGGCTATTCGGCCGCCAAGCATGCGGTGATTGGTTATTTTGAGACCTTACGCGCTGAAGTGGCTCACCGTAATATTGCGGTGAGTATTATTGTGCCGGGCTATATCAATACCGAAATAGGAGTGAATGCGGTGGTGGGCGATGGTTCTAAATTTAATCGTGATGACCACGATAACGCCAGCGGTATGAGCGCAGAGCAGTGTGCCGCCGTAGTCATTACTGCATTGGGTAAGAAAAAAACGGAAATACCGGTCGGAAAAGGAGTGGAAATGCACGCCTTGTGGATCAAGCGGTTCTTTCCAAAAGTGCTGAACAAAATCATGCAGCGCCAATACCTTAAACGGGCTGATTCACTGAAAAAATGCGACCATTAGTGATGCTCTTGTCGTTGTATGACTTATTTTTATTGTCGTTATATAGCAACCATTGACGAAAAATTTCTGATAGGATTAATCCTATATTTATTTATGGAATTCGCTCAAAAGCCGCTGAATTCTGCCAATTTACTGCCAATGCTTATTCGGCAGCCGAGAGCTTAAATTATGCTTCATTCAGAATGTACCTCATCGCTATCTCTCATCACTGATGAGCTTATCCCTCATTTATTGCAGATCGGGCGAGGGGTTGAGAAAGAAGGCTTACGCATTAAGCCATGCAGTGGTATTGCCCAAGACGCTCATCCTAAAGCGTTGGGCTCAACCCTGACGCACCCCAGTATTACCACTGATTATTCAGAAGCCTTGTTGGAGTTCATTACGCCCAAGCAAACTCAAGTTGAAGACACCATTAGTTATCTGCGTAACTTACACCAATTCACCTTACAAAACATGGGCGACCAATTGGTTTGGCCTGCGAGTATGCCGTGCCGAATTGATGGCGATGAAAGTATTCCGATTGCCAATTATGGTTCTTCTAATGTTGGCACCTTAAAGCACGTTTATCGCCAAGGCTTGGGCGTGCGTTACGGGCGCACCATGCAAGCCATTGCCGGCATTCATTATAACTTTTCATTGCCAGACAGCTTCTGGCAAGCGTATCAGAGTAAATTTGTACAAGAGCACGGCGAAGACGGCAGCTCTGAGCTGCAAGACTTTAAGTCAGCGCATTACTTTTCGCTGATCCGCAATTTTCGTCGTTATTCGTGGATTTTGCATTACCTGTTTGGCGCATCACCAGTGTTAGATTCGAGCTTCTTGTCTGGCCACCCAAGCCATAATTTGGATAAATTTTCTGATAAAACCTATGGCCTGCCTTACGCCACCTCATTGCGAATGAGTGATTTGGGTTACCAAAATAGCGCGCAAGAAGAGCTGCATGTGTCGTACAACTCTCTGCAAGACTACGTTTTAACGCTGGGCAAAGCGATTAAGCAATCGTATAAGCAATACGAAGACATTGGGGTGAAAAAAGGCGATCAATACATTCAGCTCAACACCAATGTATTGCAGATCGAAAATGAGTATTACAGTGACATTCGCCCCAAACGGGTCACCCAGTCTGGCGAAAAGCCGATAGCGGCGTTAACTGAGCGTGGTGTGGAGTACATTGAAGTGCGTATTCTGGATATCAACCCGTTTTTAGCCGAAGGCATTAGCGCACAGCAAATGCGCTTTATGGATGCCTTTCTGTTGCATTGTTTGTTTGCTCAGTGCCCTCAAAACAGTGACACTCGTTGCCAAGAAATTCGATCAAATCAAACCAATGTGATTTTACGTGGTCGTGACCCAGAGCTAACTTTGCGTCGCGGTGATGAACAAGTTCCGTTTAAGGATGCTGCCGGTGAATTGCTTGATGCGATTATGAAAACCGCCAAATTACTCGATCAAGCGCACGACAGCTTTGAATACACCTCAGCGGTTTATGCCCAGCAAGCGAAGGTCGATTCCCCTTCTTTAACTCCGTCAGGTCAGATTATGGACGCGGTGAATAATGGGGCAGATTTTATTGATCTGGCTTATGCACAAGCCGAAATACACAAGAAAAATTACGCCAGCATTGAATTTAGCGAGTCAGCTGAACAAGATTTGGTGACTCAAGCGGCAGAATCATTGCAAGCGCAACAAAACATTGAAGATGCCGACACGCTCAGTTTTGCTGATTTTCTCGACGCTTATAATGCCAGTTAAGTTTTTTAATCTTAGTTTTTTATATTAGCTCCTAATTTATGCACTAAAACCCTACTAATTGACCCTTGCTTATGACACTTAAACACGTATTTTCTGGTCTTTTGATGCTTGCCGCCCTTACTGCATGCGCCACTCATAATGCCGTTGCGCCGAAAGCATCTGCCCCGAAAGCTAAAGCAGCAACCCAGGCGTTAAACTTAAGCACCTCTGAGGTGAAGCAAGGTTACATTGAGCACGCAAGTCTGGCGCAACTCTATCGTTGGTATCAGTACTATGAAAATAACGATGCCAGCATTGATAATCAGCTCGACATTCTAGATCAAGATATCTATGTCAAGTCTGGGCTTGGTGAAGGCACAGGGCACGCGGTTTATTTAGAGCGGGTGAAAAACATTCCGACAACGTGGAAAAATGCACACGACGTGAAGCAGACTAATGTGAGTATTAATGACGACGGTTCGATTAATATGAGCGTTGACATCACCTACTTAAACCAAGGCATATTGCCCGACGGCAACGTTAGATCTGCAGACTTACATTACACCACCACCTTGCGCCCATCAAAAAATGTGCTGCCGGTTTTTACTAAGATTGTTATTGAACAAAAAGGCGATGGTGTAGCGCCAGCCTTTGTGCCTATCTATGGCGAAAATCGCATCAAAAGTTTGGTGCATTACTGGTTGGCGCTTATTGAAGACCCCGCTCGTAACGTAGAGCCGTTTGCTGAAATTTTAGCCGATGGTTTTGAACTTAATTTCTCCAGTGGGCCAATAACTGACATGGCTGGTTTTGAACAATGGTTCCGTGGGCCGGCATCATCCGTGGCGGCCAGCACACATAAAATAAGCCAGTTTTCTCAGAGCCAAAACGCCGATGGCAGCTATACGGTGTCAATGGATTTTGATTGGCAGGGCATTCTGCCGAACGATCAACAAATGGTGGCTAAGACTCGGCATCAATGGGTGGTTGTGGATAACCCAAGTGAACGTTTTGCGCGTATTAAACAGGTTAACGTAGAGCTGCTTCAGCCGTTTTCCCCTAAACCAAAATAAGCCAGAATAAGAGCGCTAGTGTGGGCAAGGTGCGTATGCCCACACTCAGACTTAAGTATGAGCTTGCAGTGCAAGTTTTTAGCACATGCTCTTAGTACGGTTTTACTAATTAGAGAGATCAAATGACTGATCAAGCGACAAACAGTAAGGACCGATATTTAACGTTTGTAAATACCAAGATTGGCGCCAAATTGGCTTCTTTTCTTGGCCTGCCGCGCCCCCCGGTATTAGAGCGTTATCACGCTCATCAACCGCTCATTGAAGGGGCGGTGTTACTCGGTGCAAACCCGCAAGGCGAATTGCTGCAAGTATTGAAAAGCGATTTGGCCGCAATGAAGGCCGAAGGTTTTGCGCATTCAACTTTGAGCAATACGCTTGATTTGCCTGAATGGTCATCCACGTCAAAGCCTAAGGCGTTGATCTTTGATGCCACCGGTGTTGTCAGCAGCGAAGAAACCGCGGCGCTGTATGAGTTTTTTCACTCAACGGCGCGCTCGATATTACCCAATGGACGCGTGATTGTGTTTGGCCGCCCACCGGCATCGTGTGGCAGTGCTCAAAAGGCCACCGTGCAAAGAGCACTGGAGGGGTTTACCCGCTCTTTAGCCAAAGAGCTGGGTAAGGCCATTACCGTGCAATTAGTCTATGTGGAGGACGGTGGCGAGGCGAATGTGCAATCAACATTGCGGTTTTTATTGTCTACTCGTTCAGCTTACGTTTCGGCGCAAGTGATTACCATCTCAACAACGCACAGCACACCAAGCGTAGACGACTGGGCTCAACCTCTTGCCGGTAAAAAAGTATTGGTCACGGGCGCATCTCAAGGTATTGGGCGGGCTATTGCCCAAGTAATGGCGCGTGAGGGTGCGTACGTGGTTGGCCTGGATATACCGCAGGCAGAGTCAGCGTTAAGCTCATTTATGCAGTCTTTAGGCGGGGCTTCCATTGTGCTTGATTTACTGTCAGAGCAAGCGCCGCAAGTGCTGGTTGATGCTGCACTTGCTGATGGCGGTTGGGATGTGGTTATTCACAATGCCGGAATCACCAAAGATAAAACCATTGGCAAAATGCCGGCGGACTGGTGGGCCAATGTAGTGAATTTGAATTTAAGCACGCAAGAGCGAATCAATAATGCCTTACTCAGTGCTTCGGCGATTCACGACGGTGGCCGCATTATTTGCGTGTCGTCCATTTCAGGCATAGCGGGCACTCGCGGGCAAACCAATTATGCGCTATCTAAAGCCGGCGTTATAGGCATGGTCAAGAGTTACTCTCGTGCCTTGGCGGATCAAAATATTACGATTAATGCGGTTGCTCCGGGCTTTATTGAGACCAAGATGACCGCAGCCATGCCATTTATGCCAAGGGAATTAGGGCGGCGTATGAGCTCGTTAGGCCAAGCCGGTTTGCCGGTTGATGTGGCCGAAACTGTCGCGTGGTTTGCTAACCCCGCATCACAAGGTGTGAGTGCTAATGTGATTCGTGTTTGCGGCCAAAATATCGTAGGTGCTTAATGTTTTATGCCCCACTTCTATTATTTAACCTTTAGGTCTCTAAACAAATAACTCACCTTAATGCCAAGTTTGGTTTTTAGTGTGAGCTTTAATGTTGCATCAATTTTAAGCGTAGCGCCCTCAACGCGCTGCTTCTCAATGTTTGGTAAGGTAAATTCAAAATCAAAGTAGTTAGGCTGTGAGTCGCTATGAAATTGGTATTCCAAGGTTTCTCGAACTAATTCTAGGCTTGAAGATGCGCCAGCCATTTTTTCTACTTGAAAGGCCATTAAACTTAATTCGACATGAGATGGCGGATTCATATCAAGCACTTCAATTCTGCCTCGAGTTCTTTGGCCAAGGGTTGCCGGGGTCGGTGATGTGGTTAGGTAAAAGTCACCAGATGAGGCGTAAGCACTTGCTTTGATTACAGCATTAAGCAAGATTAAACCCCCGAATATTGGAAAGCAAAAAATCAAGTAGCTTACATAGCTGTATTGACTAAGCGAGGTGGCTTCTTGGTAAGCAATCGGGCATGAGAGCAGTAATATGAAAATCGCAATATAGATAGAGGTCGCATAACCCTGAGAATCGCCTTTGATTGCATTTTTAGCTTGGCTGTTGAGCTGCTTGCGTTTGTTTTTCAGTTTTTCTTTTCTTTTTTTGTGGCGAGAAAATTCGATCCAAACAGGCACAATGAATGCCGGAAAAATAAGTGCAACAAGCCCTTTTAAATCACCACTCAAGAACGATGAAACGGCAATGATGACAGACAAGACGCAAAAAAACACCAGCATAATGAGTAGAGGGTAAGTGTAGGCTCTGCTGTCCGGCTCTTGATTTTTATCCTTATCTTTTAACAGTCGTTTTGCTTGAAAATACAAGCCACTAATGCCGAGGCTGGCCGTTAAAAAAAAGAACAATAACGGAACGCTTATTGAGCTAAATTGCAAGTCTCGGTCGATGACGGCTAGCCGTGGATTTTCTGGGTTGTACCAAATGGACACGGGCTTATTATCTTTTTTCAGGGCATTTAAGCGAGCATACATTTTGTTGTTGTATCCATACGAATCGCTATCTTCGTTCTCGAAAAAACTGACTCTTGTGTTGCTGAAGCTTTTACCACCAACCTTATAGTGGTAGTGAGTGGTTAAAGTGTACGTTTTAGATTCGTAGCTGCGACCGTCTGAATCAGAGTCAATGGATGTGGTAACGTTTAGATTTAATGCGCTGATAGCCGCTGTGGTTGTTTGCCAACTTTTGGCTTCATACCAGTTTTGTGCTGTGGTTTGAATGTTCTGAAATATTAAATAGGCAACCCACGTAAATACACAGCAAAGCACAATCCATAATAGTCTGAACATGTTATATGCCTGTTTTTTTAATCAATGAAATCAGTGATTTCTGCTATCAATTGAGCAGGAATTTCTTCCGATAAAAAATGTGCGTTGTCTGGGTAAATGACTTCTTTATATTCGGTATTCTTGAGTTGGTTTTTTAGATAAGGCAGCTGTTTAGTCGTGAGCACGGTGTCTTTAGCGCCCCATAAAACCAAGGTTTTACCACTTAACAATGTCAGTGACTTTTGTTGCTGCTCTAGGCGTTCAAATAAAGCTGAGTCAAAGCCAGTATAAAATGAATATAAGGCTTCGTCTGAGCCTTCTTTCATGGGCGCCACATAACCAAAACATTCTTGTTCAGTAAGTTTAGTCTGCGCTGTTAGCCCCATGTTGGCGAATGTCATTTCTAATACCGATGCGCTGGATAGGTTGTTAGAAAACGCTTGGCTCATCACGCGACTCATCAGGCCTTTTTCCATTTTGGGGTGGTTAAAGCCGTGCTCACTAATAATAGTATTAAGAACCACTAAGTGTTTAATTTGCGCTGGGTTCGAGTGAATAAGCTCCCATGCAACTAACCCGCCCATATCATGAAATAGTAAGCTGTATTGTTGAACGTTTAATGAGTTTAATAATTGAGCCGTATAGTTGGCTTGCTCGAGATTAGTATAGTTAACTCCATTTGACTTAGGTTTGTCGCTGCTGCCATAACCTAATAAATCGATGGCAATCACACGATAATGTTGTTGCAGCTCAGGCAGCATTTTACGAAACAACCAAGATGAACTTGGTACTCCATGAATTAACACTAAGGTGGGTAAATTTGAGTCAGGGGATAGATCTAGGTAAGCGATTTTTCCGCCGCTGCTTTGGAAAAAATGTTGTTGTGCTCGATGATCAGGGTATTGATTGGTGTTCTGATATTTGGATTTGTCTATTGTTGTTAAGCGACTGGTCATTTTGCTATTCGAGCAAGCTGACAGCGTGATGGCTAATGCCAGTAGTGAAAAGACGTATTTAGCAAACTGTTTTAACCGAGGGGGTGTTTTCATGCTGCGTTCCAATAAGCTTAGAAGTTAATTCATGCATCGCTTTAAAGTGCACAGTATGACATAGCCAGTAATAATGGCTGAGAGGAACTCGGTCAAAATCAGAGGCTTCTTTGCTTATTTGAGCTCTTGAGTGGTCACCCAGGCTCGAACCGCTCTGGTGATCTCGGTGTCGGTCATGTTTTCCGTTTCGATGGCTGGGCCTAATACGCATCGTATTTTTCCGGGCTTGATCCAAAAGCTGTCTGTTGACCAAAACTTTCCAGCATTGTGTGCAATCGGCACGATCGGTTTGTTGGCCGCTTTGGCCAGTTTGGCGGCGCCTTTTTTATAGTTGCCTGGTTTATCCCATGGCGCGCGAGTGCCCTCAGGAAAAATCAACACGTAGCGATTTTGTTTGAACTTTTCAATGCCTTGTTCAACCACTTGATCCAGTGCATTTTTACTGTCTTTGCGGTCAATGGCAATGGGGCCGGTAGCGCGTAGGCCATAGCCAAACACCGGAATGTTAAGTAATTCTTTTTTAAGCACCCACGCTAATGGTGGCAGAAACGTTTGCGTAACAATGGTTTCCCAAGTTGAGGAGTGTGCGCAGGCAAAAATACAAGGCTCATCCGGTATGTTATCCATACCTTCGACACTGTGGCTTAAGCCGCAGGTTACTTTAAGCCACCAAGTAACAAATTTGGCCCAACCGGCAATCAGTTTAGAGCGGGTTGTTGGTTTCAGCGGTAATGCAAGAATGGCCACAATCAAAAACGGTATCGTAGACAGCCCTTGGACCAAATAAAATAAAATTGAACGAAAGTAAATCATGGTAAGAGGGGGGAAAGGGCAGCTTAAATTTCTTTAGCAAGTAACGCGTCTACAAAGCTGGCTAAGTTATCAAACACGAGCGTTCCATCAAGCTCGAGATCTTGGTTGTTGCTGATGGCTTTCAATGATTTTTTGCCATTGCCGGTTTTGACCAAAACCGGGGTGGCACCAGCCGCCTTAGCGGCTTGTAAATCACGAATTGAATCGCCAACGGAATACACACCTTGAAAGTTTACGCCTAAGCGCCCGGTAAGCTGGGTGTACATGCCGGTTAAAGGCTTACGGCATTCGCATGCGTCATCCGGGTGGTGAGGACAAAACAAAATGGTTTGAATTTGACCGCCCAATTGGCGCAAATGTTCAATCATGCGGCCATGAATTTGATTTAACTGGTCGGTGCTTAATAAGCCTCGCCCAATGCCCGACTGATTGGTCAGCACCACCACTTCAAAACCGGCTTGGCTTAAACGCGCAATGGCTTCTAAGCTGTCTTTTATGGGTCGCCACTCTTCGGGCGATTTCACAAACTCGGCTGAGTCGTGGTTAATCACCCCATCGCGATCTAAAATAACCAGTGGCTTAGGCATAAGATTTATTCACTCGCTTTAAAATACGCTAACTTAATAGCGCAATGTCGGCCACGCCAAGGAACAAGCTTTGCATGCGTTTAAGTAAGGCTAAACGATTGTTTTTCTCGGCTTGGTCGTCTGACATCACCATAACGTGCTCAAAGAACTCGTCGACCGGCGAACGCAGGCTGGCCAACTTGCTTAAGCCTTGTTCATAGTTGCCAGCCTCAAACAGTGATTGGCAATCAGGCTCAATGTTTTCGATGGCTTTGTGCAGTTGTTTTTCAGCGTCTTCTGTTAGCAAGCTTTGGTTAACCTCGGTGCTGATAGCCGAGGTTTGCTTTTTCAAAATATTGCTGATGCGTTTGTTGGCGGCGGCCAAGTCGGCGGCTTCACTGGCGCTATTAAACGCGTGCACTGCTTTTACTCTATGCTCAAAATCCAACGGGCTGTCTGGCTCGCACGCCATCACAGCGTGAATGGTGTTGGTGGCAATGTCCTGAGCTTGATAAAACGCAGTGAGGCGGCCGCGAATAAAGCTGACAATGTTGTTTTGCGTATCAGCATCGATCTCAAAATTTTGCAGTTCAGCGTACACGCCAGCGCTTTGTGATACTAACTCCGGCAATGAGAAGTCGTGCTTGCGTTCGATCAATATGCGTAAAATACTTAATGCCGCACGTCGTAGGGCATACGGGTCTTTATCGCCCGTGGGTATTTCGCCTGCGCCAAATAAGCCAACAAAGCTGTCAATTTTATCCGCCAATGCCACGGCTTGTGCTTCGTTTGACTCTGGTAGGTTGTCGCCAGCAAACTTGGGCCAATAGTGTTGTTCTATGCATTCGCCAATAAGAGGCTGTTCACCTTCTATGTCGGCGTAGTAGTGCCCCATAATGCCTTGCAGTTCGTCAAACTCACCCACCATGTCCGACACCAAATCAGCCTTGGCTAATAGTGCGCCGCGTTGCGCAACCTCAACGTTAGCCCCCATTGCTTTTGCAATGTGCCCGGTGAGCTTTTCAATGCGTTTTGTTCGATCTAATAAGCTGCCCAGTTTGGCATGAAAACGCACGCTATCAAGGCGTTCAATGCGTGACTCTAAAGTGGCTTTTTGATCGGTCTCCCAGAAAAATTGTGCGTCCGATAGGCGTGCTCGCAATACTTTTTCATTGCCCACCTTTACCTGCTCTGGGTTTTTGCTTTGAATATTACTTAAGGTAATAAAATGCGGCAGTAGCTTATTGTTGGCGTCAACAATATGAAAATACTTTTGATGGTCGCGCATTGACGACACTAAGCACTCTTGCGGCACTTGTAAAAAGGCGTTGTCAAAATCGCCAATGATTGGGCTTGGGTATTCGACCAAGCCGGTGACTTCATCCAACAATGCTTGATCGTCTTCAACGCGGCCATTCACTTGTTTTGCGCACTCAGTCACTTGATCTAAGATCATGCTTTGGCGATCAGCAAAATTAGCGATCACGTGGCCGTCATTAAGCAATTGTTGCTCATAATTATCGGCGTTAGTGATGGTGATTTCGCCTTGGCTATGAAAACGATGCCCGCGCGACGTGTTTGACGAGGTTATGCCTAAGACTGAGGCCGGTACGACTGTATCGCCATGCATCACAATCAGCCATTTTACTGGGCGTACAAACTCGGCTTCGCCAGCGCCCCAGCGCATGCGCTTAGGTATCGGTAGGCGTTTGATGGCTTGATCTAGAATGGGTTGTAGCAACTCTTCAATGGTTTTGCCTTGTTCTTCTAGGTTGTAACTCAGCCATTCTCCTTTGTCGGTTTTAAGGCGCTGTAGATTCGCCACTTCAACGCCGCATGACTTTGCAAAGCCCATGGCGGCCGGTGTGGGTTCACCGTCGTCTTTAAAGGCCGCTTGTACCGCCGGGCCACGGCGTTCAATGGTTTGATTCGGCTGAGCGGCAATCACATTCGGCACACTCAAGCCTAAGCGGCGAGGTGAGGCAAACGGGCGTGCGGCGTCAGCGTGGCTTTGATTGATCAATTCGGCGTCTAATAAGCCATTAAGTAGCTCGGCGGTAAATGCATCACTGAGCTTTTTTAAGGCTTTGGGTGGCAGCTCTTCGGTACCTAATTCAATCAGTAAGGTGTTGGTATTCATGGTGCGCTCCTTAAGCTGATTCAGTTTGGGTAAGTTCTTTGCCGCGCGGAAAGCCCAGCTCTTCACGGGCTTCGTAATACGATTGGGCAATGCCTTTGGCTAAGGTTCTAATGCGGCCAATGTAACGTGCACGTTCGGTCACGCTGATCGCGTGACGGGCATCAAGCATGTTAAAGCTGTGCGATGCTTTCACCATTTTTTCGTACGCGGGCAGTGGCAAGCCTTGCTCTAGGCAGTAAGTGGCTTCCGCTTCGCAGGCGTTGAACGAGTGAAACAACTCTTCCACGTTGGCGTGTTCAAAGTTGTATGCAGATTGCTCTACTTCATTTTGATGGTAAATGTCGCCGTAGGTGAACCCGTCTGTCCACTTCAAATCATAAATGCTGTCTACGCCTTGTAAGTACATGGCAATGCGCTCTAGACCATAGGTGATTTCGCCGGTGACCGGTCGGCAATCTAGGCCGCCGACTTGTTGAAAGTAAGTAAACTGAGTCACTTCCATGCCGTTTAGCCACACTTCCCAACCTAGGCCCCACGCACCAATGGTGGGTGACTCCCAGTTGTCTTCAACAAAACGAATGTCGTCGCTGAGCATGTCAATGCCCAGCTCTTTCAACGACTCTAAATACAGTTCTTGAATATTGTCCGGCGACGGTTTTAGCACCACTTGATACTGAAAATAGTGCTGCAAGCGATTGGGGTTTTCACCGTAACGACCGTCGGTTGGCCGTCGGCATGGTTGCACATACGCCGCATTCATTGGCTCTGGGCCAATGGCACCAAGAAAGGTGGGAGTATGGAAGGTGCCAGCCCCAACTTCGGTGTCAAGGGGTTGCATAATTATGCAGCCGTTGTCGGCCCAAAATTGCTGCAAGCGCAAGATAATGTCTTGAAAGCTAAGAATGTCGCTCATGGTAACTCTAGTCGCCAAATAAATGCCTGTAGGCGCGTTGAACACACCTAATAAAAAAGCGGGCAAAGCCGCATCTATAAAGTGCCAGTATTATAGCCGCACCGCCTGAATATGCGAGCTATTCAGGTGGTGTTTTCCAAATAAGCGTAAATGCTGGGCTTAGGATAAGTTCGGATAATGCATCCGCTTTTTAACTTAATTGATTGCTTCCTGAATTTTCATCTTGATGAATGGTCACCGGCCAGCCTGCATGTTGGTTATTGGCAGCATGTTTGGTGACATCAACTAAAAACCGATAGGCGTCTAAGGTATAAGTGCGGGCTTGGGTATCAAACGTGATAAAGCCAAAGCCACTGCCTTTTTGGTGAGCCTTAATGTATCGGTTGTTAGATTCGCCGATTTCAGGGTTGGCGACAGCGTAGACATAGACTTTGTTGCCAAAGCTGTCTAAATATTCGCCTGTTTGCGGGGAATTGTGCGTGGGTCGATTTTGGTGAGGCAGATTAATTGTGTCTGGTAGCCACCAACGTGGCCAGCCAGCGGCAATGGCTGGAGTGCAAAAGGCCCAGTTGCTGTCACGTTGTTGCTGCACACCGTACTGCGAAAGAGTGCCTAAGTGGGTGTCTCCGCATATATGCAAAGCCTTAGAAGGCCGCATAACATCAATGGCACGGTTGCGCGCTTTAGCGGGCCAACCGCTGCTGTCAAAATCGTACTTCAAATAACGTTCAGGGTGTTGTTGGTGCGTAGCCAGCCCTGCGAATACGGTTTGGCTGAGTACCGCCTTTAATTTGTGGCCACGCCAGTCTTGGCTCCATTGAGTTAAAAACTCTTCTTGGCGTTTGCCTAATAGTGCTAGCCCATCGGGGTTGAATTTTGGGTTAATGAATAATGGGTCTTCATCGTTGCCGGTTACGCCAACGCTTACATTAATGCGCTCTGGGCCACTTTTCCACTGTCGGTCGGCCAGTATGGCGAAGCTTACATCGCCGTATACCATTTCGCCGTAATACGTACTCATACCATTGCTGCTGGGGCTTGGGTCGAACGCATCAGGGTGGTGACCAACGCAAGTGCGGTGAACGGCATTTACCATCCGTACGGGTTCAACATAACCGCCAAGTACCGAGGCCGATGGGTCGCGCTCAGGGTGCTGCATTGCCATGCCGCCTTCGCCCCAGATATTACCTTGAAAGACATCATGGTCGTCGGGCAAACATAGAGTGGGTGCGTTGCGCATTACTTCTCGAAATGCCCAGCCAAACTGATAAAACTTACGTAAGTAATTTAAAATAGCGTGTTGCGCTGGTTCTCTAATAATGCCGAAGCCGCCGTGACTTTCGTAAATTTGATCGCCTGAAAAGAACACTAAGTCTGGGTCTAGCGCGGCCACATTTTTTGCCACCGGTTCATAAGGAAAAGCGTAGTCGTTTTGGCATGTTAATGCCGCCATTCGCAGCGGCCTATCGTTAGGGTTCGCACGTATCTCACCTTCATAAATGTCTGGTGTTACTGTGCCATCGAGGTGCATTTCCTGATAAATCAGCCGGTAAGGCGTATTGGCGGCTTCATCCCAATTGGTAACCCTGAATGTGGCCACCCAGCCATCGGGGTTTAGTGTTTGATTGCCCAGAGACACCCACTGCTTGCCTTGTTGAATTTGCAGTTCCACTTGTTTGCTATCACTGTTGCCCATAGGGCCAGTGAATGCACTGATCTTCATAATGAAACCGTCGGAACTGCGTGAGTCACTCAAAGAATACATGGCCCATAGAATTGGCCCAAAACGTTGTTCTGGTGTTTGCTGAAAAGCCTTGCCTTGAAGGCTCCAGTTAGAAAAACGATATAAACCACCCAACTCCTCAGGTTTGGCATTGCGGTGGTTTAATGCGGTAATTGTGAAATTGCTGACCAAGGCCACATTGCCTTGCACCACGTGCTTAGGGGCTAAGTATGATAGTTCACCAATGACTTCATTGGTGTCGCTAAGTATGGCTTGTAGTGTTAACTCAATGGCATCTAATTGCGGTGCTCCCTGTAGACGCAAGCGAACAGCGTTTAAGCCAATACTGCTTGTCAGAGAGGTGCGTTTGTTATTCAGAACAAGTTGGTCATTAATAATGCCTGCGTCAAAGCCTTGTTGCACAAAGCAGTTGCTGCGGTGCTCTTGCAGCTCGCTTTCAATGCCTACTCGTATGCTAGCCCCGCCGTCATTGGGGGTGGTAGTGGTGCGTTGTACGACGACATTGATTTCAAAGGATTGATCTAAATGTTGAAGCTGATGGGTTAATGAGTGAATGCTGCGGTTGCCGCCTTGGTATACGCATTCAGCGGCACCATTGTTGACTCTCCAATCCTCCATTGGGTTTGCCCAATATTCGCCCCCTAACCAAATTCGGTTATGGGTATTGCCCCATTGGTCATGTGTTACTGGGTGATCGGTATATTGTCGCTTTTTGGGGTCACGTGAGATTGTTGAGCAGCCTGCGCTGCTTACGGTGGCGCCAAGAAGGGCGGTTTTTAATGCATCACGGCGAGAAAAAGAGTCTTTCATTTTTATGTGCGCTACAAGTAATGTTGGTGGCGTCTATGGTTGCCAGTAATGAATATAACTCACAGGCATAACAAAATTAACAAAAAGTTATAAAACAATAGACAACCACCGCAGAATCGAGTAACTTTAGCCCTGACTGAGGTAAAGCCCAAGTCGCCTAGGAGTGAGGAAAGTGCAACATATAGCACTGCTCTGAAAATAAAAAGACTCGTTAATAAGAAAAAAAATAAGCGGGTCTTTTTATTTTCGTATAAAAAGGATGTTTTTACCCTACCCGTATTTTCAATTATTATTTCCAGTTATTTCATAACTAATACTCAGTTTTCCACCATTAATTGCCGCCCATACAGTCTGTTTTAAACAGAATGTGAGGCTAATTGTGGTGCTGGCTATGTTTAAGCTTTAGGCCGTGAATAGTTGAAAATGCCATCGAATGAAATTCAAGTCATTCGAAAAAAAAGCCCGCGACACATGACGTAGTTAGCCATGAAGAAGTGTGTAGTGATTTCGTGGGATCCGTCTCAAAGATTAGCGATTTAGGCACAAAGAACCAATCTCAATGATTGGAATGATTGGTAAGAGCAAGAAAAACTATTTTAATCTGTTCAGCCCTTTATGTGCTGCCTTAAGTAATACGCAATATTGCGCTCAATCATCGGTTGATCATTTTTAGAAATGAAATTCAGGTTCAAATTATTTTTCTTTTCATAGTATTGAACCACAATTTTTTGAAATCGATTTAACGACGATATCATGGTGATTGGCGTGTTTGGCAAATGCTGAGTAACGATGTCAACCGACTTATGTTGGCCGGTTATTTTGTAATTAGTTTTGATCAGTTGATCGTGAGCCGGGCTGTCTTTTGTATCAGGTATATTGCAATCTAATAAGGCCAATATTGTGCCCTTGTGTGTGGATGCGGCCTTTTTTAGTGAATCGATATTCCTAACCCTGATGATTTGAATGTCGCGGACTTGTTGTTTTTTCTGCTCGTCAAGGTTTTGGTTGTCAGTGATCTTTTGAATCTCGCCCAACACAATACCGGTTAGTAATTCCATTTGATCGGCATCATCTTCAACAATCAAAATGTTAGGGCCGTTCTTTTTCATTCTTTAGGTGCTTTTCCGGTGTATTGGTTACAGTTGCAGTTATTGATAAAAGGCCGTTTTTGGGAGTGCGTGTTCCGTGCTTAACGAGTATTGAACCCTGTATTAGAGGCCACACACAGAAAGCTTTCTCTAGATACTCAGTGATTACAATACCAACCTTCAGTTTAAGCAAGGTGTTTTTTCATATTTTATAATTCCTTAACGTATATCGGCCTAAACGTACATTAATCTAGACTTGTGATGCCGCTGCTCTTGTTCGGGTCTTAAGTCATGTATTAGTAAGTATGGGCCGCGCGGAGCTTATCGGTTGGTGTGTTAAGCTTTATGTCATTGTTAATAAAGAACCGGCAAAGCAGCAAACCTTTTGAACACTATTAAGTCATGGAATTTCTAACAAATCACGAAGCAATCATTCGCGCCTCGGTTTTTCTTGGCGTGTTTGCATTAATGGCGGTGCTTGAGGCCATTGCGCCTAAGAAAAAGAGAGTTATGCCGCGTTTGACTCGTTGGTTGACTAACATGGGCTTGGTCATTTTAGGTGGGTTC
This sequence comes from uncultured Arenicella sp., assembly GCA_938045295.1. Taxonomy (GTDB): domain Bacteria; phylum Pseudomonadota; class Gammaproteobacteria; order Arenicellales; family Arenicellaceae; genus Arenicella. The sequence goes on from CALINO010000013.1 coordinate 31,845, forward strand.
ACATTGAGAGTGATGGTGCCTATTTTGGCGGTGGGTGTGGCCGCTTGGGCTGCGCTCAAACCGTTTGGTTTGTTTAACCTTGTACAGTTGCCTTTGGTGCTTGAATGGGTTTTGGCAATTGTTTTGTTGGACATGCTGATATATGCGCAGCATGTTGCCAGCCACAAAATTCCGTTTTTGTGGCGCTTACACAAAGTGCACCACGCTGATCGCGATATTGATGTCACCACCGGTGCGCGCTTTCACCCCTTAGAAATTGTATTGTCGATGCTGTTCAAGCTGCTGTGCGTTGCTTTATTAGGCGCCAGCGTTGTGGCCGTGATTTTGTTTGAAATCATATTGAATGCGTCGGCCATGTTTAATCATGCCAACCTGGCATTGCCTAAGTGGCTTGATGCGCCGCTTAGAAAATTCATAGTGACCCCAGATTTTCATCGAGTACATCATTCGGTGGTGCCTAAAGAAACCGACAGCAATTACGGTTTTTTTCTGTCGATTTGGGATCGGCTGTTTAGAACGTACACGCCCCAGCCCAGTGCTGGCCATAGCGACATGGTGATTGGGCTGAACGAATTGCAAACCAGCCAACCGAATACCTTATGGTGGTGTATAAAGGCACCGTTTCAACGATCAGCGGGGCGCAACCGTGTTTAAGTGGTTGGTCGTTATTGTTGGTTTATTGGGTGTGATTACAGCGGGGCTGCTCTTATTGCAGCCGTCTTTGTCATCTATTCACAAGCAGATTGTGGCTGACTACGGTGATGTTAGGCATGTGTCTGCAGTAGAGTTGTCTGCGTTAAGCGATGACAGTGTTGTTGTGTTTGATGTGCGTGAAGAAGGCGAGTTTGCGGTCAGCCATCTCGCTAATGCCATTCACATTTCGCCCGATACTGATGTGCAAGAGTTTATTGAAGATTATGGCGATGTAATTGCCGACAAGAAGGCGGTGTTTTATTGTTCTGTCGGGCGGCGCTCGTCGGGCTTTATCCGTGATTTAAACAATGCCAAAGCTTCTTTTTCTATGGTTAATCTTGAAGGCGGTTTATTTAACTGGGTGAATCAGCAGCGGCAGATTGAAGGCGGTGGCATTCACCCTTACAACGCGTATTGGGGGCGATTAGTCAAAGACAAGACGCAAATCCAATACCAAAAAACGCACACAAAAAATGAACAACAGAGGTGAAATTTGAAACAATTATTACTCTTTTTTGTACTTATGGTATCAGTGCCGCTTCAGGCTGCAGACAAGCATGGCGGTGTGGGTGAGCTTAAAGACGGCGTGTTGCATGTTTCAGCCACCGACGCCGATCAGCTGTTGAACGCAGGCTCCGAAATCATTGTGCTTGATGTTAGAACCGAACAGGAACACCAAGCGGGAAAGATCAAGCCAGGCATCAATATTAATTACTACGCGGACACTTTTGAGGCAGATTTAGCAAAGCTCGATAAAACTAAAACGTATCTTGTGCACTGCCGCAGCGGTGTGAGAAGTGGGCGAACGCTGCCGATTATGCAGCGTTTAGGCTTTGACAATATCATTCACCTTGATGGCGGCATCAAGGCTTGGTGGGAGCGGCAAAAAGAATAAATAATTTTCAGCCGTATTAGTCTGAAAATTTAGGATTGTCTGACAGTAACTCCGGGTGCGTATTTTCAACAAAGCGTTTCCATTCTTCAGGCATGCCGTCTACCGAATGGTTTTTACGCCCAAAACCACGAGAGATTGACCACGCATCAACACCTTGCATGCCAACCCAGTCGTGATTGAACGTGTTAATGTCATTAAAGGTGTGCGTGGATGCCGCGCTGGTGGTTGACGGGTCTGTGAGTTCGGCCAAGGAGCCATGGTACGTTGACCAATCGTTTACCTGAATCAGGCGGTTTAACCGGTTAGGTGGTTGTGATCTGAAGATGGCGTCTGCGTTTAACCACACATCATCGCCAATTACTTTGGCAGGCCCAAGTCTGTCATTGCGCATGCTGGTGCCAGCGCCCGGCTTGCGTTTTTGTTGAGGCCGCTCAACGCCATTTAGCCCAAAGGTGCGCTCAGACTTAACTAACTTTGGTTGCCGTACGGTTCGTTGTTCACCGGTGTAAGGGTTGCTAAAGGTTTTTATCAATTCGCCGGTGTTGAGGTCAGAGTAGAAAATTTTGATGATATGCCGAACACGGTAGCGAAACTCTGACAGTGTTTGCACCTTGAAAATCATGCCAACGTGCATGTTCCAGAATGGGGTGAGAACGCCATCTTTAAACCCCATGCGCACCGCGTCAATATTCCAATACACAGGGCGATCATCATAGGTGTACGCCAGCTTACGGTGCATTTGGTGAAGGTGTTCTGGGTTGTTTGTATCAAAGAGTGGTGGTTGGTCACTAAGCTTAAGAGCGTGTGCAAGGCCATTCACAGCCAAGGATGAGACCCCAAGCAGCTTTAAAGCGGTGCGCCTGCTTGTGTGGCTGTTTGCATGGTTAGGTTTGGAACAATCATGAGCCATGTTATTACCCTAGAAGTGTCAGTGCTGAGAACATATTGCACTATATGGGCGTGCGGGTCATCACTTTGAGAATTAATTCATGGCGTATTTTTATAATCGGGTGAGGTCAATACGCGGCTTAGCGGTTAAATACTGCACTCGCATTTGGGATGCAATGTGGTGTTCATGGGTCTAATATTATGAATATTACAGTTAATTTACAGGTGTTTGTCATGAAGAGTGTTCATTGGGCTATGGTGGTTCTAATTTCATTTGGCTCTGCGGTGTTAACCAGTCAGTTCTTCCCAACTGTGCCTTTGGCGGTATCAAACCAAGCGAATGATAGCAAGCATATCGCTCAACTTAAGGCTAGGGTTGAACAGCTTGAAGCGCAGTTGAATGAGGTTAACCTTAGTCAGCCTGCGGGTTTAAGCCGCCAAGGTGCGACCTTAGCAAACCCAGTATTAAATGAGGCTAACTTGGCACTTCAACGTGATCAAGCGGCCTCTGATGAGTCAGAAAGTGGCTCTGAACTTAATGCGGCCGAACAACTCAGTGATGCGGAAAATGCCAGAGCCGCGACTAACCGAGCTCAGCGTTTGATTCGTGGCGGTTTTAGCGAGCAAGAAGCCAATTGGGTGATAGAACAAGAGTCTCAATTGCAATTAGAACTGTTGCAAGAGCAGCACCAAGCGCGCAAACGCCAAGCAGAGTTAGCCAAAGAAAACGGAACCCAAGTGCCAAATCGTTTTGATCGTTTTCGCGATCGTTTGGGGGAGGATTCGTACGAGCAGTATCTTGAAGCTAACGGGTTTCCAACTCAAGTGAATATTGGCCGCGTTATTGCCGGGTCGCCGGGTCAAAATGCGGGCTTGCTACCCGATGACCGCATTACGCACTATGACGGCCGTCGAGTTTTTAATGTACGAGAGCTAAACGCATTAACCATTGATGGAGAGCAGGGTGAAAGTGTGTTGCTGGAAGTGCAGCGCAATGGCCAGCCCGTGCAAATCACCATTCAACGTGGCCCTATTGGAATTGTGGCTGGCCGTGGTTTTAACCGCCGGCCAAATCGCGGTTAGGTCGGTTACTTATTTTTGAGTTTTATAGCGGCTGACCTTATTCAGTAGTGCTTTCATGTCTTCTCCGCTTTGGGGCAGCTCAGCGGGCGGTAAATCCAAATGATTTAACGGGTGTTCTTGCACGTATTGCTCAATCACCGGCATCGACATTTCGAGCGCGTAACTGGGAATGGTGCGATTACGTCTAAATTCAGCGATGGGTATTTCGGCTTCAATAATATCGTCTTGCGTTTTTGACGCTGACTTCGCCATAATTTCTCCTTTATGGTCAACAATGATGCTTTCGCCAGCTTCATACCCTGGCACGTCAAAGGCGATATTGGCCATGGTCGAATAAAAATTGTTGGCTTTGGCCATTGCCGTCACATCGTTTTGTTGAAATAACGTGGCGGTACGAAACATGATTTCGGTGCCCCTCATAGCAAAGGCTGCAAACACAAATGGGTCCCATTGAACCGTGGACACCGCAATGTTGCCGTATTCGGTTTGCAACACCGGAAACTCTTCTTCAATGCCATACATGGCGCGATAACGGTCGCGCACGTTTTCAACCGTGGTGGTGGGTATTTCGGTGGTCTGTGAATAGTGTTTGATGTTTCTTGATTTCCAGAACTTTTTTACCACCTCACCATTGCGATTGATAACCGCATTGATAGACAAAATATGGCCAGGCCAGTCGTCGTCCGTGGCGTAAGTGCCGAAGACAATGTAAGCATTGCAATCGCGCGCAATCTCACCTAAGCGCTCTGTTTCAGCGCCGGGAATTTTGACGGTGTATTTGAGTTTCTCTGCGCGAGAGCCAGAAGAATAGCCGGTTAATGGAAACTCATGGTAGAGCAAGAAATCTGGCTTTTTACCAGTGCTGCATGCTTTGTCTGCCATTGACTTCATGTGATCTAAGTTGTGACTTAGACCGTTTTCAATACTGTCAAAGTCTTGCAGAGAGCTGACGGTGGTTTGCAGCACTTTTACCACAATGGTGTCTTTGGCCAGAGGTATTGTGGCGTATGAGCCATCGGCTTGAACCAGTGGTGTGGTGTGTGACTTAAGGTGCTCATTACGCGTTTGCTGATGTTCTTGGTAATAAATGTTCTGCGTGCACGAGCTTATTAATAACAGGGTTGGAATGAATAATATTATGAGTTGGCGCATGTGGGTCTCCGTGCTGCAGTGGGGTTGCTGACGATAACGAGAGCTAGCTCTAGCTATTGATATATCATTATGTTTTTGCTGGTGCAATTTGATTGCTTGCATTAAGCGTTAGTTTTTCTGTGGAAGGGGTGTTTATAATGACGTTCCTTTTTTAGTGCTTACGGTAATAGCAACGGTTTATGAATTCAGGTGGGGACATGAATGGCTGGCATAGAGTCGTGTTGTTTTTATCGTGTACGGTGGTCTTTTGCGAGCTAAGTTTGGCCACGTATTACCATCAAGCGGTGTTTGATTGGGTGTCGCACAATTGGTGGGTGGTGATTATTCCGTTCGCCAAAGTCATTATTAAAAAACTGGTTGCGCTTAAACTGGTATTGCTATTAAAAGCGCTGGGCATACTCATTTTCAATTTGTCCAAACTGCTTTTATTGAAAGTGCTGAAAACCTTAACGGTGCGCTACGGGGTGTTCTTTTCACAGAAAAAATGGCGCTGGGCGCGTTGGTGTAAAGTGATGTTTCTGCGCCGCGGAAAGCAGTTTTTCCGTTCGGCAAGTCGCTTTTGGGCGGCGTTTAATAAGCGTCAAAAGTGGTTTATTGTTTTGGCGTTTTTCCCCATCGTCATTGTGCTGTTTTTGCTGGGTCTGAGTTTTAATGTGACGCGCAAAACAATTGTGCAAAAAACACAGGAAACGGCGGTGTTTAAAACCGCAGTGAATGCCAGCACCAGCAGTCGAGGCATAAAGGCTTGGGTTGAGCGGCTTGATCGAATCGTGTTGGACAAAATTAAATCAATCACCTTAGGCAAATAGCGATCTAGTTAAGTAATAAGTCTGGTCGTTTAACGTAATATCTAAAACGTTCATGGGGTCTGTAGTATGGTAACCAGTAAGGCGGAACAAACATTGGGGCCAATACTTGCAAGATCTCTTGTTGTCATTAAACGCATCACGCATGAGCGCATTACACAAAGCCGCTCTGGGTGCGCTTTGCTTGCATTTGTTATTGTTGGCCATATTCCCCGCCATACCGCAATGGAACTTAATCGTGCCCACGAAAGGCGTTTGGTTAAATGTGTTGTTGGAAAAACCCTCACAAAAACCCTTTGATCAACGGCTCAATGCCGCTAATAATCAAGCCGATTCCATCACCACGCAAGTCAGCCGTTTAGATGCGGCAAAACCAACTGAAGGTAAGGACAAAGTTCAATCGCAAGCAAGCGAAGAAGTCGCAGGCGTGAATAACGACGCCACCGTTAGCCAAGCCGTCGGTCAAAATGCAACCAATGCTGTGGCACCGCCATTAGTGTTCAGTCATGCTTCGGTGGTGCGCTTTTCTCAGCAAGAAGCGGTGCGATACGCAGACCAAGCCCCCGATGAATTGGCGCGTTTCACTCGCAGTTTTCATAGCCGCAAGCGGTACCCGCGGCGCAAACAAATCAGTAGTTATAAAAACCGATACGGTGATCAATATATTAGATCAAACACATCCAATGGCGATATTTGCTTTGTTAAGTTCGCCGACAAAAGCGTTAGCCGGCCAAAAAATGCCGCCGCCGCCACCTACACCGTTCACTTCTTTCGCTGTGAAGATAAAGACATTAAATTGACTCAGGGTTAAACTGACGTGAATGTTTTGGGGTGTCATTAAATTGGTATCAACAGCGAATAATTGTATTAATAATAAAAGCAGATAGTTACTATGTTTGATCGTGTGTTTCTGGGTATTTCGATAGTCTTGTTTTGTTTGGGTATTACCTTGCCCATGTTTACCTTGCAAAAATTCTTTGTGGTGAATGACACGTTTTCATTATTGGGGGGCGTGTTTGAACTACTTAAAGTGAAGGAATACTTTTTGGTGGCCGTGGTGTTTGGCTTCAGCGTGTTAACCCCTATTTTGAAATTTGTTTTGTCGTGGTTGGTGCTGAGTATTGATGAATTTGATCAAAAAAAGCGCCTTTTTGCTGTGCGTAAATTGGCCACTATTTGTAAATGGTCAATGGCGGATGTGTTTATCATTGCCATTTTGGCGGCAACCATAAAATTAGGTGGGTTGGCCACGGTGAAAGTGCATATTGGCCTGCTGTTCTTTGGTTGTTATGTGGTGTTGTCGATGATGTTAACGCACAGGCTGCTTAAGGCGTACGCATTGCAACCCAAGGTGGCGGATGCTAATTGATGACTTAAGGTTTACTCGTTGCTGTGATTGAAACCGGCACTGACTTAAAGGCCGGTGTTTGGCTTCTTGCGTCTCGCTCTAGCCCAATTAAGGCATTCGCTTCTGGGTAGTAAGCCATGACATTTGAGCGTGGAATGTCAAAACCAATGGCTTGAACCGCTAACATTTTTCCATGTGGTGAGGTGATATCCACGCTGTCTTTATCGCCAATTCCCAACGCCAACATGTCCTCAGGATTTAGCATTACCGTCCATCGTGACTCTACGCCGCGGTAGCTGTCGCGCTCTTCGTAAATGATGCTGTTAAATTGGCCTTCACTGCGCACGCTCATCAATGTAAACGGGTGATCTTTGTCTTGGTTTTTGCGGTTAGTTTGCCGTACTACAAATTGCGCGTGGCCATTGGCGGTTTTGAAGGTGGGCGTGTGCATTAAGCGGTTTTGAATATGAAATTCTTGCTTGGCCACGCCAATGTCTTTTAACTGCGCCATGCCGGGCACGGTATTGGCAATGGTTTTACGCACGGTTTGGTGTGACTTAAAAGCCTCAAAATCAAAGGTGCTGCTGGGCACGCAGGCGGTTGCTAAGTCTGCAATGATTTGTACTTCCGATCGGGCATCGGCAATGCGGTCAATGCCGCCGTCGCTCAAGCGTACAAAGTTAAACATGGATTCTTGGGTGGTGGCTTGGGTTTCCTCGTCGCGAGCCAATACCGGTAAAATTAATGCCTCGCTGTCTTCGCTGCTAACAATGTGCCCCATGTTCAGCGTGGTGGTGAGGTAGAGTTTAAAGCCAATGCTGTTTAAGGCGCGTTTTGCCCATTCAGAATTTGGGCTGCCTTGGTATAAATTGCCGCCCATAATAAGCGCGGCATCTATGTCACCGCTGTTAGCGCGTTCTAAGCAAGATAGGGTGTCTAAGCCGGGTTCCATTGCTGGAAATGTGATGTCTAATTCGGCTTCTATTTTGTCTATGATTTGGCTGGCCAACACAGGCTTCACACCAATGGTGCCAATGCCTTGCACGTTGCTGTGCCCGCGTAACGGCAATAGGCCTCGGCCCGGTTGCCCCATCATGCCGCGTAATAAGGCTAAATTGGCAATGTACTCAACATTCTCTGAGCCGTGAGTGTGATGCGTAATGCCCATTCCCCAAGAAAATACGGTGTTTTTTGACGCGCCATAGCGCTTTGCCGCCTCGGCAATGGTGGCTTGGTCTATGCCGCAATCGGCTTCTATATCTGCCCACTCACAGTTTTGTAAATCCGCACTGAAATCGGCAAAACCTTGTGTGTGTTGGCCAATGAACGTTTCGTCGTATTGCTTGTTTTCAATCAGCCATTTTGCCATGCCTTTGAAAAGCGCAATGTCGCCCCCAATTTTGGGTTGCAGATACAACGAGGCAATGTCACTGCCGCCGCGGAGCAAAGAGCGCGCGCTTTTGGGTAAAGCAAATTTAACCAAGCCCGGTTCTTTAGCTGGGTTTATGACGATGACTTCGCCACCACGGTCACGGCATGCTTTTAGTTGGTGTATGTATCTTGGGTGGTTAGACGCCGGGTTAGCGCCGATCACGAAGATGGTGTCGCTGAGTGCTAAGTCGCCAAGTTCAACGGTGGCGGTGCCAGTGCCGATGGTGGTTTGCAAGCCTTCGCTGGTGGCTTGGTGGCAGTAGTACGAACAATTATTAACGTTGTTGGTGCCAAATAAACGAGCAAACAACTGCAAGACAAACCCGGCTTCATTGGAAGAGCGCCCGGAAGAGTAAAAAAATGTGCGCGCTGGGTTAGTGCCTAAGAATTTTTTTGCGGCCCAACTCATGGCCCAATCCCAGTCGACAATCGTGTATTTATTATCGCCTTTAGATTTAAAAATTGGCTTAGATAAGCGGCCCAAATGTTCCAGTTCATGAGGGCTGAGCTCTTTGAAATCCTCTAATTCAAAATCAAAAATCTCATCAGGAATGGGCGGTTGAACGTCGGTGGATTGCGCTTGAATGCTTTTATTGCACACAGCCGGAAACTCGTTTTCTTCATTGACCATGCCGCCTTTCTGCCCACCCATGCCTAAGCCGCAGGCCTTACAGGTATTGTTTGACTTAAGGGCTTTACCTGAATTGAGTAACCCTATGCGTTGCGCGGTTTGCAGAGCGTAAAGAATTTTCTTAAACCCACCGCCGGCGGGTAGCTGATTACTTGTATTGGGCATGGCTCTTAGGCTAACGTATTTTTGTTATGGCGTGCAAATGTATGGCTGGCAAATTTATGGTTGGCAAATAAAGGGCGCGAGCTATATACAGTATTACTGTGTCGTTGCTAATAAAGAACGGCTAAGATGGTCCCTACATTACATTTTGTATAATTTGTGTGTGATTCGCTGGTTTGTTAAGCGTATGCTGATAGGCTTGCGTTTGATCGTTTGGGGGCTGTTAAATATTAGAAATATTAGGTCGACCTTAATTATGAGTTTTATTCGAACGGCATTCCCCCCAATGTTATTCCCTTCATTGCTCGCACTGTTGATTATTGATGTGAGTGTTTTTATCGGAGCTTCTGCCGTCTTTGCGCAAGAGCAAAGTGAGCCGTCGAGCAGGCAGGCGCACATCGACCCGAATAGCGGAGAGTTGGCTTCGGAGCCACCTGTTCAGGTTGAGCAAAATCGATCTTCATCAGCCCAAGATAATGCAGCTGAGGTAAAAATAGTGAACCACCCTGACGGTATGCAAGAGGCGGTATTGGATGGGCATATGGACAGCTCATTTGAAGTGATTCTTGACTGTGACGGTGCCATTCATAGTCAGCACGATGGCTCGGCATCAGACACGTCGACTCGCTGCAATCCGCAATAGGGGGTCGCATGAAATTTACTGTATTGCGGCCACGGCTGAGCTCATTGGCTGCGTTATTGCCGCTGCTTTTATTGGTTTCATTAAACCTGCATGCGGCGGATATTCTGCTGGTTAATAACGATGGTGCTAACGAAGGTTTTAATGACCCGTCGGCGCCATTTGCCAATCAAACGGGTAATAATGGTGCCACTTTAGGCCAACAACGTTTGCGGGTATTTCAAGCGGCGGCCGATTATTGGGAAGCGCGCTTGGTGGTGGATGTGGATGTGCGGGTAGGCATTAATTTCGACCCTCTTTCTTGCGCCTCTTTCAGCGCTACGTTGGGGTCGGCCGGAGCCAGCAATTTATTTCGTAATTTCACCAACGCCCCCAGAGCCGATACGTGGTACGTATCCGCGGCGGCCAATAATTTGGCTGGTCGGCGGTTGGGCAGTAATACGGTGGATATTCAGGCGCGTTTTAACAGTGAGATCGACAATAACGACAATTGTTTGCGAGGCACTAATTGGTGGTTAGGCATCGGCAGCCCAGCGCCTAATGGCACCATCAGCTTGTTTGATACGGTATTGCATGAAATAGGGCACGGCTTAGGCGTGTCTTCAGGCATTCGTCAGAATGGCCAAATGATTAATGGCATTATCGATGCTTATGCGTTTTACCTGTACGACGAAACTCAAGGTCAGTTTTGGCGAGATATGACGGTGCAGCAGCGCGTTACGTCGGCCACCAATACGGGCAATGTGACGTTTCGTAGCCCCAGCGTTAACGCCAATACCTCGCACATCACAACCGGTAAAAATAATGGCCGCTTGCGCGTGTATGCCCCCAGCCCCTATCGCGGAGGCTCATCCATTTCTCACTGGGACACGGCCTTAGTGCCGGATGAGCTGATGGAACCCTCGGCCACCCCAACCAGCGATGACCGCGCCACTTTTCAAATGCTTAAAGACGTTGGCTGGCGTTTGGTTCAAGATCAAAACCCGCCAACCGAAGAGCCGGGCACGGTTAGCTTTTCAAGCAGTGCCGTCAGTGCGGACGAAGATCAGGGCTCGGTTGACTTGGTATTGCGTCGAACGGGCGGGTCAGATGGCGCCATTTCGGTAACGGTAAATACCCAAAATGGGTCAGCAAGCTCTGGCAGCGATTACCAGTCGATCAATAATCAAGTGGTGACCTGGGCGGACGGTGACGACAGTAATCGTAGCGTTAGAGTGAATTTGGTGAATGACAATACGGCTGAAAATAATGAAGACTTCACGGTAAGCATAAACAATGCTACTGGCGGTGCGAATATTGGTGTTGGTACGGCCATGGTTACGATTGAAGATGATGACGCCCAACCTGGGCAAGTGAGCTTTTCAAACAGTACGGTTCGCGTGGGTGAAGAGCAAGGTTCAGTGGTGCTTGAATTGCAACGCACCGGCGGCACCGATGGTGCGGTCTCAGTGAGAGTGAACACGCAAAATGGCTCGGCCATGTCAGGCAGTGATTATCAAGCGATATCAAGCCAGCTGGTGACGTGGGCAGACGGTGATAGCCGCCGCCAAAACGTGACATTGAACTTGGTGAACGATGACGTTGTTGAAAACGATGAAACCATGTCAGTCACGATTGGCAGTGCCACCGGCGGTGTGGGCATTGGTGTTGGCACGGTTAATCTAACGATTGAAGACGATGACACTCTGGTGGTTGATGACGCAGGGCAGGTGAGTTTTACACGCACGGCAATGAGTGTCAGTGAGGGTCAAGGCTCGGTTGTATTGCAGTTGCGCCGTACTGGCGGGTCAGACGGCGCTATTTCAGTGAGAGTCAATACGCAAAATGGTTCGGCAACATCGGGCAGTGATTATCAGGCTATTTCCAACCGTTTGGTGACATGGGCAGACGGTGATAGCGGTGGCCGAAGTGTGACCTTGAATTTAGTCAACGACAGTGTGGTTGAGAGCGATGAACGCTTGTCCGTTAGCATTGGCAGTGCCACCGGCGGTGCGAGTATCGGTGTTAGCACAGTGAATGTGACCATTGAAGACGATGATGTCGCCGCGCCAGACCCAGAATCACCTGACGATGAAGACGATATTCTTAGTTTGATTATTCCGGTGCTAGCGGCCATTGCCGCCAAGCGTCAGTGAGCTTAGATTTTTTACGTTTGCAGCGCGTACTGAACGGCTAAAAAGGCGTTCAGTACGCGGTTAAGGTATTAAAGCAAACGCATTCAATTAGGTTCAAGTAAATCAGGCTTGCTAATTAAACGACAAGGTTGATGGAATAACGCCGCCAGTGGCTTGAATCGGCACTTGGCTTTGCCCAACCGTTACCCAGGCAGCTAATGCCAGAGTAGGGGCGTCGTGTTCGGGGGCGGGGAGTTGGCCTTGCCATGACACTGACTGGTCGTTGCCTTGATTGCCAGTCAGGTTGTTGCTGGCTAGGGTGGTGGTGGCCAGAACCACAAAGTCGTGCTTGAGCTTCTTACCTTTGTTTTCGCCTCGCTTTACATCGCTTTCGAGTGACATACCTAACACCGCCAAAGTCAGTTGCAGTGGTTCAGAATTATCTGGTGCTTGCGGAGTGAAACTGGCGCTTATTAGCCCTTGTGCATCGACGTTCACTTGTAGCTTGCCTGTTTCGATTGCCGGCGAGCTTACCCCTTCACGACGCCAGCCACGCCATTCCAAGCCAGATTGGCGCACGCCCGGGGTGTAGATGGTGCGTTCTCTGAACTCAGCGGCATAGCGTCTTTGTCTTTGTGTGTATTCTTGCTTGGCAAAACGGTCTGGCCAGCCAATGTAATTCCAATAATCAACGTGAAACGCCACGGGCACGAATGAGGCCCACAGCTCGGGCGAATCATTGAGCGAGCTTAGCCAGCGGTCGGCTGGGGGGCAGCTGCTGCAGCCTTCGGAGGTGTAGAGCTCAATCAATGGCACTTGTTTAGTGCCAGATTCAAACGAAACTAGGTTGTCAGCCTTGGCACTCATGGCCGCAGACAAAGTGGAAATAATGAGAGCGAAGTGAATCAATAGTGGGCGCATGGGGTTTTCCTCAATGATGGTGCTTGTATTTAAGACCCGCTCAAACCTGTTTTGCTCTCGAAAATTTTTATTGCTGGTGGTTTTGTGGCTCGTTAACGTGTTTTTTGGGCAGCTCGCTGGGCAATAAGGCATCTAAGGTTTTTTCTATCGCCCGCGGGTCAACCCAAGGAAGGCTCAACGCAATGCGCCCTTGTTGGTCAATCACAAACGCCGCCGAAGGCGCACGCCCATAGGCTTGCCACAGTTCATTATTCATATTGTCGACCACCACAGGGTAGGCAATATTGAGTTTTTGCGTCGAAAAAGCGGCCATTTCATTACGCTCTTCTTGGCTTTGGTGCTCTTTTACAATGGTGTTGGTGAGGGTGTTAAAGCTGCTAACCCACTCTCGGTCAACGTAGGGGTTAATCGCCCCCTTTGGGTGCGCTTCAAGCGTGTAAATCAACAAAAAATGCGCTTTATCTGCATACCGGTGGTGCAGGCTGCGCATACCAAAGCGGCGATATCGATACACCGGGCAGGTGTGGCTGCCGAGCTGCAACACAATCGGTTTCTCACCCAGTAATTGTTGAAGCTTAACGGTTTTGCCTGCAGGCGTTTTCAAGGTGAAGCCCGGCGCCATATCGCCTTTTGCGGGAGCCTCCACATGGAAGTGTTCTAAATGCTTGCCTGCTTTTTTCGGAAAGCAGGCGCTCAATAAGCAGGCCATTGCCGCAATGAAGAGTAATTTGTGCGCAGTTGTATTTGGCTTGTAATGGCTATTAGTTGGCAAAATTAATCTGTTGGCTAAGGGCTTTCTATGTCAGCTAAAGGCCTCTTAATTGGCTAAGGGCTCTTAATCAGCTAAGGGCTTCTCCAGCAAACGTGAGGCCTTCAAACCCGTGCTGCATAAATTGACGAATGTTTTGGTGGTCGTCGCCGGCGGGGTTTTTTAGCACATCATCACGGTAGTATTGGGCAAACATATTAAGTGTTTGTTGCTTGTTTAGGCCGTGCTTTATCGCAAACGCAAACACTTTGCATGAGCCTGAGTTTTGCCCAGCCGCGTTTTCAGTATTGCCGTTTTTAAAGGCGGTCTCGGTGAATGTGTATTCACCGTCAATCACGCTTAAGGTTTGCGTAAAATCAATGCTTTGAGGGGCGTCATCCAGTGCTTTTAAATAGTCTTTGAGTGTCATGTGTCTTAGGGTATGTCATGCGTCAAACGGCCAACAGTTGGCCGTCATTTTATGGCGCAATGATAACCGCTTTTTGTTGCTTATTTAATCGCTTCTGCGGCCAGCATTTTTAATAAATTACTCACCTTATCCACAATCGCATCGCAACCTTCCATATTATGCAGCTCTTTCATATAGTGTGGGTCAGGGTAAGCCAGTTGGGTGTTGTTGTCGGCATCTTGCCAAATCAGCGCTTTTTGCGGCAGGTCTATTGCCATGGTTGGCGCGCATTGCATAAGCAGAGTTCCAACCTTGGGGTTGCCAAATAAAATGACTTGCGTTGGCGCTAACTCAAGTTCAGCACCGGCCGCGTTGGCGGCATGGTCAATGCGGGCAAATAATTTCAATTCTTTGGCTTGAACCGCATCGCTAAAACGGTCGGCTGTTTCAGTAACAGAGTAAGGGCTTTGTTGAACAATTAAATGATCGTTGGCAAAGGTTGGCATGGTGAGGGTGGCTAATATCAGCAGTAGTAGGTTTTTCATAATGTTAAAGACCGTTATTGAGGGTGAGAAATTGCATTTGGTTTATCAAAGCCTCTTTTGCCCTGCAAGCCACCGGTGTGAATCACCAATACTCGGTCACGAGCAGTGAAAAAGCGCTCCTGCATAAGCTGAGACAATTTAAACATCACTTTTCCATTGTATACCGGGTCAAGCGGTATATTGTGATCTTGTTCAAACTGCTTAATGAACTCTAATAGAGGGCCATTGATTTTGGCGAAACCACCCAAATGCCCAGCCATGATGGTTAAATTAGCAAGGCTTTCATTGGGCAGCCAATGTTGAATGCGCGCCAGCGTTGCCTGGCCTTCGGCAACCGCTTGAACGCCGATCACCTGCACGTGCGCCGGTGCCGCCAAGCGCAAACCCGCAACGGTTGCGCCCGTGCCTGTGGCGCACATAATGTGAGTAATGCCTGAATATTGCGGCTGTTCTAATATAGCTTTATAAGCGCAGCGCAACGATTCAATAGAGCGTGGGTCGCTGCCACCTTCGGTAATTACATAGGCCGCGTCACAAATAGACGGGATATGCTTTTTTAATTGCTCTGGCGCAGAGCCCGATACGGCCAATTGTTCTTGTATTTCACGATACGCCTTACGCTGCATTGCTTGCAATGTCATGCCCCAGTTTTGGCAATCGTTTAGCGTGGGGGTAAGCGTTGCATGCAGCTCACCCCGAACAATGCCAACGCTGTTTAACTTTTGTTGTTTGCACGCCCAAGCCAAGGCATGAAGGTGGTTTGAGTAAGCACCGCCAAAACTTACTATTGTTTTACAACCTTGTTCAATAGCTGCCTTGATGTGCGGCTGTAGTTTATACAGCTTGTTGCCAGAAACCGTGGGGTGGTTTAAATCTGAGCGGCACACTTGAATTTGGTCGCTTAATAGAAAAGTCATCGCTGGCAATAGTTTAACGCTTCTTCGTGCGGAGCTTTGTTATAGGGTTTACGGGCTTAACTGTCGGCTTTTGTATTTTTACCAAGAATTATAAATCAAAGACCTGACCCTGAGCTTTTTACGGCAATCATCAGCGCCTTTCTTCGAGTCTGAATGCAATGGTCTGATTGTGGTTAATACTCTTCATGCGCATCAGAGTATTGAAACAGCGTTCCAGGAGAAATATTGTGTGGCCCCGGGCGGGTTTCAATTTTGGTATCGACAAACCCACATAGATTCCCGTAATTCTCAGAAGCGTTATAGATGTCTTTAATAAGAGGGTTTTTGTAATATCGGTTAATAATCACTGCTGGGTTGTACATAAGCCCAACTAGCCTCAGCCCTCCAAATTTTTCTCGATGAGTGTTTTTGCAAAAATGAATGACCGTATCTGTATTCTCCTGAGCATCTGAAACGCCACGTGGATAAATCGGTGGAGAATCTTCTAACATAAAGTTCTCTCTGAATTTTAGAAGAACCCATTCCAAACTTTTTTCTACAACACCTATTTCGATTTCACCGGAACCTTCGTTTATTTTCGTCTTAGATCGATACTCGAACAGGTTTTCATAGCCAGAAAGATAAAGAACATTTGCAATTTCAGCTATATTAATCAGTGAGTTAGCCCCATAACCCAAACCGCTTTCGGCTTTTATTGGTATTCCAGCATCCATGCTTGCTTGTGAGCTTCTATCGGAAGATCTATCCAGTTCTGCATAGTAGCCATTATCGTCAAAGTGGAAAGAAACGTATTCTTTGACGGTTTGAACACCCTCTTTTTTCCATGCGTCAACATCAAACTTCACTCCAGCATGAGCAACGAAATTAACTTGCCCGAGATGTCTATTGTTGATCAACATGCCAGCAGGCCAAAAAACACTGCTATTTTTATACCTGATTCTGGTAGCCGCATAGGCCTCTCGATTAAGCCAATATCCCGTACGATTCGGATCGCTGGGGTCGGGCAAATCAATCACAGAATTGATAGGGTCTGGTGCCCGAACTCTGTACACACGATCTATGAAACCCGTTGAAACGTAGTAGTGCGCCCACTCCGCCGCGCTTTTGAACCAGTTGTCAATGATAGCCTTCTCTTGGGCTGTAAACGCGCTTTCGTCTAAATAGTCGTATGTTTTTAATAGACGGTGGATCCATTCTAATGTGAGCCAAAATGCATTGTTATTAACCACGCCATTTCGAAAAATCGCTCGGTTAGAAAAATCCATGCAAGGTTCCTGGGCTTGTTGGAGTAATATAGATTTGATTCGACCAGTCTGTATAGTGGTGCCGTCGAGCAGATCAATAAAAGCAGCATCTCTAGCCAGATTAACCCTACCAAACTCATACCAATCATAGAAAGTTTCACTGATACTTGGGTCCAAGGCGGCACAATCCCCAGAAAAGGTTATCTTATCTAGCTCCTCAGTTGTCAGCCCTTGGTCAATTAAGTCTGCTCTTGATACCCCTTTCGAAACAATTTCACTATCATCGGTATTTATAAACGCTTGGGCGCCTGCTTTGATAAACACGTAGTCTGGGCTGCTGCCTGTTTCTAAGGTTCCATAAGCATCACCTCGAACAATGTGTGGGCCATTCTGGGCTCGTGCTCGCCAAAAAGCGAGTTCACTCTCGGAGTAGAGTTTTCCAGGAATTAAAGAGCCAAACTCATGATCCTCGTTTACTGAGTCATTAAGCAAAAGGGAAATGATGGGTGGTAAAGATTGAGTTTTGCTAAACGAAGACGATGCGATTGCATCATGGCTTAGTGCACTTATTAAATAGACCGTGGCAACGGGAAAAAACGAAAATTTATGATTATGGATCTTGAACATATAATAGAGGCTCTCGGAGCGGCTTGTTTACTAAAACTATTTCAATTTCCATGCCCCACGTTTCTAAACGTTACCATACAATTTTCAAGACCAAAAGCCGGAATTGGAGTTGGCTAATTGAAATAATTCTTTAACTTCTTGTTTATTTTCAAACCTATATGCCTTTTGGTATAACTCTACATCTTCCTCTGAATTAGGGTCCATGCCAATCTCGATATTAGTAGTTAGAACTATCTCGTTACTTTTTTCGCGTTCAGGACACCCTGCCTCTATATGCTTTCGAATATCTTCTCGAAGGTTCCTAAATTCAATATCTAAAAATTCTTCTAATGTTAATTCAGTGTCTGAGGCATTGACGCTAAGAAAAGAAAAGCACAGCCAAACCAAGACAAAACGAAAAAGTATCATCTGACTAAATACACATAACGCCGTGCCAAGGGGCGGAGCGCAGCGAATGGAGCAAACTTTGGTGCTTTGTTAGGTTGATACACTAGAAAGTATTTCCTCAATTAAATTATCAGTAGCTCTATTTAATTTTTGAATTATATCGCCTTTAATTTTGATTCTGCCATTCTTAAGTAGCACACCGCTTGAATCACTACTAATATAACGTTCTAATTCATTTTTTTTCTTAGACATTGATAGTTGTCCATTCGCATGAAGTAAACAATCTCTAACGTAAGCGCAGTTCGCTAGAAACGACCAATCTTTACTTTTGCCTAAGTCTATTCCAGCACTTCGCAAAACAGGCCCGAACCTACCGATGCTACTTCCTTTCTGGTTTTTTGAAATATCCGGAGTGCGGAGTGAACGCTAAATAATTGGGGTCAGAGTGACATTTCCACGGCTGTTGATGAGTGTTGAGTTCAGCAGCGGGTGAACAAACGGCTGAACGTAACGTAATGCTGGCTTACGACGACAGCCACCGTTTAACCAGCACGAATGACGACTTAGTGGGCATTGACTACCGTTACGACGCCGTAGGGCGGTTAAGCCAACACACCACTGAATTTAAAGATCACGACGGCGACGCCCTGTTCAGTAAAACGCTCACCCACGCCTACCACAACAACAATCAACCCAGGTTGTGCACCAACGCCCAAGGCCAAGCAAGCCAATACCTGTATGACAAAGCGGGGCGGTTAACGCAAATCAGCTTTACCGATCTGGGCAGCCTCACGTGGGATGCGTACGTAGGCCACTTGCCCACGCAAATCACCCACTCAGGCAACGTCACCCGCACCCTAGGCTACGACGGTTTAGCTCGGCTTAACCGCATTAATGTGCAAAACAACGCCGACAACGTACTGCTCGATTATCAATACCAGTACGACAACGCCAACAACATCACCGGCCAACGTCAGCAGAGCGGTTTAACCAGCGCCACCAATGACGGCAGCAGCCCACAACGTTTAAGAGACCACGCCTACCAATACGACCAAGCCGACCGCTTAACGCAAGTGGACGTGAACCAAGGGCAAACACTCACGCAATACGCGTACGACGACAACAGCAACCGCATTAGCCAATTGGTTAACGGCCAAAGCACCACCTACGCCCACAATGGCAATCACGAACTGATTGAACAAGCGCAGGTGATTAACGCCCAAATAAGTCACAACCAAGCCCACACGTACGACGCCAACGGCGCATTAACCAGTGACGGCCAACGCCAATACACTTATAACGCCGGAATAATTGGGGTCAGAGTGACATTTCCACGGCTGTTGATGAGTGTTGAGCTCATGATGTAGACTAAATCAATTAGAATTTGCCTATTACCAAGGAGTGAGTGATGGCGCGATTGAAGCGAGTGGCCCCGATTGGTGTTGCGCAACATGTTATACAAAGAGGAAATAACCGCCAAGTTTGTTTTAGTGATGAGCATGATATGAAAGCTTACTTGTCATGGTTGGGTGAGCTTTCAAAAAAATATGAGGTGGAGATTCATGCATGGGTATTAATGACCAATCATGTTCACCTGCTTTGTACACCAAAGGCTGAGATGGCGGTAAGTAAAATGATGCAGTCTTTAGGGCGTGTATATGTGCGTTATTTTAATCATAAATTTGGTCGTTCAGGTACGCTTTGGGAAGGCCGATTTAAGGCTTGTTTAGTTGATTCAGAGTCTTATCTATTAGAGGTCTATCGCTATATAGAATTGAATCCAGTGCGGGCGAAAATGGTTGAAGACCCAGGTGAGTACAGTTGGTCGAGCTATCAATGCAATGCGCTTGGGAGAGAAACTGCACTGAGAACTTCTCATGAGGTTTATGCGAGGCTTGGTCGAACGCAGGGTGATCGTTTGTGTGCTTATCGAGATTTATTTAAAGCTCATGTGTCAGAAAAATTAATTGAACAATTGAGGCGTTGTACTAATTCTGGTGTGCCTTTTGCTAGTGAGCGTTTTATTAAGGAAATAGAGGAGCTTCAACTTGGCAGAGTATCAGCACTGGTTCCTGGTCGGCCAAGAGGTGAGTAAACTACTTATAAAATGTTGCTCTGACACCGAATATTACACCGAATATTTTTGTTTATCATTGTTCGAATAGGTTTTACTATGAGGCTCTGATTCGTAGAGGATATTTGAATGAGATTTTTACTAACGCCAGCGCTTTTAGTTTTACTGTTTTCAACTGCCGTTCAAGCAGAGAATAAAAATACGGATAGATTGCTGACAAAGCCAGTCGAAGAAGTTGTTGTCAGTGGGCGTCGCCCCGGCCCACCATTGTGGCAAATTAAAAATGGAGAGAATACCTTATGGATTTTTGCTTTAGTGGAGACAATGCCAAAATCATTAGAGTGGGATTCATCAGGTATTGACTATGTTCTTTCTGACTCACAACAATATTTTCCACCGATCGAAAGAAGTCTTTCGGCTTCTCTTAACCCGATCAAGCTCATTGGTATGTTGCGAAAGTTTAACAAGCTAAAAAAAATACCTGATGGGCGAACAATAAAAGATTATTTATCTGAGCAGGAATACGATAAGTTCTCGAGATTAATGGCGCAGTATGCACCCAATAATAAAAAAATTGAGAAACTCACGCCTGTGTTTGCAGCCGGTGAGCTTTTTGAAGGGGCTAAAAAAGAATATGGATTAGTTGATGCACGTAAGATATCTAAAGCGATATATAAACTAGCCAAACGGAATAAGTTAGAAATTACTAAGGTAAAAGCCCGAGAGAAGGTTGAACCAAAACCACTTTTTGCAGCGATTGAAAGTTTGTCAGAGACTGATCATTCCGCATGTTTGTCTTTGGTTATGGATACCCTAGACGATGAGATTAGTTCATTGATTAATTATTCATTGCTATGGGCTGAAGGTGATTCGCAAGCTCTAATTGATAATAGTATTCCACGCCTTCAGGGCTCATCATGCACTGAGTTTTTTCTAAATAGCGATCAAATACAACGAATCACTCGTCAGACAGAGGAATCTTGGTTGAATGAGACACAAAAAGCGCTTGAAAACAATCGTTCAAGCTTTGCAGTATTAGGATTGCATGATGTTATTGAAACCAAAGGCTTGCTTAGCCGGCTCGCAGCGCGTGGCTACAAAATCGTCGGCCCGGTCCGAAACGCTGACTTTAATAAGGGCGACGAATAATAAAGGGCAGGCATGGTTAGAATGCTATGAAGACTGAACATGTTGATGGCTTCGTTAAGGTCATATTTTTAGGCTTGAGTTCACAGGAGCGCTTTATCACATAGTACCTCGTGGTGATCGCCGCGAGGGTAGCTATGACTGCGATCTGACCGTGAATTGTTTTTATCCGTCCAAGCCGCCCATGCAAAGATATTTTATTTCTAGGTAATCATCCAGGCCGTATTTAGACCCTTCGCGGCCAATTCCGGATTGCTTTACACCGCCAAAAGGTGCCATTTCGTTAGAGATAATGCCCTCGTTGATGCCCACCATTCCATACTCTAAGGCTTCAGATACACGCCACACACGACCTATGTCGCGTGTGTAAATATAGCAAGCTAAGCCCGCGTCGGTGTTGTTGGCAAGTGCAACCGCTTCTTCTTCGGTGTTAAATTTGATAATGGGGGCAACGGGGCCAAAAATTTCCTCGGTGGCGACGTTCATCGACGGGGTAACATTGACCAATACCGTTGGCTCAAAATAAAGTTCGCCGAGTTTGCTGAGCCCACCACCCATGTTAACTTGCGCGCCATCGCTTATGGCATCGTCTACTAAACTTTGCACCGATTTGATGGCGTCTTTGTTGATCATTGGCCCAACATCAACACCGTTGTCCATGCCGTTGCCAAGCTTTAGTTGTGAAACCGCGTTGCTGAGCTTTTCTACAAATGCATTGTAAATGCCTTGCTGTACAAAAATACGGTTGGTGCACACGCAGGTTTGGCCAGCGTTGCGAAACTTTGAAATAACCGCCCCTTTTACCGCTTCATCGACATTGGCATCATCAAACACAATAAATGGCGCGTTACCGCCCAACTCCATTGATGTTTTCTTTACGGTAGTGGCGCACTGTGCGAGCAGTTTCTTCCCGACTTCGGTGGAGCCGGTGAATGAAAACTTAGCAATTCTTGGGTCTGTGGTCAGTACCGCGCCAATTTTTTCGGCCTCTTGCCCAACCACCACATTGAATACCCCCGCGGGAATACCGGCTCGTTCACCCAACTCTGCAAGCGCCAAAGCCGAAAGCGGTGTTTCGCAAGCTGCTTTGACAATAAACGTGCAACCAGCGGCAAGTGCGGGTGCCGCTTTACGAGTGATCATGGCGTTGGGGAAGTTCCAAGGCGTAATTGCTGAGACAACACCGATGCCTTGCTTGATCACCACAATGCGCGATGAACTTGACGCACCTGGAATGGTATCACCGTAAATTCGTTTGGCTTCTTCAGCAAACCATTCGATGTAGTTCGCCCCATAAGCGATTTCACCCTTGGCCTCGGCAAGCGGCTTACCTTGTTCTGCTGTGATGATGCGAGCAAGCTCATCTTCATTTTCCATAATGAGCTCATACCAACGGCGTAAAATCGCCGAGCGCTGCTTGGCCGTTTTTGCCCGCCAAGCGGGCAGGGCAGCTGTAGCCGCATCGACGGCGCTGACCGTGTCATTTTCGTTTGCGCCGTTGATGGTGCAAATTTCTTCTCCCAAAGCGGGGTTGTTGACCTGAAATGCAGGGCCTTGGCCGTTGAGCCATTTGCCATTAATGTAGCTCGCGGTGTTGAGTAAATTTGAATTCATAATAAGGTTTTACTGCCGGGCAATTTTTGAGAGGTATGTGCTCAGAAGGCCCACATACTACCATTGCTAATGGATTATTGGTTTTGCTGGCGGCTATAAAAGTTCGTGTGCCGTGTTAGGGCGATGCGTTAACACGTTAGGTAAAGACATTCAGTGTGGCTGCAAAACCCGCAAGATGGAGCCTTAATAGGCGAATAAGGAGCGATGGTTGGGGTGGTTGATCGTATATTGGCCACTCATTATCATTGTCGTTTTAAGACGAATCGTGGAATTACTTGCTCGGTTTTAGGGCATTAAAACCATCCGATCAAATTTAAAGCAAGAACAAGCATAATGTAGTTGCCCAATGGGACGGCTGTTAGGTAAGCTACGGGTGTTGGTTTATGTACTTGCGTTTTAGACTGGATTGCTAACTTCTTGGATTTAATCAATAAGTTTGCTTTGGGAAAATTGTACTTGCTTACTTTAAGAGTGCGATGTCGTGTTAAAGCGTTAGAAGTGGAAAGTTTTGAATCTAAATGGCTGTGGCCGTGAGATTATTGAGGATACTAGCAGATAATGAGAACCATTTTAGTGGTCAACCCAAAAGGCGGTTGTGGAAAAACGACAATAGCAACAAATCTATCGGGGTATTACGCCAGCAAAGGAGTGTCTGTGTCGCTGGTGGATTTAGACCAACAACGTTCGAGTTATCAGTGGGCATTGAGTCGCCCGGTCGGTGCTCCAGCCATTACGCCGTACTCAGAAGAAATCGACAGCTATGATACGCAGAGGGTGATCTACGATTGCCCAGCGCAAATCCACATTGGCTTAACTACTGACCTTATTAATAAGTCAGACATTATTATCATGCCAATTAACCCTTCCATTATTGATCATCGAGCGGCGTTTAAGTTTATTTTCGATATTCGAGGCATGATTCGTGCTGACGTTTGCAAGCAAATTCAAATTGGTTTGGTGGCCAACCGCGCGAATAAAAACTTTAATTCATTTCATGAGTTGGATAACTTCTCAAAATTGATGAAAGTACCCATTGTGACCTCATTACGAAGCTCACAAAATTACGTTACTGCCGCTAACGAAGGGTTGAGCTTATTTGACATGCCGCACAACCGGGTTGCCACTGATTTAGAGCAATGGCGAGCGTTACAGTATTGGGCCGAAGGTAAACTGCTGAAGAAAAAATAGACGGTAAATAACAAGGATTGTTGAATGTGCTATAGTTCGTCTAAGCTGTTGAAGATAAAATAAAAAACCAATAAAAGAAGGGTCTTTTGTTGGTGATTTGCGTGAACAATATTTAATATTTTGTTACCATTCGCCTAAGTTTGGGGTTTATGCACAGTCAAAGGCTTGGCTTGTGCTATTGGCTTCTGGCTTGGGTAGTAAATAGGGTGGTTAGTGTTTTGGGTATGGGTTTTGTTTGGGTATGAGTAGTAAGGACGCTAACCGCTGATAATAATGCATATAAATTAAATAAAATTGGGTTGGTGTCTATGAGATTTTTACGCCGTACGTTACTGCTGGCTGCAGTATTTTCCTTCTTGTTCATTTTTCAATCTAGCGCCCAAGCGACGTATTCGTCGGGTTGGAATAAGCGCAGTTACAGCAGTGGTTACAATGTGAGCCACACCAGTCGCTATCATTATTCAAATAGCTCAAGGTATCACGGTTACCGTTCAAGTTATCGCCGGGGTAGTTATGGTAGAAGTAGCTACGGCAGAACTAGCTATCGATGGACTAAGAGTCGTTATAAGAAATACGGCTGGTGGAAAAATAGATATCACCAACCAAAGCCGGAAGACAAAAAACCGGTTGCCGTTGATGACGCTTATGACCTTAAGGCAGGCGATGTGCTTTCTCAAAACATTGTCAATGAAAACGACACGCAAGGCGATGGCCAGGGCACAGTAAAAATTGTTGGCGGCCAATTGCCGAGCGGCATTGAGTTGGCCAGTGATGGTACGCTCTCTGGAGCGACCGACGAATTGGGCGTGTTTGAAGTTCATTATAAGTTGATTGATAGCGATGGCGATTACTCGAAAGCCAAAGTGACGATCGGTGTTACCCAAGACATTGCATATTGCCCTCAAGCAGCTGGTGTGGACGAATTCGGTGGTGGTAATTATGAGCATGCGCTGTGGATACCTAAAATTTCTACAGACCTTAAATTCATAGGAACACCGATTAGTACTCGTACTTTACCTTCGGGCGATCTAATTATTGTTGGTGTAGTCGCTGATGCCGATCATGAATTTGAAGTGCAGATGACATTTTCTGATTTTCATGAAAACTCAAGCGACCCTAAATTAGAGCTAATGCAAAGCGCCTATGTGAACAATGGTGGGCCGATTGACCCGTCTACTTGGGATTTTTGGGCACATTTAGAGGGCTCTCTTGTGGGCACCAAAGGTGTTTGGGCGGGAACCCGCATGACCTTTGAAATTCGCGGTGCTATGGGGCAACTTGGCTTTGGCGCTAATGGAAAAAATCAAAACTTTGGCTTTTCAAGCTGGTTTGATTTAACCATTGAGTCTACGTCTTCGGTATTGCCTGAGGGTTTTCATATTGGGCAGAAGTTGTATGGCGACATTAATGCTGACTTGCCGGATGAATGCCCTGAAGTGAGAGAAGTGGTGCTTGAGCAGTGCGCACTTACGGCCGAGTTGGATTCTTTTGGTCAATACGGCGGCGGTCATTCGATCACGTTGTTTGGCGTTTCGAAGTTCAGCTTCGACCCAGCGGCGGAAGTCTTGGTTTATAACAACGGTGATGTTGAAATATCCGGTGCGGTTTATGACGCCAACGGTCAAGGCTTTGACGCCAGTTTTGTTTACACCATGAACACGGATCAAGGCACTCCTAAGCTTGAGCTGATTGATGCGGCTTATGCCGCAATGGGTGGCCCAGTTGACCCGAGCACTTGGGAATACTTTGCTGGCTTTACCGGCACGTTAATTGGTCGAGACGGTGACTACAGCGGCGTGGAAATCTCGCTTGAGCCTCGTGGCCCTATTGCTCAATTAGGGTTGGGTGCTAACGGCAAAAATGTGGGCAACGGCTTGTCAAACTGGTTAACGGCGACGGTGGTGTCTGGCAGTGATGCCTCAGGGCTGCACACTGGTGAGACCTATCATGGCGACATTAATATCGACGTTAAAGACAGTTGTGACGATGATTTGCCAGTGCAAGCCTTTGATAACGACTATTTCTTGTATCCGTTTCAAACGATTGACGTTAACATTTTAGAAGGTGACGTATTAGGCGACCCTGAAACCACATTGACGTTTGACCCTGCAACCATTCCGGCTGGCTTTAGCTTGTCGCCGGATGGTCAGTTGACGGGTTTTTCTACAGTGGGTTCGGTGGTGTTTACGTTTGATTACACCATCACTGATGCCGATGGCGATACGGATACGGCAACGGTTACCATTACTCTTGGTCTTGAGCCAGGCTAGCGGCTAATTGTTTTTCTAATAGCCACGAAAAAGGCCAGCTCATGATTATGGGCTGGCCTTTTTTATTGCTAGAGTAGTGCGCGGTATTACTTGTTTTGCATGGCGTCGATAAAGCGTTTGGAATCGTCAATCGACGCTTCCATTTGTGATATTAGGTCGCGCACTTTATTTTCGATTACCAAAACTTCGTTAGAGATACTGGTGACGGCTCGGGCATTTAAGTTGTGTTTTAAGTACAGTGTGTTGTCTTGTAACACTTGCAATACCGGCGTCACGCGTTGTTGCGATGCTTGCATTTTTTGATAGATTGCCGCATAACGTTGCTTGGTGGTGGCTAAATTTTGCTCGCTCGTTCGGCGTAAGTTAGCGCTCTGGTACAAGGTTATTTCTTCTTCCCACTCTCGAAAAAGAGCATTGGCAACTTCATCGACGGACTTAATTCGTTGATCCAGAAGCTCGGCTTTATCTTCACTTTTTTCTACTGCCGCCGCCATTTTTTTATACTTTTTCTCTAAGCCTCGATCGTCTATTTCAATTAGGCCAGCAAGCTCTTGGTAGGCTGTTTGAAACTGTTCTTTGGTTTCTTCTTGAGTTTTTGTGGTGCTTTCAATGCGGTCTATCAGTATGTCTCGCTTGTGTATGCCAACTTTTTCAAGCGCTGAGTATTTGGCTTTTTGAGCGGTGCCGCAAGCGCTGAGAGTAAAGGCTAGGCCGATGATGATCAAAGGGTGTGCATAGGATTTCATAGTATTGTTAAAGCGAGTGAATTTCCGCTAAATAGTAACAAAACAGAGGTTTATCGTGTGCTAAACATGTTAAATTTTAGCTTAATTTACACTCTGCTGTTATAAGCACGCACGTTGATATGAATGCACTTTTGCGATATTTACCGATGATTTTTAACAAAGATTTATGGCGTGGCAAAAAGCGCTGGTTGGGTTTGGCGCTGTCTTTAGTGGCCGCGTATCAATTGTTAAGCCCGAATGGGGTGGGTGCTGATTGGGGTGTGCCGAGCATCGATACCTTTTATAAAGAGCCGCGTGATGTTCTGGTTTCTCGAGTAGAAGCGGCAAGCGATGCGCAACAAGAAACGGCGGAAGAATTTCGTTCTGCGCTTGAGCAATTCAAGTCAGTCACTCAGTTTCAAGGTGGCGATCTTGAGAAAAAATACAATACTCTTAATGCGGCCTTCGAAGACAGTGAGTCGGCGGCGCAGAATGTCAGCGCCAGAATTGGTCGCGTGGTGACCGCCACTAATCGTTTGTTAAGTGAATGGAAAGATGAGCTTAATCAATATCATGACCCGGCCATTAAGCGGCGTGCTGAACAACAATTTGATAAGACCAGAGCGCAATCTGAAAAGTTGATAGCCGCCATGCGTAAAGCCGAGTCAAAAACCGAACCGGTTCTGGGCGCCTTTCGAGATCAAGTGCTATTTTTAAAGCATAATTTGAACATGCAAGCGATCAGCTCATTGCGCCAAGAAAGTGCCACCATTGAACAAGACGTGACACTGCTGATTCAAGAAATGGAAGCGTCCATTGCCGAAGCCGAAAGCTTCATTAGTGAATTGGCTCTTTGATTTTAAAGAGCGTGTCTTGTTAATAAGCTGGTAATTGGCAAAGCGTGGTCAAACTCGGCTCGCTGCTTATATGCCGCCTCTATATTCTAGAGTGGTTGGCTATCAGTCGAGCCTTGGGGTAGACTCAGGCAAAGTATTTGGCATCAGCCCATACCTTTAAACCTTTCTGATAATAGTACTTAAATGAAACTAAGCATGAAAATAGAGGCGTTCGTTTCGCATTTTGGTGAAATGGGCAGCCGTTGGGGGTTTAACCGAACCATTGGGCAAATGTACGCATTGTTAATGGTGTATAACCGCCCGTTAAACGCTGACGAGCTTTCTGAGATGCTCAGTGTGTCACGCTCTAACGTCAGCATGGGGTTGAAAGAGTTGCACTCTTGGCGTTTGCTGAAAGTCACGCATTACCCCGGTGACCGTAAAGAATATTATCGTGCGCCTGACGACATTCTAGAAGTGGCCAGAATTGTGCTTGAAGAGCGGCATAAGCGCGAGTTGGCGCCCACTCTAACCATGCTGCGCGGTGAAATCATGCGTGAGCCGGTGTCAGAAGAGGGCAAGCATGCGCAAAAACGCATGACTGAAATATACGAATTGATTGACAGTATGTCGAAAGTGGTTGATGAGGTGGCGGGCCTAAGTTCAGCGGACTTGGCTAAAATCATGAAACTTGGGTCCGGTGCGGCCTCGGTGTTCACGCTCAAAGATCGTTTGCTGGGCAAAAACAAGGCTGAAGGTAAAGAGTAGTGTTTCAGTTTGTGTGGCCACGGCTATTCATGGGGCTGGCCTTGGTATTGTGTCTTAATGCTGTTTCAATGGCGCAAATTGAGATCACC
The DNA here is from genome assembly GCA_938045295.1 of uncultured Arenicella sp. GTDB lineage: Bacteria > Pseudomonadota > Gammaproteobacteria > Arenicellales > Arenicellaceae > Arenicella. The sequence goes on from CALINO010000013.1 coordinate 60,196, forward strand.
GATTCTCACGGTAAATACCGATTTGAAAAGCCGCCAGAACGTTTTGTGGCACTCAATTGGGCGCTTGCTGAGCAATTAATGGTGCTGGGCGAAATGCCACTGGGCGTTGCTGACTTAGAATCATTTCAAGACTTAAGCGCTAATAAGCTGTCAGTGGACGACAGCGTTCATAATTTAGGTGCAAGGCTCACGCCCGATTTAGCGAAAGTGCGAGAATTAAAGCCCGAGATTATTTTTATTGGCTATTCGCAACGCCCATTGTTGCGGCCGTTATCCAATATCGCCACGGTGGTGTATTTTAAAAATTTTGGCCACCGCTACGACAATGCGGCTAAATCGAAAGAGCGTTTTCTTGAGTTGGCCAAGCTATTTAATAAAACGGCGCTTGCCAACGACATTTTGCGGCAACGTGATGCCCGTATTGAAGCCGTCCATGCCGATTTAAATAACGCCTTTGCGGATGTAGCGTTGCCCGATGTGGTGCTGGTGGTGCCGGCCGGTAAGGGTAAGCGCTTGCATGGTTTGTTTGGGCGTAATTCAATGCCTTACGCTGCCGCCTCTGCATTGGGCGTTAACGCCTTAACTACTGAGAAAACCGACAAGTTCGGCGTTGCTCAGCTTTCCACTACGGAACTTAATTCACTGATCAAAGAGCATCAACTGAACACGGGCAAGCCAGTGTGTGTGCTTGAGTTTGATCGATACTCTGCTTCGAGCCAGCGCGAACTGCTGACATTAGAAAACGATGAGTGCCACATGACCTTGAGCTACCAGCAAGGCTTTGGTGGTGTGATGTCGTTGCAATGGTTATCTGAGTCGCTAAGCCACGCCTTAAAAAATTGGCGTAATGGCATCAATATTCAGTAACCAATTTCATATTCTTGATATATAATCCGCGTCGTTTTGAGCGCCTGACGGCGGTCTTTTGCTGTGTTCGTTAATTTTTGACTCACTCAATCGACAGAAAAACAGATAAAAAAGGTTTCTTTCACTTGCTTTAGATGCTGAATCATCTAAACTTTCAGAAATTACTGAAAATTCAATATTTACTTGAAATAACTTAAATTTGTAGTCAGTTGTCAGGTATTTAGGCAATATGATCGCTTTATGGAGATTAAGGTGAACCCAGTATTACGACTCGCCATTATTCCGTTACTGCTTATGTTGGGTGGTTGCGAATTTCTGCTGTTTGACCCCAAAGGGCCAATCGCAGCCGCAGAAATGGATCTCATCATCTTTTCATTCTTGATTATGATGATTGTGGTTATTCCTGTGTTTTTTATGACATTTTGGTTCGCTATTAAATATCGAGCCGATAAAAAAGACAGCGAATACCTGCCGAATTGGGAGCATTCAAACAAAATTGAATTTGTGGTTTGGGTAGTGCCCCTAATCATCATCGTCATTCTTGGCGTCATAACGTTCAAAACGTCTTTCTCGTTAGACCCTCGCAAGCCGATTGAGTCTGATAAGCCAACCATGCGCATTCAAGTGGTGGCAATGGACTGGAAATGGTTGTTCATCTACCCAGAGCAAGAAATTGCCACGGTGAATGAATTTGCCATGCCGGTAGATACTCCGGTTGAGTTCTTGATCACCTCAGACACGGTAATGAACTCATTTTTTGTGCCACAGCTGGGCAGCATGATTTACGCAATGGCCGGCATGGAAAATCAACTTTACCTAATTGCTGATCAAACTGGTGACTTTCGTGGTTTGTCCGCCAATTACAGCGGTTTCGGTTTTTCGGGCATGAAATTTAAAGCCTTAGTTAAGTCTGACCAAGAATTTGAGTCTTGGGTAAGTAAAGTTAAAAGCTCACCCACCGCATTAGACAGCTCAACCTACAAAGCATTGAGCGTTAAAACAAAAGATCACCCCGTTGAGCATTATGCGACCGTTAACCCGCTAATGTTTAACCGAATTATTGAGAAGTACACGGGAGCGCAAAATGGCCAATAAAGCCACCATTGTCACGGATCCACACCCTATTTTCGGTAAACTTACGTGGGATTCTATTCCCTACCATGATCCGATTATTCTCACTACGTTTTTAGTAGTGGTAATGATCGGTGTTGGCGTTGTTGGTGCCATTCTGTATTACGGCAAACTGCGCTACTTGTGGGACGAATGGTTAACCTCAGTTGACCATAAAAAGATTGGCATCATGTACATCATTGCCGCGTTCATTATGTTGATACGTGGTTTCTCTGATGCACTGTTGATGCGTTCTCAACAAGCCTTAGCGGTTTCCGACACCTCCGGTGTGGGTTATCTGCCGCCAGAGCATTACGACCAAATTTTCACGGCTCACGGCGTGATTATGATTTTCTTCGTGGCCATGCCGTTGATCGTTGGCCTGATGAATTTGGTGGTGCCGTTGCAAATTGGTGCCCGAGACGTTGCCTTTCCGTTTCTAAACTCATTGAGTTTTTGGTTGTTCGTTGTGGGCGCCATGTTGGTCAACGCTTCTTTGTTTGTGGGCGAGTTTGCCGCAACCGGTTGGCTGGCGTACCCGCCATTATCGGGCTTAGAGTACAGCCCGTGGGTTGGGGTTGATTACTGGCTCTGGGCATTGCAGATATCCGGTATTGGTACCTTGCTCAGTGGCGTAAACTTTTTCGTTACCATTATTCGCATGCGCGCACCGGGCATGAGCTTAATGAAAATGCCTGTGTTTACTTGGACGTCATTGTGCGCCAACGTATTGATTATATTGGCCTTCCCAATTTTAACCGTCACCATTACATTGTTAACGCTTGATCGTTACATTGGCACCAACTTTTTCACTAACGATCTGGGCGGTAACCAGATGATGTATGTGAACTTGGTTTGGGCATGGGGGCACCCAGAAGTGTATATATTAATGTTGCCAGCCTTTGGTATTTTCTCTGAAGTGACGGCCACATTTTCACGCAAACGCTTATTCGGTTACACCTCATTAGTATGGGCAACGGCCTGTATTATGGTGTTGTCGTTCATGGTTTGGTTGCATCACTTTTTCACCATGGGCGCGGGCGCCAGTGTGAACGCCTTCTTTGGTATTGCCACCATGATTATCTCCATTCCAACCGGGGTGAAGATATTTAACTGGCTGTTCACTATGTACAAAGGGCGTGTGCGTTTTGATTCGCCAATGTGGTGGACGGCGTCGTTTATCATTACCTTCACCATTGGTGGTGTTACTGGGGTAATGCTCGCGATACCGGCGGCCAGCTTTGTGTTGCATAACAGCCTGTTCTTAGTGGCTCACTTTCATAACGTAATTATTGGCGGTGCCTTATTTGGTTACTTCGCTGGCCTAACGTATTGGTTCCCTAAAGCCACTGGTTTTAAATTGAACGAGACGTTGGGTAAATGGGCGTGTGCATTGTGGACCATTGGCTTTTTCATGGCCTTTATGCCGCTCTACGTACTTGGGTTTATGGGCATGACACGTCGCTTGAACTACTACGATAACCCAGTCTGGAATGATTGGTTGTTAGTGGCCGGTGCTGGTGCCTTGATTGTATTATTGGCAATTTGCGTGCAGTTCTACCAAATTTTCGCCAGTATTCGTGACCGCAAGAAGAACTTAGACTTAACCGGTGACCCGTGGGATGCGCGCACGTTAGAGTGGGCAACCTCATCGCCGCCACCGTTCTATAACTTTGCCAGAACTCCGGAAGTGCGTGACCGTGATCAATTTCATTTTATGAAAGAGCATAACCTTGCGTACAAGCAACCAGAAAGCTACAGCCGTATTCACATGCCTAAAAACACGTGGGCGGGCATTGTTATTGGTTTGCTTTCAGGTGTGATGGGCTTTGCCATGATCTGGCATATCTGGTGGCTGGCTATTGTAAGTACGGCGGCGATGCTAATTTCGTTCATCGTGTACAACTTCCAAAAAGGCAAAGACTATTACGTTGAAGTTGATGAGATTGTTGCTTTGGAAAATGAGCATTTTGCAAAAGTAGCACAAGCCACTGACGCGTCAGAAGATGGCGAATATTCAGTGCGCCAACGTGGCACACCATTGTCGATGCCGGCTTAGTAGGAGAATTTGAAAATGAGTCAATTAACGGTTCCTGAGGCTGGCTACACAGGGTACGTCAGCGAAGAGCATCACCACGATTATGCCGGTGATACTTTACTGGGTTTTTGGATCTACATAATGAGCGATTGCATTTTGTTTGCGTCGCTGTTTGCAACCTATGCGGTATTAAGCACCAGCTTTGCTGGCATGATTACCCCAAAAGAGTTGTTTGATCTGAACTTTGTTGCGGTTGAAACGGCGTTGCTGCTGTTCTCGAGTTTCACTTTTGGCATGGCCATGTTGGGTGCGCAAAAGAAGAACATGACGCAACTGATGTTGTGGTTAGGCATTACCTTTGCCATGGGTGCGGGCTTCTTAGCTATGGAGCTGTACGAATTCTGGCACTTTACACACGAAGGTGCGGGCTATTTCACCAGCGCTTATTGGTCAGCCTTTTATGCCTTAGTCGGCACGCACGGTTTGCACGTGTTCGCCGGCATGTTGTGGATGGTGATTTTAGTGGTGCATTTACTTAAAGACGGCATTACTGACACCAACTTCACACGTCTTTCGTGCTTGAGCTTGTTCTGGCACTTTCTTGATATTATCTGGATCTGTGTATTCAGCTTAGTTTACTTAATGGGAGTGATGTAATGGGCGCTCATACTGACACTCACGGCGGCGCGGCCCACGGCAGCGTTAAAGAATATATCTGGGGTTTGATTTGGTCGGTTGTTTTGACCGCAGTCCCATTCGGCATGGTCATGGCTGGTGGCTTTGAGAATGGCTTAACACTGGTTGTTATATTGCTTTGTGCAATTGCTCAGGTGTTTGTGCAACTCATTTTCTTTTTGCACATGAACACATCCAGCGAACAAATTTGGAATACGGTTTCCGCGGTGTTTATTGTTCTTATTGTGGTTATCGTCGTGCTTGGGTCGATTTGGATTATGAATCACCTAAATCACAACATGTTGATGGGGCACTAAGCTATTTAGGGTTAAGCACAAATATGAACCGCGTTGCACGTCTCTCATTAATAAGTATTGCGTTAGCCGCATTGGCGATCGTGGTCTTGTTTGTGCTGACATCGCGGGACGACTTTGCCAATAAGGCCAAGCCTTTTTCTGAGCTTGGCGGTGATTTCACCTTGAACTCTAATGACGGTGAGGTGTCACTGTCTGACTTTAGTGACAAAGTGGTTGTGATGTATTTTGGGTTTTTAACCTGCCCGGAAGTGTGCCCAAATTCAATGGGGGTGATTCGCTCGGCACTTAATCGTTTAGAGCCAGCGCAATTACAACAAACGCAAGCGCTGTTAGTCAGTGTTGACCCAGCGCGCGACACGCCAGAAAAATTGGCCGAATACACCCAGTTCTTTCATCAAGGCTTGGTGGGTTTAACTGGCACTAAAGAACAAATTGATGCAGTAACCCGTCAATACGGGGCGTATTACAATTTTACAGAAATTGAAAGCGTGACGGCCGACTACGGTGTGGAACATTCGTCACGTTATTACATTATCGGGAAAGACGGAAAGCTAGTTGCAGCAATGCGGCACAGCACCACCCCGAACGAATTAATGACCCAAATTGGGGAACTTTTATAAAACGGTATAGCCGATTTAAGCAGGTAAAACCATGTTGTTTTTAGAACGTTTTTTTCAACCTAATAGATACACTGTGATGTTTGGTGGTGTGTGTGCGCTTATTTTAACAATGGGCATCGCACGTTACTCATTCACCCCAATGATCCCGTACATGCAAAATCAAACTGGCATGAGTGAAAGCTTGGCCGGCTGGTTGGCTGGCTGGAGCTATATTGGTTATTTGGCCGGCTTGTTCATTGTTTGGTTGATGCGTGACTTACGCCTTAAAGATTATTTTTACCGTTACGGCTTATTTATTGCTGTTTTCACCACCTTGATCATGGCGTTTCATGATCACCGTCTGGTCTGGTATTTGAGCCGTTTCTTTGCCGGTATTTCGACGGCTTTGGGCTTTATGTTAGGCACCGGTTTGGTGCTTAAGTGGTTGATGCATAATAACCAAAAACAAGAAATGGGCTTACACTTTGCCGGTGCTGGTTTGGGCATTATTACCGGTGCATTAGTCGTGAGCTTTGCGGCGGAAAGCTTAATGGGCGGGCTTGGCTGGCGTGGGCAATGGATCGCATTAGCGGGCGTTGGTGCGTTATTGTTAGTACCTGCCTTCTTGTTGATGCCGTTTCCTAAGTCAGAGCAAATTGAACAAGCGGTTAATATTGACCGTAGCAACGAGCCTTCTAAGCGTTGGTTGACCTTGCTGACCATTGCTTACATTTGTGCGGGCTTTAGTAATACCGTGAATATTACGTTCACCAGTTTGATTACTGAGTATGTTCCGCTGGAAAATAAAGGCACCATTATGTGGTTGTATGTGGGCATTGCCGCCGCACCTGCGCCATTTATTTGGGATCGCGTGGCTCGTCGTATTGGTTATCTAAATGCCATTCGCGGTGCGTTCGCCATTAATATTGCCAGTAACTTTTTGATGACCGCGACCACGTCTTATTCAGCGATATTTTTAAGCTCAATTCTGTTTGGCTTTGCGTTTATGGGTATTGTATCGTTAACGTTGACCATTATTGGTAATAAATATCGTTACCGAGCAACGCAAGTAATGGCGCAGTTGACGTTAGGTTACTGTGTGGCGCAAATTCTTTCGCCAATCATTGCCGGTATTATTGCCGAGCAAAGTGGCAGCTTTAACTTAGCGCTATTTGCCGTCAGCGGCATTATGGTGTTGGGTATGTTGTGCTTGTCTCTGATGAAAAGAGAATAAAGCCAGCGCCGGGCATTCAAAAATAGAAAAATAAAAGCGTCAGGTGCCATGCGTGCCTGACGCTTTTTTATTATTTAGGCCGTTTAATCGAAAAGCTTTCGGTGATGCCTGCGTACTCTGCCGCCCCTAAGCGCGAGAGCGGGTCAATGTCGTTGGCGTTAATAGACACTCTTTTACCATCAACATGCGTTATTTTATCGCTCGCAAACAGTTGTTTTACTTGAGCGTAAATAATGGCTTGTTGATTAGGGCCAATCAGATGATGTTCATAAAGTGTGCACTGAAACGCGATGTCACAGTCGCTCAGTCTGGGCAGTGAGCAGCCTTCAAAAGGGGTGAGTTCGAGCTGCGTTAGCGCCAGCTCAGACTCACCGTAATCCAAGCTTGATGAGGTGGTGGTTAAATTGCTGGCTTGCGTTGAATTGGCAATATGCACCACAAACTCTCTTCCACTGAGTATATTTCTGGCGGTATCTTTAAGCTCACCGCCGTCTTTACGCCCAATGGATAGGGCTAATAGAGCCGGATCGGAACAAATGGCATTAAAGAAGGAGAAGGGCGCTAGGTTCATTGACGCATCCTCATTTTCAGACAGCACCCAAGCAATCGGCCTGGGGATAACGGTCTGTGTTAATAAATGATAGCGCTGGTTAGAACTTAGAGAGTCGAAGTCTAGTTGCATGTTTTTACAGTCGGTCAGTGAAGCATGGTAAGCGCAAAATGCTATCATAGAGCAATGCACTAAACACGGTTTGTTGAGTCAAAACACGGGCGAGGTGTGTTTAAGTGCGGTTCTCTTACGGCCTGTTTTTTGTCTGGGTGTTTTTTGTAATCTATAGAGGTGATTTTTGTCAGTTAATTTTTGGGTAAAGCTTGTCTCGGCAATGGTGCTGTTTGGCTTTGCCATTTTGGCGGTTCAGCTTTATAAGTCAGAACTCATTCGAGACATAAGAGCCCGGTTTTTACGGCGCAAATTAGTGCCTAAAGTACGCGCAGTATTACCGCTGTTATTGCAACAAGCGGCACAGCCCGCAACGGCTGAAACCATTGATTACGAGGTGCGTGCCCTGCGTGCCGATTTAGAATCACTTTTTGGCCACGCTAAACCACTGTTTAATCAAGAGCGCGATAACTTAGCGAAGTTCTTAGTAGGTTTGTCGTACTTGTCAGCACAACAGGGTCGTGATCAACTGACGCCCGCTGATGCGCAAGACGTTGTTTTGTTAGGCCAACGAGTGGTGCAAGAGCTGACCGAAATAGGGCTGTAAGCAATTTCAGTGATGTTTTGTGAAGTATTGGCGTCAGTAATTTAATTGATTTGGCGTTTGCGTTCGTATTTTGTGCGCCGTATGATGGAGTTGACTCAATCCATAACACCCGCTTTATTTCTATAATAAACTTGTTCGGTGTTTACTCATTAATTCATGATCACAGGCGTGTTCATGAATACTCTTTACTGTGTCTATGAGCGACTCAAATTTCAGTAGTTTAATATACAGAATTATTGGCAAGCCGGAGCGTTGGCACGACGATTATATTGTTGAAATGATGCAGCAATATTTAGATCAAGCTGATGCCGTCGATGACCCGCTTAACCTGTTAGAGTTGGCGGCCGGTGAACAAATTTTATCTCGACTAAGCCAAGGCAATGTGGCAATCAATGCCTTTAATTCCTTGCTGGATAAAAGCCGTTTTCAGATGATCATTCTCGATGATCAGTTCACGCCGTTGTATCACAATACGATTGCCAACAATCTGTACAAATACATACAAAATCCCAACAAGCCCAACAGTTTGAAAATTGAGCTGTTGGAGCAAATAAAAAAGGTGCCTGACTCGCAAGAGTTGAATCACCTTAATGCCATGCACGCATTAGACTTTTATGCTGAGAGTGGCGCACAGCTTTACGTTAGAACCATTCAAAGTCAGGTGACGGGTGGAGGGCAGTCAACGGTCTTTCACATACTCATGTCACTGAATAAAAGTGATGCTCATTTAAAACTAAACCCTGATTTGGCGGCACGATATGGTCTGACCGAAAAGGAACAAGAGATCATTTGGCACTTGGTGCACGGTGACAGCATTAAAGACATTGCGGCCAAATGCTTTGTCACTGAAAACACGGTGCGCAGTCACTTAAAGTCAATTTTCCGTAAAACCGATTCAAACTCTCAGGGTGCATTAATCAGTTTGATGCTAACTCACGAATCTCAGGTCTTAGACTCTTATTTTGATTCAAGTATTACCACCATTTCAAGTGATCAAAGTTCTCACGCTGATCAACAAATAACCTTATCTAACGGTCAGCAAATTACTTATTGTGAATATGGGCCCAAAGATGGTTTCCCTATCATAGTATTTCACAGCGGCTTTGGCTCGCGTTTGGCCGTGCCGTTAGATTATGAGCAAGCTTGCTTGAGGCACAACAAGCGGTTGATCATACCTGATCGCCCAGGCCTTGGCCGAACTCCGTTTAAGCAAGGCCACCCTGATGGTTGGAGTGACAGCTTAAATGAAATGATCGAACTTCTGGGTATTGAGGAATATCATGTGATAGGCAGTATTATTGCGTGCCAAATGGCAATGCAATTTGCGTCTCAAGCCGATTCACGATTAAGTAAATTAATACTTACATCGCCGGTTTTTTTAAATGACGATAGTGACACTGAATACTTAACCGAAATTCTGGCCCCTGCGGCGAAGTACGTAAAGCTGTCGCCTGAATTCGCTAGAGAAATTTATGCGCTATGGCTGAAAGCGGTTACCCTGAATTTAGATGCTCATTACCCGGCCATACTGGAAGAAAGTATTGGCAACGCTGAAAAAGAGCAATTTCAACGCGATGGCACTATTCAATTGCTGACCAATGTATTTAAAGAGGGCGCACGGCAAAGCCTTGACGGCATCTTAAATGAAATGGTGTACTGCATGACGCCACTTCATCTAGAGTTAGAAAAAATAACCGTGCCGGTCGAGTTGTGGTACGGAACGGAAGATAAACGAATAACCCAAGCCGGTATTGAAACTATTTTTAACGGCTTGCCAAACTGCACTCTGCATATAAAAGAGGGTTACAGCGAACATATTTACTATTCTTTGTTTGACGAAATCATTGCATGAATTAGGCCTCGCCCACGGTCATTATGTGCATCAGTGCTGCCTTTGTAAATTTACATTGTTGAGGTTTTGAACCTCAGCTTGCCGTTAACCGTTAATCATTTTTTAAACATTATGAGTATTCCGAATCAGCCCGCCGATTACACGCCGCCAAAAGTATGGAAATGGAATTCAGAAAACGGAGGTGAGTTTGCCAATATTAATCGGCCCGTTTCAGGAGCTTTGAACGACAATCAGTTGCCCGTGGGCAAGCATTCGTTTCAACTGTACTCCTTAGCCACGCCGAATGGGGTGAAAATCACAACCATGTTCGAAGAGTTATTAGCCGCCGGCTATGCTGAGGCTGAATACGACGCTCACCTAATAAAGATCCTCGAAGGTGAACAGTTCAGCCAAGGGTTTGTGGATGTGAACCCTAACTCTAAAATTCCAATACTGGTTGATCACAGTGGTGATAAGCCAATTCATATTTTTGAATCGGGCTCTATCTTGCTTCACTTAGCTGAAAAATTTGGTGCTTTTTTACCGAAAGCGCCTGCTGAGCGAGCGCAGACAATTAATTGGCTGTTTTGGCAAATGGGCAGCGCGCCTTATTTGGGTGGTGGTTTTGGCCATTTTTACGCTTATGCGCCCATGAAAATTGAATACTGCATTGATCGTTTCACCATGGAAATTAAGCGGCAATTAGACGTGTTGGATAAACAGCTGGCTAACAATGAGTATGTGGCTGGCGATGAATTTACTATTGCCGATATGGCAATCTGGCCTTGGTATGGCGCCTTAGTGTTAAATCAAGTCTACTCGGCCGCTGAATTTTTAGATGCCGATTCGTACCAAAACCTCATGCGTTGGGCTAAGCAAATTGATCAGCGCCCAGCCGTGCAGCGTGGAAAAAAGGTGAACAAGACATGGGGCGAAGCGCACGAGCAGCTTTTAGAGCGCCACGATGCGAGTGACTTTGAGCTGCGCACTCAAGACAAATTAGTTGGGGCTGAGTAAGACGGCCTATTTTTTCTTTTTCGATGCGGTTCTAAGCGCCGCATCGAAGGCCAAATTGGCCCAATAGCGTGCCTGTTCTGGGTCGTCGAAAATAGCTTCCGGAGCCTGATAGTAAGACATTTTGTGAAGCTTGCCATTTTTATTGTATTGAAACGCAGTCAGCTCATGGCTCTCAAATTCTGTTACTGATTGTGGGTCAACTTTCAAATAAAGTTCGTCGTCGGCAATTAACCCGAACATTAAGCCATCGTGGTAGATGCCATAACCGCCAAACATTTTTCGGCTGCTGATCGAGCCAAACTCAATAAAAACCTCGTGCAGATGATCTAAAAATTCACTCATTGTGTGCTTATTTAATGGCAGGTTTGCGAGCGGCTAACCGTGCCATTAAGTATCGCTGTAAAGGTGAGTATGCGTCTTTCCAGTGAATTGGCTTCTAATAGCGTCTGGCGATCACCGGTGTCTATCGGTAATACGTTCATTAGGCTGCTGATCAAGCTGTTGGTGCTTAATTTTTCAAACACATCCCAGTCTGCCGGCATATTATGGCCTTCTAAGAAAGCTCGCAATGTGTGCATAAACTCGTTGATTACAAGATCCGAAGGCTCGGTAATTCGTTCGTAGTCTTGTCGAAATGCAGACCAGTCTGGGCGAATCACTCGGTAGCCGCGTACGCTGCTCAGTTCTTCTTTAACCGCAAATCGGCACAGTCCAGACAACACAATTTCTAACCGCCCATCGTCCGTTTCGCTGTAATCGGTAATGCGCCCAGCGCAACCAATTTCATACAGTGATGGTTTATCGGCGCTTCTAAGGGTGGCGGGCTCTGGTTTGGGTTGAATCATGCCAACCAACGCATCATTACTCATGGCGTCGGCAATCATATTCAAATATTTATGTTCAAAAATATTTAGCGGTAAGCGGCCGCCCGGAATGAGCAAGGCGTTAGGCAATGGGAATATGGGCAGCGTGTGAGGTAGCTGTTCAAAAATTTGCGCAAAAGGGCTGAGTGCTCGAACTTTCATAACGGTAATTATTCTACACACTCTACTGGCAGAGGCTTGTCAACGCAACTTAGCGTTTAAAACGGTAACCTTTTTTTGCCCACAAGCTGAGCTATAAAGCTCAGCTTGTGGGGCTTTTAAGTGGTCAAACAGCTAGATGATTGAACTTGCATGAGTCATTGACTCAGGCAGAGCGTCTAACACGCTTCTCACGTTCTCAATGTTTTGCTCATCGTGGTTTGAGCTGCTGCCTTCCATGCTAATGACTTCCACTTCTACAGTAACGCCATTTGGAAGTGTGCACGTCATGCCTTGAGTATCAGGATTGTTAGTAATTTTCATAAAAAAGCTCCCCCAAGCTCAGTTAATCAAACTTTATCTTAATTTAATGTTGTCAAAAAATCAGAGCCACAACGTAATTGAATAGTTGAAAATGACCCTAGCCACTTAATAGTATGGCAAAGCACGGTGGCGCACATCCCCCAAAAGGGTGATTTTATTGGTCTAATCGCTACGGCAAGAGCATGAGAAAGGCCATTAGTGGTTTACTATTTGCTTAATTTTTGCTGCAATTAAGCCCGTTTTTGGCCACCCTAAATTATTCATAGTGAAGGCAAGTATTCCTTTCTCCGAAGCGTGTGAGCGCAATAAGTCGGCTATATTTTCAGTTATCGAGGCGCATTTAGATCAAGCGCAAACAGTATTGGAAATTGGCAGCGGCACAGCTCAGCATGCGGTTTATTTCTCTCAACAAAAGCCGCACGTGGTGTGGCAAACCAGCGATCGGGCAGAATACCTGGCGGGCATTCATGCACAGTTAGCGTTTGCGTCAGTGGCCAATGTCAAAGCTCCGGTGTTATTGGACGTAAATCAGGCCGAGTGGTTTCAAACTCCGCGAGAGTTTGATTTGGTGTACACCGCAAACACCTTTCATATTATGAGCGAGGGTGACATCCGGGCATTCTTTGCCGGTTTAGTGAACGTGCTTGCGCGCAGTGGCGGCACGTTGATTGTGTACGGGCCATTTAAATATCAGAAAAAGTTCACCAGTGACAGCAATGCCGTGTTTGATCAGAGTTTGCGCGCGCGCGGTGTTGGTAGTGCCATTCGAGACATTGAATGGATTCAACAGTTAGCCTTAGAGCAAAACCTGGCACTGCATGAAGACCACAGTATGCCGGCCAATAACCAATGTTTGGTTTTCAAGCCCGTGACCATATAAGTCAGGTTAGCATTGTGAATCAAATTGAACATGTATTAACCGATCGAGGTTCTAAATACGCCGTCAGTGGTGCTCAAGCGCAGAGCAAGGCGCAAGCGCTTTCACGGGTGAAAACACTGTGCAAGAAAAAGAAGTTTGCCAAAGCCACGCATAATACTTGGGCGCTGATTCAACGTGATGGTACTCAAATTAAACAAGACGACGGTGAGAGTGGCGCCGGTGCGATTATTTTGCGCATACTGCAAGACAAGCAATGCTTTGATCATGTGGTGATTGTGACTCGCTGGTACGGAGGAGTGCACTTAGGAGGTGACCGGTTTCGCCATGTTAAAACCTGCACCAACGACTACATTGAGCAATTTTTAATGGGCGAAAATGTTATCTAATAAGCGTTGCTTATTAATCAATCGCAGTATGTAATAACCGTTCATGGTGATTTAACGCGTAATACATATATGCTAGGTGAAGTCGTAAATTCTGATGCGCCATTTGTGAGTATCAATGGCGTAAGTAAAAACTTTGGCAGTACTAAGGCGCTGGACAATGTAAGCCTGAGTATTGGTGCCGGTGAAATAGTGGGGTTGATTGGTTCCAATGGCGCTGGAAAATCCACATTGCTAAAAGCCATGATGGGCTTATTAAAGTTTTCTGGTGACTTAACCGTATTTGGCCAAAACCCCATGGCCGGGCGTGCCGAGCTGTTAAAAAAAATGAGTTATATCGCCGACGTGGCATCTCTGCCAAGTTGGATGAAGGTCAGTGAATTGCTCAGTTTTATGGCTGATGTGCACCCTCAGTTTGATATTCAGCGCGCCAAAGCCTTACTTAAAGACACGCCTATTCAGCAGGGCGCTCGTATACATGCGTTGTCTAAAGGCATGAAAACACGCTTGCACCTTACGGTAATACTCGCCATTAACACCGATTTCTTAGTGCTTGATGAGCCTACTTTAGGGCTCGATGTGTTGGTGCGCCGAGAGTTTCAAGACCGTTTGGTTGAAGATTACTTTAACCAGCAACGCAGCATTTTAATTACCACGCATCAGATTGATGAAATTGAAAGTATTTTGACCCGAGTGATTTTTATTAAAGATGGCCGTATTACATTAGACGTCAGTAAATCAGAGTTAAAAAACAGTTTTAGTAAGTTGCGAGTCACGGGCAATGTGGTGTTTTCAGACCCAGACTTAAAGCCTATTTATCAACGCCAGTTGGTTGACCACACCGAACTTATTTTTAAGGGCGCAGACCCCAAAGTATTGTCGGCTTACGGTGAAGTGGCCGTGCCGTCGCTGGAAGATTTATTTGTTGCCACCAACTCTTAACGGTGGCCATTAAACGGTAATAACATGAACGTATTTATAGCCTTACTCAAACGTGAAGTACTAGAGCACAAAAATTTATGGCGCGTGCCTGCCGTGTTATTGGCGATGGCGCTGTTGGTGAAATTAAGCTTTGCTTTTGGCAATTTGTCGCTCGATTTTGATGTGCCTAAAGGCTTTGATATTGAGTCCACAGTCGATTCGTTTGTTAACAGCGCGCTTGGTAAAGCCTTAAGCGTGATGAACTACCTGATCATGTTAGTGATGTTTGTGGTGGGTATCTTTTATGCCTTGGCCAGCCTGTTTAACGAGCGCCAAGATCAAAGTGTGTTGTTTTGGCGTTCTCTGCCCATTTCTGATGCTCAGACTGTGGGCGCTAAGTTAACCATTGCCTTGGTGCTTATTCCGCTCATTATTTTAGTCTTGCAAAGTTTGGTGGCCTTGCTGTTTTTAGGTGGCCAGAGCGGCAATTATCTCGCACCGTATTTTGCCAGCACGCTTGGTCGAATGGGGCAGGTGTTACTGTGGTCTATGCTGCCAACCATTGCATGGTGTTTACTGTGTTCACAGGTGGCTAACAAAAGCCCAGTGTTAATGGCGTTGGTACTTCCTTTGTTGGCCATTTTGGTCGACAAACTATTTTTAAGTGGCGCATTGAGTGATGCGTTTGTGATTAACCGCTTAACTGGCGTGGATCACTATTCGCTGGGCATATTAATTGCCGGAGTGGTGTTTGCCGGCGTGTGCCTGCTGGTCACCGTTGCCAAGCGGGGGGAGCGGTTTTAGCTAGCCGTATTTTTATGATTCGCGCGGCCTACTGATGATTAACGTGCGCCTCTGCCTGTTGGTTGGCGGCGTCCAGCGCGGCTTTAATTTGGGCGGTGCCTTCGTCCACGCTTAATGAGCGCTCAAGAAAAATAGGCTCACCGTAGACAATGGTTAAGCGGCCAAATAGAAACGGAAGGAAGGAGTTGTCCCAGCTTTTAAAGCGCTTTACCTTACTGGCCGAATAGGCCAGTGGAATGATGGGGGTGCCGGTCGATTGTGCCAATTGTACCGCGCCGGGTTTTACTTCAAACGCAGGGCCACGTGGCCCGTCAACGGCAATCGCCAACTCGGCGCCACTTTTGAGTAAACGCAGCATGCGTTTTAATGCGCTGGCGCCTTTGCGAGAGCTTGAGCCACGAATGGTTGATTTACCAAACCGCTTAGCCAGCCAGTCCATGTAATCGCCGTCTCGACTGTCGGACACCAATGCATGAATGTTTCTTTTTTGTCTAAGCTGGGGCAAAATAAATTGCTGGTTATGCCAAAAAACAAAGGTGTGCCCGGTGGAGTTTGCGCATAACTGATCAGCGTGGCTCTCGCCAATAATGCTGACTTTTGAAAACCACATTATCATGCGCAAATAAAGCCAAAAAAGCGGCGCAACCACGGTGTAAATTAATATTGAAATGAGCTTCTTTTTCACAACTTTTTTGCGGCTACTCGTGAATTAAAAATCGACAGTAAAATGGGCAGAGCGGGTAGCTCTAAAGGTGCCTATCATACGCGTTCATGTGGTCTAATTGAACCGTTCTGGGCGCCTTGTGGTATTCTCTTGCGTCGCGCAGCCTTAATTATGTCGGCAAGTAATAAATCCGTGACAGAACAAACAACCCCGTTTCCATTTAAAAAATTCCTATCGCCCAAGTATTGGCCTACTTGGTTGGCGCTTGGCCTTGTGCGCCTAATCACACTGCTGCCATTAAAAATATTGGCTTTGTTAGGGCATGGTTTGGGCATGTTAGCTTATTATTTAGGCGCCTCACGGCGGCGCATTGCGCTCAAAAATATTCAAGCCTGTTTTCCTGAATGGTCATTGGCCGAGTGTGAGCGTATTAATAAACGCCATTTTAGCTTGGTGGGGCAATCGGTGTTTACCGTGCCTGCCAATATGTGGGTGTCAAAATCAAGGTTTGAAAAACGCGTTACCATTACCGAACGCAGCCACTACGATCGCGCGTTGCAAGAAGGCCAAAATATTATTTTGTTATTGCCTCATTTTATTGGTTTTGATACCGCTGGGTTTATTGTGTCGATGGAGCGTGATGCCACATCGATGTATCAATACGCTAAAAATGCGCTGATGGATGAAGTAGTAAAACGCGGCCGTATGCGTTATGGCGGAGTGTTAATTGAACGTAAAGCACCTTTGCGCTCAATTATTAAAGCCATACGCAAAGGTACGCCGTTTGTCTATTTGCCCGATCAAGACGCCGGGCGTAAGGGGTTGTTTGTGCCGTTTTTTCATACGCCAGCCTCTACCATTCCGGCATTGGGCAAGTTTGCCAAACTGGGCAATGCGGTAGTGATACCGGTGATGTCTAAAGTCAAACCTTATGGCGGCGGTTACGAAGTGAGTTTTGGTGAACCCATGGCTGATTTTCCTAGCGGCGATGATGTGGCCGATACCACGGCTATGAATAAAGCCATTGAAGCCATGGTGCGCGCCGCACCAGAGCAGTATTTTTGGGTGCACAAACGATTCAAAACTCGCCCACCTGAAGAGACAGAAAAATTCTATTAACTCGGCTCGCTATCATGGCTGCTCGCTTGCCAATTTAATGATTTCGTTGATGATTGCGGGTTTGTTCACACGGTCAATAAAGTGACCCATGCCGTCAAGCAGCACTAAGCGGCTATTGTTAACCAATTCAGCGGTGTGAGTACCGTGTTCAACCGGAATTAGTTGGTCGTCTTTGCCGTGAATTACCAAGGTGGGTTGGGTGATGTTTTTTAATAATGCGACCCGATCACCCGCATCTCCTATTGCCCACATCTGGCGGGCAAACCCATCGGGGTAATGAGATCGGTCATAACTTCGGGCTTGCAATGTAAGCCATTCGGCCTCGCTCAATTCGGCAACGGTGCCGTCTAATTTCTGACCAAATTTGGCGGACGCTGCAATCACGTCTTCTCTCGATGTGCCGGCCCGTGCATCAGTGTCAATGCCTAACGTGCCTTGCGGTAAATGTTCAGCCCCAGACGTGGACATGATCGAGGTTAAACTTTTGATTTTTTCAGGATATTTACCAGCCATGATTTGCGCAATCATGCCACCCATAGACATACCCACTGCATGCGCGCTTTCTACTTCTAAGTAATTGAGCAAGCCGATGGCGTCGGCGGCCATATCATCAAGCGAGTAGGGGGCATTGAGTGATAAGCCGAGTTTGTATTTAATGCCGGTAATAACGTTGGGCGTGTCGGCGTCGTACAATTTGCTTGACCAGCCTGCATCGCGGTTGTCAAAGCGCACCACATGAAAGCCAGCATCCACTAATTTCCACACCAAATCGTCATCCCAGTGAATCAGTTGGCCACCTAAGCCCATAACCAAAATGATGGTTTCATCTTCAGGGTTACCAAACTCTTGGTAGGCGATGCTAATGTCGTTCACATGCGCATAGTAGGTTGGGTACTCTACTTGTTCGCTTCGTTCAGCCATGCTGGTATGAGACAAAAAGAGCGAGAGCAATAGCATCAACGCAGCGATAAAATGGGGCTTGGTGTTTGTTGTCATAAACGTGTCTGCAAGGATATCGGTTATGAAAGTATACGGCTTTTTCTGAGTGCTCTAAAATATTCTCAATATTAAGCCAGCCTACTAGTGAAAATGTGAACTAAGAGGGTTGCTTGCGCGCCTTTTTAGGCTGGGGTAGAAAGTGCTATGCTTTGTGCATTAAAAATATTGAGAATGCCATGAAAAAGCACACCCAATTGGTTAATGCTGGCCGCCGTAAAGAGTTTACTGGTAAGGCCGTTAACCCCAGTATTGTCAGAGCCTCCACCATTGTTTTTGACTCGGTGCAAGAGATGGTTGACGCTGGTAAACGCAACCACGATGATGTGGAGTATTACGGTCGGCGTGGCACGCGCACCACCTTTGCACTCACTCAAGCCATGAGCGAGCTTGAAAACGCCGCCGGCTGTTATGTGTATTCATGTGGCACGGCCGCCATTACCTCAAGCTTATTATCGTTTCTTGCCAGCGGTGATCATTTGCTAATGGTTGATTCGGTCTATGAGCCTACGCGAGACTTTGTTAATGGCACCTTGGCACGCATGGGCATTGAGGCCGATTATTACGACCCCTTAATTGGCGAAGGCATTGAGGCACTCATTAAGCCTAATACTAAGGTGATATTCTTAGAATCACCCGGCAGCTTGAGTATGGAAGTACAGGATGTGCCTGGCATTGCAAAAGTGGCGCAAGCGCACGATATTGTCACCATGATCGATAATACCTATGCCACGCCGTATAACTTTACGCCCTTAGATGTAGGCATTGATATTTCGATTCACTCAGCAACCAAATATTTGTGTGGCCATTCAGATGTCATGCTGGGTGTGGCCAGTGCCAATGAACGCACATGGAAACGCCTACAACAAAACAGTTATCAGCTAGGGCAGTGTGCATCAGTAGATGATTGTTATACGGTGCTAAGGGGCTTGCGAACCTTGGCTGTACGTATGGCGCAGCATGACCTTAGTGCTAAGAAAGTAGCCGCTTGGTTGAGCCAACACCCTATGGTGGATCACGTTCGCCACCCAGCTTTGGCTGAGTGTCCTGGCCACGAGTACTTTGTACGAGACTTTTCCGGTGGCAACGGTTTGTTTTCATTTGTGTTAAAACAGCACGACCAAGTGGCACTGAATGCCATGCTCGACAGTTTTAGCCATTTTAAAATGGGCTTTTCTTGGGGAGGGTATGAAAGTTTGGTACTCGGTGCGGCGAACATGGCCAGCCGCCGTTCGGCCACTCAATGGCAGGTTCAAGGTGACTTAGTTCGAGTTCATATCGGCCTTGAAGACACACAGGATTTGATCGATGACCTGGCTCATGGTCTGGATGTGTTTAAACAACACTTAGCCGGTTAACCGCACACGGATATTGGTATGAACGAGCTCCCTACTTGGTTAAGCATTTTGCCACCATTGGTGGCTTTGGCGTTTGTGTTGTGGCGCAAAGAAGTGGTGTCTTCGCTGATGGTCGGCTTGTTTGTTTCCGAAGCGCTGCTGACCGTTAACGGGGGGCGTTTTTCATTGCTTGGCAGCTTTACCGCGGCCATTGAGCGCGCGGTGACTGAATTAACCAACCCCGGTAATGCACGGCTTATTTTATTCAGTCTTTTAATTGGCGCATTGCTTGGTTTTATGCGCTTCTCTGGGGGCGTGCAGGCCACGGTCGATCGTTTGATTAATTTAGGCGTGGCGCGTAACCCGCGGCGTGCTGGGTTAATGACGTTTTTCACCGGCGTAGTGGTGTTTTTGGAATCAAATTTAAGTGTGCTAACAGCCGGTATTGTGTCGCGCGGTTTGTTTGATAAGTTCTCAATGAGTCGTGAACGCTTGGCCTATATTATCGACAGTACTTCAGCGCCGGTTTGCATTTTGATTTTCTTAAACGGTTGGGGCGCTTTTGTGATGGGGCTGGTTGCGCCGTATGACATAGGTCGAACGCCGGCCTCGTTAATGTTGGGCGCTGCGGCGCTGAATGTGTACGCTATTTCAACTTTGATGGTGGTGTTCTATACCGTATGGAGCGGCCGAGTGTATGGCCCTCTGGCTCGCTGCGAAGCATTGCAGGCACAGTCTAAGAAAACGCCAAGTTTGGCCAAAGAGGAAAATAAACTGGTCGACACTGTGTCGGAAAAAACCGAGGATGAAGTATCCAGCAATGGCCGAGCTAAAGACATGCTCATTCCGCTTGCTGTGTTGGTGTTGGGCATGGTTGGCTTTATGTACATTACTGGCCACGAGAGTTTATTAAGTGAGGTATCTCACAACCAGCCGTCGCCGACAATTTGGCAAGCCATATTAGCCGGTAGCGGCAGTAAGTCTGTGCTGTACGCGACTATTTTAGCGACTTTGGTGGCGTTTTTTATGTTGTTAAGCCAGCCCAGGTTTACTCATAAGCAGTTAATGCAGCAAGCGTTCACAGGTATGTCTGAATTATTGCCATTGGTGGCAATATTATTTATGTCCATTTGCTTAGGCGCCAGTGTCAGAGAGCTGGGTACGGGTGAATTTATTGCCGGCTTGGTGGCTAATTATTTGCCCATATGGGCAGTGCCGGCCATTGTATTTATTGCCGCTGGTGCGGCGTCGTTCACGACTGGCACGTCATGGGGCACGTTCGCATTAATGGTGCCCATTGCCATGCCGATCTCGATAAGCCTCGGTATTCCGGTTGAGCTTATGTTGTCGGCGGTGCTTGGCGGTGGCGTGTTTGGCGACCATTGTTCCCCGGTTTCAGACACCACGGCGGTTTCATCTTTGGCCGCCGGGTGTGACTTGCTAGATCATATTCGTACCCAATTGCCGTATGCCTTAGTGTGCGGTGGGGTGAGTGTGCTGTTGTACCTATTGATGGGGCTGTTTGTGGCTTGAACAGTGATTGCTTAGTTGGTTAGCTGGCTAGTTAAGCAATCAGCATCGCCGCGACTATTGGCAACCATAGAAAAGAAAATAACGTGCTGTAGCCGAGCAGGGTGGCGCAAAATCTCGGGGCCAGGCCAGCTTGTATCGCCATAATGCCGGGGGTAATCATGCATGGCATTGCGGTTTCAAAAATCGTGGCTTGCTTTGCCGCAATAGCAATAGGTAGGTTACTCACTATTAGGTAAGCGAGGGCGGGTGCCAGCAGCATTTTCAGGCTGATTGCGGTGATTAAGGGTTTGCGGTGCTCGGGTAATAATTGCGGTTGAAATTGTAAACCAATCACAAAAAGGGCGGCCGGCATCAGGGTGTTGCCTAGCATGCTTAACAGTGGCTCGGCGGTGTTCACCATGGCATCTACGGGTAAGAGGCTGGCGGCCAACAACGCAATAAACGGCGGAAAGCTAAACACGCGTTTTGCAATGTTGGCAAAGGTCACTTCATGCCCAGAGCCTTTGGGTGCGTACGCCGCGATAATCAGTAAACCCACCGTGCTGAGTAATAAAAAGTTACCTATTTGGTCGTAAACAATCGCGTAGCTCAGCACGCTGTCATTGAAGAAGGCTTGCACCATAGGGAAGCCTAAAAACGATGTATTGCCTAATAGAGCAAGTAATAACACCGCGCCTTCAAGTGGTTTGGGGAAATGTAAGAGTCGCGAGATCAGTATGATTAATAGGCCACCAACCACAGCCCACAACCACGGTAAGGCGGCCGGCACCAACATGGCTGAATTTATCGACATGGGCGGCACTTTAAGCAAAATGATGCTCGGCATGGCGATGTAAATAATGTGATTATTTAGCCATTTAACAAGAGTGTGCGGCTCGTTAATGAGCCTGCGGGCCAGGTAGCCCAGCGCAAAAATACCAATAATTAAGAGAATGGTATGCACAATTTAGTTTGCTCGTATTTTAACCTGCGTGGTTAGAGTCTAAACCCGCTGGTATCGTTAGTTCTTAGATCCAGTTAGCCGTTTATATAGTCAACCGCTTAGAGGCGCGTTAACAGTGCCAGAGTCTTGGCGTCACAGATGTCACCGTTGCGAGCCATCTTAAGAACCTCATCAAAGGGTAACCAGTGAGCTTCTAACTTCTCGGCAGCATCTAGCTTTAGTGTGCCTTGCTGTAACGCTCTGGCTTCATAAAGATACAGTATTTCGTTGCTAAAACCAGGGCTGGGCACAATTTTACCTAACTCACGCCACTCGCTTGCGACAACGCCGGTTTCTTCTTCGAGTTCGCGCTTGGCGGTTTCAATTGCGGGCTCATTAGGTTCTAGGCAACCCGCTGGAAACTCCCAAATAAATTCGCCAACCGCGTGTCGCCATTGCTTTAGTAAACAAATTTCTCCGCGCTCATTAAACGCTGCAATAACAGCGCCACCGGGGTGTTTAACGATATCAAAATAGGTGTGCTCACCATCGTCAAGCTCCACACGTTCTTTGTGAAGCTCAATCAAGTTGCCTTTATGCAGTAGTTTGTTGGTCATAGAACTAGAGTGGTTCAGTCTGGGGGGCAAAGCCTGCGATAAGCGCAGTATCGCAGGCTTTGTTTTATGATGCTATTTTGAAAACGTCAATAAACTCGGTTGGTAATCTTCCGGTGCTTGGTAACCCATTAAGTTAAATGCCGTGGCGGCTATGTGGGTTAGGCCGGCATCGGCGGATGGAGTCAGTTCATATTCGCCATCATAGTTGGGGTCAATAATGGCAAACGGCACCGGGCTGAGTGTGTGGCTGGTTTTGGGAACACGCACACCGTTCTTTTCTGTGTACATGATGTCGGCATTGCCGTGATCGGCGGTGTAAATCAAAATACCGTTGTGCTTTTCAATGGCGGCAATGAGCTTTGCAACGCATTCGTCCACCACTTCCATTGCTTCGATGGCGGCAGCCATATCACCGGTATGGCCCACCATGTCGCCGTTGGCGATATTTAAGCGGCCAAAGGTAAATTCGCCGCTTTCGATCAGTTTGATGGTCTCCTCGGTGATTTCACGTGCCTTCATGGCTGGGGCTTCATTGAATTCAATGTTGTCTGAGGGAATTTCAATGTAGGTTTCCAATGACTCATCAATATAGCCAGAGCTGTTACCATTCCAGAAGTAAGTAACGTGGCCGTATTTTTGCGTTTCCGAAATGGCGAATGATTTTACCTTCTCGGCGCACAAAAATTCGCACATGGTGCGGTCAATCGCTGGTGGGTTTACTAAGTATTGATTGGGGATGAAGTCATCGCCGTCATACTGCAACATGCCGGCGTAAAACAGTTTTGGGTGTTGGCCGTGTTCGTTACGGTCAAATTTGTCGAAGTCATCGCGCTCGTAGGCGAGTGAAATTTCGATGGCGCGATCACCGCGAAAATTAAACAAAACAACGGCATCGCCATCGTGCATTCTGCCTACGGCTTTGCCTTCTTTTTCGACCACAAACGCGGGTAAATATTGATCGTCTTTGCCTGTCGAGTCATACATAGCTTGTACGGCTTCAGCCGCAGATGGAAAAGCTTGGCCGACACCGTGAGTGTGGCAATTGTAGCCACGGCGTACCATTTCCCAGTCGGCTTCATAACGATCCATGGTGATTTCCATGCGGCCGCCACCACTGGCGATTCGGTAGTTGGCGCTGTATTCGTTGTTGATTTTTTCAATCAAGTTTTCGGTTTGCTCAATAAACAGCAACGCTGAACGAGCGTCCACGTCACGGCCATCAAGCAATATATGAATGCAGCATTCACGCACCCCTTGTTCCGCGGCTTTTTCCATTAACGCGTACATGTGTTTTGTGTGCGCGTGAATGTTGCCATCTGAGTGCAAGCCTAATAAGTGCAAGGTGTTATTTTTGCCATGTTCAATGGCTTGCTGCCAAACCTCGGTTTGGTACACGTCGCCGCTGTCGAGTGCTTGGTTCACCAGTTTGGCGCCTTGAGAGAAAATACGCCCAGCGCCCAGTGCGTTGTGGCCAACTTCACTGTTGCCCATGTCGTCGTCAGACGGCAAGCCGACCGCAGTGCCATGAGCCGCTAATTCGGTGTACAGCGTTTGGTTTGCCAATGCATCTAAGGTTGGCGTATTGGCTTCGCTAACCGCATTACTGGGGCCTGCGGGCGCAACGCCCACGCCATCGGCGACTAAAATAACTACGGGGCCTTGGCGGCCAGAGAAGGATGGGTGTTTTTTTAATTGCAAAGTCATGATTCTATCTGTCTGAAAAGTGTTTAAGCTGTGCCTTTAAGCTGGCTAATGCTTTGCCTCGATGGCTAAATTTCTTCTTGTCGGCGGGCGCCAATTCGGCGGAATGGCAGGCCATTTCGGGTACCCAGAACAGAGGGTCGTAACCAAAGCCGTGCTCGCCTTTAGCGGTTAATGCTATCTCCCCTTCCCAGGTGCCTTGGCAAATAATGGGGGTGGGGTCATTGGTGTGTTCCATGTACACAATAACGCACTGAAAGCGGGCACTGCGGTTATCGCTATCACGCAATGCGTTTAGCAGTTTGGCATTATTGGCGGCATCACCGCGGCCTTCGTGTTCTGAGCCGTCGGCGTAGCGACTGGAATAAATACCCGGGGCGCCATTAAGCGCGTCAACCTCTAAGCCTGAGTCATCGGCAATGGCCGCTAGCCCCGTGTGTTGGCAGGCATGGCGAGCTTTGATAATGGCGTTTTCAACAAAGCTCAGGCCGTCTTCAACCGCTTCTTCAAACGGGTAGTCGCTTTGTGGTATCACGGTAAAGCCAAACTCTTGAAGTTGGCTTTGCATTTCCACCACTTTGCCTTGGTTGCCGGTGGCTAAAATAACTTGCTTACTCATGGGTCGTTACGCTGGGTGTTACGTTAGCTGTTTAACGCTGCATTTTGAGCTTCAATTAACTCGGCCACGCCTTTTTCAGCCAGTTCTAGCATGGCGTTCATTTCTTTGGCGCTGAATGGATTGGCTTCGGCGGTGCCTTGTACTTCAATAAAGTCGCCGTTGTCGTCCATCACGACGTTCATGTCGGTTTCGGCATTGCTGTCTTCAGGGTAATCCAAGTCCAATACCGGCTGACCTTGATAAACGCCCACAGATATTGAGGCTATTTGCCTGGCTAACGGGCTTTCTTTAATCATTTTTTTCTCAAGCATGACACTAATGGCGTCGGCCAAGGCCACATACGCACCGGTGATTGAGGCCGTGCGGGTACCGCCATCGGCTTGAATGACATCGCAGTCCAACGTAATGGTGTGTTCGCCTAATTTCGTTAGGTCGATGGCGGCGCGTAATGAACGGCCAATCAAGCGTTGAATTTCTTGGGTACGCCCAGACTGCTTGCCACGTGCGGCTTCACGCCCCATACGAGAATTCGTCGAACGCGGCAACATGCCGTATTCGGCGGTTACCCAGCCTTTGCCCTTGCCTTTAAGAAAGTGCGGTACCTTAGGTTCAACGGTGGCGTTACACAGTACCTTGGTTTGACCGCAACTGATTAATACAGAGCCTTCTGCGTGGGCGGTGTAGTTTCGCTCAATGGTAATGTCGCGAAGTTGGTCAACGTTTCGGCCACTGGGGCGAGTGAAGGGGGAGTTGCTCATTTAATTGCTCTCTGGCTGGCAAAATAAGAAATTGGTGTGAGGGGGCCGCTAATGTTTATGATTAACGGCGTTTTTATCTCAAACAGTAATAGGTTAAAGCTGGTCGTCCAGTTCGGTAATGAAGCTTTCTATTTCGTTAATTGCGCTATCAAGATCCTTAATATCGAAAGTTTCTTTTTCGGCACTCTCTGCAGACGCTTTGTTTGCCGCTTCAATTGACTGGCTTAATAATTGAATGGTATCAGGCTCTTCAAAATCATTGAGCGCTGGGTTATCTAATTGCTTAACACCCCAATACATAATCACCACCGATAAGTTGTCGCTGGGCGGTTTATTGCGATTTTCAAGTGTTTGCAGCAGGCTGTCTAAACCCAAACTTGGGTGTTGTGGGTCTACGTATTCGGCTAAATCTTCTGGGTCAAAACAAGCCCAAGCGCCGTCGCTGGCTAAAAATAAAATATCGCCATCGCTTAGCTGCCTTGGTTCACCCACTTCCGGTCTTGGGGCTTCTAAACCACCCACGCAGCGGTTGATGGGCGCATTGCTTTTGCGGCCAGATTTTTTGGAAATATGGTCTTCAGTAATGTAGCGCGCTTTGCGGTCGCGTATTAAATACAATCGGCTGTCGCCTGAGTGAGCCCAGTGAGCCACATCTTTGTAGATCAAACACACCACGCAGGTGGTTTTGGGCGACTCTACCGGTAAGCCCATTGATTTGGCTCGGCGGTGAATGGCGTGATGGGCAAAGTTAATCGAAAGAGTTAAAAAACTGTCGGCTTTTTCCAGTTGCGACCGGGTGGCTTGCTTGAATGAATCACCCATGGTGTCGATAAAGCATTGCGACGCCACTTCGCCACCTTCATGCCCACCTAGGCCGTCAGCCACGACAAGCAAAATAGCATCGTCGCGTTCAAAAATGGCGGTGCGATCTTCATTGTAGTCGCGCCCGCCTTGATGGCTTCGTTGGCCTATTGAATACTCCATACTCTTACTCATGGTCACCGAGTGGTCATAATCTCCACAAACTCATCAACGCTTTGAGGCCGTTTTTCAGGCTCAAGGTTGCTAGCCATATCAATGGCTTCGATGAGTTTAGGTCGGTAGTAACGCCCGTGCGTTTCTTTTAATGGGCGCAGTGTGTCTTTTTTTAATCGCTTTACTGCACTCGGTGGCGATTTGTGCGTAATGCATGCTCGCATGGTCATGCCAATAGCGTACAAATCAGAGCACAAGCCAAGCTCTGTTTTCTCATGTTGCTCGGGCGCCGAATAACCGTGGGTTAAGGTATGCACTTTATGGCGTTCGGTGGACGGAAATTTGTACGCCGCGCCTAAGTCTAAAATTAATGGCACACCACTGGCACGCAGCAAAATATTGCTGGGTTTAATATCTAAGTGCAAAAAGCTATTTTTGTGCACTTCTTTCAAACCAGCCAACACCATGCTGAACACACTCAGAATAAACTCTTCGTCTGGAACATAATCGGTGTTTTTAATAAACCAACGTAAATCTTTGCCGTTTTCAAAGCGCATCACTAAATACGCGGTGTTGTTGGCGCGAAAAAAGTTAGAAACGCTGACAATATTAGGATGGTCGATTTGCGACAACGTTAAGCCTTCGTCAAAGAAGCGTTTTAAGCCGATGTGGTATTTGTGTTCCTGATCCTTAGGGTAAACGTGCAGTGAACCGTCACGCGCACGGCGCATACAGTTGGTGGCATAAAATTCCTTAATCGCGACAATGGTGTTGGTCTTGGTGTCCAGAGCACTGTACACCACGCTAAACCCACCCACTCCGATCACACGGCCAATTTTGTAATGTTCAACCATGGTGTCCGGTTTAAGCGGCATGGCTGGAATACTTTGACTTTTGGGTTTTAATAAGCTCATTCGGTTATTATAGACACTAACAGCAAATCATCAATCATTGTAAGCACTAGAATTTAATATGACACAAAGTATGACCGCCTACGCGCAGGCCAGCGTGAACACCGAGCTTGGTGAGTTAAGTTGCGAATTACGCAGCGTAAATCACCGTTACTTAGAAGTTGCCCCTAGAATGCCCGAAGAATTGCGCTTGCACGAAGGCGCGTTGCGCGAAGCCATCGGCGAGCAATTGGCGCGTGGTCGAGTTGATGTGTTTATTCGTTTAAAAGAAAACGAAGTCAGCGCTCTTGAGCCGAACGAGGAAGCCGCGGGCAATTTGAACGCACTATTACAAAAAATGCGTAATACCGTGCCTGAAATGGCCGAAATCAGAGCCATTGATGTGCTGCGTTGGCCCGGTGTGTTGCAAGCTAAGCAAGTTGACCCAGCGCTAATGAAAGTCAGTTTGTTGGAGGTGTTAGGCGAGGCGTTAATTAATATGAAGCAAGCGCGCGCAACCGAAGGCGAAAAAATGGCCGGTTTGATTCAGCAGCGTTTGGCCGGTATGAAAGAGGTTATTAGCGAAGTTGAAGCCTTTTTGCCAGAAATCGCTGAAGCGTATCGTACCCGCTTAGATGAAAAAATGGCCGACATTAAAGACCAGCTTGACCCCAGCAGGTTAGAGCAAGAAATGGTGATCTTTTTACAAAAAACCGACGTGGCCGAAGAGTTAGACCGTTTAAATGTGCACATTGAAGAGGTTGCGGCGGTATTAGCCAAGCCTGAACCCGCCGGCCGACGCTTAGACTTTTTAATGCAAGAGCTTAATCGCGAAGCCAACACCTTGGGTTCAAAAGCGCAAGACCCAAGACTCACCAAGGCCAGCGTGGATTTAAAAGTATTGATCGAGCAAATGCGTGAGCAGGTTCAGAATATTGAATGATACTTTAGTCAGTGTTATTTTCTAATCAGATAGCTTTACATAATGCCTAAACGTTTCTTGGTTGATCATCGGCCATATCCTTTTAACTTGCATTAAGACGAGAACCAGGACGCACAATCATGGCCGAAGCTCTTCATAGCCAACACACAACGACCTTTCCAGATTTACTAAATCAGGCCAATGCAAGCTTGGTGGTGTCCACCTATCAAGCCGGCAAACTTATTCTATTACGTGCCAATGGTGATTCATTAAACACGCATTTTGTCAGCCTACCAAAACCCATGGGGGTGGCATTTGATCAAGGCCGGTTAAGCGTTGGGTCTGGGGCGCATGTCATTGACTATTTTAATATGGCCAATGTTGGGCCGAAGGTGGAGCCGATAAATACTCATGATGGGGCGTTTTTGCCGCGTCGTATGCACGTCACCGGCGATATTGATATTCATGAGATGGGGTTTGACCGCGACGGAGAACTCTGGATCGTTAATACCAAGATGTCTTGTTTGTGCACGCTTGATATTAACCACAGTATTGTGCCGCGCTGGCGACCACCGTTTATTACTGGTTATGACCTCACTGATCGGTGCCATTTAAATGGCCTTGCCATGCGCGATGGTAAACCCAAATACGTGAGCGCACTGGGCACCTCAGATAAGCCGGCTGGCTGGCGTGAAAACAAGGCGTTCGGTGGCATGATCATGGATGTGGACAGTGGTGAAATGATCGCTGAAGGCTTATCAATGCCGCATTCGCCACGCTGGTATCGCGGAAAGCTTTGGGTGCTAGAGTCAGGCGCAGGTCAACTGATTACGGTGGACGAAAAAACCGGCGAAAAGACGGTTATTGCGGAAATGCCAGGGTTTTGCCGTGGTATTGATTTTGTTGAACGATACGCATTGATTGGCTTGTCTGAAGTGCGAGAAACGGCTGTTTTTGCTGGGCTTCCGCTCACAGAGCGTGAGCAAGATCGCAAATGCGGCGTCTGGATTATTGACATTGAAACCGGCGAAACCGTGGGTTTTTTAGTGTTTTCTGGTGGCGTTCAAGAGATCTTTTCTGTGCAATTGGTGCCTTCGAAATACCCCGCATTATTAGATTTGAATGACCCTCTGCTGCACACTTCATACTCTATACCCGATGACGCGATTCAAGAATTCACACCGCCTGATCCGAAACTGCTTAGAGTTGAAGAAGCCATCGCTTTCCATCGGCGCCGAGAGTTCGATAAAGCGATTCCAGCCTACAAAGAAATACTCAGCGATGAACCGAACAACGTCACTGTGCTTTACCACCTTGGGGTTGCCTTGTCGGATACGGAACAGTGGGATGAGGCCATTCACTTTCTCGAGAAAACGGTAAAATTAGAGAGCAATCATGCTGAAGCTCATAACAGCCTTGGGCATGCTTGGGCGGGCAAGCTGAATTTTGATAATGCCATTAAAGGCTACGAAGCCGCGATAGCGGCCGATCAAACTTACGCCATAGCGCACTTTAACCGTGGCTGTGTGAAACTCAAACAGGGTGAATTTGCCGAAGGTTGGAAAGAATACGAATGGCGCTGGAAAATGCCAACCTTTCAGCCATTCAACTGCCCGCAACCGCAATGGCAAGGCGAGGACATCTCAGATAAAGCAATCTTGATCCATACCGAGCAAGGTAATGGTGATGCGATTCAATTCGCTCGGTTTTTGCCGTTGGTCAAAGAGCGGTGCCGCAAGTTGATCATCGTATGTACTGAACCGCTGCGCTTACTTTACAAAGAGCTCGATTGCGTTGACGAGGTTCGCTTGCCAGGCAATTTGCCAGCCGATTTATTTGATGTTTACTGCCCAATCATGTCTCTCGCAGGGGTGCTGGGCATTACCTTAGATAATCTACAGAGCAACACGCCTTACATTAGTATTCCCAAAGAAGTTGTCGTGCCTCAACTGGCCGATAATGGTAAACCGAAGATTGGGCTAGTTTGGGCAGGGTCACCCACTCAACAGATTAACCATCACCGCTCATGCCCCATCGACGACATGATGGCATTGACCACACTGCAACAGTTTGACTTTTATAGCTTGCAGCTGCCGCTGTCAGAGAACGATAAGCAAACATTGAAACAACACGATGTGACTGATTTAGAGCAAGAGCTGGTCAGTTATTGCCATACCGGTGCGCTCGCTCAGCAGATGGATTTGGTTATTAGCGTGTGTACGTCTGTGGTGCACTTAAGTGGCGCTTTGAATGTTCCGTCTATGGTGTTGTTATCCCCGCACGCTGACTGGCGTTGGCTGACGGATGAAGCACAAAGTACGTGGTATCCGAACACATCAATTTTGCGTCAACGTGTGTCAGGCGATTGGGCGGAGTTGATAGAACGCGCTAAGCAGGAACTGGTTTCTAAGTTGGGTTGATGGCGTGTTACGTTAAATTGGCCAGTCGAGTGTCAGAGCGCTGGCAAAGTTTTGATCGGGGCTTGAAAGGTCTTCTAATAATGCCTATTTGAAGGCCTTATGATCAAGACCCTCTAGCCCTTTATTAGAAAAAAACTATATACTTGTTGAATATTAGAACGGTAAGTTAAACACCGCACCACATCTGGCTTTAAATGAACAAACACACCATTCTTTGTATGTTTTCCGGCGGCATTGATTCTTCGGGGGTATTGCATTCGTTGGTCACAGACCCGGCGTTTCGAGACAGAGAACTCATTGTTCACCACATTATTCTGCAAAATCGAGAAAATCGTGCCAAAGCGGAGATGGATTCCGTCACCGCTATTATCAAGCATTACCAAGAACAGCACCCTGAGCGTCCGTTCACTTATACACAGAGCGTTTTCAATACGATGGGGTTTGCTCCACTGCAAGCCAATCGGTTTCCGTTTGATATGGATGTGTGTGCCTTCACAGCGGCCAATATCGCCGTTGCGAGAAAAGACGTGCGCCAAATTGCCATGGGGCGCACCAAAACCGATGTGGACTCTGGCGGTCAAAATTTTCAAAAACGCATGGAACGCGCGCAAAATGTATTTCGAGCGGTTTACTCATTGGAAACTGAGACAGTACCCGATTATATTTTCCCCGTTATTAATATGACTAAGCAGGCTATTTGGGAAATGCTGCCCGAGCCAGTGCAAAACGCATCTTGGTACTGTCGGCAACCTCAATACAGTGAAGACGGATTGGCACACCCTTGTAAACAGTGCATTACTTGCAAGGAAGTCCAAGAATTTATCGAGCATGCCTGACAAATTTTACGCCGAGATATTTGCGCAAAACGGAAACTCGTATCATCAAGCGATGCAAACTTGGCCTCAGGCACGCGATCAAGAGTTCAATACAGCCCTAGCATCACTGAACTTGGCACAAGGCGCACATGTCTTAGATGTGCCCGCCGGTGGTGGCTACTTACAGCGCTATTTGTCAGACTCTCATCATTACCATGGTTTTGACTTTAGTGGCGGGTTTGATGCGGCTCACAACATTGTCGAAAATTGTTCTGAAACCAAGATCGATATTGCCGACAGCAGTATGGATGCGGCCCTTTGCCTGGCATCGCTGCACCACATCGAAAACCGAAGCGAGTTTTACCAGGAGGTAAGGCGCACTCTGAAACCTAATGGCGTGTTTCTAATTGCGGATGTGGTTGCCGGCTCACCGCAAGATGGTTTTCTAAACACCTTTGTTAACCAGTGGAATAGCCTAGGGCACGAAGGCGTGTTCATTGATCTTGAGCGTGATCAAGAAGCCCTTGTTAACGCTGGCTTTAGCTGTGATTATTCGGTGCAACACTACCATTGGCAATTTCGCAGTTCAGCCGAAGCCTTAGAATACTTTCGTTTATTATTCACGCTCGATCGCCAACCGTCAGACGCATTACTGACCAAGGCGATCACACAGTTGGGCGAAAAAAAGACCAGCGCCGCTTATTGCGTACGCTGGTCTTTGGGCTTTATTAAAGCCGTAAAACGATAATGGTTTACTAATACGCTGCTTAATACACTACAAACAGAAAGTAACCACCTTGCCGTTGGCGGCTTTTACTACGAAACACGTTGTTTCTTCATATTCCACCGACCCAATGTCGCAAGCGCCATCACTGCGTGGAAAACCACGCTGATCACGAGTAATAGGGGTGATAAACCCACCATCACAAAAGGATTGCTCGCCACCATTGATTGCCGGGCTGCCATCAACCAAAATGTGGGTTTGCGTTGTTCCCCCATTAGCTGTTAGCGGGCCAATAATTCGGCTGAGTGCTGTTGCCGAAGGGTTGGGATTGCCCATGGCGTCTAATGAGGTTGCAATGGTGCTGTTATTCAAGGTCAACGAATTGACTATATTAGAATAAATCGATTGGGAGTAGTTAAGCGCGCTGGAGCCAATCAAGCTGCCAGCGGTGTAATTGCCAACCTGACTGCCCGCAGTTAACGTACTGCTGGAGCGATAGAAAGACCGAAACATAAGGTCTTGCCCATAGGCCGGAAGAGCGGCTCCAGCACTTCCAGTGCCTTTACGATTGCCCGAGACAATTGAGTTTACTAGGGCTAAGAACGAATCTTGGTCATAAGAATTGTTTTCGCCACCGCTGGTAAGTCGTTGAATATTGATGCCGCCGCCGTATTCATCAGCAACATTGTTCGACAACGTGGAATTAAACAAAAAGGCGGAGCCATTATTCAGGCCAATGCCACCCCCGGTTCTGGAGCTCTGATTGCCTGAAATGGTTGAGTTTCTGACCACGGTTAACGCGCCGCGCCCAATATAAAGACCACCTGCTCGTTGGCCAACGTCATAAACTGAAAGATTACCATCAACGGTATCGGTGGAGATGTTTCCTGAAATCGTACTGTCGGCAATAACGCCTAATTCTCTTCCTGTGACTCTAAGCCCACCAACAGAACGAGTGCCTTCCGCCGAATTTCCACTAATGGTGGTTTTCGAAATAGTAAAATGGGTATTTGAAAGGCTCACACCACCAGCGCGCCGGCCACTATTGCCGGTGATGAGCATTGATTGCATGACTAAACGGCCACCGAATGCACTCAAGCCGCCGCCGCTGTATTGCGAGCCATTGGCTACAGTGAAGTTGTTGAGGTACAAATGCGCATTTGAAGCCCTAAGTACGGGGTGTTCACCACCGCCATCAACTCGCACTGCGTTTGTACCAGGGCCTTGAATAGTGACCGCCGCATTAATGCGTGGTAAGCGTGCCGTCAATGAAATGGTGTTGCGTGCTCCAGCGGGGAACACACTGGGGTCAAAACCAATAGTCGTAATATCCGCCGAACCAGTACACGTGGCCGCCGCTCTTGGTTGGTATAGAGAACCTTCACCACCTTCGCCGCCTTCACCGCCGGAAGTAAGGAGTAACGCGTCTCGTAATGAACAATCGGCCGTTGTTCTGTTAATGTCGTCAGACACAGCATCAACCAATATGCTGGTCTCTACCGCTTCGGTAGCCCCGATATCACACACACCAGCGCCACGTGTTAGGCCTCGTTGATCGGTGTTGTTGATTGGCGAACTGGTGCAAATGGTGACATTGCCCGCTTCAAGTAATGGGCTGTTAAATACAGGAGTGTGGTAAGGGCCTGACCTGAGCCGCAACGTTCTTGAATAGTTACCACTACCGTATTTGCCGCCAGGGAAAGCGCCTATCTCGAAGCTCTGCGATTGAGATTGATTAGAATTGCGTAAACGGCTTAGGCCGGCATTACCATCCGCGGGCTGCCCGCAAGTATCATCTTCGAAAAAGTTTGCACTGCCAGAGGTGATGGTTGCTCCTCCTTCATTAGAGGTGGCGCACAGAACTCGGCCTGGTAAGCTTGGCAGGCCTGCGTAAGCTTGCCCATACTCGCCGCCATAACGAAAACCCTCGCCACCAAACGCACCAACGGTGTTGTTCAGAGTTATTTGGCCTTCATTTGCCGCGTATAAAATTGCACCTGGCTGAGGCGAGGCTGAACCGGAGGTTTCAGGAATGCCTTCGCCGCCGACCAAGGTAGAGTTAGTTATGATCAGAGAGCCATAAACGCTCGTGACCCCGCCGCCATTAGCGGCTAAATTTTTACTGATCGTACTGTTAGAGATGGTGTGTGTGTTATCGGAAAAAAGAGCGATTGCGCCACCGACGCCTGAAATTGTTTGGGTACCGCTTGAGGTAGTCACAACACGGTTAGAGATCAGTGAGGTGTCTGCAACATCGAGTTGACCATTGCCGAAGCCAGAGAAAACGGCGCCACCAAAGACTCCAGCCTGGTTATATTTAAAGTGAGCATCGGCAATCGATATATCACCGTATTTGCTTGAGATTGCGCCGCCCAACCCATTGGTGGCTCGGTTTGAAGAAAACTCTCCGCCTTGTACGGTCAAGCTCGCGGCACCCGTACCCGTACCGTTGCCGGCTCCTAGATACACGCCACCACCGGACTGCTGGGCGCTGTTGCTGCTTAAACGACTGTCAGTCAAGGTGACACTTGTGCCGCGGCTGGTGTAAACCCCGCCCCCTTGATTGGTGGCCGTATTTCGGTTTAGCCGAGAGCGGTAAATGGCCAACTGCGCACCGTCATTTAATGCAATCGCGCCGCCATTATTGGCTCTATTGGTAGATAAATAACTGTAGTTAATATTAACTTGAGCGCTTGAGCCAGTGGCATACACCGCTCCCCCTTTTCCGGTTGCTTCTGTTGCCACTCTATTGTTAGTAAGCGTGCTGCTATTGAGCGTTAAGGTGCCACCGTCCACAAACACGCCAGCGCCATTTTCGCCACCAACCGATAACTCACCACCTTGCACCGAAATATCATTGAGTGTTAATGAGCTGCCTGACGCAACGCGAAATAAGCGAAATTCTTCTTCCCCTATGCGTGAAATTTGGCCTGGAGCCTCGTTTGAGGTGCCACCGGCAATGGTTTTGCCCTCAATCGTAATGTTCGAGGTGATATTGAACGCGGTTGCCCCGGAGGCTAAGAAGTATGATGGTGAGGTTAGCACTGCACTTTGGCTGTGGAGCCTAACCACATCATCACCACTGCCGGCACCACATTGCCCTGTCGCCGTATCAGTGTTGGCCGATACAATCGCGTCTTGCAGTGTGCAATTTAGTGCGGGGTTTGTGCCATTAACTGTGATGACGGCTGCTTTGGCAGCGCCCATTGTTAATGCTTGACCAACAGCTAATGCGACGCAGCTTTTCTGGAAACCATTTAATGGAGGCATGTTCGTTAACCTATTTCTTATTTTTACCCTTAATTAACATAAAGTAACATTTGTGTGCTGTGAACAAAACAAACTTTAGCCCGAAAGATGGCTTAAAATCAGCCTGCGGCGCTAGCTCTGGACAAATTGAACGCGCGCAAAGTCAAAAAGCCACACATCCTGCCCGGCGAACTCACCAACATACCGATACCCAAGGTTGCTGAAGAGCTTGCGCGTACCCGTTCGAGCAAGTTTTCTGTTTTCATTGACATTAACCACACCCAGTGGCCCATAATTAGACAGTTCGTTTTTGGCAAAGTAGAGGGTCAAGGCCGTTGCGGTGACCATCAATCGAGACCCGCGAAATTCTGGACTAATGAACATTCGATAGAAATAGTAATCTTGGCTCTCAGAGCCAATCTTGTCAACGTATAAGGTATTTACACCAATCAGTTTGCCAGTGAGCTTTTCAGTAATGTAATAGCAAACCTGTTCACTGCGTTCCCATGCCGCTTGTTCTGAAGTGATCACCCGATTTTGCAACCAAAGGTCTACACAGGCTTGGCGTTGAACGTCATCAATTTTTTTATAAACGTTTTCCAAACAAAACGTTGCTGTTTCAAACTTGACGATATCGTCTTTCGAAAAGGGAAATAGTGCTGAAGGTGTTTGTATGTGTGTAATCAAGAAACTGTTCTTTAGTGTTTGTTCTCTAATATTTGTTCTCTAGTATTCGTCGTGGTTCGCATAAGCCGTAACAACAATATTTATTGGAGCATCCCGTTTTTATTGATGATCAAGAAAAACTATCAAGAGAATTTATATTATTACGGTCAAGTTTTTCCATGCCACCAGCATTCAGCATTGCAAATCTTTCAAACCATTAATCAAAGCAGTATAAGCGCAAAACTGAGAGCCAACAAAAAATGTAAGACGCCATGCTTTTTAAGGTTAGCAGTCCAGCGCGCCACGGCTAAGAGTTTAATAAGGGTTTAAATACTGCGTTTATAAGGTAAGATAGCGTGTTTGGTGCACGGCCGGCTTGGCTGTCTTGTTAGTTATTGTTTTAACCGTTCAATTTACCGCGCAGTTCGCTCACGCTTCATGCCTCAAATCCCATTGTCAACAGTGCTGGAACGTTCACGTTTGGTGAGCTTGTTGACGGACTTGTCGGCCAGCAAATTAAGCTCAGCGGAGTACAATTTGGCTGAACGCTTGGGGCACTTAGTTGGTTTGTCGGGGTCAATTACTTTGGCCAATGGGCTGCGCAAATTGCCTTATGAAGCTGGGCGCTCATTATTGGACGATGCGGCGGTATTGCATGGCGAAGTATTGGATTCGCGCGAGCGCATGATCAATGTGATTGCGAGCAGTTTTAACGCCGAGGCCGACATTCATATTAAAGTGCCCAGTGCCACCGGCGGGCTTCGCCCCGAAGCGTTGCAAACCTATGAGCCGTATCAGCGCTTTTACACCGCGCATCAGGTTGAAATGGCCGTAGGTGTGAGTAATTTAAGGGCGCGCGTGCGAGCCGTTATGTCTGGTTTCTGTGTTGAGTTACACCAACTCGCTGAGCTGGATAAAACTTTGGACGAGAGTTTGGCGGTGCACACACGAAAGTTGTTTAATGTGATACCTAAATTATTAGAGCA
This sequence comes from uncultured Arenicella sp., assembly GCA_938045295.1. GTDB lineage: Bacteria > Pseudomonadota > Gammaproteobacteria > Arenicellales > Arenicellaceae > Arenicella. The sequence goes on from CALINO010000013.1 coordinate 97,399, forward strand.
ACGATTTAAATCGTTGTTGCAGGCGCATCGGCAAGACATGAATGGGAACGTGGATAACGACCTTGAAAACTGGCTTGATTCCGGTGGCTGGTTAGACCTTTTTTATCGAGATATGCGCGAGCTATTGCTGGCCGAATTTGATGTGCGTTTGCAGCCTGTATTGGGCTTGCTTGAAGCGTTGAATGAACAAACAGATACTTCAGAATGACAAAAATTCTTTTTAATGTGGCGTTTGCCATCGGTGTGTTGGCAATCATTTGGGTTGGCCGAATTTTTCTGGGCGACGACTCATTGGGTTTCTGGGTAACCTTACTCATTGGTGCGGTATACGTGCTGGGGGTGTGGGAGTTATTGCGTTATCGACGAGCCACAGTCAGTCTTGATACGTCGCTTTCGGAGTTATCGGCGCCGCCGGCTGATTTCAAACAATGGGTGTCGACCTTAGAGCCGCGCTTTCAAGACATTGTGCGTTTGCGTATGGATGGTGCTCGCAACCCTCTGCCCGCACCGGTACTGACGCCGTATTTGGTTGGCTTGTTGGTTATGTTGGGCTTGTTAGGCACCTTTATTGGTATGGTTGATACCTTAAAAGGGGCCGTAGTGGCCTTGCAGGGCAGCAGTGAACTTGAAGCCATTCGCGCCGGCCTTGCTGCCCCGATTGAAGGTTTAGGCTTGGCGTTTGGTACTTCTATTGCCGGCGTGGCGGCCTCGGCCATGCTGGGGTTGTTGTCAACATTAAGCCGCCGAGAACGCATGCACGTGAGTCAGTTGCTAGATAACAAGTTGGCCAATGAACTGCATTCGTTTACCGCTAATCACCAACAACAAAGTGCCTTTTTGGCCATGCAGCAACAAGCGCAAGCGTTGCCAGAGTTGGTGCAAAAAATGGGTGACTTGGCCAACAACCTTGAAGCCATGGGTGAGCGAGTCAACCAAGGCTTGCTGGCAAATCAAACCCAGTTTCAAGACACCGTCATACAGCAATATCAGGCGTTAAATGAGTCTGTGGACAGCACGCTTAAAACCAGCTTGTTGGAAAGTTCTCAATTGCTCAGTTCAAGCATTCAGCCCATGGCGCAAGAAACACTCGAACGGCTGAACGAGTCGGCCTTGAGCGCGCAGCAACAGATGGCGAAGCTCAACCAAGAGCAACTCGGTGTGATCAATGAATCTGTGCAGAGCAATAATGAATTGGTGCGTGAAGCACTCGATGCTGGCATAAATCAGCAGCGCCAATCAACCGATGCGCTATTGGCCAGTGTTAATGACGCGGTTAATAATACGGTCAGTGAATTGAAAACCAACAGCGCTGGCTTATTGGAAAGCCACGGTGTGGCGAATGAGCAGTTTTTGCAGGCTCAGCATGGCCAGGCTGAAGAGTTTGTGGGGCGCATTCGTGATGAATTGTCTCGCTTGCGAGAAGAGGAAAGCGAGCGTGCGAATACAGCGATTGAACGCTTGAGTGATTTACAGGCAACGGTCAGTAACCATTTACTGGCCTTAGGTCAGGGGCTTGAAGAACCAATGCAACGGCTGATTGAAACGGCGTCGCAAACGCCCAAGGCGGCGGCCGAAGTCATTGAAAAGTTACGTGGTGAAATCAGTAAAAATCTTGAACGCGACAATGACTTGTTAAGTGAGCGCACGCGTTTGATGACGCAATTAGAAAGCGTGTCTGAATCATTAGAGCAGAGTTCGAATAGCCAACGCGATGCCATTGATAGTTTGGTCAAAAGCTCGGCGGATACGCTCAGTAAAGTGGGCGAGCAGTTTGGCACAAGCCTGCAACAAGAGTCGTCTAAATTGACCGGTGCGGTTGAGTACTTTGCCAGCAGCAGCGCTGAAATGGCCAGTTTGGGCGATGCCTTTAATGCGGCCGTGACGTTGTTTAGCGAATCAAACAGCCAGTTGATTGAAAGCTTTACTCGCATTGAATCGACTCTAGAGCAATCTAATAGCCGCAGCGATGAACAGCTTGCTTATTACGTTGCTCAAGCGCGTGACATCATTGACCATAGCCTGCTTGCGCACAAAGAAGTGATTGACACCTTGCGCGCTCAGCAGCGGGTGCAAGCGGTGGCTAAAGAGGTGAGTTAATGCACGAGTTAGACGATAACGCCTCGCACGCACCGCCAATTTGGGCCATCTTTGGCGACTTAATGTCGGGCTTGGTGGGCGTGTTTGTGCTGTTGCTGATTTGGGCTTTGGGGTTTCAATTGGAGTTGGCGCAATCACTGAAAGCGGAAACCGCCAAACGCCAGATTGAAGAGCAGCGCCGCATGGCATTAGAACAAGCATTGGCCGACCCTTTGCGTAATGGGCGCGTCACCTTAGAGAACGGCCGTATTGCGATCAGTGGCAGCGTATTATTCGCGGTTAATTCCGCGCAACTGCAACAAGAGGGGCGAACATTATTGAGCAGTTTAGTGAGCCCATTGAAAGTGTTCTTAGGCGAGCGCGAGCAAATGTTGATGGTCAGTGGTTTTACCGACAATAAACCCATTCGTGGTGATAATCGCAGTTTTTCAGATAACTGGGATTTGTCGGCGCAACGCGCCCTTACGGTTACACGAGTGTTGATTGAAGAGGGCATGCCAGCGGACATGGTTTTTGCCGCTGCCTTTGGCGAGCAAAGCCCGGTGGCGAGTAATGACAGCTCACAAGGGCGCGCGAAGAACCGGCGAGTGGAAATGGCGCCGGTGCCTAAAAACACTCAAAACGAAAAGAAACCAGCTAAAAAAGCAGAGTTTACCGGCTCGAAGATAAACAACGTTGAGTTGAGTGGTGATGAGTCCTGAATTAGTGGCAATATCGGCAAAGCTGAACGCGGATTATGTGGGCAATTTTGACCCCGTGCGGTTCGCTTTTATTCAGAGTTTAATCAGTAAATTAAGCGACTCGAGTCACACTGCTAACCGCCATTTACTGGAAAAGGCTTGTACTCACGCGCAACAATATTTGGACGACTTGCAAGCGCATCAAGCGTTGGTAAGCCCGCTGTTAGAGAAGATTGAAAGCAAGGCGTCAGCACGTTTTGATCATGCTCAACGTTTATTCCAGCAAAATCAGTTTAAGCCGCTTGAGCGTTTGTATGAATTGCTGTGCATTCAGCAAGTGCGAGATAAGAATTTGGCGGTGTTGAGTGACTTTAATCGCCAAATTAGTCAAGAACCTGAGCCAGAGCAGGGCGATGCCGCGCCGTTGTCATTAGACGAAGTGCTGTATCAGCAAGAAGAGCAAGCGCGCACGGCCGCCGGGTACACGCCGCCGGTTAAAAATGATGGCCGGGGCGATCAGCTGGAACTGCAGTCGGTACGCATTTTTCGCGAGTCAATGAAATACTTTGGTATCGACCGAGTGATTGAGCGGGCGCTCAGCGAATGCCCAGCAAACCCGGGGCCGCATAACCCGCATATGCTGGCAATCAAGTCACTCACGTTGATGAATGATCTGTCGCCTCAATATTTGCGGCGTATGGCCAATTACTTGGAAACCATGATTTGGTTAGAAAAAAACGCAGGGAAGTTAAACAGTACTCAAGTGAATGGCGTTTAACTAGTGGGGTTAACTTAACTCAGCCGCGTTCATTGCCTCTAACTGCTCTCGAGCTTTTATCGGGGTGCTGGCTTTGATTACTCGATTGCCTAACTTTTTCACTTGCTGGGTGTCGGTGGCCAATATTTTTTCTTTTACGTCCAACACATAGTTCGCGTCCATACTGAAGTTGCGTAAGCCGAGCGCTAACAAGATGCGCGTGTAACGCACATTGCCAGCCATTTCGCCGCACAAGGACACCGGAATATTTGCCCGTTCACCGGCTTTGATAACTTGGCTAATAAGTTTTAGAACCGCCGGGTGAATGGGGTCGTATAAATAGTTAACCGCGTCATCCACGCGGTCGATGGCTAAAGTGTATTGAATTAAATCATTAGTGCCGATCGACAAGAAGTCTAACTTTTTGGCCAGCACATCGGCCATGATGGCCGCGGCGGGCACTTCAATCATGCCGCCGACTTTGATGCGCGAATCAAAGTCGATGTTCTTTGCTTTGAGTTCCGCTTTGGTTTGTTTGATTAAGTTGAGTACTTGATCTATTTCATCCACATTGCTGATCATTGGAATCATGATCGACACTTTGCCGAATGCCGATGCTCTTAATATGGCACGCAGTTGAGGTTTGAATACTTCTACGTGATTCAGGCACAGTCGAACAGCGCGTAAGCCTAAGGGCGACTCGCTGGACTTTTTGTTTGGGTAGTTGAAATCTAACCGTTTATCCCCGCCAATATCTAAGGTGCGTATCACCACGGGGCCGTCTATCGACGACACAATTTTTTTATAGGCACGAAACTGTTCAGCTTCAGTCGGTGCTTTGTCGCGATTCATAAACAAGTATTCTGTGCGGTATAAGCCAATGCCCGCGGCATTGGACTTTTTAACCGCACTGATTTCTTTTGCTGTTTCCACGTTTGCCAGCAATTGAATGCGCTCGCCGTCTAAGGTTTTGCTCAGCCGGCGAGTGAGGGTTGCTAAGTGTTTTTCGCGTTGGCGAATTTTGCTTAAACGCTGCTTGTATTCTTTGAGTACGCGCTCGGTTGGGTTTACTAAAACAGTGCCACGCATGCCGTCGACCACCAACAGGTCATCGTCGGTAATGTACTTAGTGGCACCGTGCAAACCGACTACGGCGGGCATTTTTAAGCTGCGCGCGACAATCGCGGTGTGTGATATTTGCGAGCCTAAGTCAGTAACAAAAGAGACAATTTTTTGCTCTTTCACAAACATGGTTTCAGCCGGAGTTAAATCTCTGCTGACAACAATCTTGCCTTTCAAATCGTCATCATTGAGCTCATCAAGGCTGTGCGAAACAATGCTCATTAAGCTGCGCAACAAGCGGTTGGTGACGTGTTCTACGTCGGTCTTTTTAGCCCGTAAATAGGCGTCTTGCATTTGCTCAAAGACTTTAACCAAATTAGCCGATTGTTGAGTTAGTGCGTGTTCGGCATTCACCCTGTCAGAGCGAATGATCTTAATAGATTCATCGATTAACAGCGGATCGCTCAGCATGAGCATATGTGCTTCAATAAAGGCGCCACTTTCTTTAGGCGCGCTTTTTGGCAGACTGGTAAGCAGTGTCTGATACTTGGCTTTGGTGTTTTTTACCGCGTTGTGTAAGCGTTCAATTTCGGCATCAATGTCGGCTTTTTTGATTGGGTAGTGCGGTGTTTGTATATCGCTTTGGCGCAATACATAGGCTTGCCCGATTGCAATGCCTCTACCAATACCTGACCCAAATAAGCTTAACATTCGATCACTCCTGTTCGTCGAAATAATTATTGATGAGATTGGCGATTGCCTCCATGGCTTCGGCTTCATCTTCACCGCTGGTGCGAACAGTCACATTACTGCCTATCGAGGCGGCCAGCATCATCACTTGCATAATGCTTTTAGCATCGGCGTTTTGGCCGCCAAACTCTATTTCAACACGGCTTGCGTAAGCGCTGGCGGTATTCACCAGTTTGGCCGATGCTCTGGCGTGTAAGCCTAGTTTATTGATGATTTCGAGTTGTTGTTCTTGCACGTTAATTTTTTAGCGCACTCTTATAACCGTAGCTCGCGGTGCCGAGCTAAGGTATGAATGCTGTTGTCAGTTTTAAAATGGTTTTTCAGGCGCTCAGTTAAATAAACCGAGCGGTGTTGGCCACCCGTGCAGCCAATACCAACCGTAATGTAGTTTCTGTTGTCATTCACGAAGTGTGGCAGCCATGTTTCAATGAATTGTTTGATGTCATTAAACATTTGGTTGCATAAGGCTTGGTCGCCGAGAAAGTCGATCACTGGCTGATCTAACCCGGTTTGCGGTTTTAATTCAGCGTGCCAATGCGGGTTGGGTAAGCAGCGCACATCAAACACATAATCGGCGTCTGTGGGGCCACCGTACTTGAAGCCAAACGATTGAAATAATAACGTTAGGTCTTTTTCACTCGCCAATGCGGTTTCATCACGAATGGTTTTGCGTAATTCGTGCGGTGTGGTGTCTGAGGTGTCTATTTCTCTGTTGGCGATGTTTTGCAGGTGTTCCAACAGTGCGCGTTCTTTATGAATGGCTTCGCGCAGTGAGGTGTTCTCATCGCTTAACGGGTGCTTACGGCGAGTCTCGCTGTAGCGTTTGAGTAATGTTTCGTCGTTGGCATCAAGAAAGATGATGCGGGTTTCAACATTGAATGCTTTCAAGCTCTCGAAGCTCGACTCTATATCGCCAACAATGTCTTGATTGCGCGAGTCTATGCTAAAAGCACAATTGTGTTCTTTGGTGTTATTGCCCAGTACTCGGGCGGCCATTTCCGGCACTAATGAGGCCGGCAGGTTGTCGATGCAATAAAAGCCTAAATCTTCCAGCACCTGCAGGGCAATGGTTTTCCCTGAGCCAGATGTTCCGCTAACAATGAAAAACTTAGGCATGCTCATGATTAGGTATTCACTCCGCAACCCATTGGTCGATCAAGTCGATGATTGCCGCGGGGCTGCTGGCTTGGGCTATGGCTTCTTTGTGAGCTTGATTTGACATCAGTTTTGCAATGTCGGCCAACAGATTGAGGTGTTCTTGGTTGGCCTCTTTGGGTACTAATAAACCGAAAGCCACGTCAACCGGTTGACGGTCTAAGCTGTCGTAGTCAACCGCCTCTTCGAGCGTGATAATGGCGACCACGGCATGGTCAATAAAGTCACAGCGAGAGTGCGGAATAGCAACGCCATTGCCAATGCCTGTGTTGCCGAGCTTTTCGCGTTCAAGCAGTAAATGGTAGATGTCTTTTTCTTTGACATCGTCACCTAGCCCTTGGGCTAACAGACCCGCCATGTTTTCCAATAGACGTTTCCGGCTACTAATAAGGCTTTGCACTTCAATTCTTTCGGTGCTTAAGCTGGTTACTAAAAAATTTGTTGTTTTCATTTCACTAAAAAATCCACCATTACTGTGGTGGTGAGTATTCAATATGGCTACTCGCCTAGGTAACGGTGGATTATAGGTTTTATTTACTGGCCATGACTGCGCATGGCTGATCGAACGTAATACTACGACTCGCTAATTTCATTAACAAAGACTTGATCCTTTAATGCACCCCCGGCTCGGTGATGATCGGTAATCTTTTCTTTGTGTTTGCGAACTTGAGAGTCGAGTTTATCAGTTAAATCATCAATTGTGGCGTACATATTCTCTGAATCAGCATGCGCGTGCATGGTGACGCCTTTGGCGTTAATGGTGGCTTCCGCCTTGTGATGAATTTTTTCCACGTGTAAGACTACATCAATGCTGTTCACATGATCGAAATGTCGTTCGATGCGTTGCATTTTTTCCCCGATGTAGTGCTTCATTGAGTCGGTTAAATCGATTTGATGTCCAGAAATCGTTAACTGCATAGGTAGGTTGCTCCTGTTATGGCATTGCGCCGTTACGTATACACATCGTGTGTTGAGCAGACAAGCATACTGAAGTGGCGTGCGAATAATGTATGCGCACCTCGCTTTAGCTTACCAGCGATTTTCGTTGGCTGGATGGGGCTATTTGCATGCTCTCGCGGTATTTAGCCACGGTTCGTCTGGCAACGATGTGCCCTTGTTGTTCCAGTTCTTTAGCAATTTTATTATCGCTGAGCGGTTTTGCTTTGGGTTCAGCGTCGATCATCTTTTTAATCAGTGATCGAATCGCTGTTGAGCTGGATGACGCGCCGTCGGTATTGTTGATGGCGCTAGAAAAAAAGTATTTAAGTTCAAACACTCCGCGTGGCGAATGCAGATACTTACCGGCCGTTGCTCGCGAAATGGTTGATTCATGCATCTCTATTGCATTGGCAACATCATGCAACACCATGGGTTGCATTGCCGCTTCTCCTTTTTCAAAAAAGCCTTGCTGTCGTTCTACTATGGTCTGAGCCACTAAAAGCAAGGTGTCATAGCGACTCATTAAGCCTTTAATAAAATCTTTGGCTTGCGCTAAATTATGCTGAATATAGTCATTACTTTGCTGGTCCAGCTTGGTCGATGACGTTAGCAATTTTGAATATGTGTCGTTAATTCTCAGTTTGTGGTAGTTGGTTGGGTTAATGTGTGCGGCCCATACAGTGCCGACTTTCTTTACTATAACATCTGGTGAGATATAGTTTTCATTGTCTGGGCTGAATTGAGACGCCACCCTTGGGTTTAGCGAAGTAATAAGCGCCAGTGCATCAGACAATTGTGCCTCGGAAACCCCCAGCACTTTCTTTAGTTTACTCAAATTGTGCGCGCCAACCAAATCTAAATGTTGTTCAACAATGGTTTGCGCGAGGGTTAAGCCGTGAGTATTGGGTGAGTATTGCGCTAATAATAACGCTAAACGCTCTTGTAAATTTGTTGCGCCTACGCCAATTGGGTCTAAGGTTTTAATCAGGCTAAGAACCGCATTGACTTCATCGACTTCAATTTTGCTCAAGTCCGAGTCGACCTTCTCGTTAGCGATCGCGGCAATGTCTTGCAGATCAACTTTTAGGTAACCGTCATCATCCAAGCAATGCAAAATGGAGATGGCTATGTGTTGGTCTTGTTCTGAGAGAGTGGTCATTTTGACTTGCCACTCAAGGTGTTCAAATAAAGACTCTTGCTTTGCCACAAATTGCGCAAGCTCGGTGTCGCCCATATTGGCATTTGCGGTAATACTCAGAGCATTGCTGCGCTGAGTTTCAAACGCTTCTTCCCAGTTTGATGATATGTCTTGTTCCGGTGCTAGCGTGTCTGTGCGCTCCATTTCAGCGCTTGGGTCAGAGGCTTCAGCGATGGGTTGAGGAATGTTGTTGTCCAGGGCTGGGCTTACCGTATTGATGGCCTCTTGATCAATGCTCTCAGTTTCCGCGCGTTCGAGCAATGGGTTGTCATCCAGCGCTTGCTGAATTTCTAACTCAAGATCTAAAGAAGGAAGCTGAAGCAAACGCAAAGACTGCTTCAATTGAGGGGTTAGCGTCAGCTGTTGCGACAGTTTTAAATGCAGGGTTTGCTTCATGCGCAATAATATTGATGGCCGCTATTGTTTAATAAAGGTGCAACACGGCAAATCAAGTTATACAAAAACACACTCATGCAATTATTCTATGCCTAAGGCTGTGATTTTGCCATCGTATTTTATTAATCAATGGCGTGTTTTGCGCTGTGTGCGTGGTGTTTTTGCTTAAATTTTAAACTTGGAGCCTAGGTATACGTCTCTTACGCCTTGGTGGCTGAGAATTTGCTTGGCCGTGCCTTCGGTTAGCACTTGCCCTTCGCTTAGAATGTATGAATGGTCACAGATATCTAAGGTTTCGCGCACATTGTGGTCGGTAATAATAATGCCGATGCCTGAGCTGCGTAGGTAATCAATGATTTGTTGAATATCGCCGACAGAAATAGGGTCAATGCCGGCGAATGGCTCGTCCAGCAAAATGAAGTACGGCTTTAACGCAATGCAGCGAGCAATTTCTGCGCGCCGCCGTTCACCACCAGATAAAGAAATGCCTAATGTGTCGCGCTTATGCCCAATATTGAACTCTTCTAATAATTGCTCAACACGCAAACTGCGCTGTTGCGGCGACAGTGATTTGTCGGTTTCAAGCACCGCCATTAGATTTTCGGCAACGGTTAATTTGCGAAAAATAGACGGTTCTTGCGGTAAATAGCCAATGCCGAGTTTGGCGCGCGAGTGCATGGGCAGATGGCTGATGTCTCGGCCGTTTAACAAAATATTGCCACTGTTACTTCGGACTAAGCCAACCACCATGTAAAAGCTGGTGGTTTTGCCAGCGCCATTCGGCCCAAGCAAGCCCACCACTTGCCCGCTTTCAACCGAAATATTAATGTTTTTTACAACCTCTAAGCCACGATAGCTTTTGCAGAGATTCTTAGTTTCCAGAACGCTCATCTTTATTATCTTGGGCTACCTTAGTTGTTGTCAGTATCGTTGCTGTCGGTTTCGCTGTCATTGTTGCCAGCGTCAGCGTCGTCGTTTTTCTTCTTCTTTTTGGGCTTTGGTTTTGGCTGGATAATAAGCCTCGAGCGACCCACCGGCACCGGCGGTTGGCTTGCCGCTTGTTTTTTGGTTTTGCCGTCAGCCTTATCAGCGTTGTCTGTTTTATCGGTGCTTTTCGTATTGGTTTTAGTGGTCTTAGTTGGCGCCGGAGCGTCAACAATCGGGTCGTCTTTAAATGGGTCTTCAAGCTTACGATTAGGTCTGGCTTTGCCCGTATTGCCGCCCGCGCCTATGCGAGTGCCACCTTTAACCTTAAGGGTGTCGTTGGCCATGTTGTAGATGATGGTTTCGCCGTTAATGGTGTCAATGCCTTGCTTTAACTTGGCTCGGCCATTAAGCGTTAATGTGTTTTCAACCGAATTAACGAACAATTTTTTGCCATAGCCTTCAACGTCGTGCGGCTTGTCGTCTGGGCGTTGTTTAAAACGCGCCGGTTGCCCCCAAGCGGTGGCGTTTTGCAGCTTGCCGTCTTTGTAGTTGGCAATCACTTTGTCGGCTTTAATGCGTAGCGTGCCCTGAATAACAATCACGTTGCCGATAAACGTTCTTACGCCTGTTTTGAAATTGAATTCAGTGTCATCGGCTTCGATATCAGCCGGTTGATCACGGTCAGACTCCAGTGCGTGCGCCAACTGTGAACTGCCCAAGCTGAAGCACAGCAGTATGGTGATAGCAATAGCGTGTTGAGCAAGCTTGTTCATAAGGCAATTAATGGGCTAAATTTGATTGTTGTTATTGTGTCTGACGTCGCAGAGGCGCATCGAGAATTAAGGTGTAAAATATATCATACAAGCTGACCGTAGGCTGAACGAGTGCACTACGAACCGGAAATCTCTTTTTGTGTCTCTTTGTCTAAAATAATTCGCATGCGATTGGATTTCATGGTGCCGCCGGGGCCGCGTTCGTCGGCTTCGACCACTATTCGAACATTACCTGACATAAGTATTTCGTCGCCAGAGGAATTCATCCACCCTGAATCCGCGTAGGTGTGTCGAGGGGCTAAGCCCGTTTCGTATTCAATAACATGAGGTCGGTCAAAAACGGCCGTGCCGTCATCAGGAAAGTGGACCATGCGGTCGGCTTTAAGCACATAACGCCGTTGGCCGTTTTTATCCAGGCCGGTGGCGATAAAGTTCAGCACATAATAGTCTGGGTCGTGGCGCTGCGAATATTGCGGGTCTTCGGTTTCCTCTTCATCGAGCAGGGTGCTCTGAAGGTAAATGCCAAACAGGCCAAAAAGGCCAAGAATTGCAATGTATAGAAAAGACTCGACTTGTTTCATGTGCGTATTGCCAGCCGCGCTAAGGTGCTTGGTGGCCTGACTCTAATGGCTGTATTGATGACTCGATTATTGGCTTAAATGGTTGGTAACCAGTGGGTAGTTGTTCTGACTGTACAACAGTACATCACAAATAGCACGCACCGCACCGCTGCCGCCGGTTACTGGCGCAATCCAGTCGGCCAAATCTTTCACAATAAAGTGCCCGTTGCTCACTGAAAACTTTAACTCACAGGCTTGCATTACTGCCAAGTCAATCACGTCGTCACCAGCAAAAGAGCATTGTTCGCCGCTTAAGTTTAAGTCGCTAAGCAATTGCTGGAAAACCTCTAATTTATTGTTAACGCCAAGGTGACAATGCTTTATCTTTAAATCGTTCAGTCGTGCTTGCAGTGCTTTTGAACGTCGGGCTGAAATCACGCCAACGTCAATGCCCACTTCTTGCAGCATTTTAAGGCCATGACCATCGAGGGCATGAAACACTTTGAGTTGTTCGCCGTTTTCGCTGTAATGCAGCTTGCCGTCGGTTAATACGCCATCCACATCAAACAAAGCCAGTTTAATGTTGCTGGCTTTTTTCATTACTTGTTCGGGTACGTCATAGGGCAGTGGGGGTAGTTGGCTCATAAAACTCCTGCTTTTAATAAGTCTTGCATATTCAGTGCGCCGACCACGCCGGTGTTGTCGGTAATAATTAGCGCGCCAATGCGTTTTGCCTTCATGATGGTAACCAGCTCCGCCGCCAGCATGTCGGGCTGTGCGGTAACTGGGTCTTGCGTCATGATTTCTTTAATGGGTAATTCTATGCTGACTTGCTCGGCTAAGGTTCGGCGCAAGTCACCGTCGGTGTAAATGCCAACCAGCTGTGCATCGTCGTTGATAATGCCAGTCATGCCTAAGCCCTTGGTGGTCATTTCGACCAAGGCTTCAGACAGAGGTGCGTTGTGATGCACTAAGGGGATGGCACCGCCAGTGTGCATGATGTCTTCGACGTACAGTAGCAAACGTCGGCCTAAAGCACCGCCTGGGTGCGATCTGGCAAAATCGGCCTCACCAAAATCGCGGGCGTTAAGCACCGCAATCGCCAACGCATCGCCCATTGCTAGGGTTACCGTGGTGCTGGCCGTGGGCGCTAAGTTCATGGGGCAAGCTTCTTTGCTGATGGGCAAATTTAAATACACATCAGACAGTTTTGCCAATGTTGAACCCGATGAACTGGCCATGCCGATTAGCGGCGTGCCCATGCGTTTTACAATCGGTAAAATCGACAACACTTCTGAGGTTTCGCCAGAATTTGAAATGGCGAGTAATAAATCTTTTGGCGTAATCATGCCTAAATCACCGTGGCTGGCTTCACCAGGGTGAACAAAGAAGGCCGGTGTGCCGGTGCTGGCAAGTGTGGCGGCAATTTTGTTGGCTATGTGGCCAGACTTGCCCATGCCAGTAACCACCACGCGGCCTTCGCAGGCCAGAATCTGTTTGCAGGCCGCAACAAAACTCTCATCGATGTATTGTTGCTGCGCATTAATCGCGTCCGCTTCAATGCTTAACACTTCTTTTGCGGAAGCAATAAAATCGTCAGTTGTGTGATTTTTTGTCATGCGGTTACTTTATTCGTCACGAACGATAAGTGCAATGGCGGCCGATTAACCCGCGGTTAATAGTAAAAAGCCCAGATACGCAAAGTAGCCGCCGAGCATGATTGAGCCTGATACGCGACTAAAATAGCCTTTTGTGAATGCGATCACCATCATGAAGGCGGTGAAGGCAAACATAATAGGGAAGTCTCGCGATAAAACACCGGCATCAACCTCAGTGGCTCTGAGTGCGCCAGTTAGCCCTAATACGCCTAAGGTATTAAAGATATTAGAACCAATAATATTGCCAATAATGAGGTCGTGCATGCCTTTGCGGGCCGCCGCAATGGCCGCGGCCAGTTCAGGTAGACTAGTGCCAATGGCAACAATAGTGAGGCCAATCACCAATTCGCTCACTCCAAAAAACTCAGCAATGGTAATCGAGCCCATGACTAAAATGCGTGAAGCAAGCATTAATACCACAATACTGCCGATGGTCCATGCCGCACTAATGGAGAGTGGTTTACTTGATTCAACCTCAGGGGCAGCGTCGGTGCGCCCACTTTTGGCCGAGTACACCAAGTAGCTGACAAGAATAACCAATAAAATTAGGCCATCTAAATGACCTAAGGTGCCGTCCAGTAGAAGAGCAACTGAAATTAACCCAGCCAGCAGTACGATGGGAATGTCTTTGGTGGCGGCGCTTTTTTCCACAGGCAGGTTGCGCACAATGGCGGCTGCGCCAAGCACTAAACCGATATTCGTAATGTTAGAGCCTAATGCGTTGCCGAGCGCCAAGTTGCCTTTGTTTTCTAATGCCGCCATCGCCGACACAAACAGCTCAGGCGCAGAAGTACCAAAGCCGACAATCACCACGCCGATTAAGAAGGTGGAAACGCCCAGTTTGCTGGCTAACTCAGAGGCATTTTCAACTAAAACGTCGGCGCTCCACATTAGTAGCGCAAAGCCAATTAACACAAGGGTAATTGCTAGATATATGCTCATAGTAATGGTGTGATAATCAGTGTGGCTTAGCCTTGGCGAGCAGGCGTAATAAGAAAGCGCTTAGTGTCTTGTTTTCGCCTTTAAAATGCAACTCTCAAAGAAAATTAAATGAAAATGTCATTAGGCGGGTCTTGAAGGTAAGGCGAAAGGCATTATCTGTAATTAACTTTCGGTTCAGTTTGGGTGTGCTAATGTTGCAAAGAGTTAGAATTGTTCACAATGATTTAATGTGTAACCCTCTGGCTTTTAATGCTTTAGGTTTACAATACTACCCATTAACCACACAGAGCTCTTAGGAGAGTAAAGTAGATGAATAAGACAGTTGTTAACCAACCCTTGTTAAGGGCGGCTGCGTCTTTTAAAAAGTCCGTGATTAAAAAGTCCGTAATTTCGTGCATCAATATGATGGCGTTGTTTTTAATGATGGTGCTTTCAACTCAAGCGCAGGCAATGCAATCGCCTGATCAAGTTGTGCGCACTACTGTTGATTCTATGGTGGCTAAAATTCAGTCAAACCGTGCTCAGTATAAAAACAATGAGGCGGCCTTGTATCAAATGTTAGAGCAAACCTTGATTCCGGCCATTCACATGCCGCGCATGGCCGATCAAATTTTAGGCAAGGCCTATGCGCGCAGCGCCACGGCTGAGCAAAAAGCCGAATTTGCTGAAGTGTTCAAAAACTTTATTTTGAAAACGTACGCCTCTGGGTTGTTGAGCGCCACGGGCAAAGAAAAAGTGAATTACAAGCCAATGAACTTAAAGCCCGGTGCCGATATTGTAAAAATTGAAGCCGAGCTGGTGTCAGCGGCTGGCGAAGCGTACCCGATTAATCTTTATATGAGTAACCGCAGAGATACGCGCTGGCGCGCCTTTAATATTGAAGTGGCGGGCGTAAATTTTGTGCGTAATTACCGTGCAACTTTCAGGCCGATTTTGGATAAAAAAGGCATACAAGGTCTGATTGCTGATTTGCGTAAAAAGTCTTCCTAAAACCGTAATAACAATACGCACACCTTAAAAGAGCTTTCTTCGGAAAGCTCTTTTTGTTTTTTCTGTCTGCGAGCTGTTTGTGAATGCGCTTATTTGCTAGCATGCGTCCTACTTGTATTAGCCTAGCCTATAAGCGGGAGAAAGCCTGATGGTCGATGCTATTAAAATTGACGGCGTTAGCAAACGTTACGGTGATTTGCAGGCGTTAAATAACGTTACTCTTAATATCAAAAAAGGCGAATTTTTTGGTTTACTGGGCCCTAATGGTGCCGGTAAATCCACACTCATCAGTGCCTTAGCCGGTTTGATTAAAGCCGATGACGGTGCGTTGAGCGTGTCTGGCCATGATGTGGTGCGCGATTACCGGCTTGCCAGAAAGTCGTTGGGGGTGGTGCCACAAGAAATTGTGATGGATCCATTCTTTAACGTGCGCGAGACGCTTGAGTTTCAATCGGGGTATTACGGGGTAAAAAATAACGGCCCTTGGATTGACGAATTGTTAGAGCAGCTAGGGCTTGCTGATAAAGCGGATAAAAACATGCGTCAGCTTTCGGGCGGCATGAAGCGGCGCGTACTCATAGCGCAAGCACTGGTGCATAAGCCGCAAGTGTTGGTGTTGGACGAACCCACCGCCGGTGTGGACGTTGAGCTGCGTCAATCTATGTGGCGTTTTGTGCGGCGCTTGCACCGTGAAGGCCATACCATTGTGCTAACCACTCACTATTTAGAAGAAGCCGAAGAGCTTTGTGACCGAATTGCCATTATTAATCACGGCGAAATTATTGCGCTTGAAACCAAGCAAGACTTATTGGCCAAAGGCTTAGGGTCTAAGTTGTTGGTGCGTGCTCGCGCGGCCATTGAATCGGTGCCTGAGCGTTATCAAAGTGACGTGGTGCGCCATGAAGGCAACGAGCTTGAAATTGCTTTAAGCAGCCACAGCGAATCGGTGATGCAAATATTAGACCGTTTGCGAGAGCAGGGCATAGAAGTAGATTACGTCAGCGTGCTCAATGACACGCTTGAAGACGTGTTTGTGCGCATGACTTCAAGCCAGTCTGATGCGTCAACATTATCAGGAGTGTCGTCATGAATTGGGTAGCCACAAGCACATTATTGAAAAAAGAAGTCATGCGCTGGCGTAAGGTTTGGTTGCAAACGGTGCTGTCGCCAGTGGTAACTGCGTTATTGTATTTGGCGGTGTTTGGGCACGTGCTCGAAGGCCGAGTTGAGGTGTTTCCGGGCGTCAGTTACGCGCAATTTTTGATACCCGGCTTGTTGATGATGAGCGTTATTCAAAACGCGTTTGCCAATACCTCATCGAGCTTAATTCAAGCCAAGGTGATGGGCAGTGTTGTGTTTGTGTTATTGCCACCATTTTCGGCCTTAGAGTTATTTTTAGCTTATATAGGCGCGGCCGTATTGCGCGGCATGGCGGTTGGTGTGGGTGTGTTTTTGGTGGCGCTTTTTTATGTAAAGGTGCCGATTGAAAACATATTTGTTGTTTTAGCCTTTGGCTTACTTGGCAGTTACGTCATGGGGGCAATGGGTTTATTGGCTGGCATTTGGGCTGAAAAGTTTGACCAAATTGCCTCGTTTCAGAGCTTTTTGATTGTGCCATTAACCTTTCTTAGCGGTGTTTTTTATTCGATTAACTCGTTGCCGCGTTTCTGGGCTGAGGTGTCACGATGGAACCCATTTTTCTACATGATTGACGGTTTTCGTTACGGTTTTTTTGGTCAGTCAGATCAACCGGTGGTGATGAGTTTTGTGATAATGGCAAGCGCAGCATTGCTGCTGACAATATTCTGCGTAAGGCTGTTGTCGGCGGGTTATAAGCTGCGAGACGCTTAATTGCGCGAATTCATGCTTTGTTAACGTGAATTACTGATTAGAAACTGGTCGATCATCAGGCTTTCAGGTATTCTACACGCCCTTGTTTTATGACCGTTGGCGTAATGACTGGCTTGTATTTGAGCCGCATTGCTTAAATCTATAAAAGGTACATAAAAGGCGCATAAACACAATCTAACGATTGAAAATATAAAATACGACGACTCACAATTATGGTAACTCCCGAACAGTTAAAAACTTGGATTGAAACTGGGTTTTCAGGTGCTCAAGTCACAGTAGAAGGTGACGGCCACCATTTCGAAGCGGTGATCATTGCCGACGAATTTGAAGGCAAGTCACGCATTCAGCGGCACCAGTTGGTGTACGCCGCGTTGGGCGACAAAATGAAAGCCGAAGTGCATGCGCTTTCAATGAAAACATTCACGCCCAGTGAAGCCCCCAGTGATGTTTAAGGTAGCAGTTAAAGCGACACTTAAAACTGATAGTTAAAACCGACTGAATTTTAGACCTTTTCTAGACTCTTTTTAGATCCTTTAGGTCTGACACACACAACACATGACACATGACACATAATAGGTGAAATGATGAGCGAGCAAACAAACGACAATCCGGACATGCAAGAACAAATTAAACAAACCGTTTCTGATAATGAAATTGTGTTGTTTATGAAAGGCAATGCCAACTTCCCACAATGCGGTTTTTCTGGCCGCGCAGTGCAAATTTTGCAATCGCTGGAAGCGGAATTTGTCACCGTAGACGTGCTAAGTAACGACGCTGTGCGTCAAGGCATTAAAGACTATTCAAATTGGCCAACCATTCCTCAACTCTACATTAAAGGTGAGTTCGTTGGTGGCAGTGACATCATGACCGAAATGTACGAAAGCGGTGAACTGAAAACAGTTCTTAGCGCGTAATAGTTTTTCATACTTTAGATTTTACAGTTACAAACTCAGGAATATTGTGGATAAGTTAATCGTCACTGGCGCGGGCCCTCTGGATGGGGAAGTCATTATTTCAGGTGCAAAAAACGCAGCCCTGCCCATACTAATTTCGTCGCTGTTGGTAGACGGCAAGCTGACTCTTAGCAATGTTCCGCACTTGCAAGACATCACCACCACCATGAGCCTATTAGGTTATTTGGGGGTTGAACTGGAAGTGGATGAGCGCATGAAAATCTGCGCTGATGGCAGTAAGTTGAACGAAACGCGTGCGCCGTATGATTTGGTAAAAACCATGCGTGCCAGCATTTTAGTGTTGGGCCCAATCTTAGCACGCATGGGGCATGCCGAAGTGTCATTGCCCGGCGGTTGTGCTATTGGCTCACGGCCGGTGAACTTGCACATCAAAGGTCTTGAAGCCATGGGCGCCACGGTAGTGATCGAAGACGGTTACATCAAAGCCAGTTGCGAACGCTTGCAAGGCGCGCGTATCTTTATGGATATGGTGTCGGTAACCGGCACTGAAAATTTGATGATGGCCGCATCGCTTGCGCAAGGCACCACAGTCATTGAAAACGCCGCGCGCGAGCCTGAAATTGTTGACTTAGCCAATTGCTTAAACGCCATGGGCGCAAAAGTATCAGGCGCGGGCACGTCTGAAATTGTCATTGAAGGCGTAGACAGCTTACACGACGCCAGCCACTCAGTGATTCCTGATCGTATTGAAACCGGCACGTACTTAATTGCCGGCGCGGTTACTCGTGGTCGCGTAAAAGCACGCTCAACAGACGCCAGCTTTTTAGACGCGGTGCTCGATAAGTTGGTTGAAGCCGGAGCCGATTTAACCATTGATGACGACAGCATTGAGTTAAACATGCATGGCAATCAGCCGAAGGCGGTGGACATTCATACCGCGCCACACCCGGCGTTCCCGACTGACATGCAAGCGCAGTTCGTTACTATGAACTCGTTAGCGCAAGGCACCTGTAAAGTCGTCGAGAACATTTTTGAAAACCGCTTTATGCACGTGCAAGAATTGCAACGCATGGGCGCTCAAATTGATCTCGAAGGCAATACCGCGTTCATTAAAGGCCGCAATAAATTGCGCGGCGCGCCGGTAATGGCCACCGATTTGCGCGCATCCGCCAGTTTGGTGTTGGCCGGCTTAATGGCCGATAAGCCTACGGTCATTGACCGCATCTACCACATTGATCGCGGTTATGAGAGTATTGAAGAAAAATTGTCTCGTTTAGGCGCTGATATTCGTCGTGTTTCTGGCCGTGTTTGGGATCGCTCTCCAGAGCTTCAAGCGCTAGCCAAATAAGGCTGTTCGTTAACTGTTGCACTTACACTGCACTTATATTGTACTGATATGATTACTCTCGCTCTTTCTAAAGGCCGTATTCTTAAGCAAACCCTGCCGCTGCTTAAAGAGGTGGGCATTGAGCTTTTAGACGACCCTTTTACTAGCCGAAAGCTTATTTTTGAAACCAATCGTGACGATCTTCGTTGCTTGGTGATTCGTGCTACCGACGTGCCAACGCACGTGCAGTTCGGTTCCGCAGACTTAGGCATTGTGGGCAAAGATGGCTTGATGGAGCACGAAGGCAGCGGCTTATGCGAACTGCTTGATCTGCAAATTGCAAAGTGCCAATTAATGACGGCGGTTCGAGCTGAAGACGTGGATAAGCCGCGAGATCAAAAGCGCATTCGTGTGGCCAGCAAATACGTTAAGTCGGCAAGAGCGTATTATGAATCGCAACACATTCAAGCTGAAATCATTAAACTTTATGGTGCCATGGAATTAGCGCCATTAGTGGGCTTGGCCGATGAAATTGTTGATTTGGTTGAAACCGGCAGTACCTTAAAAGCCAATAATTTGGTTGCGCAAGAATTGATTGCCGACATTTCTTGTCGTCTTATCGCTAATGCGGCCACCATGCGTGTGAAACACCAAGCGATCTCACCGTTGGTAAGTCGCTTGTCTGATGTGGTTGCTGCACGCTCAGCTTAATACTGATCGATTAATAAACATGTCTGGTTTGCCTAAAATTCTTTCGACTCAAGCGGCTGATTTTTCCACTCAGTTAGACAGCCTGTTGCACCGCGATGCCGAACAAGTGGCTGGCGTAGAGCAAACGGTGGCGCAAGTGATTGCCGATGTGGCACAACAAGGCGATCAGGCCTTGTTTAACTACACCAAGCAATTTGATGGTTTTGACGCTGAAGCGCGCGGCATTGAAGTGCCCGAATGGCGTATTAAGCAAGCTTTAGAAGACATTCCGCTTAAGCAGCGAGATGCGCTGCAATACGCGGCCGATCGGGTGCGCCAGTATCACCAAAAGCAGTTGCAAGAATCGTGGAGTTATACCGAAGCCGATGGCACCAAGCTGGGGCAAAAAGTCACGCCGATTAAGCGTGTAGGCTTGTACGTGCCGGGTGGCAAGGCCACCTACCCATCGTCGGTGATCATGAACGCCATTCCCGCCAAAGTGGCTGGAGTGAAAGAACTCATCGTTACCTCGCCCACGCCTAAAGGCGAATACAACGACATGGTATTAGCCGCCGCCAGCATTGCTGGGGTCGACCGTGTATTTAGAGTGGGTGGTGCCCAAGCGATTGCGGCATTAGCTTACGGCACGAAAACCATACCTGCGGTAGACAAGGTAACAGGCCCGGGCAATATTTACGTGGCCACGGCGAAAAAACAAGTCTTCGGTCGTGTTGGTATCGACATGATTGCAGGCCCTTCTGAAGTGCTGGTGATTGCCGACGATTCAGTAAATCCAGAGTGGGTGGCAATGGATTTATTCGCTCAAGCCGAGCACGATGAAATTGCGCAGTCCATTCTTCTCACCACCGATGAAAAAGTGGCGGGCAATGTCATTGCTGCCATTCAAAAACTGCTTCCGAGCATGGAACGAGCCGACATTATTCGCAGCTCGCTGACGCAAAACGGCGCGGTAATCGTGGCGCAAAACCGCCAAGAAGTGGTCACCATTGCCGACTATATTGCCGCCGAGCACTTAGAGGTTTTCACTGAAGACGCTACCCAATTAGCCGAAGACATTACCAATGCGGGCGCTATTTTTATTGGCCCTTACAGTGCTGAATCTTTAGGTGACTATTGCGCGGGGCCAAATCACGTCTTGCCCACCTCAGGCACGGCTCGGTTTACCTCACCGTTGGGCGTGTACGACTTTCAAAAGCGCACCAGCATGATCCAAGTGTCACAAGCCGGTGCACAAACCATTGGTAAAAACGCCTCAGTATTAGCCCGAGGCGAATCACTCACCGCACACGCGCGGTCGGCCGAATACCGGCTAGATGAGTCTTAGCCTAAGTCATTAATGATAAAGTCGTGTTGTATGGCATTATCGACATCTGAAATCAAAGAAATGTTAAAAGTCAGCTACTTTGACCTCTTTGATTTCTATAAGTTAGATGCACACGCTTATGGTTCCAATCGAAGCCCTTCATGTTGTGTAGATATAAAAAGCACAGCCCGGAAGCCTAACGATTATGCGTTTTCGTAAGCCTGAGTAGCCAATCCGCGAGTCAGGAGTCAGCATGTTCTCACTCGAAAGTTTAGATTATATTGATAACAAGTTTCGCTGATACTCAGACAAGCACAGGCAAATCGAATGCTAACTTGATATCGTGCCACAGCATGTTGCGCCATCTCTTTGTGCAGAGATGGCTTTACAGTTTTCCATCGAGCGCCTCCTGCCGAGCCTCGGATTTGAGGCGACATTTTCTTAAGGTGCTTATTCTCTGGCTCAAGCTCTTTCAGAGTCATCTATACCATTAAACCTAACGCGTCACTTATAAAACGAAGCCTTACTCATGCCATGTTCACGGCATAGATCGGGCACTGAAACACCCTCGTCATCTTGCTTCAAGATAGTGATGATTTGATTGTTTGAATATTTAGAACTGCGCATAGAAAATTCTCCTGTTGGGGTTAAAGAATATTCTACTTAAAACCTCGATTAATTTTCGGCGGGGTTACACTACTTACAACAACTGTGGATGTTTTGGATAGCCCCGTTGATAGGGGAGGCAATGATGGGATTGGTGAGCAAGCTTTTTGTTAGCCATCAAAAAACAGAATAAAGCCCGCGAATTATCTTACACGGACTTTATTCTTAGCTAAAAAATCACAAGCCCTTTAAAAATCTTGGAGAATATAGTTGATACTAGTACTTGTTATGTCATCATCGTTACATGCTGCATTATCTGCTCTCACAATAATCGTGGTGCCTGCATGTGCTGAAGCCAACAGCATGCTGTAATAAGCATCAAAGTTTAGATGCTCAGAGTCAACTCTAAAATAGTGAGTTCCACGCTGTGGAGTGCAGCTTGCAGATTCAATATCAATTCTAAAAAGCATATCCCCATTGATATGTGGCGATATTCGAGATACTTTTCCAGAAAAGTTCCTTAACTCTGCAAATGCCGTGGAAGACAAAAGAGCTGTAGTTGATATTAAGACCAATAAAAGCGTTTTTTTAAACATAATTAAAATTTCCTACATTGAGATTAAATATTAAATAGGGCGGACATCAGAGCAACTATTGTCGTCATGTATGCTTGGATTATTTAGACAGTTTGCCGATGGGCACCCTAGCGTGGCCTTCCAATTGTCAGTATTTGAAGCTGGAATAAAAACTTGATATCGCCGTGTAGCCTGAACACCTGTACCACTATTCAACACGGGAGATACGAATTGGCTAATTCTTGTTCTTGGGTTTATCTGTCTATTGAAACCATTGGCAGCTCCGAAACCACTCTCCAGAATTCTCCAACGTATAAAGTTCGAATAACTCTCGTTTCTAATTGTGACAATTGGATAAGGCCTAAGGCTTGGAAGGTTATGAGGGATGATAACTTGAATATTCAAAGGTCCATCAGCTGAAGAATATTCAGTACTTCCACAATTAGCAGCCACGACCGAGTTATTTCTTTTAGTTTTAAAAATCCTTTGCCCTCCAAGAATAGCTTCATCAGAGTCTGCCGTTAAACTTTCACCACAAAAGCCTACTGAATAACTTGTGTTAACATCCAAATTATTATTTGTGAATTCATTTTTCTCGAACGTGCTATTTAAAACTTTAACGCTGTTTTTGGTGAAAAATGAGCAGCTGTAATTGTTGAAAATATACTCACCCTTAACAATGATAAACCACGTTCTCTTGGGTAACCCAGCTCTTACTAAGCTGCCAGAGAAAGTAGCATTGTCATCGCTGCGTGAAACAATACTCAAAGCCAGTGAGTCGCTGTCACCTTTTGTTACGAAGGATTTCAAGTCTCCTTGAGCATTTTGATTTAAACGTGAATTTCTTGCACAGAAGCGATAATAGTATTTCTTATTGGAAAGAAGGCCTTCGCCTGAACTTGTAGAACCATTATCTGTTTCATCTAAACTAAGTTTTACTGTGTCTCCGGTATTACGAAATCTTGCGTTAGGAAAGAGAGTTTTGGACCCTGATGGGCATGTAACACTGTTATCCTCATCCAAGACAAAAAATGCCGATACATTTGTTCCGCTAACGACTTCACCCTGCAATTCAACAGAATTAGAGGATACTGAATACGGATCTAGAGTTATTACTTCTGTGTTTGCATCGCCAGTAGTAAAAGTTTTAGAACTACTGCCAACAATTAAGCCGTCATTGTTACTAGCACAAGCTCTGAAAGTGTATATTTGCGCAGGAATTAAGTTAATTAAGTTTTGACTAAAATTACCTCCGGCAGAAGCCATTTGTGCATTTGAATTTGATGTTCCGCTACAAGATGACAGCGAAAACCCTTGATTAAATATGAACCAAACTTTAGCCCCTCTTCCGGCTGTTAGAGTAGCATTCAATTTAGCCGAACTATTGGTCACATTGCTTGCAAATTTACTTACAGTTCTTAAGTTGTTGGTTGTTTTAAAATCATCAATATTACCCGCAGAAATTGTACCTCGCTCATTGACCGCACACGCTCTGTAGTAATAGCGGGTATCTGCAATAAGGTTTGAGATGTATGTTGAAAATGATTCGCCCGGGTTTATTCTTGTTGAATAAGGCGACATGTCATTGTCTTTGCAAACTAAATTAGAGCTTGTGCCAGCCACAAACCACACAAGCGTGTTCTCTTCTCCAGTGTTCAGCGCCAGCTCCACCAAAGCTTCTGTGTTTGTTACATCTGACACACCAAGGGTCTCAACATCGACTCCCCCACCAATAGGTATCAAGTAGTTTTTATACTTAACAAATGCTGATTGAGCAACAGCAGCGTTAACTGTTAGTAGTAGAGAGAAAAAAATAAGAGTTTTATGCATGCCTTATCCAACTTTAATACAATTAAAATTTTGACCAGATTGATATATCCTCAATAAAATTAAGGATATGGGCATCAATCTAGAGCGTTTTTATTCCTTCAAATTTAACCAGAGCTTGTTAAATCATCATGATTTATTTGTTAAGACTCTCATTATCTAGATAACAATTATGAGATTGATTTCAGATAATGCGCATAATAAAAGCCCACAATTTATGTGAAACTTTTTTATTAATACTCATAAAAATAGAGAGTCTGTTTGAATCAATTTTATTTAAACTCTGCCGAGAGGCGGTACCCAGTTCTCAGCAGACATCATACGATCAATACTAATCGTGGAAAACTTGTATCACTCTAACCTTATGTTGTGTGTTATTGTCGATACATTCCCCGTAAAAGCGTATTTGTTTATTTGAAGAGGCGGCAATCATTAGCTGAGCAACCATCTCATCGTAGCCAACACTTGAGCTATCCTCATTAAATCTAAAGTAAGTCCTAGCTGGGCAAGCTCCACTAACCACTGGCACTGAACCACCTGTTGGCCACACTGTTATTTGCTTTGAATGAAGTGAGCTTTCAACAAGACGAACAGTAAATTTTTCACTCCAAGCTTCAACCGCATATGCATTACTACATAGAGTCAGAAATAGTGCTGGGAAAGCTAAACGGATAAAATTTTTCATGTTACTCCCTCAAGGTTTTAATATGAATTTTTCACTTCCTAATTTGAATTTATTTAAAACGCAATAGTGAATAACAAGACAGCAATCTAATTGACGGCTGTCCATCGAGCCTTAATTTCAATATTAGAGGGGGAGAAAGGATATAAAGGAAAAACAATCTTATTCCTTCAAGATCAATCCGCTTTTATCTTCCAACCAGAGTTTGAAAATAAACCTAATAATTAAACTTTACACTAAGGCGTCTTACCATAAAATTCGAGCGGTGATGTTACTCTCTTTTATTTAAATGTAAAGCTTTTAATGATTTGGTTTTTAGAAAAAATTAAAATGAAAAGCTTTTGGTAATTCTTAATAAAAAACGCCGCTACCCTTTGGGTTGGCGGTGCAAAAAGGAAAGAGATGATAGTTGTTGTTGGAAGTTAGAATTTAATGCTGCCTGAGAGCTGGTCGCTAAACTTTCGTAAGTAAAGAATCAAATGGGGGGAACCTTACTCCGATCCCTTTGAACTCTTTACCGCCGAGCACTTAGAGGTTTTCACTGAAGACGCGACCCAATTAGCCGAAGACATTACCAATGCAGGCGCTATTTTCATTGGCCCTTACAGCGCTGAATCTTTAGGTGACTATTGCGCGGGGCCAAATCACGTCTTGCCCACTTCAGGCACGGCTCGGTTTACCTCACCGTTGGGCGTGTACGACTTTCAAAAGCGCACCAGCATGATCCAAGTGTCACAAGCCGGCGCACAAACCATTGGTAAAAACGCCTCAGTATTAGCCCGAGGCGAATCACTCACCGCACACGCGCGGTCGGCGGAATACCGCTTAAAGAAGCCCTAGTCTAGTGCGTCTTGCAGTTGATTAAGTTCAACAGTAAATCCGTCAGGGTCTTGTAATACTGATACCGTTACGCTGATTTCGCCTTTGCCGTCGTAAGACGGGTATTTCACTGGAGTTGGCTCGCGTACCACCACCACCCCAGCTACTTGACGTGCCCTGGCAAAGCTTTGTTCTAATTCCTGTGTATTGAAAACCATGATACTGGTGCCTTCGTTAAACGCTTTGTCAGTTAGGTCAACTCTTGGTTGTTTGGGCTTGACGTACTCCAGTAAACCGAGCACACCAATATAATCATCATTCGCCTGTAAAAAAACTAAACGGCGAACGCGTTCGGCCTCTTCGGTTGACGCGCCATGAGGGCTAATAATGGGTTGGTCATAAATTACCGTCATACCCAAGGCGTCACGATAGAACTCCAGCGACGTGTCTATGTCTGAAACCACCAAGGTAGTTCTGCGCAAGTCGATAGGCACTTTCTTATCTTCGGGCACAGGCTTGGCACTTATAGTGGACGTTAGGCTCAGTCCAAGCAGCAAAATTAAGGTAGTAACAAAGTTAGTTATGCGGTTCGTTTGGTGTTGAATCATGCTCATAAGCTCAATGTGAGGGAGTAATGCAATGGAAGAAGGTCGCCTTTGTGTTTATCGGTAAAGCGACTCAAAAAATGATCTATTGTTATAGCAATAGATCATTTTGGATTCAACTGTAAAAATAGCTTATTGGCGCCGAACTACTGGAAAATCTTCTGTTTTAGCAAGGTAAAACCCTTCAAGTGCAATGCCGAGAGGGTTGTTAGAAAGTACCGCACGCAGAAAGTACTAAGCAGGCTGTAGAGAGAAGATCATGATTAGCAGAGCTAAATTGAACACTTAGGGTATTTCTCGAAGTTAGAATAACCCTGATTGCAGGTTTTCAAATTAGAGTATGAAATACTGAAATGGAAAAAATAAAGCCATTCAATAATAAAATTGAATGGCTTTATCGTTTTCGGAAATTGAAAAATTGTTGTGCTAAGCGTAAGTAATCGCTCAGTTGTTATTTTTACATACCACCAACCAAGTTAATCATCACACCGGCGGCCACCGCTGAGCCGATCACACCTGCTACGTTTGGCCCCATGGCGTGCATGAGTAAGAAGTTTTGTGGGTTGGCTTCTAGGCCTACTTTGTTCGCCACTCGCGCGGCCATGGGTACGGCTGAAACGCCCGCGGCGCCAATCAATGGGTTGATCTTATTTTTACTCAGTGCGTTTAATAGTTTGGCCATTAATACGCCAGCGGCAGTGCCAATGCAAAAAGCCACCGCGCCAAGGCCCAAAATACCGAGCGTTTCGTAGTTTAAGAACTTCTCAGCACTCATTTTTGAACCCACACCTAAGCCTAAAAAGATGGTGACGGTGTTGATTAGCGCGTTTTGCACGGTGTCGCTTAAACGATTTACTACGCCACACTCTTTCATTAAGTTACCAAAGCAGAACATGCCTAACAGCGGTGCGGCGTCGGGTAATAACATCGCCACCAGCACTAACAGCGTCAGAGGAAAAATGATTTTCTCCGCTTTGCTGACAGGGCGCAGTTGTTCCATTTTAATTTCACGTTCTGCCTGAGTGGTCATGGCTTTCATGATCGGCGGTTGAATAATGGGCACTAAGGCCATGTAAGAGTAGGCCGCCACGGCCACCGCGCCGAGCAGTTCAGGCGACAGTTTACTGGTAACAAATATAGCGGTTGGCCCATCAGCGCCGCCAATAATGCCAATAGATGCGGCGTCTTTAATGCTGAAGTCTAGAATGCCAAAGTGGCCTAATACCACTGCGCCTAACACCGTGCTGAAAATACCCACTTGCGCAGCCGCGCCTAATAATAAGGTACGAGGGTTGGCGAGCAGAGGGCCAAAATCGGTCATTGCGCCCACGCCCATAAAAATGATCAGTGGGAATAAGCCAGTTTCAATGCCTGCGGAGTATATGTAATACAGCAAGCCGCCGGGGCTTTCCATGTGCCCCATAGCATCGTAAACCGGTGCCAATTCAAAGCCTGCGCCGGGTATGTTGGCCAATACCGTGCCAAAACCAATGGGCACTAATAGCAAGGGTTCAAAGCCTTTACGAATGGCCAAGAACAATAAGCCCAGGCCAATTAGCATCATGAACAGCTGGCCTAATTGCAGTTGCGCAAGGCCAGAGCTGTTCCAGAGATTTAACAAGTTTTCCATGCTAGCTCTCCTAAGCGATGGTTAATAGTACGTCGCCAACGGCCACGCTATCACCTTCGCCCACGCTTATGGCCACAATTTGGCCGTCTTTGGGGGCTGACACATTGGTTTCCATTTTCATGGCTTCGAGAATCAATACGGTGTCACCGGCTTTCACTTGTTGGCCAGCCGATACTGGAACCTTAATTACATTGCCGGCAAGTGGGGCATTCACCGGCTCGCCGCCAGACGTGACCGGAGCGGCGGCCGCATTAGGAGCGGCGGCAGAACCACCCGCTGGAGCGCTGATGCCAGAAATGTCGCCGCCTTCGGTAACGGTAACCGTGTATTGTTGGCCATCAACGTCTACGGTGTAAATTTTATCGCCGTTGTCAGTGGTCGGCACGGTTGACGGAGCTTTACCGGTGGGTACGGGCTCGAACGCACTTGGGTTGTCGCGGTTTTGAATAAAGTTTAAGCCCACTTGTTGAAACAGTGAGTAGGTTAATACGTCGTCAATAAAATCGTCACCGCTTTTGGCTTTCAAGTCATGCTCTTTTACCAAGCCTTGAAATTCGCTGGTGAGTGAATCCATTTCGGCGTCAATTAAATCCGCTGGTCGGCAAGTAATGGCCGCTTCGCCGTCGTCTAATACGCGCGCTTGAATTTCTTTGTTCACTGGCGCTGGAGTGGCGCCGTATTCGCCACGTAATACACCGGCGGTTTCTTTGGCGATGTTTTTATAACGCTCGCCCATTAGCACGTTGATGACCGCTTGCGTGCCAACAATTTGTGAGGTGGGCGTCACCAGAGGAATAAAACCTAAGTCTTCACGCACACGAGGGATCTCAGCCAAGACATCGTCAATTTTGTCTTCAGCGCCTTGTTGGCGCAGCTGGTTTTCCATGTTGGTGAGCATGCCGCCTGGCACTTGCGCAACTAAAATACGCGAATCCACGCCGCGTAGCGAACCTTCAAACTGGGCGTATTTCTTACGAACTTCTCTAAAGTAGGCACTGATTTCTTCTAGCTTTTTAATGTCTAAGCCAGTGTCGCGGTCGCCGCCTTCAAAAATAGACACCACGGATTCAGTGGCCGAATGCCCATAGGTCATCGACATAGACGAAATAGAGGTATCCACATTATCAATGCCCGCTTCAACGCACTTAGTAATGGTGGTGGTTGATAAGCCGGTGGTGGCATGAGCGTGCAATTGAATAGGAATGTCGACGGTTTTCTTTAGTGCAGTTACTAAGTCATAGCCAACGTACGGGTTTAGTAGACCTGCCATGTCTTTAATACAGATAGAATCCGCACCGGCGTCTTCCAGCTCTTTGGCCATGTCTAACCAAAGTTGCGTGGTGTGCACAGGGCTAACCGTGTACGACAATGTGCCTTGCGCGTGTTTGCCCACTTGCTTTACCGCTTTCAATGCGGTGGTGATGTTGCGCATGTCGTTCATGGCATCAAACACACGGAACACGTCAATACCGTTCACCGCGCAACGCTCTACGAACTTTGTAACAACGTCATCGGCGTAATGGCGGTAGCCTAAAATATTTTGCCCGCGAAACAGCATTTGCTGTGGGGTGTTAGGCATTACTTTTTTGATTTCGCGAATGCGGTCCCAAGGGTCTTCACCTAAAAAGCGAATGCACGAATCAAACGTGGCACCACCCCAAGACTCCATTGACCAATAGCCAATTTCATCTAACTTTTCAGCAATGGGCAGCATGTCGTCAATGCGCATGCGAGTGGCTAACAGTGATTGGTGAGCGTCGCGTAAAACAACCTCGGTAATACCTAATTTCTTATGTGTCATAACTGATCTGATTACGGTTTATTTGCTGGCGCGGTGCTGAGAAATGGCCTGTTCAATGGCGGCCACAACCTGCGGGCTAGGCCCAGTTGTGACGCTCTGTGCTGGCGCGGCGGTGCTTTGAGGGGCAGGTTGCTCTGGGTTTAGCTTGTTAACAAGCTTAGACATCAAGTTGGTGGCGAACACCATGATGGTCAGAAAAACAAAAACAGTGCCCATGCCGTATAACATAAGGCTAACACCCTGATCGATAAGAGTGGTTTCCATTGTGAATTACCAAGTTTTTGGGCAAAGAGTGAGTATGCCCGTTGGAAAGTGCGCATAGTTTACATTATTTGAACTGCCTGCTTAAGCCCCAAACTCAATTCTTGACGTTTGTATGCAAAAGGTAAGCTATCGAACCTATTTTGACTCGGTCACGGTATCGGCAAATACTCAAATTTCTATCTATCAGTAGCTGTTGTTGGCCACTTAAAACACAGGGGAGAATCGATGAATTTGGATACAAGAGAGAGTGCAATAAGTAACGCAAGCATGGAAATAACCAAACGCAGTTCCAGCTTAGTGGCAGCCACAGGCGTGACGGTTGGCTTATTGTTTATCATGACTCAGTTAATTGATAACGACATGCCAGTGTTAGAAAAAGAAACAACATTCACATTACCACCCATTTCAATGGAGGTTAACGAGCCTGAGGTGGAAATTATTCAACCCATTCGCCCTGAGCTTGAACAGCCACCCGCCAAAACCAAAAAAGACTTTAGTTATAACGTTGATGCTGATGACAATGTCATTGATATCGGGCAACAAGACATCACAGACCCTACCATTGAGCCTGAAACCATCGGCTTACCCGGTGGCAGTAGTCTGGTGCCGATATCGCCACAGTACCCAGAACGAGCCGCGCAGAGGGGCTTATGTGGCCATGCTTTGGTGCAATTTGATATTTCAACCGATGGCATTCCGGTTAACGTTGCGGTTGTTAGCAGTAGCAACGCTGTGTTTAATAAAAACGCAGTGCAAGCGGTAAAGCGCGCGCGTTATAAGCCGTTAGTAGAAGGCGGCCGACCGACTGTGATTACAGGCAAACAAGAGAAAATTGTGTTTCGACTGGAAGGAGGGTGTTAGGTGATAGGTTAATAGTGTCATCGATTACTAGATATTACTTTGACACTATTATTGCGTATTTAACCTTACGACCAAAAGTGTATATGTGATCGTCTACTACATTTTTATGTTCTAACTTCTAAAGCGTGCCTAAACATTTTATGAATTTTTATTTGATTGGCACGTTTTATTTCACCTTTTGAGATTCTCGGTTGATCTATATGAGACCAGATAAAAGTATCCAAGGTACTAATTTTTATCCCTATCATTCCTACATGATAAAGGCACATTAAGATTCTGGATATAACTTCTGCTTCAGTGATTTTTCCGTTAGGTGAATAGAGGGTTTTTGCAGCAGCTACGCAAGGATCATTTTCATCTAACTCATGAAGGTCTGTAGTAGTTTCTTCAAGCCTTATGCCAGATAGATTAGAACGAGTGAAAGGAGCAGAAATATTGCGCAGAATTTCAACTGTTGTCTCTAATGCTGGATAGTATTCAGACCACTCTTCTCTGAGTGATTTAAGCCTTTTAGTAGAGTAGTGAGCTTCGGCTGCATGTATTGCCCGCCATGAAATTCCTGGTCGATCTGCTGCTGATTGGAAACATTCATTGCAGAATTGAATTGCATCTCTCGGTCTGAATAATGTTCTCTCTATAATATAATCGATCGCCTCCCCTGTTTCACCTTTCTTTTGAGTTGGAAAAACGTCATTAAAATTTACTGAAGAAGAAGTGTATTGACGTCGATACACTTCCTGAACTCGAGCCGAGAGAAGTTTTTTAAGATCATCTTTCCCCCAAGCTATACGAACTAAATAAGCCTCATACTTTTCTTCCTGAAAACCAGAGTCACGAGTTTTATCAAATACAAGATCTAGGAGGTCTCTTCGTAGTGCCGTCACTATTTTTACTTGCGGTATTCTTCTCAAAGACTTAGTTTCTTCAATTAGAGCTCTTATAAACCTGCATCGAGTTTCAGTTTCCGCCCAGTCTTCATCCAATTTATCTATTAGTATGTAATATCTTTTTTGTCTATCATTAAATGCAAATTCGGTCAGCAGATCAAGAACGTCGTTTAGTCGCTTAATCTGAATCCCACTAACAACCTGAGTTGCAAGAGATTTGATTTCAGAACGTACCTCATTACTTAGAGACTTGGCTCCTTCAAGAGAAATATCAACATTTTTGAATTTGGAGCCTAGTTTAGCTTTAATATCTTTAGTGAATTTTGTAGTTAACTCTTGAAGCTGTTCATCCGTTTCAAGCCAAAAGCGATCACCCCATTCTGTAAAGTACTCTAATGCTCGCTTTTTTACTGAATCCCTACCAACCCACTGATTAATTCTATTAAGAAAACTATTATTTTCAGACTTACTTCTCAAGCTATATCTCAATTTGAGAAGTTCAACGGTTAATATGTGTCTCCAAAGTATTCTATAGAATAGATCTAATTTGACATCAATTTCATTAAAGAATTGAATTATGTTTGAATGCTCGAGGAATCGAATTGATATATCATTTGGATCAAGCATCGCTGAGTGTTCTACACCCTGAGATATTTTATATAACAGAGCGCTTTTTCCAGAACCAGTTCGTCCCAGAACTACTGACGCCGGTGATGATACATCTAGAAGTGATGATAATTGCCCGTTATCTACAAAGCATGAATCTAATAAGTCTGAATCTGCTTCAGCATCTAATTCTCCTACTTTTAGTCCTTTTTTTATTACTATCTTGTCCATATGAATTTGTCGTTTGGTGATTTATTGCTTCATGAATTTAGCGCACATTACAATGTGCTTAGTATACGGTTTCTAGAAGAGGCGGCTATATCTAGTTCTTTAAGTCTTTTTACCGAATAAACGCACAAGCCGCTTGATAGAGAAACTCACAATCTTTGGTGCCTGCGGTTTCTCTGATTGAATGCATGGCCCATTGAGGTGCGCCTAAGTCTAATGTTTCTATGCCCAATTCGGTGGCGGTGATGGGGCCAATGGTGCTGCCGCAGCCCATATCGGAGCGTGTTACAAACTTTTGAATGGGCACGCCGGCTTGCTCACAGCGTGCTTGAAATTTGGCTGAGCTAACGCTGGTGGTTGCGTAACGTTGGTTTTGATTGATTTTAATTACCGGCCCTTGATTGAGAATGGGGCCGTGGTTTTGATCGTGTTTATCGGCGTAATTAGGATGAATGCCGTGTGCATTATCGCAAGAGAGCATGGATGAGCGGCCAATAAATTGGGTCAGTGCTTCGCCGCTGTCGATCAAGCGTTCTAATACGTTACGCAAAAATGGCCCTTGCGCGCCGCACGCCGAGGCCGAGCCAACTTCTTCGTGGTCGGTGGCTACAAATAAGCAGGCTTGATCTGTATGGGTATCAATAATAGCGCGTGCGCCAATGTAAGTACTGAGTAGGTTGTCCAGTCTGGCGGCATTAATAAATTCGTCATTAAGGCCAGTGACACAAGGTGCTTGGGTGTCATAGACCGACAGTTCGTACTCCATAATGTGCGTAAATTCTTGTTGGCAACGTTCAATCAACAGGTCAGTAAAACTGGAGCTATCGTTGGCCGCGCCTAAAATCAACGGCAAGTGATGCTGTGGGTTAATGGCTCGCTTGGTGTTGGCTTCACGGTCAAGGTGAATGGCTAAATTAGGAATAATAGCCACGGGTTTTTCAAAATCGATCAGCTCACTGATCACGTTATTGTCTTTATCAACCCCGCTTACTCGCCCAGCAATGGATAAATCACGGTCCAGCCAAGGTTGATACAGAGCCCCGCCGTAAACCTCTACGCCTAACTGCAAATAACCATGCTTTTTGATTTCTGGGTTAGGCTTGATGCGCAAACAAGGGCTGTCGGTGTGCGCACCAATCATTTGCATGCCTTGCTTAAGGTCTTTGCCAGTACGAAACGCAATAATGGATGAGTCGTTACGAGTAACCACGTAGGCGGCGTTGGGCTTAATCAGCCAATCATGATCTTCATTGAGTAACTCAAACCCGGCGTCCGTGAACAGTGTTAGCGCGCTTTGCGTTGCATGAAACGGGGTGGGTGATTGCGCAATAAAGTCACACAAACCTTGAACAATGGATGTCGTCATAATAGTAACTGGCACCGAAACGGTTTAAATCATCAATAATTGCCACTATTATAATCATGATTTAATCGTTAGCGAGCGTCATTGTGTTTTACTCACTGTTTGTTGTTGCCGTCATTGCCTCTTTGCTGTTTGCAATGAAGTATTGGCAGAATTTGCCCGAAGCGCGCCGTAAGGAAGGCGCGTTTAAAATGTTGCTTTGGGGTACGGTGGCTTTAGTGCTGGTATTGGTTTTTGCCGGGCGTGCGCACTGGCTGATGGGGGTGTTGGCCGCACTGCTGGCCTTAGCGGGCCGCGCTGCGCAGCTGGCGCAATATGTGCCTTTGTTTCAGAAGATTTTTGGCCAATATCAATCTCAAAAAGGAGGGCATTCAGGAGCGCCGTCGTTAGCAATGAGCCCTAAAGAGGCGGCTGAATTATTGGGCGTGAACGAAAATGCCAGCGTTGAGGAAGTGCGTTTAGCGCACAAAAAATTGATGCAAAAAATACACCCCGATCGCGGTGGCACTGATGCATTAGCAAGGCAGATTAATGCGGCTAAAGATATTTTGCTTGGCTAGCCATTAGAAACAACATTCTAATTAGGGCGAGGATTCTAAATTGGTGGCTTACACTCCCCATCGTTGAAGTACATAACGTTGACTATAAACCTATTTGGGAGACCATCATGGCTGCAAAAAACACATCTGTAAAAAAGGCATCGGCTAAAGCAAAGAAAGAAGTTGTTGAGGCGGTAGACGCAGTAGAAGACGCTGCTGAAACTGTACTTTCAGTGGTAAGCAAAAAAGTATCTCGTAATGTTGAGCAAGCACAAGGCGTGGCCAAGAATGTTTGGTTTGCCTATTTAGGTGCGGCGGGCGTTGCGGTAAACGAAGTGAAAAATCGTTTTGGTAAAATAAGCGCTGAAGGTCAAGATTTGGCTCAAGACTTAGTGGCTCGTGGCGAAAAAGTGCAAGACGACGCACAAGAGTTTTTAAAAAGCGGCCGCTCTGACATTGAAGAGCAAATTGAAGCGGCAAAAGAGCGTGTGAGTTCAGCGTTTGATATGCCGAGTCGATTAAAAGATTTGGCCAATAAGTTGGAAGGTTTGAGTAAAGACCTTAAAAAATCAGCTTAAGCTACCGCGGCTGTAAATAATGATCAGGCTCACTATTTCGGTAGTGAGCCTTTTTTATGCCAGTTACAAAATTGGCCATTAGTCACAATCTATTGCTACACTCAGGGTATGGCTAAGATAAAAACGCGAGACTTGATATTGGATGTTGCGTTAGTGCTCTTAAATGAGCGTGGCGAAAGCATTGTGAGTAGTGTGGACTTGGCACACGAAATGAATATCAGCCCAGGGAATTTGTATTACCACTTTAAAGGCAAGGAAGAAGTGGTTGAGGAATTGTACGCGCAGTTTCATGCGCGAGTATTGGTGGTGTTGCAACAAATGACATCGCAAGCCAATGGCGATGCCAAAGAAATGTTAGCGGGCTTAACCGTGGTTTCTGAAGTTCTACAACAGTTCCGATTTATCAGTCAGGATATTTTAGGCATTCACGAGCGATACTTAAGTTTACGCAGCTCGATACAAAAGCTGTTGAGTTTATTGAATCAAACCTTGGTGGGGCTGGTGGGCCTGGTGATGGATAAAGCCAAGGTGGCGGACTCCAGTAATGCGGCAAAACTGTTAGCCGGTAATCTTTTTTATACGTTAATGCACTATGGCGGTTATGACGCTTTGCTAAGCGACGATGTGCAGATGGGCAGCATTGAAGAACATTTATATTTACATTTTTTACCGTTTATTGATGAGTAGGTTGTTCGTAATAACCGTGACGGTTAGCGACCTTAGTGATAAATTAAACTAAGCGACAAAATAGTTGAGGAAAACAATGAGTAAAATTCAAGTATGTCGGTCACACGAGTTGGGTGAGCAAGAATGCCAAGACGTGGCCGAGAAACTGCTTAGTAAGCTGGTTGACTCTTACGGAGGAAGCTTTAAAGCGCAAGGCAGCAATTACGCCTATAAGCACACCATGGGGGTGAACGCCACCATCGAGCCTAAAGACGGCGAGCTGGTGGTTAACATGAAGTTAGGTTTAATGGCGCGGCCGCTGGCCTCAAAATTAGAAGCCGAAGTGAACCGAGTCTTAGACAAACATTTCGATTAAGCCTGTTTAGAAAGCGCATTCTAATTAGA
This sequence comes from uncultured Arenicella sp., assembly GCA_938045295.1. Taxonomy (GTDB): domain Bacteria; phylum Pseudomonadota; class Gammaproteobacteria; order Arenicellales; family Arenicellaceae; genus Arenicella. The sequence goes on from CALINO010000013.1 coordinate 133,331, forward strand.
GCGCGCTTTCTAGTACGCTCAGTTACACTGCCTTCATCGTAATTTTATTTAACTGGTGAATCATCATGGCAGACGAAAAGAACATTACCTTAGAAAACGTAACGAAAAAAGCAGAGGAAGCTGTAACGGCGGTTGAAACTAAAGCAACTGACGCGGTTGATGTGGCAAAAGAAGCCGCGCAAGAAGCCGTTGAAGAAGCGAAAAGCGCGGCTAAAAAAGTGGCAAAGAAGGTAACCAAAAAAGTAACGAAGAAAGTGGCTAAAAAGAGCACTAAGAAAGCGAGCAAAAAGGTCACCAAGAAAACCGCTAAAAAGGTGACTAAAAAAGTAGCTAAGAAAGCCGCTAAAAAAACCACTTCAGCGAAAAAAGCCACGGCGAAAACAGCTAAAGCGGCGCAAGAAAAAGCACAACAAGCAAGCCGCGATGTAGAGTCACGCATAGAGCAGCTGCAAGGTATTTTCAAATCAAACCTAGAAGGTTTGAATGAAAAAGGCGAGCAAGCTGAAGTGTTGGCAAAGAATATTTGGCTTGCAGGTTTAGGCGCTTACTCTCGTGCTTACGAAGAAGTGTCAGAGCGTTATGAAAACGTGCAAGAACGTGTTGAGGAAATCAACGAAGAAGGTCAAAAAGTATTTTCTGACTTAGTGCAACGTGGTCAAGATATTCAAGGTGATCTTGAAGAGCAAGTGAGCAAAGGCCGTGAGACATTGGAAGAGCGAGTAGAGACTATAAGGTCTCGCATTGGTGGCGGTTTGTCATCGTTCGATATTCCAGAGCGCTTACGTGAAGCAGCAGAAAAAGTAGAAGGCATTAGCAAGAAGCTGCGTGGTAAGAAATAAACCTTACTCAGAAATATTGTTAATTAGTTTTATAAAAAAGGCGCTGCAGATATCTGCAGCGCCTTTTTTCGTGTCGTATTAAATTATACACATCGCCGATGCTATAAGCCCATTTGTTCAGTCAGCGTATTTAAGGTTCGGCTAATGTGGGTTTGTATGCGAATGCGTTCTATCAGTGGCCAGGTTTGTCGCTCGCCGTCGGTTAGCAGTTTGAGTACTTGTGCGCTGTCTCTGGCTGACAGCATGCCTGCTGGGTTTAGAAAGCGCTTCGACGGCAGTATGTTGATGTCACCGGTGTAGGTTTGTGATAGCAAAGACACATACGCATCAATATATTTGTTGGCATACGCATCTTTGGGCAACGGGTGTTGCAGTAAATGTGCCGCGGCTAAACCCCAGTCTTTCATGGTGCCCAGTGCGGTTTGGCTGATGGTGTTCCATATACCTTGTTTGTTCTTTTCGCTGCTGATAAAAGGCAGTGCAAGAGGGTTGGTTTGACTGACTAAAAAGTGATTTACCCCGTACAAGCGTGACAGCCGTTTCATGGGTAAGTCTTCGCTTAACGAGCCATCAACCCATTTGCGAGAAGGTAGATACGGCACCCGTTCGCCGTGCACATTCTTGGCCGCCAATGCGGTGGGCGGAAAAACCCCGGGTATGCAACATGAGGCCAATACGGCTTCTCTGAGCATCACATTGGGCGATGCAATGGCATTTAATAAGCGTGATTTTTGGTGTGCTTCTGAAGGGGTGATTGAAATATTGATTTTAAGCCCTGATATCTCATAGGCTTCGGCAAAGGTAATGTCCGGTATTAGGCGGTCGATGATACGCATCAGCTCTTGCTTACGCAGCTTGCGGCGCTTGCCGGGGCTTAAGTTGCGCACGATGGCTTTAATGTCATCTTCAAATTCAAGGAATTCAGGCTCAAATATTTCACCCAAATCTTCTGATGGGCGTGAACCCGCCACTGCGGTAATGAGAGCGCCGCCGCTGGCTCCTGAAATAACGTCGGGCACTAAGCCTTGTTCCCACAACGCCTTAAAGACACCGACATGGAAGAACAGAAACGTGCCTGAGCCGCTGAACATCAGAGCCGATTGGCCAAAGCAGAGCTGCGCGCGGTGGAAAAAGTCTCGCTTCTCGGCATCGCTGATACTGCTTAAATGGGGCTGAGCCAAATATTGTAAGGCCGATGCCACCTCTTCGATGTAATCGACGGTTAACTGCTTGGTGCCGAACTTTGCACGTTTATACATCGGGGAAGCGCCCATGCCGCCTAGATTGCCGTGAATACCTTCGTTGAGTGTGAACAGCAAACCGTGGTCGTCGTTGCTGCGGCGCATGGCTTGTAAAATATCCAAGCGATCGCGAATTGCGGCATTGTCGTACTCACGACTTTTTTCAACTTGTTTCCATTCATCAGCACCACTAAGACTGTCATGCTCTAAGGCTAACTCTTTCCACTCTTGGTAACTGCTGGCTTTCGCCATTTTTCGCTCTAATGCTTTCGACATAGTGACACAATACTCCGACCCATTTTGTTTGATTTTATCTCAAATGAGCGCTTAGCTTGTTTATTGACGGGTATTTGTTGGGGTAATTAGAAACCGTTTTCTAATTGACGCTTACGTTGCTAGATAGGCGTCAAGCAAATAGTGGTTATTGCCTTTTTGGGGCGTGAGTCTAAAGGCATCATCATACGGCTAGTGTATTATTAGGCAAGTTGTACGGTTTGTGTTGTGTGATTGTTGGCTATTAGTCGTACGTAATTAGCCTGACTTTTAGAGGCTGCGTGGTGGCGGTAACGCTAACATGTATTAATATTGAGGTATGCATATGCAGTACTCAGTGAGGACTCCTGATCGGGGGGTGATCGAATACCGAGAGCCTAAACGTTGGTTGTGGGCGTTGGTGTTTGTGTTTGTATTAAAACCAATATTGGCCGTTGGCCTGTTTTTGGCTTTTGGTAATCCGTGGCTCTTGGTGCTTCCGCTTGTTGTCGCATTTTTGTTGGTTCCTGTTCTTGATTGGGTGGTTGGGGTAGACACTAATAACCCCCCTGAAGAGTTGGTTCCCCAATTAGAAGCTGACCCGCATTACAATCGCTTACTTATATTGTGTATTCCTGCGCACATTCTTGCTGTGGGTGTAAGTGCATGGCTGGTGGGCACGCATGATGTGGGTTGGGGGTTCTTTATTGCCTTTGCCGCCGCGGTCGGTGTTTTCAGTGGTTTGAGCATTAATACCGCGCATGAAATCGGTCATAAGAACAATAAGCGAGAACGCGTGCTGTCTCGCATTGCGTTGGCGGTCACCGGTTATGGTCATTTTTGCTCAGATCATAATATTGGACATCACCGCGATGTTGCTACGCCAGAAGACCCAGCCAGTTCGAGAATGGGCGAGTCTATTTACCAATTTATGCGGCGCGAAATTCCGGGTGCGGTTAAGCGCGGTTGGCGAGAGGAAGAAAAACGGCTAACTAGAAAGAAACAGCCCGTTTTTAGTTTTCATAATCATATTTTGCAATCGTATTTGATGACGTTGGTGTTTCAAGGTGGGTTTGTATTAGCGTTTGGTTGGCCATTGATTGTATTTTTCATCATCCACAATTTCACTGCTTGGTTTCAGTTAACCAGCGCAAACTACATTGAGCACTACGGTTTACTCCGAGCTAAAAAAGCCAATGGCCGATACGAGCCATGCAAGCCTTATCATTCGTGGAATGCCAATCATTTTGTGAGTAACTTGGCGTTGTTTCAGTTGCAACGCCATTCAGATCACCACGCTAAACCAGCTCGGAGTTACCAAAGCTTGCGCAGTTTAGATAACTTGCCTGAGTTGCCGAGTGGCTATTTAGGTATGTATTTATTGGCGTATGTGCCGCAAATTTGGTTTAAGGTGATGGACAAGCGCTTGCTTGAAGTGCCTCACATTAATGGCGATTTAGAAAAAGTTAATATTGACCCGGCTAAAGAACAGGTCATACGTTTGCGATACGCTCAGCCATAGTGAATTAGGTTTTTTGGTGTGTGGGTAATTAATGCCTAATAAGAAATAAACAAAGCACCCATAAAAAAGCCGGGCTAAGCCCGGCTTTTTAAAAACGCAATAAAGCGCGTTTAGTCTAGCTTAATGCTGTTGCTTAAGCCTTCACGACGCTTACGTTCTTTGGCTTCGTACTTATCTAAGCACTTACCTCTCTTAACCATAGAGCACTCTAAGTAGCCTGATATTTCCGCTACTACCGCGCGAATGGCTTTGCCGGCCGGTGTTTTTTTCTCGTTGGCTAATGAGCCACGAAAGCCGTTGCGGCTCAAACCAACGCCTAAGCCTAGGCCGCCAGAGCGCGCCTCAACGGTGCGTGTTTCAACAATTTCACCCGTAGTGGAATTCACCACTCTCAAGTCAACGGCGATGTAAGCTTTTTTGCTTTTTCCGCCCAACGACACGCCTTTGTAAGAAAGGCCACCGCCGGTTTTATTTACGTTTTCTTCATAAGAGCTTACGGTGGCAGTTACTAAATATTCAGCGCCCACCATTTTTCCTATTCTGGCTGCTTTGCTGCCGCTGACACGGCCAGAAGCGGCCAAGTCTTGCTCGCCAAGTACTGACGCGAGTTTTTCGCGCTCAAGCATGCGAAATTTTTTGCTGCTGGCAAGTTCGTTAGTCAGCATGCCGGCCAAATCACGGCCAACACCCGTGCGCCACCAGTAGGCGGCAGTTGTATTGCGAAAGTCCAATACAGCCATGGTTGGCTTGTCTGCGGCTGAGGCAATTGAGCCAATAAAGCCGCACACAAGTACGGCAAAAAGAATGCTTAATTTTTTCATGGTTAGGGTCCCGAAATTATGTATTTTGGTGTTCTGCTAGTAAATGTATGATTTTAGTTGTCAAAGTACACTGGTTTTAAAATCATAACAATCATTAGCTTGTTGATCTTGCAACGCAACCAGTCTACCTTCGTCCGCTGTAATATTCACCCTTCATTTGGGTGAAAAATGGCGTGGCTTACAACTTGAGGAGGCGCGTATGGTGCCAGCGTATCTAGTTCTATTTGTTTTTTCCAAAGCGTTGCACCGCGCTGAGTATGCCTCGCAAGATATTCAATTCCAGTGTGTCGGGCTCGGCGCGGGTAAATAATTGCCGAATGCGTTGCATGGTTTCTCCTTGGTGCGGCCGCAAAAATTGAATCTCCTTTAGTACCTGCTCTAAATGAAGGTAGAAGCGTTCGACATTCTCAGACGTCGGTAACTCTCGAGTAATCTGTTCGCTGTTAGTCGCCGAGGCCGCCGACGCTTTAAATATTTCGTAGCTTAGGGTTTGTACCGCCGCGGCCATATTTAACGAGCTGTATTGTGGGTTAGCCGGTATCGTGACGCGGTATTTTGCGTGGCGGATGTCTTCGTTATGCAAGCCCATGCGCTCAGGGCCAAAAATTAACGCCACGGGGCTGGTCGCGGCGGCTTGATTGAGCTTGTGTGCCGATTCTTCAGGAGTTAGGCAGGGTAGGTCATAGCCTCTCGGGCGTGCGGTGCTTGCGATAATGACAGTGCAATCTTTGATGGCCTCTTCTACGCTCTCAACCACGCACGCGTTTTCCACGACATCGGCCGCTCCGGCCGCCATTTTTATGGCTTCATCTGAGGGAAAGTCTTTAGGTGCAACCAAGCACAAATCCGTCAGCCCCATGGTTTTCATGGAGCGTGCCGCCGAGCCTATATTGCCGGGGTGAAAGGTGCGTACCAGCACAACGCGAATATTGGATAAACTCATTACTAATTAATGCACAGTTGCACTGTTAATCGAGAAAGGTGTTGGTGGGGTGAATTATTACAGCCGGTCGGTTCGCGTATAGGCTAAATTCTTTTTGATTGATTTAATGTTGTCTTCAACGGTGCTGCCTAATTTGAGCGCCACACTGGTTGCCAGCATATCAATCACAGCAAGGTGAATAATGCGAGAGGTCATGGGCGTAAATAGGTCTGTGTCTTCGGCCGTTACCGCGTCTAATACGATGTCGCACTGTCGAGACAAGGGTGAGCCGTCAGAGGTAATACCAATTAAGGTGACGCCTCGCTCTTTGGCAATTTCGGCATTGACGATTAACGCATCGGTGCGGCCAGTGTATGAAATGAACACGGCCACATCATCGGTTTCGAGCATTGAACACAGCATGCGTTGGTTTATAAAGTCGGTGTGCGAACTCACCGGCATGCCAAAGCGGAAAAATTTGTGTTGTGCGTCCAGCGCCACCGAACTGGATGCGCCCATACCAAAAAAGTTAACCGTTTTACAATTGGCGATGCGTTCGGCGGCTTTGTCTAATTCCTTTGGGTTAATGCTGCTTGCCAGTGCTTGAATACTGCTTTGAATCGACGTCATGATCCGTTTGATCACCATCGAACTGTCATCATCTTGTGTTAGATTTTCGACAAATAACTGGCCGCTGGTGGAGATTTCTTGCGCTAGCCTGAGTTTGAAGTCAGGGTAGCCGTCGCACCCCATTTTATGGCAAAAGCGGTTCACGGTGGGTTCACTGACTTCTGCCGATGCGGCTAGAACAGCAATGGGCTGGTGAATCACCGACTCGGGGTCTGCGACAATAATGGCCGAGAGTTTTTTGTCAGATTTGCTTAAGCGAACGGCGTCACTTTGCATTAATTGTAGTAGCGAGGCTTTTGCGTGCATAAGTTTTGCATCACTGGCTTATTTGCTTGTCGTGTTTATACGTGAAAAACGGCAATAAACAAGGATGTTGGGAGTGCGCTTGTTTTGTAATATTTTTTCAATAATAGCGTTAAATAGAAGGCAGATAAACCAAATTAAAATTGTAACAACGACTGTTTTTCTTTTTGAAAAGTATTATTTATCATATATTTAATTGGTTTTTGTAGCTTCATTACACTCAACATAAATAATGTGCGCCATTTCTGTAATTTAGTTACATAATATGATAGAATTACGCACGAAATTTTCAACAGACAAGCCCATGTATTCGTATTGTGGTTGTCGGTATTTAAACCGCACAGCCATTAATCAGCGGCTTGTTTTTGTAATTAAACTACTAATCTTAAACTGGTTGTTTGGTTTTTGATTCAATCAAACACTTTTAGAATTTCATAAGGTGGAAAATGTATAAAATCGCGATTAACGGCTTTGGGCGAATTGGTCGAAATGTATTACGTGCAATGTACGAGTACAAAAAGCACGCAGACATTCAAGTTATTGCCATTAACGACTTAGGTGAGGCTTCTATTAATGCCCACTTACTCAAGTATGACACTGTTCATGGCGAATTTGCGCAAGACGTATCCGTTGATGGTGACAGCTTAGTTGTTGCTGGAGACCGAATTAAAGTGTTGGCTGAGCGTAACCCTGCTGAATTACCTTGGAAAGAGCTGGGTGTTGATTTGGTATTGGAATGCACAGGTTTGTTCACTACTCGCGAAGGCGCGGGCGCGCATTTAGAAGCGGGTGCTGGCAAAGTATTGGTATCAGCCCCAGGTAAAAATTTAGATGCAACGGTAGTGTTCGGCGTTAATGACAACGTTTTAACCGCCAAAGATCAGCTTGTATCAAATGCCTCATGCACAACCAACTGCTTGGCGCCAATTGCCAAAGCGTTGCATGAATCTTTAGGCATTGAAAAAGGCCTTGCGAATACGGTTCACGCTTACACCAATGACCAGCGTTTGAATGACGTTTACCACACAGATTTGCGTCGTGCACGTGCCGCTGCGCATTCAATGATTCCATCTAAAACGGGCGCTGCGGCGGCCATTGGCTTGGTTGTTCCTGAGCTTGACGGAAAGCTTGACGGTTTGTCAGTACGAGTGCCAACCTTGAACGTTTCTTTGCTTGATTTAACAGTGAACGTTGGCCGTGAAACGTCAGTAGAAGAAGTGAATGAAATTTTATCGAAAGCGGCTGAAGCGTCGGCAGCCAATGGCGTATTTAAAGTGAATACATTGCCATTGGTTTCAAGTGACTTTAACCACAACTCAGCGTCGAGTATTGCAGACATTACGCAAACTCGTGTGTTTGGCAATATGGTTAAAATTTTGGCTTGGTATGACAACGAATGGGGTTTTTCAAACCGCATGATCGATACGGCTGCTCGCATGCTTGAGTTGGGTTCTAACGTAGAGCTTTCAAAAGCAAGCTAGTTATCGTGTTTTATCGTTAGGTGTGTGTCACTCACGCGCCTAACGATGTTTCACTGTTTGGGTTAACTTTTTAGTGGAAGTGCCCCTCTGGCAGTGAAACAGAACTGTTTCGTGGAATGGACGTGTTGTTAGCAAGGATGCTGTTTTATTTTTACCGTCTTTTTTATTAAGTAAGCGCTGCTTGTGTTGTGCCTATGGTGCCTGTTTATCTGTTGCGCGGTTGAGTCTCTGTTTGACGTGTTCTTTTTGCTGCCCTGTTAACTACCCTTTTAATTGCAGCGACGAGTAAACCTTGTCTAATTGATCCACAGTTTGCTGCCATGAATGGTGCTTAGTGAAGTGCTGTAAATTGGCTCGCCTGATGTGTTCTAATTTGCTTGGGTCTTCGACCCATGATGCCAACAGCGCAGCCATTTCTTTACTGGAGTTCGCCAAGTCTGAACCTTGAGGTAAAAAGTCCCGATTGTTTTGTGTGTCAAAAGCTAATACTGGCAAACCACTGGCAAGATAGTTCAGCATTTTTCCGCTGCCTTCGCCCGAGTCGCCATGCTTGGGGTCGATGGCGATATCGGCCACGCCTAATAATGATGCTAGGCTTTCAAAAGGCACTCGCCCGGTCAGTGTGCACTGATGTGAGAGTTGATGCTCTGTAATAAATAATTCCAAGTCTTCGGTTGGGTAACCAATAATTAAAAAGTGCACAGATTCAATGTTGCTGGAAAGCAACATTAACTCTTTCAATTCGTTTAACCCTTTGCCGTCAAGCAGGGCTCCTGAATAAGTGGCAATGACACTATTCTCAGGTAAGTTCAGTTTGTTTTTTAATGATGTTATATCAGCCGGTGACAGGGGGGCGGCCAAATCGGCGCCATCTTGCACTAATGAGATTTTGTTGCTGTCTAAGCCAAACTCAGTTTTGAATTTGCTTAGCGAATGCGATGATGAGCAAATAATGGTTTTACTCAGCCGCATTAGCGTACGTTCAATCAATGTGACTGGCCATTTTAACCACGGGCGTTTGTTAAAGCTGCCGTGAGCATCGAGTTCACCGCTCAGGCTGCCTTGCATATCGGCAATCACCGGAATGCGGCGCCAAAAAAACAATATTTTAGCTATCAAACCAATCATCAAGCCTTCGTGCAGGTGAGCATGAATAACGTTGGGTTTTTGTTTGTAAATTTCTTTTACCGCCAACAGTAGCAGCTTTAAGTCGGCCCATAACTTGTATTTATTGGGGCCAGCTTCGGTTTGTGTGTAGGCCTTGATGGTTGAGATGCGTGAGGTGTGAATGCCTTTTATCTCTCGCCCATGGTGATAAGTGCACACCAAGTTTTCGTAGCCAAGCTGTGTTAATGACCTGGCGATACCTTCAATGCGAATATGGCAGCCGCGGTCGGCAAAAAACGGCGTGGGCGCTATGTGCAGTACTAATTTTTTATTATCGTCGTGCATGCTGATTACTGCTGGCCTTGTATCGCCGTTGATGTGGCTTTTAGTTGGTCTAGGCAAGCTTGCAGTTGGGCTTGTGTGTGTTCATTGCTCCAGCCTAATCTCTCAGCCATAAGATCAGCAATAGGCGGTAGCTCATCGGGCTGAATGCCCAGCAAACCTAGAGAAGTGCGGCGGTATAAAATGTCTTGCAAGGTGTGTGCTTGTTCTCGCTCAATAGCCCATATTACTTGGCCAAAAATATCTGGCTGTGAAGCACAGATGGTTGCCTTGAGTGCGTCTTGCCCATCAATGCGGCTAATAAAATCATCAAGGTTACTGCCATAGAGCATGGCTAAGTGCTTGATTGTGGTTTCACTGTACCGGCTTTGGTACTGTTTAACTTTGTTGTTTATAAAGGTTTTAAAACAAGAGAACTGGCTGCCGTCTAATTTGGTTTTTTCTATGCGTGCAGTATCAGAAAATTTCTGAGCGATGAGCGCTGAAGTCAATGCAGATACTTTGCGCCCAGTGGTGTATTTAGCGCCTAATGCGGTGATTAAACCGGTGACACCATTGGCCGTTTCATGGTCGGTGATTTGGTATTCGCCAGAGCCTTGGTATACGGTGCTTTTGATGTTGTCAGTGTGTAGCGGGTATAAGCCGCTGTAGCCTGAAATAATGTCGTCGCGGGTCAGTTTGACATTGGGCATGCCTTCATTAATGGCGTCTAATAGTTGCTCAACATGGTCTGAAGTAATTGATAGGTCACTATCCGCGCAGTCGGTTTCATCGTAGCTGGTGCCAATTAACGAGTAACCGCGCCAAGGAATGGCAAACACATGACGGCCGCCGCGGTCAATTTTGGCATTGCTTTGGTGTTTGGTGGTGATGGCAATGGCGTGATCGCAGATTTGGCGGGTAATAATGTGCGAGCCAACCGCAAATCCGTCTATTTTGGGGGCGTTTTTTGCATTTTTTAAAACCGAGTTTAATGAGTCGACGAATGGGCCAGCGGCATTGATGGTAAGCGTGCTTTGTATCTTAAACTCATGCCCAGTAAGTTGGTCTGTGGCGTTCACACCGCTCACTTGGCTGTCGGTGCCTAAAAAACCGTCGGCTGAAACGTGGTTGTAAATGCACGCGCCTAATTTTCTTGCGGTTTGCAAAATAGCTAACACCATGCGTTCGCTATCAAGCATGTGGCGTTCGTAAAACACCACGCCACCGGTGTGTGATTCGTGCGTTAAATCGCAAATTTCATTCAGTTGATTCGGGCTGATGGCGTAGCTTTTGGGCAATGTTTCAGATTTGGCATCAATCAATGAATCTTCGCCCAGACACAAGGTGCTGTACGCCAACATGCCGCATTTTAAGAAAAATTTTGAACGTTTAAAGTCTGGATAAGTAGGAACAATAAACGGCACCGGCGTGGACAAGTGCGGTGCGGCATACACGTACTCTGCGCGCTCCAAGGCGGATTCACGCACTTTATAAAATTGAAACTGCTGTAGATAACGAATGCCGCCATGCAATAATTTGGACGACGCGCTGGAGGTTTGGGATGCGTAGTCGCCGCGTTCAATCAGTGCTGTTTTATAGCCTTGTTGCACGCAGTGCAGGGCGAGCCAAGCGCCAGTAATGCCGCCGCCAATAATCAGAACATCAAACTGACCGTCACAGAGCTGAGTTAAGTCGCGCGATGTGAGTGTGTCATTATTGCTATAAGAGGTCATTTTCCTCATACCACTTAATGGTGCGGCTAACGCCTTCACGAGTGCTGATTTTCGGTTCAAAACCGATTAAATTGCGTGCCTTCTTGTTTTCAAATGCGCGTGATTTAATGAAAAACTCCACTCGCCGAGTGTGCAGCGGTGGTTCAATGCCTAAAGGTTTGCAAATGGCTTCGCACATTTTGGCAGCGAATAATAATGGGCCAATTGGTGGTGTAAAGTTTGGCTTTTTCACTCCAAGCGCATCGGCAATTGTGCCACTGAGTTCTTTTAAGGTGCTGTATTCATTTGAGCACAAAATAAAGCGTTCGCCTGCGGCGCCAGGGTGTTCGCCGCATAAAATGATGCCGTCGGTAAGATCATCAATGTAAGACAAGTGGTATAAGTTTTTACCGCCGCCGAATAAGGGAAAAAAACCGCGCTTAATTTGCTTGAACATTTTAAGTAAGCGCAAATCACCGGGTCCATAGATGGCGCCGGGTCTAAAAATGGTGCCGCTTAAGCCATTGTGCATTGCTTCTGCAAAAAGCTCTTCGCCAGCCAATTTGGTGCGCTGATAAATATCGCCGGGGTTGAATGGTGACTCTTCATCCGAGGGCAGTTCTTCAATATCGCCGTGCACGCCAATGGTCGAGCAGTGAACGGTGTGGCCCACATTATGTTGTTTTGCGGCATCAATGACGTATTGAACCCCGTTAATGTTGACGTCTTCATAGTAAGAGTCTGGGTGCCCGGCGGTGCGGTACACGGCCGCAATGTGATAAATGATGTCGCAATTTTGAGCCGCGTTAATTACCGCGGCACGGTCGGTTATGTCGCCGTAAACTAATTCAACCCCGAGCTTTTTTAGTGACGTTGTATTGCCTGTTTCACGAACCAGGGCAACCACGTGATTGCCTTGTTCAGTGAGTTTTTTAGCAAGTGCGCCGCCAGTAAAACCGGTGGCTCCGGTTACTAATACCCGCTTTTTTTCATCTGTCATGATGGTGAGTAAATACGTAATGAATCGATGGAATATATTATCGCGATGTTACCGTAAGCTAGGCACTATTCATACACCCGATCGCTAATAGGCGCTGCGCGCAGCAAGCAAGCCTTATATACGCTAAAATACCGTTTAACGAGTGATCAACGAATACGTAATAATGGCAAAACACGGTTTATCTGAAGGCACGCTGCATGAGCAATTAACCGACGCGAACAAATCAGCGTTTGGTAAATATCAAGATTTGGCATTGGGCAGTAATAGTATTTGGTATTTGATCAAGTACGAACTCATTATGTTGTTGGCGTCTTGGGTGCCGGGTGCGCTTGGTTTGGTGTTACGTAAATTGCTGTACCCGCGCATCTTAGGGGCGGTGGGGCGCAACGTGGTGTTTGGGCAAAACGTCGCGATTCGCCATGGCGAAAAAATCACTATTGGCGACGAGGTTATTATCGATGATGGCGCTGTGCTAGACGCTAAAGGGGGTTCCAACAACGGCATCACTATTGGCGACGGCACTATTATCAGCCGAGGGGTGGTGTTGTCGTGTAAAAATAGTGATATCACCATAGGAAAAAAATGCGCGATAGGCATAAACACTTTGGTGCACGCGCTAGAGGGCAGTGATGTTGTCGTTGGAGATAAAGTGCTGGTGGGTGCCTTTTGTTACTTTATCGGAGGAGGGGGGTATGAGTCTGAGAGTATTGATATTCCGTTTAAGGATCAAGGGTCATTATCAAAAGGTGGGGTGAGAGTTGCTGATAACGTCTGGTTTGGCAGTAACGTTCAGGTCTTGGATGGTGTGAGTGTGGGCACTGGTGCCATTGTTGGTGCAAGCACGGTGGTCAATAAAAATGTGATTGATTTTGCTGTAGTCGGCGGCGTGCCAATGAGGGTGTTAAAGTCTAGAAAAGACTAATACAGAATCTATGGCTATGTTTGACTTTGGCCTTTTGGTGCTGGAATAAAAAAGCCTATGCATGAGAAATGCATAGGCTTTTAAAGATTTCAAAAAAATTAGTCGAGCAATAAATTAATTGTAGGGGTTATTGTCGGTGTCTCTGGCTCTGGCTCTGGCTCATCATCGAAAGGCACAACGCCTTCACCCCAACGCCATAAAACAATATTGCTTCTTTCTCTGGCGTTAACGCAATTTAAGGCATCACGAGCGATACCGCTGACCATAAAACCATAAATTTCACCGTTTCGTGGTCTGAAAGTACCAATTGGAGGGCGGAAGTGGCCTGGGCCGCCGTAGGTCGATGTTTTGCGAGTGGTCACGCCGGCTCTGAGGTATTCCCAAGTGCCTGCATGCCATACACCATTAATTCTTACAAAACCCCAGACACTGGCATTTACGCGTTCGCTTGCATTAAAACGGCAATTGGTGATTGGCCAAGAGTTTCTTTTGCTGTGTTCTACAGTAATGGTGCCGCCATTAACGCCAGCTCGAAGAGTTGATGTAACCGGCCAATTTTGTACGTCTCTGTTGTTTTCAACGAAGACAACATCACTAAAGTCTTGAGGAAAGCCCGCGTATGCGTTGCTTTGCAGCAGCAAAGTAGCCATAAGGCCTGCCGTAAGCAGATGAATTACTTTCATAGAGTCTGAACCTTTGGTTTTATTTATGGGGGAATTGAGTTTTCATGATTCTATACCAAGCCGCGAAGGAACTCTATATCTGGCTACCTTAATAAGTGTTTAGAATTAATTTACTGGGATTGAGTATTGTTGTGCACAGATCAAATGCAGTGGGTTATAATGTGTGGCTGAGCTACTGAATGAACTAAGTGATGTTGTTTTGACAATTAAAAGCAAAATTGAAGACTTTCTTCGCGACTATCCAGCCCTTTTTAAGGCTGCTTCTAAGGTTTACCATACTTTTAATGGATCTTTTAGGACATTAAGCAAAGGCACCCCGGAAGCGATTCATAAAGCGTTTTCTATTATAAAAAATGAAAACCAAGGTGATATTGGCGACTATTACGAGTTTGGATTGTTCCGAGGGTACGCGTTCTTAAAAGCGTATGAGTACACTCAGCAGCTAAATATTAATGATATTCACTTTTACGGGTTTGATTCGTTTAAGGGTTTGCCAGAAACTCAAGGTATTGATGTTGCTGATGGGCGGTTTTTTGAAGGCCAATTTGCCTGCTCAAAGCAAGATGTTGAAAAGAACCTTTCTGAGCATGGCATGGACATGTCAAAAGTGGTCTTAGTTGAAGGTTATTATGAAGACTCTTTGACCAAAGAACTGCACTCTCAACATAGCTTCAGGCCTGCTTCGGTTGTGCTACTCGATTGTGACCTTTATTCCTCAACGGTTGAAGCTCTAGCATGGGTTGATCAGTATTTGCAGGATGGCACTATTTTGTTATTGGATGATTATTTTAGTTTTGGTGATGGTGATGATTTAGGTCAGCCTAAGGCGTTGCAAGAATTCATCGACTCAAATGACCGCTACTCCATTGAGCATTTGTGGCGCTTTAGCCACAATGGTAATGCTTTTAGGCTCAGAGTTGCGTAAAGACGTGGCACTGAGTTTATCCTGATTTGTAAAACTCGATACAGTATTAGAAGCACCTCTAGAAAGGATCTAGGGCGGGCTTCAGGCGTTATTAGAGGCGCCGCCAGAAATATTAAAAGTATTTAATTAATTCTGTATTAGTTCAGTGAGCGCGCCACGATTAAGCTCTTTGTTTCAGTGGCGCGGTGTTTCTCGGTGGTTCGAATCATATTGAAACTGGCTTTAATGGTCGGTTGTTCCTTTATTATACTAGCCCTTCTTCTTGGGCTTTTCGGTGCTGGGATTAGTGATGCCCAACGACCGAGTGTATTCGCTGTATTAAAAAATACGTCAACAATATTAATTGTTGTTTATTGCCTTTTATATCTTGCAGGCTTGGTTATCAGAGCCTACCGCTATCGATTATTGCTCAGTCTCAGTGGCGAGAAAAATGTGCCTACGGTGCGCCAAATGTGGCTGGTCACGGGCATTCGCAATATGGTGGTTGATTTATTACCGGCACGTTTGGGTGAATTGGGGTATGTGGCGCTGTTAAATCGAGGCTATGGCGTTAAGCTGGAGCATTGCGTAAGTTCGTTGACCATCAGCGTTGCCTTTGATTTTGTGGCGCTGCTGCTGGTGGTATTGGCGATCGTTGGTTCTCAGGTGTTGGGCGTTGGGGTTCAGGGTTGGGCTATTGGCGCACTGATCATGTCATTGATTGTTGCCGGCATCGCGGTATTGGGCTTATTTGCCATTACCCCGTGGTTTGCCCGTTTGATTGACGCCAAATTTTCCACAAAGTGGAATGCCGATTCTTTGCTGGGCAAAGCATTAGACTTATTGAATAAGTTCACCGACAGCGTGCAAAAAGTGCGTCATTCTGGCCAAACTTTAAAGGTGTTGGTTGTTTCCGTTGTTATTCGGGCGCTTAAGTATTTAGGGTTCTTTTTATTGTTTAAAGCGGTGGCGGCACCGTCGTTTGAAAGTTTGGCGGCCTTGCCCACTGGGCATGTGATTGGCGCACTGATCGGCGGCGAAATAGGGGCGAGTTTGCCGGTGCCAACCTTTATGAGCTTTGGCGCGTATGAAGCCGGTGGTGCCCTGGTGTTTCAACTCTTGGGGGTGGCCGATCAGGCCGCTGCGGTAATTACGTTATTGTGTGTGCATATTTGGAGTCAGCTTATGGAATACGCTATTGGTGGGCTGTTACTGGCTTTGTTTATTTGGGTTAATCGTAAGGGCAAACAGGCCGCGGTTCTGACCGATATGGCAGGCTCACCGAAAAGAGCCAAAGCCATGGCAGCCGCTTCTTTTATTGGCGCAGGTGCTATTTTAGCGTTGGGCTCAGGCTTTTTAGCTTATCAGTTGTGGGCTGCAAGTAAATTAGGTGCGGTCAGTGCTCCAAGCTCTGGCGGTGTGGCCGACAACGTTGAAGACTGGAAACAGCTGTCTAAAGAGCATGTGAGTCGTCTCGACGGCTTTGTTGTGTTTAGCTCTAACCGCGACGGCAACCACGACATATTCAAGCTAGACTTAAGTCGTTTTGAGTTAAGTAAACTGACCA
Source organism: uncultured Arenicella sp. (assembly GCA_938045295.1). Taxonomy (GTDB): domain Bacteria; phylum Pseudomonadota; class Gammaproteobacteria; order Arenicellales; family Arenicellaceae; genus Arenicella. Next base: position 149,561 of record CALINO010000013.1, read on the forward strand.
ACCACCCAAATACCGAAACCTACCCACGTATTTCGCCAAACGGAGAGAGGTTGGTGTTTGCACGCGCGCATCAAGAATGGGTATCTCAGCGTAATACCGTGGCTTGGGATGTGTATGTGTTGGACTTGGGCACCATGCAAGAGCAAAAAGTGGGTGAAAACGGCACGGCGCCACGGTGGTTAAACAACAGTGAAATCACCTATTTGCAAGACACTAACAAAGTGCAGCGAGTGAATGTGGATACCGGCCAGTCAGGCATTGTGTTTCAAAGCGGCGTGAATAATCGCTTACCAAAACAGGCGCAGTTGCAAAACCCAAGCTTTAATCCGCACACGTCAGTATTGGCGTACACGGCCAGGCAAAACCACATTGGCACCAACACCGGGCACTGGGGAACCGCGGTTACCTCCAGTGACAATCACCGAGGTGTAATGAACGGTTGCGAACTGGCTTGGTCGTACGATGGGCGTTATTTGTATCAGGTCAACCCCGATGCCGAGACGCTGAGAATTATGAAGCTAGACCCGCAAACGTTAGAAAGCCAAACCATGATTGATTTGGCTGGAGAGTTCAGCCACGAATACTGGCCAAAGGATTCTTCTAATGGTGAATATTTCGTGTTTGGTGCCAGCCGAGGTAAAAAGGACCATGAGCACGACACCAAAGATTATGAAATTTTCTTATGGAAAACAGGCAGTAGTGCTTCTGAAGCAACACGCCTAACATTTCATACCGGCAATGATAATTGGCCAGACGTTTACATTCGATAATCGTTTTTTACTTCTGGGTATGAAATATCCCCCATTTGGGGGGCGCGCGTGTTTTAAGCGCCAGCTATAGTGGTATTTCCTCAAATGCAGAGGATTGAGTCAGAAGCTATGGAACACATTCATTAGAATGTCCCAAGGATGGGGCTTTAGCTGTTTTATTATTTACACGGTGAATTGATGAACCAGCTTTGTGCGTTAATGCTGGTCAATAAAACGGTCAATAAGCTTATTGGTTTGAGCAATAATTTTTTCGTTGAACGATGAATTTTTGTCTTTGACCGGTGTTTTCAATTCGTTTTGCTTACGCATTTCAATACGCAGTTCATTGTGCAAATCGACCAATCTTTGGTCAGATGTGGCGTGCGCAATGAGTGACATTTTTTGTAATATGTCCCGATCTTGCAGTCGCAGCGTGTGACCTTCGGCGTTGTTCGACAGCCGAATAAACTGTGCCATTAAATTAACGCACTTTGCGTTTAACGGCAGGTGTTTCCTATGTTCGTGTCCTTTTTTGATGACCATAACCCTAACCCTGATTTTTAAAAACGACTAAAAACATTGGGAGACCCAATTCAACCAATGTCCACTAAATATACAATAATTGGACTAAATGAGCAAAAGCTGTAAGATGAGTGGGCAGATTGTGGGCTTTGCAGACTTATGTAAGTTTTCGCTTGTTTACAATCTAGTCTTGAGTAAATGGTATTATTCATGCCTTTCTTAAATTGCGTTTATAGGGTGTATTCATGTGTTCATGGAGTGTATTCGCAAGCAGTAGATAGAGTAAAAAGACATAAAGTAATGAGTAAAAGTCTTATATTTTGTCGATTGGAATTGGAGCGTGGTGTTTTTTGGTTAACCATGATGGTTGCTAACTAATACTTCAAATGTAGGGTGATGGCATTGTGTTGTGTTTGTTGCCGTCGGGTTGAGATAGCTATCTGACACGGGGTGTAGATATGAACTTCAGTGAACTGGCGAGATATCGTGGCATTCTTATTGCCACAGCGTCACTTGTTATAATCATTTTTCTTTTTGCATTAGCCAGTCGAGGCTTACAAAACAACGCAAGGCAGTCATCGCTTGTGATGCAACAAGTTCAGGCATCTACCTTGCTGAGTCAATCGGCCGATGCATTACCTTCTAAACCTCAATTTACTCGGTGGATGAGCAGTTTTTCAGCCGATCAGCTTGCGTGGCTCAAGGGTGTGGCAGGCCCATCGCTTACCTCCATGGAAGCGGCGCTTAATCAAGGCAGTGCTCAGGGTTATAAAACCGCTTTTGACAAATTAAGCAAAGACGTTCAAACCCAAGACGACAAACGATCACGCCTATTGAGCATTGCGCCCATCGCAGTGTGTGTGTTGGCCGTATTATTCTATTTGCTCACCATCATTCCTCAGTTATTGCGTTTATCCAAAGATAAAGAAGTGCAGGTTGAATCTAACCAACAAGCGCAAAACATTCTAGACACGGTTTCAGAAGGCCTGTTCTTGTTGGACAAGAACGGTCAAATAGGGGTTGAGCAATCGGCGTCGTTAAAAGACATGTTTCGTTTGCAAAGAGACTTAGAGGGCAGTTTTCTAGACTTCATTGGCCAGTACGTGTCTGAGTCTTCAGTCACGGTGTCTAAAGACTATCTCGATTTATTGTACGGTGATCGGGTAAAAGAGAAGCTGGTTAAAGATTTAAACCCGTTGAATCAAGTTGAAATTAGCATCACCCGCCGTGATGGCAGCGTAGAAAATCGGTTCTTAGATTTTAAGTTTGCGCGAGTAATGGAAGACGGCGAACTGCAGCATTTACTTGGGTCGGTTACCGATGTGACTCGCGAAGTGTTGTTACAAAAAGAACTCGAAACCAATAAAGAAGAGCAAGAAGCGCAGCTAGACTTGCTAATGAATATTCTGCATTTGGACAAAGACAGCTTGGCTAGGTTCTACAGCGAAACCGATGTGGCATTGAACGACATTAACCAAACGCTGCAAGAGCGGGGGTCGAGCAGTGAGCAAATTAAATCTAAGTTGAATACCATTGCCGAGCAAGCACACCGAATCAAGGGCGATGCAGCTGCATTAAAGTTGCACAACTTTGAATTCATCGTGCATGAATTTGAGTCTGAGATTGCCAAAGTACAAGAAATACCCAAGAAAGTGACGGGTCGAGACGTATTGCCTGCGGTAACCAAATTAAAGGCGGTATTTAAAGAACTGAACAACATGCAGTCTATCGTTACTCGCTTCTCAGAAGTGTTGAGCGTCGAGCGTGGGCAAGGTGGCGCTGCTCAGTTAGCAAATGGCGAAGATCAAACTAACGCTCAAGCCAGCCCTGTTGCTCAGGCTCACTCTTCCGCCTTAGTGCAAGAACTTAACGATTTAGTGCACACATTGGCTGAACGCAACGATGTGCGAGTTTCATTGCAAACCTTTGGTTTGGGTGACGGTGAGGTGCCTGAGCATCTTGCCAAAGTGGTGCGTGAATCAGCCATTCAAATGATCCGTAACAGCATTACTCATGGCGCTAAAGAACCGGCTGAACGCTTGGCGCAAGGTAAGGCCGACTTCATGACCTTGGTGGTAAGCCTCACTGAAACGGCACAAGGCCACACCTTCATCGTGCGCGATGACGGTGACGGTTTGAACCAAGAAAAAATTCTGGCTAAAGCATTAGACAAAGGCATTATCAAGCCAGAGGCTGCGCAAGACATTTCGCAGAATACGCTGGCAAAATTAATTTTCCACCCTGGGTTTTCAACCAAAGATGAGGTGGGCATTGATGCAGGTAGGGGAGTTGGGCTTAGTGCCGTGTACTCAGTGATCAAAGAAGCGGGTGGAACGATTGGCGTAAGTCAGTTGGCTGGTAAGCATTGCCAGTTCTCAGTCCGATTTAATAATGTGGAACTAGCAAACTAGAATAAAAACTAGGGGTAGGATATGAAACTAATGGTAGTGGATGACTCTCTGGTCATCCGGGAAAAAATTGCCCAAATTCTTGAGAGTGAAGACTATGAAATAGTCGGCACAGCGCAAAACGGCATCGAAGCCGTGGAGCAATTCAAACAACTCAAGCCAGACGTTATGACGCTCGATATCACCATGCCGCTCATGGATGGTTTAGAAACCATTCAAGCCATTATGGATATCGAAGACTCGGTTCGTATACTCGTAATTTCCGCATTGGCTGATAAAGCCACATTGATCAATGCCATGAAGCTCGGTGCGTACGGTTTTTTATGTAAGCCATTTAATGATATGGATTTAGCCGACGCGCTAGAAGAATTAGTAGAGGATTTGATCTAATGCAAGCAAAAGACTTAGCCGTTTTCGTAGACGGCATCGCCAACTATTTTGAATCAACCACCAGCGACTTAGCTTCGGTTGGCACGCCTTTTTTAAGTAAAGACGTGAACGAACACATCAGTGATTTCACTGGCGTAATTGGCATCTCAGGTAGTTATAAAGGTTCCATCTTTTTTTCAGCGCCGCGCATTTTATTAATGCACGTGTTATCCAGCATGGGCCTGATTTCCACAAAAGACGCCAAGCTAATGGATCTGGTCGGTGAAATTTCAAACACAGTTTCAGGCAACGCGCGCCGTGAGTTTGGCGAAAGCTTTAATATCACCGTGCCCATTACCATTCAAGGTAAGCCAGAAGGTTTGGCGGTGTCTGACGTGGCCAATATTTATGTCATTCCAATTGAATGGCAGCAACAGCGGGCAAATCTAATTGTCAGCATAGAGGAGAGCTGAAATGCGTATTCTACTGATTTTAAGTGCACTGTTGTTGGTTAGCTTTCCCAGTTATGCCGCGGCAGAATCAATGCAGCTAGACGCCACCATGATGCGCAGCATTTGGATTGGTATATGTTGTGCGTTGGTTTTGTTCATGCAAGTGGGCTTTTTGTTGATTGAGGGTGGGCTGGTTCGTTCTAAAAACACCATCAACGTAATACTGAAAAACTTCACCGACGTTGGCTTAGGCTCGGTGGGGTATTGGTTGATTGGTTTTGGTTTAATGTACGGCATTAATCAATCCGGTTGGCTTGGCTTGTCTGGTTTTGCGCCAGACCCCAGTGGCACAACTCAAACGCTAGACCTGTTATACAACATGATGTTTGCCGCAACCGCGGCCACAATTATGTCGGGTGCGGTGGCTGAACGCTTCCGTTTTATTCCTTACGTAATCGGCGCGCTGCTGGTAACCGCCATCATCTACCCGGTGTACGGTGCATGGGCTTGGGGCGGCAGTGGTGACAACTTAGGTTGGTTGCGCGCGCTTGGCTTTTACGACATGGCGGGCGCCAGCGTGGTTCACTCCATCGGTGGCTGGGCGGCTTTGGGCGCACTCATTTTAATTGGCCCACGCAGTGGCCGCTTTGGCCGTAAGGGCGACGTTAATGACATTGCTGGGCACAGCCTGCCCTACGTGGCCATTGGTGGTTTCTTCTTATGGTTCGGCTGGTTTGGGTTTAACGGCGGTGCGGCCAAAGAAGATTTTTCAAACTTAGGCATCATTTTATTAAATACCCACGTGGGTTCTATTGGCGGTATTTGCGGCTCGTTATTATGGTTAACCATCACCAAACGAGGCTTCTTAATGACCTCGTTAGTGAATGGTGCACTGGGCGGCCTAGTGTCAGTAACCGCTGGGGGTGACGTGTTTGGTGTTGGTACCTCTTTGTTTGTGGGGCTAGTTTCTGGTTTTATTGTTGTGTGGTCGTCAAATTTATTGGCTTCTTTTCGCATTGATGATGTGGTGGGTGCCATTCCAGTTCACGGCTTCTGCGGTGCGTGGGGTACCTTGGCGGTTGGTTTTTTCTATCAAGGCGACATGTTTAATGTTGAGCGCATTTTTGCCCAAGTAATAGGCATTGTGGTGGCCTTTGTATGGGGCTTAGGCAGTTCTTTACTGGTGTTTTGGGCGCTTAATAAAATATCTCCAATACGTGTTACAACGCGTGAAGAGCAGCGCGGTTTAGACATTAGTGAACATAAAGAAATTGGTTACAGCGACTTTATGACCACCCACGCGCGCGCGGACGTTTAATTTATGGGCGATTTAAACAAGAAAATAGTATTTACGGCCTTGTCTCGTCTGAGCAACGACCGTACTGTTATTAAAGATGCGTTCTTGCATTGGCACAACAAGCTTGGTGACAAACCTCTTGATGTGTTCGAATCGGTTGAAACCATTCAAAATTTCTTAGGCTTAGCTACGGCTGAGAAAAAGATATTAATGGTTAGCATGCACTCATCAACATCAAAGAGTGAAAGCGATTTGTTGTCGATACCGGCGTTTGTGTTTGGTGATGCCAGCCCTGATGCTGCGCCCGGTAGTAATGTTGACGATGCGCCGGCGGATGTTCCGGCATCAACTAAGGCACCTTACATTGCCCTAGCGGAGTTTTACTTCAGTGAATTGGCTAACGGTGTGCAGCGTGCTGGTGGTGGAAAGTTAAAAGAGCTACAGGATATTTTGCACGAAGAAGGTCTGCCGGCTTTAAGCTTAGTGAATGATGCGCTTAAAAAAGTGGATGACAAAGTGTCGTTGCCCAAGGGCCTTAGCGAGCAAGATTGCCAGTCCTTTTGCCATGAAATGTACTTGTTGGTGTCTGAGGTAATCGGGCCAATGGCGGCCGACGATGTGTCCTACAAAGCAATTGCAAACCTACTAAATACGAACGAAGCCAGCCGCTACGACCCTAGAAAACTGATTTAATATTTGGTGTCTTAGGGCGGCTGTGCCTTAACACTAATGTGTTGTGCTGGCTGCGCAGTATCATGCTGTGCTGTTAATAATGCGCGAGCATTAGTCGTTGGCTGGCGTGGTGCGGCCATGTTGAGTCGGCTCGGTTCTTAACAGGCAGATAAACGCAATGACGGTAATCAGTGCCGAGATTAAAAAAGGTGCCCCCGGGAAATAAATGTCAGATCGGTCACTGGTGAAATACGACAAGCTGGTGTTGTAAAGCAGCGGCGAAATCAGCGCGCCTAAGGCCGATAAGCTGCCGTTAAAGCCTTGCAGTTCACCTTGACTGTTGGTTGGGGTGCGGCGTGACGCCATGGCATTTAAACTGGGCACAATCATGGCTTGAATGCCCACCACCAAACACAAACCTAAGGACAGGTAAGGGTTTTCAATAAACGCGTAGCAAATCATGGCGGTGGCGGCAAACGCCAAGCCAAATGCCGCGGTGTGACGTTCACCAAAGCGTGCCACGACACGCCCGATCAATGAGGTTTGCACGACCACCATTGACAGCCCCACAAACGCTAACGATACACCAATCATTTGCGGTGACCAGTTGTATTGAATTTGTGAAAAGTAAGACCAGCTAACGGCGTAAATATTGGCCGCGGTAGACCATATAAAATAGATAAAAGCGATGCCGGTAACGCCCTTGAGTTTTCTTAAGTTAAAGAAGGCGCCAATGGGGTTTGCACGTTTTAATGAAAATGACCTGCGGTCTTCTTTTTCCATGGTTTCTGGAAAACAAAAGTAGCCATAGACAAACATAATGGCGGCAATGGCGGCGGCAACAAAAAAGGGCATTCTGGTGCCAAATTCACTCAGAAAACCGCCCAGCGCTGGGCCAAAAATAAAACCAATACCAAACGCGGCCCCGACCATGCCAAAACTTTTTGCTCGGTTTTCATCGTCGGTTAAGTCAGCAATGGCGGCGTTAGCTGGGCCAAAAATAGCCCCCAGTGCACCAGCAATCGAGCGACCAATTAATAGCCAAACAATGTTGGAGGCAAACCCCATCAACAAAAAGTCGATGCTAAAACCCGCCAGTGAAATTAAAAACACGGGGCGCCGGCCAAAACGGTCGCCCAAATTGCCCACTAATGGCCCCATCAAAAATTGAAAAACGGCGTAAGCGGCGGCAATTAACCCGCCTAAAAATGTGGCTTCAGATAAGCTGACGCCTTCAAGTTCAATGATTAAGCTTGGCAATACCGGCATGATGATGCCAAAACCAATTGAATAGGCGAAAACGGTGAGCAAGACAAAACGTATTGCGTGCTTTTGATTTTTGTCTGAGCTCATTGGGGTAAATTCAGTAGAGGGAATGAAAAGGTGTGATTAAATAAAAAGCGCTGTGCCAAAAGGAACAGCGCTTTTGTAGGCAGAACGTAATGTTCAGATTTTGCGGTGCTGTATTACTTTGCTACTTCCACAGATTCAATCACCACGTCTTCTCTGGGCACGTCGCCAAACGGGCCAACGTTGCCGGTGCTAACGCCTTCGATGGCGTCGATCACTTCTTGGCCTTTGGTTACTTTACCAAACACGGTGTAGCCCCAGCCACTTGGCGTCTCGCTAGAGAAGTTTAGAAAATCGTTGTCTTTAGCGTTAATGAAAAACTGTGATGTGGCCGAATGAGGGTCGTTAGTGCGAGCCATGGCAATGGTGTATTTGTCATTCTTTAAGCCATTATTCGCTTCATTTTGCACTGGAGCTTTAGTGGGCTTTTGCGACATACCTGGTTCAAAACCGCCGCCTTGAATCATAAAGCCTTTAATCACGCGGTGAAAAATAGTGCCGTTGTAGTGCTGGTCACTTACGTACGATAAAAAGTTTTCTACTGTTTTAGGGGCATTTTCGGCGTCTAAAGAAAGCTCTATATCGCCCATTGAGGTTTTGATAGTAACCATAGTGTGTATTTCTTGAGTTGATGTTGAGTTGTTGGTTGAGCTGGCTGTTGAGTCAGTCGTTTGTGTTTCTTGTGCATGAATGCTTGAAAAAAAGAGAACACAAGTTGAGGCCATGGCCAGTGTGAAATGTCGAATGAATCGCATATTTTTCTCGATTTATAAGTTTGGTGAAATTAGATTAGGTGAAATTGGAATGCATTCTTGGTCGGTGAGTATAGCATCAAGCGGCACATCCCACGGTTTTGCTTGCAATGAGGTCGTTTCTTGAAACGCATGAGCCAGCCCCACCAACAATGGGCGTGTGCCGGTTTGGTGGGCAAGCGCTTGCAGTGCGCGGTCGTAATACCCGGCGCCCATGCCCATTCGGTTGCCATTGCGATCAAACGCCACTAATGGCACTAACACCAGCTGCGCCGCATTCATGGGCGTGGGTGGTGATGTTGGAGTGGGTTCAATAATGCCAAAATGATTGTGCGTATTCAGCCGCTTGACCGAATAGAATTGCATGCGGCAATGGCGGTAGTGTGTAATACGCGGCAGGCAAATTTGCCGTGGTGTAAGAGCGTTTAATAACGATTGCGGCGAGATTTCGCCTTCAAAAGGGGCATAAGAGAACACCGTTTGTGCTTGCCATAATTGTCGGCATTGGCGTGCTGAGTTAAGAATGCTTTGCTGTGCGCTGCGTAATTGGCGCGCAGATAGAGCTCGGCGTTGCCGGCGAATGGAATGCCTTAATGTTGAGTGCGACGACAAAGAAGAGTTATGAAGCATGCATGGTGTGTGTGAGGTCTTCGCCGGTCATGGGCGGTGCATTTAATGGGCGGTGCCTTTATCAATACAAATACTGATACCTATCTGGCTTATACCTTTAACCTGTTCGATTTATACCGTTAGATGACTAGATGATAAATCAAATAGGGATGGCAAATACAGAAGACTTGAGGAAAAAGTGAGAGCGTTACCCGTAAATGCCGTAAGCCCTTGGTGCCTTGAACCGGTGGTTCAAGTGGGAGTCTACAAACTGCATCAGGCGCGTGGATGGGCTGCGATTAAACGCAACCTGATCAAAACGCACAACAGCGGAGTGGTCTGACCCCCGAAAATAAAGACTAGGTTCTAAGGGATTTGAAGTGCTTACCAACACCACAGGCAACGCCTGTGTGTAATTATAGCAACTCGTTACCTACCGCGTTGATAAATTATTGTAATTTTGTGCGCTAACGAGGTTAAACCTCGTTAGCCTCGCGCAGCGCGGAGTCAATACGTTCTTGCAATGCGTCCAAGCGCTGTTGGACCTGCTCTTGGCCTTTGGACATTTTTTGCAATTTAAGCAAGTCATTGCTGATATTCAGAGCCGCCATAATCGCCACTCGTTCTGAGCCAATGATTTTGCCACTCTTTTGTATTTCTTTCATATTGCTGTCGAGGTACTTGGCCGCTTCCAGCAATGCTTCTTGTTCATCGGCCGGGCAAGCAACCGAGAAGTCGCGCCCCATGATCGAAATGTTAACCCCTTTCGCAGACATATTTATTATAGTTTCCGGTTGCGTTGATTACTGATCTTCAAGCGTACGAAGCTTTTCGACAATGCGTTCTAGCCGCGAACAGGCGATACGATTTTTTTCTTTTAAATTGGTTTTTTCTTCAAGCAGTGTGCTTTGTTCGCTTTTTAGAATACGGTTTTCGCTGCTTAAGCGACGGCATTCGTTTATTAGCGTTTCAATACGCTGCTCTAGACCTAAAATATTAGCGTCCATGTGCATACCCCTTAGAGAATGACAACTATTGCGTGTTAAAGACCTTATAGTAGGCTTGCCGTCGAGCAAGGTCAACATGCAATCCCTTTGCAGCCCATACAACAGGCAAAATAGAGCCATTTTTAATGTCAGATTCGGTTTTGAGCCACACTGGAACCGTAATATAATTCGGTGCTCCAGCGATAGGCTCCATTAACCTTCTTAATTATTATTTAATACACTATGACAAATACGGTAGACCGTTTTACCCAAATCGAAGCCACATTGGCGCTGGCCGGCCTGGAGCTGACTCCAAGCGAAGTGCACGGCACCATTATTGGCGCGGTTTCTAATCATTTGAAAACCGGTTTAAGCCCAGATTTGTTGAAATTGGTTGAGCCTGAAGCCGACAGTAACGACGGGCGTTTCAGTCAACTGAGCAGCCTGTTGTACGATTTGTATCGTGAATACAGCGACATACTGTTTAATGGTGGCGAAGGCTTTGACTTAATTCTGCCCGACGACGACGAGCCGCTCAACGTGCAAGTTGAAGGTGTGGCAACGTGGAGTAAAGGCTATTTACTTGGCTTGTTATACAATAACGCCTTCAGCATTGATCAACTGCCTGAAAATGGCTCAGAAATTGCGCGAGATTTGATGGAGATTGCCGAAGCCGATGCCGGTGATGCTTCAGAGCAAGAAGAATCGTGGGCGTTGGCAGAATTGCATGAATACATTAAAGTAGGTTCACAGCTGATCTTTGAGTTTATCTACAGCGAACGCTCAAAAGACGCACCCAGCACCACTAACTAAGGCTACCGCTTTTTATGAATAAAGAAATTTACGCGCGTCGTCGCGCTGAGCTCATCAATCAAGTTGGCGACAATGATATTGTGATTGTGGCTACGGCACCCGAACAGTCGCGCAATGGCGATGTGTTTTTTCAATTTCGCCCAGACAGTGATTTCTATTATTTAAGCGGCTTCAGCGAACCCGAAGCGGTTCTGGTGATCAGCCCGGGGCGTGAACAAGGTGAGTTTGTTCTATTTTGCCGAGAAAAAGACCCCTTTCGTGAAATGTGGGACGGCCGACGAGCCGGGCTTGAAGGTGCCATGGAGCATTACGGTGCCGACGATGCTTTTCCATTTGAAGACATGCATGAAATTTTGCCCGGCATGATGGAAGAAAAGGAAAAGATATTCACCACCGTGGGTCGATACCCAGACTTTGATTCGCAATTATTGTCTTGGATGAATCAAATCAAACAAGAAGTGCGCCGTGGTAAGCACGCGCCGTACGAAATTGTGGATTTGAATCACATCTTGCACGAACAACGTTTATTTAAGCGCAGCGATGAAATTAATTTGATGCGCAAAGCCGGGAAAATGAGCGCTCTGGGTCACCAAAAAGCCATGCAAGTGTGTCGCCCGGGTATGTATGAATACCAAGTGCAAGCTGAAATGGAGTGCGAATTTCGCCGAGCAGGCAGCCATTACAATGCTTATCCGTCGATTGTGGCGGGCGGTGAAAATGCTTGCATACTGCATTACGTTGAAAACAATGCGGTGTTAAAAAGCGGCGACTTATTGCTGATTGATGCCGGCGCCGAATATCAATGCTATGCGGCCGACATTAGCCGCACCTTTCCAGTAAATGGTAAGTTCAGCCCAGAACAAAAAACCTTGTATGAAATTGTGTTGGCGGCGCAACAGGCGTCGTTTGAAAAGTGCCAAGCGGGGTATTCCTGGGGTGATTATCATGAGGCCGCCGTGGCCGTTATCACTCAAGGCTTGCTGGATGAAGGCTTACTGAAAGGAAGTCTTGATGAGGCATTGGAAACCAAAAGCTATACCGAATTTTATATGCACCGAACCGGTCACTGGTTGGGCATGGACGTGCATGACGTGGGCGACTATCAGCTCGATGGCAATTGGCGAGAACTCGAGCCGGGCATGGTGTTTACCGTAGAGCCGGGTATTTATGTCAGTGCGTCCTCCAGTGCGGATGAACGTTGGCACAATATCGGCATTCGCATCGAAGATAATATTTTGGTTCAAAAAGACGGTTATGAAAACCTCACTGAACTTGCCCCTAAAAGTGTGGCGGATATTGAAGCACTCATGGCGCCGTAAAACCGCGGCCGGCCATGTCTAAAGAGTACGATATTGTGGTTGTTGGCGCTGGTTTGGTGGGCGCCACGCTGGCGTTAAGGCTGGCCAACAGTACGTCTTTACGCATTGCATTATTAGAACGCACGTTACCGTTAGAACCATTAGAAGCAGGCCAAGCTAATCAGCGAGTGGTTGCTTTGGGCGATGCGGCGGTTAATCTTTTGCGCCAAGTTGAGGTGTTTGAGGCACTGTCAGCGCAGCAAGCGCACCCGTATCAGCGTATGTTTGTGTGGGACGAAAACTCCGCCGGTGAATTGTGTTTTAACGCGCAAGACATAGAGCGCCAAACCTTGGGCTATATGGTGGACGCAATGGCGTGCACGCACTTATTGCAAGCACAAGCATTGAACTTCTCTGGCAGCCGGCTTGACTGTTTTTTTGATACTCAATTGCAATCGTTAACGTTAAGCGAGCATGGCGCTCAGCTTGAAACATCGCACGGCAGTGTATCTGCGCAATTGGTGGTGGGTGCCGATGGAGCTAATTCATGGGTGCGACAACAAGCCGGTATTTTTGCTAACTGGAGAAGTTACGAGCAGCAAGGTATTGTGGCAAAAATTCGAACCAGTGCTAGCCACCAAGATTGTGCTTGGCAACGATTTTTGTCCACCGGGCCGGTGGCTGCCTTGCCCGTAAGCGATAATTTCAGTTCGATTGTTTGGAGCGCAGACAAAGAACTTGCAAGCCGGTTGATGCAATTGAATGAGGCGGAGTTTTCGCATGAACTATCGCAAGCGTTTGAGCATCGCCTTGGTGATGTTGTAGAGCTGAGTCCTAGGCAATCATTT
>CALINO010000014.1 GCA_938045295.1 uncultured Arenicella sp.
GATGCACAGTAAATAGAAACAAACAATAGTGCTGTGCCGATGAGCCGACACAGCGTTGTGTAATGATTTGAGTTGACTAACTCAGTATTGTAATGAAGAGCCAACGTGCAGCGCTTGGGCTTAGCTTGATACAATAAGCCACACCCAAGGTAGGCAAGCAAGCAACTGGTGAGAGTAGCCATCATCATTTACTCTGCTAAAGAGAACATGTGCCTCAAAAGCAATAGCAAAATCAAGCTATTGAGTAAGGTTTTTGGCACTACTTCCCCCAATGGTAGTTGAACTCTATGCCTGCCAAACGAGGTTCGCCGGTACGTGCAAGCTGTGTGGCAATATTGCCATTACGGTCTCTGATAGCAGGCTGAATTTGAGTCGTGTAATCTTCATCCAGCAAGTTTCTAGCGAACACGTATACCGACCAGCTATCTTGTTCATAGCCTAATTTAACATTCGCTAACGCATAGCCATCGATAACGCTATCAAGATCATTTGAGTTGTTTGAAAATTGGTCATCGCGCCAATTTATATCCGCAATTGCCACAAAGCCGTTTTCAGTTCTGTAGTTCACACCCAGCGTAATATTGGTGTTAGGCGCAAAGGCAAATTCATTACCTGTGTTATCGACCAAACCAGAAACAAAGTCGTCGAATTTAGTTTCAAGCAAACCAAGCGAGACATAAGCAGACAACGAATCACTCCAGTTGGCATCAACTGAAATCTCAGCGCCATATAAGGATGACTCACCGGCATTAATGGTAATAGTGTCTGAGCCAAAGTTACCAATAATAGAGACGTCAGTTCTTCGTGACACCTGCTGATCAGTCCAATCAGTATAAAAAACATTCGCTGACACAGAGTAAGTGTCACTTATGTCTGCCCGCAACGATGCTTCATAATTCCAAGCGGTTTCGGTATCAAAATTAGCCAAGGTTGAGGTCACCGCAGAGATGGATTGCCCGCCGGCACGATAGGCACTTTGCGCCGTAAAGCCTAAAGTCACAGCATCGTTCACTTCATAGCGCACACCCAGTTTCGGCAGCAAGGCATCGAAGTCAGAATCCAATGGCTCAGTTTGAGTGGGCGGCAATGGTAATAAAAATACCGGAGAGTCGGTGGTGACTTCTTGAATTGAGTTCGATGTGCGATTCTCACTGTCCCAACGCAAACCAAAAATACCGGTTAAACGATCATTAAACGCGTATTCAAACTCTCCAAAAACAGCAACATTTTCCTCATTTGCAACAGTAGTACGATCTCGAAAGATGCTGGACGTTAGAGGAATTCCGAAAAATCGTAAAAGATCACGATCAGGTATAGTAACCGTCACCGGAATTTGAACAAAGTCCTCAATTTGTCGATCAAAATCACCATAGTACGCGCCAAACACGCCTTTAAAGTTACCCCCGTTATCGTAGTTAAAACGTATTTCGGTGGTAATGCTTTCTTCTTCTTGCGTCCTATCGATTGAGCCGACAGGAGCAGGAGTAGCATCAAAATCGTCTAGCCTTTGGTAATCGTGATCGTAGCGAGTGGCTAAGGCAGTTAATGACCATGCGTCATTAAAATCATAATCGATCTGAAGCGTGTTAATTACATGCTCAGACCCTTGAAATGCGTTAATTTCAGAACGGTTTATACGCTCGCTAGGAAAGCCCAGAAAGTCAACCAAGTCTTCGCCGCCATTAGAATCGGTAAAATTCGTCGTCCATTTTAGGCTGAGTGCATCGCTGGCTTGCCAGAGCGCCTTTCCTCGAACTGTTGTCGACTCGCGAGCGTCGTAATTCGTATTGAGCGTTGGGTTATCCACCCATCCATCTGACCCACGTTTATCAACAGAAAACCTCAACGCCCACTGATCACTGACATCAATGTTAGCGGCACCCGCTAGTTGGTAGGTACCCAGATCAGCGATCGACGTTCTCAATTTAACTAAGTTAGCGCCAATTTCAGGGTCGGCACTGTTGACCAATATCGCACCTCCAATGGCGTTTCTCCCTTGTGTGGTGCCTTGAGGGCCACGAAGAATTTCAACTTGAGCGACATCCCACGTTGAATAAGGGCCAAAGAAAGTGGCCTGGTTACTTGGAAGCGATGCGCCATCTACGGTGGTATTTATAAGCAGCCCTGAGCCGCTGCCAGCACCTCGTTGATCAACACCGCGAATATTAAAACCCTTTTCACCAAAACTTTGAGCTACGTTTGCCGTGCGTCGTACGGCTTCATAAAGCTCATCAATACTGCGCTCTTCTAGCTCGACACCCGTTAAAACCTCGATACTTGTTGTGGTCTCAGTTAATGTTCTACCCAATTTTTCAGAGGTAACGATAATTTCATCCACCTCGTTATTTTGAGCAATGCTTAACTGAGACGTTAGCATCAACGCAAGGGCTGCAGACACTGATGTGTATTTAAGTGTAGTCTTCATTTTGTTATCTGTGTTATCGGGGGGTTGAGTTTTGACTAAGACTGTTTCATGCCAACAGATAAAGCTCTGTTTTAAACCGTGATCAACATTTAAATACTGAGCTTTCGGCAGTCATGAATTAGAGGGTATGCGCCCTGCCGGAAATATTTACGCTGACAATTTACATTAACGCAAAACTAAATGCAAATCATTATTATTTACATTTATAGAAAAATGAATACGTAATGGATTTTCCTTGAAGTTTGTTTTTTGAGCTTCGCTTTAAAAATCTGAGTACGGTTATGAAAATATTCAAAGGTAGAATTTATAAAGGTGAGCAGCAGCTAATGTATTTTGAATCGTCCCCTGGCGAACGACGATCATTTTGTACAACTTGTTGCTCCGCTATCATTACCCGGCTTGATAAACACCCAAAGTACTTAGGTTTTGGCCTTGGGGGCGCTAGATACAGACCCTGAAGTAACAATAGAGCAACATATATTCACTGAATACAAAGCGCCAATAATGTTAAGGCTGTGTGTGTGCTTCTCTATATTGAGTGGGAGAGCAGCCAACAACCTTTTTAAACTGTCGACTAAATTGGTATTGATCACAGTAGTCAAGAATTTCGGCAATATCCTGTATTTTAATTGTTGACTCCGTTAACAGGTTGCATGCTTCGTCCATTTTAACCGCGGTGATATATTTGCCCGGTGGCACACCGACCAATTTACGAAATTTCTTGCGAAAGCTCGCATAATCCATATCAAGCAGGCTTGCGACTTCTTGAACGGTTGTGTCTGGCGTAAGTGCGTTTTTCGCGTGTTCAGCCCATATATCGTCATTATCAATACTACTAAACAAAAAGCTCCGAATATCGACCAACAGGTTTTGCACCCGTAAAAGTTCTCGAAACATCTTATTAGATTCTCCGCGATTTCGTTCACCCGCCGCCGTCCGAATCTTTTCGGACCAATATACGACTGGATCTAATCGAAATACGGGAGGGAAATCTTTGAAGAATCCAGATTCGAGCATTAAATCAAAAGCGCTACCTCCAAAATCGATAAAAAGTTCACTCCACCGTGTTCCTTGATCCGGGCCGTACCAGTGTTTAAGCCCAGGACGTATTAATATACAATCGCCAGAGCTTAGGGCTTGAGTATATCCATGTTCATCTTTATATCGCCCCCCGCCATCCAATATATAAGCAAGCGTAAAGCTGCTTAAAATTCGGCTCTCTCCATAAACACCACCGCCATTGTGCACGCTGCATGCCACGCGAATTCCACCCATTGAGGAAGTGTTGTAATTCAAAACAAACAGACTTCCAAACTTGGTTTGCTCAGCTACGGCTTCGAGTAAACGTATTTCATCCTTTTCAGAAATAACTTCACTCTGTGCACTTTTGTTTTTTCTAGCCGTAATGACACTTTCTTTCCCATAGAGTTCGAGCCATTCTCGGACATAGGAAGCGAAAAGATTCTTATTGTATCTTGACTTTCTAACTCCATCGGCTCGTGCTGAGTCATTGGGGGTAAACTTTTGCGTTTTATCAGTCATTCAAATGGATTTCTTGGTGATTTTTATGAGGGAAGCCCTCTGAACCCTGACCTTACTCTACAGGCAGATACACACACAGGTCAAATTGCACATCTAAAAACCAATACGCCCATTGCTTGCGTTAACTATTCAGATAGGATTACAACAACAAAATTTCTAAGGTTTAGTTCAATTGGAACTGTCGCTTAGCCAAGCAAATACGATGACAAAAAAAAGCCAATCATTCGCAAATAATTCAAGCTCGATAGCAGACAAACTTGCAGCAGTAGTAATCAATCCGGTTTTTGCATCCACCGAACCGTCTTCATCAAAATCCGGACCTTCAATCGAGGCTCAGGACATAATGAGCAACCACTTTGCGCTCCCTGAGTATTGGGAATCGTCAGCTGAAGAGGCAAGAGCCGCAATAGAAGCAAAGGGTAACCCCTACGGTCATGACTACCCTGATGGGGTTGTTACCGTTGAGCTCGAGATAAAAAGTGGCGATCGGTGCCTAAGTGCCAGACTATACCGCCCTGAGTCTTTACAGGATGAATCATCGGCTGCGCTGGTTTTCTTTCATGGAGGTGGTTTTGTTTTTGGAAGCGTGGACGCGGTAGACAAAATGGCCGCCCAACTGGCTTTCAAAGCAGGAATTAGTGTTATATCGGCATCTTATGGTCTTGCACCAGAGCATCCTTTTCCAGTCGCTATTGCGGACGCGGTGAATGTGTTTCGCTGGGTTGCGGAGCACTCGCAAGAATTCAACATTGATGCAAATCGCATTGCAATAGGCGGTGAAAGCGCAGGAGCAAGTTTGGCGGCAGCGGCAGCGATTGAGTTACGAGATCTTGATTGTCCGAAGCCGCAACTGCAGTTATTGCTCTATCCCATGACGGCTGGGGCAACGAATACCCAGAGTCGTGAGGTGTTGTCGGATGCTTATATTCCTCGCCGAAAAGAGCTCGAATGGCTACTGGATTTATACATCCCTAAGGCTGAGCGCGACGACCCGAGATTCAATTTGTTGATGCAAAAAGACCTAACGGGGCTGCCTCCAGCTTTTGTTGTTACAGCAGGTTTCGACCCCTTAATGGATGAAGGTGCCGAGTATATAAAGAGTCTTTCTAAGTTTGGCGTACCAACACGCCACAGTTGTTACCATCAAATGATTCACGCTTTTTTGAACTTTCAATATCTTCCCGAAGCTGAGGCGGGATTAGAAGAATGCGCACAAGTACTAACGGCTATTCTAAATTAAAAACAATTCAAAATGGCCAAAATACACATTTCATTGCCAAGTTCGCCATTGTATTTCTTATTGACCAAACATAATAATTGACATTAACTCAAACAAACTAAGGTTTGAGTGTGTACTGATAACTAAAAAAACACCAATAGATTCGTTAGCTAAACGAAGGAGAGGAACCAAGATATGAAGAGTTTAAACCGAACGCTAATCAGTGCTGCCATTCTAGCAATGTCTCCTGCTGCGTATGCCCAAAATGATTCCGATGTGCAGGAATCAGCAACCACTCTGGAAGAAATCGTCGTAACCGGCATTCGTGGTAGCCTTAAAAGGTCAATGGACCTAAAACGCTCGGCGAATCAGGTCGTTGATGCGGTAGCAGCAGAAGACGTCGGCAAGTTCCCAGATGCCAATATTGCAGAATCTCTGCAGAGAATTACCGGTGTGGCGATTGACCGCAGTGGTGGTGAAGGTCAATTTATAACCGTACGTGGCTTAGGGCCTGAGTTCAATACTGTGCTATTGAATGGTCGCTTGCTAGCCACCGATAATGATGGAAGAGAGTTTTCTTTCGACGTTATCTCTTCAGATATTATTCAGCGAGCTGAGGTGTTTAAAAGTTCTTCGCCTGAACTAAAATCAGGCGGTATAGGTTCGGTTGTAAATATCGCTACAGCTCGACCTTTCGACAGACCTGGCTCAAATTTCACTCTGTCAGCGGCCGCGGGTTATGACACCTTGCGTGAAGAAACTAGCCCTGAATTATCCGGCGTAGGTTCATGGACCAACGACGATGAGACAATTGGGTTTCTAGTTGGGGCTTCGTACTCGGATCGATCACTTCAGGAAGACACCGTTGGCACCGGTGGTTTTCTTGTGAGAGATGGAGCCCTTACTGTCAATGCCCCTGAGTCTTCGACTGGCCTTTCTGCCGACTCATTAGGTGCGCTACCAGAAGGAACAAGAGTTCAACAAAACCTTGCTTTTACACGCCGCCAACAAGACCGGGAGCGTTTAACTTTAAACACGTCTTTTCAAGCTAGACCCTCAGATGCTGTCGAGATCACAGTAGATGGATTGTATTCTCGTTTCGATGTCAGCGGTATTGACCGAGTGTTCACTGGATTCTTCAACCCTCAATTTATCGACCCAGTTGTCGACGAAAATGGAACGGTGACCAGCTTTTCTAGACCGAGCTTAGATTTTAACAACCGCAACCCAGCCATTGGGCCGCAGCTTGGCTTGTCTCAAGATGATAACGTTATTATTGGCGCCAATCGTGATGCGGAAACTTATCTAGTCGGTGGTACTATAAAATTTACTCCGTCTGAGTCACTCACACTTTCCACCGATGTGTCTATCTCAGAAGCCGAACGAGACGATTTCAATCCATTTGTTGTTGTTGGTAAGCTCTCACCTACTTCTCAAAACATTCGCTTGAATGATTCAGGGGTTCCCAGCTTGACAGGTGTGAGTAGCTTGACCGACACCTCGCTTCAGCGATTGCATTTTGTGGACGTACGTCGAGAGGCTATTAAGGATGAAATTTTTGACGTGTCTTTCGATGCGGACTGGAGCATTGATCGCGAACACCTTAAAAGCATAACGGCTGGCATAAACTATAGCGACAGAGATAAATCCAGAGACTCCTTTGATAACTTTGCGGCCTCTCAGGGCTTTGGGATATTCTGTGCCTATTGCGGATACACCGTCGCGCCAAGCAGCGATGCGTTTTTGAATAATTTGTCTTTTGACGGATTCTTAAGTGGTGTTGACGGCTCAGGTGACGTTGTACCTAACGCTCTGACATTCGATTTTGAAGATGTTTTCGCGGTTCTTAACGACGACGCTTCAATTACCGCACCGAATCGTGTGGGTCGTGGAGCGATTTCAGACGCTGAGCTAATGGCGAGACGAGACGCTGCGGGAGATTCAATCTTCGGTTTTTTTGAGCCCGATCTGAATACTGCGAATAGTTTTGCTGTTGGCGAGAAGACCACTGCTTTGTATTTAAATACAGCATGGGAAGGTGAATTGTCTGGTAAGCCCTGGTCGGCGAACCTAGGCTTCCGTGTGGTTGAAACTGAGATTACTTCTTCAGGGGTCGACCAACCAGTATTAGAGATTCGCGAAAGTCAAAATGATACGCAATTAGATATCCGCTTTGGTGAAGCGACTGAGATTGTCGTTAAAAACGAGTATCGAAACATTCTTCCTTCGCTTAATTTTAAAATGGAAACAAGCGAAGACACGGTATTCCGTTTTGGTTTTTCTGAAACCATTACCCGGCCTACTCTAACCGCTCTTGGAATTGCTAATACGTTTGGCGGTCGTTCAAACGCACCAGTAAGTGGTGGTGGTAACCCAGAACTACAAGCCTTTGAATCCACCAACTACGATGCCACTTTTGAATGGTATTACGATGATCTAGGATTGCTTAGCGTATCGGGTTTTCACAAAGAGTTTAAAAACTTCCTTGAAAGCGCCACGCTACCGGTAGCACGCGATATTCTGTTTCCAGCAAACAATCCGGGCAACCCAACCAATGCGGACGTTATCAGGTCTGTAAACTTTCAAGACACTCGTACACGTAACGGCGAGAAAGGAAGCATTACTGGTTTCGAACTGGCGTTTCAACGCACCTTTGATACCTTAGCAGCTCCCTATGATGGTTTAGGTGTGCAAGCCAATTACACTTACGTATCTAGCGATATTCAACGTGCCGATGGGTCTGGAGCTTCTGACTGCGACTACAATGGTTTGTCTCCGCACTCATTGAACCTAAGTGGTTTCTATGAAAAAGACGGCATTCAACTTCGCTTAGCCTATAACTACAGAGATGAGTTTTTGGTAGAGTGTTTTTCTGATCAAAGTGAACCGCGTCAACGAGAGTCTTATGGCCAGCTTGATTTCTCTGCCTCTTACGACTTAAACGACACAGTTCAAGTGTATTTTGAAGGCATTAATTTACTGGATGAAGATACTAGAGATTTCTCTAGATTTCAAAATCGTATGTTGGACTACTCCGACACTGGTTCACGCTTTTCAGTAGGTGTAAGAGCCAGTTTCTAAACTGAAAACGTCGATCGATTCGTGGAAAGCTAGGCAGTGTTCTAGCTTTCTACGTTTATACCCAAGCTGAATGAGCTAGTAAATTTCATGAACCTAACGGCATTAATCACATTTTTTCTTATAACAATAACAATCGGAGTGTTATCGACCTATATCGCAGGCAAAGAAAAACTTGATACGATAGAAGGTTATTTCTTAGGTGGTAGGCATTTAAACTGGTTTCTGGTTGGAGGTTCACTCTTCTTATCTAATATCTCTGCGATAGCGATGATTGGAGAAACCGAATCAGCTTACATCTCTAATATGTCCATCATGATGTATGGATTTTCAGCGATAGTGGCTATGGTCATTATTGCCGAGTTTATTTTACCCGTATATTTGCGACAAGGCGTCACCACAACGCCCGAGTTTTTGGAGTCCAGATACGGCCCATCAATTGGAAAAATAGTTTCTTTTTTATTCATTGCATCTTACACAATTAATCTTATGCCTCCAGTGCTGTACACCGGAGCGGTCATTTTTAATGGGATGTTCAACGTGGATGAACTGCTCGGAATTTCCGAATGGGCGGCGATTTGGATACTCGTTTGGAGCATCGGCATTATAGGGGGTGCGTATGCAGTGTTTGGTGGGCTTAAGGCAATTTCTGCCTCAGACGCGCTAAATGGCGTTGGGTTGGTATTAGGAGGCCTGCTAGTCCCCTATTTTGGATTGAAGTATGTTGGAAATGGCAACATTGGTGAAGGCTTCGATTACATTGTCACCAACTTTCCATCAAATTTAAACTCTCTCGGCAAACCAACAGACATGGTGCCTTGGACAACTCTGTTTACCGGTATCTTGTTGATTAATTTGAATTACTGGGGCGCAGAGCAATACATTCTTCAAAGAACGCTTGGGGCCAAGAACTTGGCTGAAGGACAAAAAGGCATGATGTTCGGAGCAAGCTTTAAATTTATTGCCCCGCTTATCACTGTGTTTCCTGGCGTAATCGCACTCGCTGCACTGCCTTCTCTGGATTCTTCTGCTGAAGCCTATCCACAGCTAATAGCGCTAGTAATGCCGGCGTATTTAATCGGAATTATTGCCGCAATTATGTTTGGTGCTTCTATTACCACCTTCAACTCTGGCTTAAATAGCACCAGCACCATAGCACTACTGAATTTATACAAACCCATCAAGGAGAATAAAGGCCACAAGGTCGAGGACGCTTCGATAATTGTTTTGGGTAAACGACTGCAAGTGGTGTTAGCTATTATTGCAATGACCATTGCCCCTTTTATTGGTTTAGTAGAGGGTGGCTTTTTTGCCTACATTATTAAAGTTGGAAGCATCTTCAGCTTTCCAATTTTCGCAGTGGTATTCATGAGCATGGTTAACCCCAGAGTGCCAAAATCGGGAGTAATAACTGGCTTGATTTTTTACTTAACAACCTTTGCTTACAGCCAGTTCATTGAAGACTTCGGCATTCATTTTCTGCACATCGCCGCCATTTTATTTGTATGTACCATTGTCATAATGCATCTGTTTTCAGTTTTCAGTCCTAGCGAAAGAAATATTAAAAAGGTCACTAATCCTGCGGTGGATATAACACCGTGGTCCAAACGCTTTTACGCCTACTTCATCTTAATATCAATTATGTTGGTAACCATTTATTGGCTCTCTCCTTTTGGAATCGCACAATGGTGATGCCCCACAATGACGCATCACCTCAGGTGACTTGTGCTTAAATCGGTAAAACTAATAGATTTTCGAGCGAGTACAAACCTAACTCAGTTTCTTATTCATGAAATTGGGCGTGATATCGTTACTGGCAAGTATAGTAAACAAAAAAAATTGCCGACTGAAAAAGAACTTTGTGACCGCTACGGAGCTAGTCGAATTGTTATCAGAGAGGCAATCAAATACCTCGCTTCAAAGAAGATGGTGTTTTCGAGGACATCTCAGGGTACATGGATTCACCCTGAAACCGAATGGAACCTTTTCGATGATGACGTCTTACTTTGGTTGTCTGAGTCTGGGTTCTCAGATGGTCTCTTGAAAGAGCTTTTTCAATTTCGAGCCAGCATAGAACCCTCTGCGGCCGCAATGGCGTCGTTGGGTGCCAACTCGAACGACCTGAAAGTTATTGAAGATTGTCTTTCCAAAATGCTTAGAGCACACGCACAGCAACAAGAAACGTTAGAGAGCGTCGTTGACTATCACCTTGCTGTCTTGAATGCAACGCGAAATAGGTTTTACAAGCAGTTCGCTACGTGCCTTATTGTTACTATCCAGCTAATGCATGAGCGGCTTGGAGTTGAAAAATTTACCGCTAGAATCGACACAAAGCTCTACTCAACGGTAACCAAAAGTATTATCAAGAAAAACCCATCAGAGGCTAAAAACGCGATGCAGTTTCTGACAAGCCCCAAGACGTATCAAGGCCTATAAAAGCTGGACTTAAGAAGACGGTTTAAACTGTTCATTAAGCACCAAAAGGTTAATGAAACAAAGAGTGAAATAAGGTGGTTTGTTTATCCTTAGCGCTTTATATGATTAAAGTTCTAAGGAAAACCCATCTGCCAGCTTAAAATACTCTTGTAGATAAGCCTTGGTTTCTTCAGCACGATTGTTCTCTGAACCTATGTGGATACTCTCAACCACTTCGGCTAGTTTTTTCGCCGTAGCTTGCTGACTGCCCTCCATGTTCTGGGCA
>CALINO010000015.1 GCA_938045295.1 uncultured Arenicella sp.
GTTGAGTAACAGCGTTGAGTTCTTCAACAGGCTTGCCCATGGTTAGGATCCTCGTTCTTTTATTAATATTTTATAGGTTAGGTATTTAGACGCACCACGCGCATTGATCACGAAATAAAATTTGAGTTAAATCGGCAACTACCCTAAAGCTTCATTGCTTATTTGTTGCGCAAGACCTGGCGACACTAGATATTGTGGTTTCCCCATATACGTGACCCCTATTGGTTCCAGCCACTTTTCTATGACCCAGCCCAAAACGCTTGTTTATACTTGATTTTCTCTATTTTTTTCGCTTTTGCTTCAATGCAGTAAAACCACAATATGTTGTGGTTTATTAGCGAACAGACCCAAAGATAATGGGTGTGACAAAAAAGCGCAAGCGCTTTCTATTAATTGTCATAAAGATTTTTAAAAGCCGAACAATTTGCCTTCTAAGCACGAAAATAGCGGCACACATACAGTACAGCGCATGAACAAAAAACGGCGATTTAAAGTTAATTTAGCAAATATACCTATCGGGCAATTTGATGTTATGATTGCTGGCGCAGTTAATACCCCTATCTAACCAGAATGGCTGCAAATATATTTGAGTGATAATGACAGGAAAAGAGCTCAACAAAATATTAGTTAACGGATCAAATCGGGTTATGTGTATGAGTAAAAATATATTACGGGGTGATGGAAATAAGTTGGGTTTATTTCTACGAAACGGAGTGAAAATCGTCGCGTTGCTGAGCGTATTGGCAATGCCGCCTGTTTGTGCTCAAACTGACTTCAACATTAAGTCTGATTCGTCTGACTTAAAGGCTGAGTTCCAAAAAGAACTGGATGCCTGGATGCTGCGCGCTTACAGCGGCGATCGTGATGCGCAGTTTAAAGTTGGCGTGCTTTTTTCTAATGACCAGTTCAATCAGCCAGACCATGAGCAGTCTGCGCATTGGTACACGCAGGCCGCACGCCAAGGCCATGTGTTGGCGCAATACAATCTTGGCCACTTATATTTACTTGGCTCAGGGGTAAAGCGCGATGAAAACGAAGCCATGCGATGGTGGTTAAAAGCCGCAGAGCAACAGCACGCTTTATCGCAATTTAATATTGGCCGAGCTTATTACCTTGGCATTGGGCTTGAAAAAGACTTGGCATTGTCACGATTGTGGTTTGAACGCGCCGCACAAAACAATGAACCAAAGTCAATTGAGATTCTTAAGCAGCTTGGCTGGTGGAAACAAGACACCACTACCGCCACTGCCTCAACTGAGTTAGCCGCCAACAGCACCAGCAACTCAAGCAACAACTCAGACAGCGCCGCACCGGTCAATACGGCAACCAACACACCAACCAATGACGACGCGCAAACACCGCCCACCACCAGCAACGACATTAACAGCAACGCAAACGCGGCGGATGACGGCCAATCCATTTCAGTGTTCACCAACCCGGCAACTCGCAGCGTGTTGGTGTCTATCTTAGATAATGCCAATGACCTTGTTGTTGTGAAAGAAACCGAAGCGTGGACCATTGTGCGCAGCAAAAACGGGTTACCGGTTTGGGTGCACAAAAACTTCATCCGTGTGTCGGGCTCAAACGGAATCATTACCGGCAATTCTGTGAACGCACGATCTGTGCCGCTGATCACCAAAGGCAGCATTGTTGGGCGTCTAAACAAAAACGAACCGGTTATTGTTATTGACCAACGTGACGAGTGGTATCGAGTGGTTGCACCAACGCGTTTTAAGGTGTGGGTGAAAACGTCGGATCTTAAGCGCTCAAAAGAGGCGGCCAAAAGACCGAAACCAGCTCAACCAACAAACACAGCCGTTGCAAGCAACCCAGTAAAGAATAAATTTAACGACAATGATTGGCTTTATGACCAAGAGAAGTCGAGCTACACCTTACAGCTGGCCAGTTTTGATGACCCAACACTGGTGTCTGAGTTTGTAGACCGATTGCCATTTAAGGAGTCAAATGACTTGCGTTTGTACACCACCATCAATGAAGACGGCAAAGAATGGACTTATGTTCTTTACGGCAGTTTAGAGAATGAAGAGCTGGCAAAACAAACCAGAGAAGAACTTAAGCAAAAACGGGCTTGGATACGACGCTTTGGCGTGTTACAACAGAACCGTTGCTTAGCGTGGAAACGCGAACTGCCTGCACCAAAAGAACTGAACGAGTACTGCCTTCGATGACCGACACTGAAAATGTAATTTCCCCTTTCCATGGCGACCATGATCACTCTCATTGCCAGAGCCAAGCAATGGAAAGCGCATTGCAGCAGTGCAAAGAGCAAGGGCTTAAGCTAACCACAATTCGCCAGCAAGTATTGGAAATTATATGGGCGTCGCACAACCCAATTGGCGCTTACGATGTGTTACAAAAATTGCAGGAAGCGGGCCACAAACCTGCACCACCAACGGCATACCGCGCCTTAGACTTCTTAGTTGCGGCCAAACTGGTGCACCGGGTGGAATCACTCAATGCCTACATTGGCTGCCCATCGCCAGGGGCTAGCCATCAGTGCCAATTCTATATATGCACGCAATGTGGGCACATTGCTGAACTCAATAGCCTTGAGGTAACGGCGGCACTAAAAAACGGCGCCCAAGAATTAGGCTTTAAAAGTGTGCAGCCCGTAATTGAAATTCATGGCATTTGCAGTAATTGCCAGTAGCCGTCAAAACGGCCACTAAACTCTTTAAAAACAGTTACTCGACAATCTCAAAGGAATGAGTGATATCGGCTGTTTTTCCTAACATGATTGACGCCGAGCAATATTTCTCTGCCGACAGCTGCACGGCTTTACCCAACGCTTTTTCAGTCAAACCGGTACCAGAGACTTT
Source organism: uncultured Arenicella sp. (assembly GCA_938045295.1). GTDB lineage: Bacteria > Pseudomonadota > Gammaproteobacteria > Arenicellales > Arenicellaceae > Arenicella. The sequence goes on from CALINO010000015.1 coordinate 2,841, forward strand.
GAAATGCAAATGAATCTTAGTAAACACTTTAGGTTCTGTTTCAGCGCGTTCAGCCTCAATTTCAGCCACACAGTCGGCCACCTCTAAACGGCGCTTACGCAAAATATGCACCACATCAAATGAGGCACAACCGCCCATGCCCATTAGCAGTGTTTCCATGGGGCGAGCGCCTTTATTCTCGCCACCAAAGGCTTCTGGCCCATCCATCATCACTTCATGACCCGATTCAGAAGTGCCTTTAAAATTAACGTTTTGCTGTAGTTCAACGGTGACCTTCATGGCTACCTCCGATTCAGTAAATTAGAATAATAATGTGGGAAAACAGTTCAGAAAAAGACTTAGAAAAATAACTCAGCTAATTTTTCGCCAGGTTCATCGGCACGCATAAATGCTTCACCAACCAGAAATGTATTAACCTTATGCTCACGCATTAATGCCACGTCATCGTCAGTGTGAATGCCGCTTTCGGTCACAACAATTGTGTCTTCAGGAATATTGGGCAACAAATCAATGGTGCTGTATAACGAGGTTTCAAAATTACGCAGATTGCGATTATTAATGCCAATCATCGGCATACTCAGTGCCAAGCCTCGTTCTAATTCTGCTTGATTGTGCACTTCAACCAACACATCCATACCCAGCTCTTGAGAACGACCGGCCAAGTCTTGCATTAGCCCGTCTTCTAAGGCGGCCACAATCAGCAAAATGCAATCGGCGCCCATCGCACGCGCTTCAAACACTTGATAGTCATCCAACATAAAGTCTTTACGCAACATCGGGATGGTACAAGCTTCGCGCGCTTGCGCGAAATAGGCGGCGCTGCCTTTAAAGAACTCTTCGTCGGTTAATACCGACAAACAACTGGCCCCGTGCTTTTGATAACTTTCGGCAATTTGGGCTGGCTTAAAGTCAGGTCGAATCACCCCTTTGCTGGGGCTGGCTTTCTTAACCTCAGCGATGACTGCTGAGCGCCCAGCATTAAGAGTGCTTTGCAATGCATTGACAAAACCACGCGCAGACTCAACATCGCCGGCTTTAGCGGTGACGTCGGCCACACTGAATTGCCGTTTAGCATAAGCCACTTCTTGCGCTTTATGCGCCATGATTTTATCCAGCACATCTGAGCCGGTAGACATTACTGCGTGCATGTTAGCTCACCTCTTGCGTAGCTTGAACATAGGCGTTTTTCGCCGCCAGCGCTTTGCCCGAGTCAACAGACTCAGCCGCGGCCTTTACCCCAGCCGCCAACGAATCGGCAATACCTGATACATAGATGGCGGCGCCGGCGTTGAGCAACACAATGTCGCGCGCAGCGCCAGGTTGACCGTCTAAGACTTGGTCTATTAATGTTAACGACTGCGCCGAATCGGCGACGACTATTTGTTTGATATCAGCGGTGCTTAAACCAAAATCTTCTGGTGCTATTTTATAGCTTGTGACCGCGCCATTTTTCAGCTCGCTGACGGTGGTTGCGGCACCAATGCTGATTTCGTCCATGCCATCATCAGAATGCACCACCAAAGTATGTTCACTGCCCAGCTGCTCAAACACATTGGCTAAAATAGGCGTTAGTTCTTTGGCGAACACTCCCACCACTTGACGCTTAACGCCTGCCGGATTAGTCAGGGGGCCAAGCACATTAAAAATAGTACGCACGGCCATTTCTTTACGTGGCCCAATGGCGTGTTTCATGGCGCTGTGGTGCATGGGCGCAAACATAAAGCCCACACCGGCTTGCGCCACTACTTTTGCCACCTGCTCACTGCTCAGGTTTAAATTGGCCCCCGCTTGTTCTAACAAGTCGGCGCTGCCTGATTTGCTCGACACTGAACGATTACCGTGTTTGGCAACCTTAGCACCCGCGCCTGCCGCCACAAAAGACGAGGCCGTAGACACATTAAACGTGCTGGTGCCGTCACCGCCAGTACCAACAATATCAATCAGTGGTTCAGCCGATACCGTGACATGGCTGGCTAATGAGGTCATCACTTGCGCGGCGGCGGTGATTTCATCCACCGTTTCGCCTTTCATGCGCAGCGCAATCAGTAACCCACCTATTTGAGCATCGGTGCATTTACCCGTCATGATCTCACGCATGACTGACTGCATCTGTGCCTGACTCAGGTCATTACGCTCTAGCAAATGAGCAATGGCTTGTTGAACTTGCATTGTGTACTCCGCTAAATAGTGGTGTTTAAAAAGTTTTGCAGCAGTGCGTGACCATGCTCGGTCAATATAGACTCTGGGTGAAACTGCACGCCTTCTATGGCCAAGTCTTTATGGCGCAGCCCCATGATTTCACCGTCTGCAGTCCACGCCGTTACTTCTAAGCAATCAGGCAAAGACTCACGCTCAACCACCAAAGAATGGTAACGAGTTACGGTAAATGGGTTTTCAAGGCCAGCAAAAACGCCCTCATTAATATGCTCAATGGGCGAGGTTTTGCCGTGCATAATTTGTTTGGCACGAACGACCTTGCCGCCAAACGCTTGACCAATACTTTGATGCCCTAGGCACACCCCCATTAATGGCAACCGGCCTTTAAAGTGCTCAATGACCTGCAATGAAATACCCGCTTCATTGGGCGTGCATGGCCCCGGCGACACCATAATGTGGTCAGGCGCTAGGTCTTCAATTTGTTCAATACTAATTTCGTCGTTGCGAAACGTTTTTACGTCTTCGCCCAGCTCACCCAAATACTGCACTAGGTTGTAAGTGAACGAGTCGTAGTTATCAATCATTATTAACATGGCAATACGCTCCTAAAAACCAAAACCGCTGGTAGCCAGTTCCACCGCCTTAACCATGGCGCGCGCTTTGTTACGGGTTTCTTTCCATTCGTATTTCGGTACGGAGTCGGCCACAATGCCCGCCCCGGCCTGAATGCTGAGCACCCCATCTTTAATCACCGCAGTGCGAATAGCAATGGCGGTATCCATATTGCCGTTCCAGCCCAAATAGCCCACCGCGCCACTGTAAATACCGCGCTTAATGGGCTCGAGTTCATGAATGATTTCCATGGCCCGAATTTTAGGTGCGCCACTCACGGTGCCCGCCGGAAACGTGGCTTTGAGCACATCAATGGCATCCATACCTTGCTTCACAGTGCCTTCCACATTCGAGACAATGTGCATAACGTGCGAGTAACGCTCAATCAGCATTTTTTCAGTCAGTTCCACCGAGCCTGTATTGGCGATACGACCCACGTCATTACGCCCCAAATCAATCAACATTAAATGCTCGGCCAACTCTTTTTCATCATTTAAGAGCTCATGCTCTAATGCCACGTCTTTTTCCGCGGTGTCGCCTCGTTTACGCGTGCCGGCAATAGGGCGAACCGTGACTTGATCGTCGTGCATGCGCACTAAAATTTCAGGTGACGAACCCACAATATGAAAATCGCGCAGGTTCATGAAATACATATACGGCGACGGGTTTATGGTGCGCAGAGCTCGGTATAAATCAATCGGCTGCGCATCAAACTGGGTTGATAAGCGCTGTGATAACACCACCTGCATAATGTCGCCGGCTTTGATGTATTCGCGACACTTCTCTACCGCCGCCTCAAAATCGGGCTGTTCAAAATGCGGGTCGTAATCGTCTTCAGCGGTTACCGTGCCCAAGTTAAGCGTGGCTGGGGCTGAGAAGCTGCTGAGCAACCCTTTAACCGACGAATCAAGCTGACTGATGGCGTCTTGGTAAGCGTTGGGGTTGGATAAGTCGGCCAGAGTGACAATAAAAATACGCCCGGCTAAGTTATCAAACACCAGCACATCTAATGATTCCATCAGCAAAATATCGGGCGCGCCAATATCGTCTTGCTTGTGCTCAAAGGCTAATTTTTTCTCAATGTAAGCAATGGTTTCGTAACCGAAGTAGCCCACCAAACCGCCCAGCATTTCCGGCAAGCCTTGGTACTCATGCACTTTGTATTGGGCTTGCTGTTGCCGCACATCGTCTAAGGCATTGTCGACTTCGGTGGTTTCAATCACCTTGCCATCAACTTCCACGGTTCTGTGATTGCCCGTGTAACTGATTACTTTAGAGCACGGCAAACCGATAATGGAGTGCCGCCCCCATTTATTACCGCCCTGCACTGATTCCAGTAAATAGGTATAAGGGTGGTCGGCCAGCTTCAGGTAAGTACTGACCGGCGTGTCTAAGTCGGCGAGGGTTTCGCACATCACAGGCACGTGCGTATAACCTTGTTGCTTTAGCGGAGCAACGTAAGCGTCAAATTCGGATTGATTAGAAAAAGGCATGGCAATTATCACTCTTGGGTTGAGCCACTTATTTCATCGGTGAATGGCTCTGGACTAAAATTCATTGTGTGTTGCTGTGTGTTCTTAAAGTACGTGTTTTCTAAAGTACTCTTAACAAAATAGGCTTAGAGATAAGAAAAAGCCCCTTGAAGAACCAGTGCCCACAGCGAGCTGGCTACTAGCTTCGCCAGCGCCACCAACACGTTGAGTTTTTAAGTCGTAAGTAATATTGCATAGTTTTTTGAACGAGGGTGAACCTCAATACGCGTATCATTGCCGAGGATTTAGTTAGGGTCAAGACCTAGCTAATATTCTGCGCAATATTTTTACGCATTTGTGAAATTACGCCGGCGTAATCGTCTTGATTAAAAATGGCCGAGCCGGCCACAAAGGTATCGGCACCGAGTGCGGCTAGTTCACCAATGTTATCGGCTTTAACGCCGCCGTCTATTTCTAAACGAATGTCGCGCCCAGAGGCATCAATCAATTTACGCGCTTCCACGATTTTATCTTTGATGTAGGGAATAAATGATTGGCCGCCAAAGCCCGGGTTGACCGACATCAACAACACCATATCTACTTTTTCAATCGCCCACTCTAATACCGTAAGCGGTGTGGCCGGGTTAAACACCAAACCGGCTTGGCAGCCTTCGTCTTTGATCAACTGCAAGCTTCGGTCAACATGCTTAGTAGCTTCAGGATGAAAGGTAATCATGCTGGCGCCGGCTTTGGCAAAATCAGGAATGATACGGTCAACAGGCTCAACCATTAAATGCACATCAATGGGCGCAGTTACACCATGATCGCGCAATGCTTTGCACACCATGGGGCCAATCGTTAGGTTTGGCACATAATGGTTATCCATCACATCAAAGTGAACCCAATCGGCACCGGCCGCGATGACGTTATCAACTTCTTCACCCAGTTTGGCGAAATTAGCAGAAAGAATGGATGGCGCAATAATGTAATCGGTCATGGCTAATAATCTCAGCAATTATTAAGTGATCAATTAATCGACTCATTGAGCCGTTTAATTGGGTTTGAAAATTTAGCCAGATTATACCGCCGTTAGTACACAAAGCGCAGCTTCTATGAGGTCTTAAAACACGTTAATTGGTGTTTTTCTTGAATTCGCCCACCTGAGCTAACCTGAGCGACTAAGTGCCTTGCAACAGTAAGTCGACCACCGGTGTCATGGGCGCTTGAGTATTTTCATTAGGCGTAGAGGGTTTAGGCGTAGAGGGCTCTATATCAAACAAGTTCAACTCATGCACCGACCACCAATAGCGCGAATCATTGCCCGTTTGAGTAATTTTAATGTATCGCTGAGTCTGCCTTGCCATGTTGATGGTGGTCATTGCACCCACGCCAACACCGTTGGCAATGGCATTGCCCCAGTTTATTCCGTCAGTGGAAACAAACACCGAGTAAGACCTTGGGTAGTCGTTAGGGCTGTCGCTTGAGTCCAACACCATTCGGCTAACGCTTTTAGGCGCACCTAAATCAATCACCAAGTATTGCCCCGGTGATTGCACTGTACGCGTGGCCCAACGCGTGGAACTTGCCCCATCAATCATACGTGCCACTTCGCCGTTATTATGGCTCGCCGACAGCACCCAATCGCTGCGATCCAACCCGCTTTCGGGGCGCGGCGGAATTGGGGTATTCGCATAGACCGTTTCTAGATCCCACTTTGGCCCTATTTGATCGCAACCCGCTGGGCCAATATCAACGCGCCCTGGGCAACCTGTTTCATCCGCGGCATCATTGGCCGGCCCATTGCCACACTGAATATCATTATAAGGAATGCGCCCCGGCTGCGGCCCTTCACCCAACACTCGCTCTATGTCTTCACAAATAGTCACTACGTTGAGCCGCCCAATTGGCGTATCGGCCGACTTGGAGTCAAGGTTGTGGTCATAACCATTGCTGTCGCAATAGCATTTACCCCCAACCGCGTAACTGTCTTTCCAACCAATGTTTGGATTCCATGTTTGCGCAATCACTAAGCTTGGTAACGCAACAAGCCCAATTAAGCACACACGCAACCACGTAGGTAACAAGCATTTAAGACGCATAAGCAACCTCAATATCAGGGTGATATTGCAACATACCTCAGCGCCCCTTGGCACACCACCACCCCGTTCAAAAGTTAATATTCAATCACTGTGCTTTCACGCATTGCCACCCACAACAAAGAAACTAGTCAATCCGTCTTACTTCTGATACGGTAAATCTCAGACCAGCGATACAAAGAGGGAGCATGACTGATACTAATAAAACGCACTACCGAGCTTGCCATCTGTGCGAGGCAATCTGCGGTTTGGAAATTAAAACCCGCGGTTCAGAAATTACGTCGATCAAAGGTGACAAACTCGACCCAGTTAGCCAAGGCTTTATCTGCCCTAAAGCCACTGCCATTGCCGACATTCACACCGACCCAGACCGGCTGCGCATGCCACACAAACGCGTCGGCGATGCTTGGGTTGAAATATCCTGGCAAGAAGCAATACAGCTAACAGCGGAAAAGTTAGCGGCCACCCAACAGCAGCACGGCAATGACTCTGTTGGCTTTTTCGCCGGCAACCCAGGGGTGCATAACTACGGTAATTTAACCCACGGGCCAGCACTTCGCCGCATTATTAAAACGCGTAATAATTATTCGGCCACCTCGCTGGATCAATTGCCCCACCAACTCACGGCTTGGGCAATGTATGGGCACCAATTTGCTTTGCCCATTCCTGACGTTGATCAAACTGACATGATGGTGATTATGGGCGGCAACCCAATCGCCTCTAACGGCAGCATTATGACCATACCAAATGCACCCAAGCGACTGAAAGCGATTCGTGAGCGCGGCGGCCAAGTCATCGTGATCGACCCTAGGCGCACCGAAACCGCTGACGCTGCCAGTCAGCACTTATTTATCAAACCTGGCACTGACGCCTATGTATTGCTGGCAATGATCAATACGCTGTTCAATGAAGGCTGGGTACAAGACTCTCACCTTCACGATCACACCAAAGGCTTGCAAACAGTCAAGGCATCGGTGGCGGATTTTAGCTTGCAACTTGCGGAATCGAAATCGGGCATTACCGCCAATGAGATTAAGCAACTTACCCAACAGTTGGCTACAACTGAGCGCGCTGTTTTGTATGGGCGCATGGGGGTTTCAGTGCAGGAATTTGGCGCACTTTGCCAATGGGCCATTCAGGTTATCAACTTATTGATTGGAGCCACCGATACCGTCGGCGGCGCACTGCTAACCTCACCGGCTTTTGCCTATGTCACCAAAGGCACACCGGGCGCAGGTCATTTCGCCCGCTTTCATTCTCGCGTTAGCCAACTGCCTGAATTTTCTGGCGAGCTGCCAGCGGTCGCGCTTGCCGAAGAAATACTCACACCGGGTGACGGTCAAATTAAAGCCATGGTTACCATTGCCGGCAACCCAATCATCTCCAGCGCAAACGCTGGACTGATGGATCGCGCTTTTGCAAGCTTAGATTTTTACGTGGCCATCGATTTCTATATTAACGCCACCACTCGCCACGCCGATATCATTCTGCCGCCCACCAGCCCGCTGGAGCACGACCATTACGACATTGTGTTTTTGCGGCTTGCGGTGCGCAACAGCGCACGCATGAACCCGGCTATTTTTGACCCCGCTTCTGATGCACTGCACGATTGGCAAATTTTCAACGCCTTAAGCAACGCCATTGCACAATTAAAAGGCGGTGATTTTAATGAGTTGCCAGCGCCCGATTTATTGGTCGGCATGGGCATTGAACACGATGTTTACGGAGCGCAGAAAAACCCTGAAATGGCACTGAACCTAGATAAATTAAAAGCCGAGCCACACGGCATTGACCTTGGCCCACTCACCCCCAGCATGGTGGATCGAATTGGCACCGACGACGGCTACATTGATGCCGCACCTGAATTCATCATTCAAGATATTGCCCGCCTGCTGCAAAAGCCCGCCCCCGCCAGTGAGCACGATTTACTGCTCATCGGCCGGCGACACATACGCAGTAACAATTCATGGATGCATAATTACCATCGCTTGGTTAAAGGCAAACCGCGCTGGCAATTAATGATGCACCCTCAAGACCTAGCCGAGCGTGGCTTGGCCGACCAAGCGAGTGTCACCATTAAGTCTCGAGTGGGCGAAGTAACGACTACCGTCATTGCTACTGACGAAGTTATGCGTGGTGTAGTCAGCCTGCCTCACGGCTGGGGGCATAACAAAAACGGGGTAAAAATGAGAATTGCGACTGAGCAAAAAGGAGTCAATTGCAACGAACTCACCGATGAGAAGTTCATCGATCAGCTGTGCGGAAATGCCGCGCTTAATGGTGTGCCAGTTACGGTCGTGGCCGCCTAGCTGAGCTTAGCTGAATATAAAGAGTGCCCAGCGAAAACTGAGCACTCTGCACTGTTTAGCCGATCAGTCAAACAAGCTATTGAGCAGTTTCTTTTTCAGCTCGTCTTTGGCTTTGTCTTTTTCAGATCGAGTGTCTTCGGCCGGTTGGCTGTCCACGGGCTTGGCTGGCACATCGGCCGCAGGCTTATTACTGACTGGCGCTGCTTTTTGCGTTACCGCTTGTTGCTGGCTATTACGCTCAGTCAATGGGCGTTCTTTTGCTGGTGCTTCGCCGTTGATTTTTTCGTCAAGCTTCTTACCTAACAACCCTTTCAACACACCTTTGGTTGACAGCTCTTCGCCGCCTTCAATGCCATACTTTTCTTGCAGCAACTCACCTTTTTTACGCTTGATGTCATTGGCAAACAAGCCTTTGAACATGCGCTTAAAGTCTATAGAGTAACTGGGCGCGGTTAAATCACCACTAAAACGTATGGGAATAGGAATGCCTTTTAAGTTTTCCAGCCCTTCACCGCCTTGGCCGTCGGTGCTAGCAACCACATTAACTTCCACGGTGTAATCTAAGGTTTGCTGCTCAATATTAATGGTGCCTTCACCGCCAATACGAAACAATGGCGCACTGAGCGTAAAGTCGTCATTGGTCACAATATTGTCGTTCACATTAAACGTGCCAAACATTTCAGCAAACTTAGTTTCGTCGGTGCTTTTGCCTTTTTCCGTTTTGTTTTCTTCTGGCGGCTTGGTTTTGCCCTTATACGCCTGGTAATAACCGTAAGCGCCATCAAGCATGTTTTTGATATCCACACCTTGAATAGCACCGTCTTTAGCTTGCAGTTTAATAACGCCTTGATTGCTTTGCTTGCCATTAACTTCAGTCACCACCAAGTCAACCAACAACGAGCCAATGCCTGAAAGCTGATCGGTCACTTCCGCCGCATTCAGCATTTTGCCTAACTGCACCAGGTCAATCTCATTTTTCACTTTGAGTTTTGCTTGTTCGCCTTGCTCTGAATAGGCAATTTGCCCGTCCAGTGAACCGTCATACAAAGACGCGGTTGGCGTAATGGTCACGCTGCCCGGAGTAGAACGCACCTGCACGTCAATGTTGTTCATCTCAAGCCCGCCAGCAATAAGCTGCTGAGCTTTAAACTGACCATTGGCGTTAATTTCTTTGAATACCGCCATTGGCACCGCCAGTGCATCGCCACCACTGACCGCTTCTTCAGCCTCGGCCTCCTCGTCTTCGCTTGGAGGAAGGTAGTCGTCTAAGTTAAGTGAACTCAGATTCAGGTCAAATTTGGTGCTGGGCTTATCAAAATTTGCCACCGAGGCTGAACCGCTTAACGTGCTACTGTCCAGCGTCAGCTGTAAATCGTTAACTTGCGCGCCATCTAAGCTGCCAGAAAACAGCGCCGACAAGGCCACTTTCTGCAATGCTTTTGGGTTTGCCGTTTGATAATCAATGTCAAAATCTTTCAGCAATTTGGCGGCGTTAAAATCAGGAATAGACAGTGAACCAGACCCTTTAGGCGCATCAATAAAACCCGTGACTTTCAGGTTTTTAATCGCACCTTGCAGCTCACCTGCGTCAATGTTCAGTTCTGGAATGTTGGCGGTTTGTGCATCTAAATTCGCCGCCACTTTGCTGGCACGAATGGCCGCACTGACTGGGCTTTTAACTTGCGCACTTAGCGCTGAAATATCAATAATGCTTTGCTCAGTAAAATTGAATTCGCCAACATTAAACGCCAGCACGTTTTCTCCCTGCATTACGTTAGCTTGTATGTCTTTGGCTTGCACGGCCACCGTATCAATATCAATACGGGCTTGAGCGCTCACGTCAAAACTCACCACGTCTGGCGAGTCAGAACTCTTCATTGAACCAGACGCATCAATATCGGCCAGCGAACTGCCAATGAGGTTGCCGGTTTCAACGTTTAAGTTGGATATCTCGGTGGTGGTTCCTTCAACCCGATCGTCTATCAACAAATGACCGTCGGTTAATTCCACACCCTGAATTAACAAGGCCACGGCCGCTCCAGCTGAGTCTTCTTCGGTTACCGTGTCGGCATCGTCTTCGTCACCGGTTAAGCCGGCAAAGCTGTCAACGCCATTTTTTAACGTAACCAGTCGTAGCTTAGGTTGCTCTAAAACAACGGTATCAATGTGAACTTGCTTGCTCAGCAGCGGCGCTAACTTAACCCGCAGTTGAGCGTTTTGTACCGACACCATGTCGCCGCCAATTTCCTCAGGCTGCGAGAGCGTTAAGCCTTGAGTACGAATACCCAACCACGGGAACACCGAGACACTCAACTCGCCATCTAACGCAAGGTCGCGGCCGGTCTGCTTTTTCACCAACTCGGCAATGTCTTGACGATAATCATTCGGGTCGAACACCATGGGGATCACGATGATCGCGGCAATAATCAATACGGCCAGAGTAACCAAAAAGCCCAAGAACCATTTAATAAGTCGTAACATAATAATTTTCCATTTGTGTATTTAACCGCGCAATAAAACGGCTAAGCCAATAATGCTTCACGCACTCGTTCAAACACTAGAGTACCAAGTTATGCAGTCTAACTGAGGCAAATGAATAGAAAATTAACGACTAATTAACAGATTGACAACTCGATCGGCTCAACAACATTGAGCAAACAGCGCAATCACCCGCCATTTACCATGGAATCATAGGCCTGTTGCAACACTTCGGCACCCGACCCTGGGAAATGAGCGTTTTGACTGATATGACGGCGAAAAAGTCGTGATCGTGGTTCACCATGAAACAGGCCTACAACGTGCCGTGACATATGGTTTAAACGCACACCCGCCTCGGTATTGGTTTTCACATACGCCATGAACTTCTGTAAAACTTCATCACGACTGTGCGGTTCACTGTCATCACCGTACAACAACGAATCAACGCCCGCCATAATGTAAGGGTTAGAGTAAGCCTCACGCCCCATCATCACCCCATCTACGTGCTCTAAATGCTGCTGACAAGCGTCGAGAGTGTTGATGCCACCATTGATGACAATTTCCAGTTCAGGGAAAGCTTGCTTTAACTGGTACACCAGTTCGTAGTCTAAGGGCGGTACGTCTCTATTTTCTTTCGGGCTTAAGCCTTTTAACCACGCCTTACGGGCATGCACTAGAAACGTCTTGCAGCCGGCTTGCGCTGACAATTCAACCAAACGCCAAAGCGCCTCACGCGGCTCTTGGTCATCCACGCCAATGCGGCATTTCACCGTTACCGGAATGTCTACCGCGGCCTGCATCTGTTTAACATTCGCCGCCACTAATTCTGGGGTTTGCATTAAACACGCGCCAAAACTACCCGACTGCACGCGGTCACTGGGGCAACCAACGTTGATATTCACTTCATCGTACCCCCACTCTTGCACCAGCTCAGCACACTGAGTCATGGCGTCGGGCTCTGAGCCCCCTAATTGCAATGCAATGGGGTGTTCTGACTCATCAAAGTTCAGAAACTTAGGCCGGTCGCCGAAAATCAACGCGCCGGTGGTAATCATTTCGGTGTACAACACCGCATGTTTTGATATCAAGCGCGCAAGATAACGCTCATGCCGATCAGTGCAATCGAGCATGGGAGCAACGCAAAACGTGCGGTTAATAGTGGCAGAATCACTCATGAGCGCGAGTGTAACAAAAACTTACCACGACCAGCAGGGTGAGATGGCTAATTTTCTAAGCACAAACAAAAATGCCGCACGTAAAGTGCGGCATTTTTACTGAAAACACGGTGTGTCGGAATAGCTTAAACTGACGATTTAACCGCATCCACACTGTCTTTGGCATCGCCAAATAACATGCGTGTGTTTTCTTTAAAGAACAATGGATTTTCAACCCCGGCATAACCGGTTGCCATAGAGCGCTTAGACACAATCACGTTTTTAGCGTTCCACACCTCAAGTACTGGCATGCCAGCAATGGGGCTATTCGGGTTTTCCATGGCCGCTGGGTTCACAATGTCGTTAGCACCGATCACCATGACCACATCCACTTCGCTAAGTTCGTCATTAATTTCGTCCATTTCCAGCACGATGTCGTAAGGCACATTAGCTTCGGCCAGCAACACATTCATGTGGCCCGGCATACGACCCGCTACGGGGTGAATGGCAAACTGCACATCAACGCCTTGGCTGCGTAATGATTTCACCAAGTCGGACACTGAGTGCTGGGCATTCGCCACCGCCATACCATAGCCAGGCACAATCACCACACGACCCGCGTCTTTCATTAACTGCGCCACTTCGTCGGCTTGAATAGCCACGGCTTCGCCTTGCTCGCCAGCGTCTTCGTCACCACCGGCGGTAGTACCAAAGCCGCCCATAATCACCGACACAAAATTGCGGTTCATGGCACGGCACATGATGTAGCTTAAAATTGCACCAGAGCTGCCCACCAATGCACCCACCACAATCAGCAAGTCGTTAGACAACATAAAACCAGTAGCGGCCGCAGCCCAACCGGAATAGCTGTTAAGCATTGAGATAACCACCGGCATATCAGCACCGCCGATGGCCATTACCATATGCACACCAAAGGCAAAGGCAATGAGGGTCATGATCACTAATGGCAGCGTACCGCCATCGTGGCCGGCGCTTAAAAACCACCAGCCCAGCAATATTGATAAGCCCAACAAGCCCAGATTTAACTGATGACGCATGGGCAATAGCAATGGCTTGCTGCCAATTTTGCCGTTCAGTTTACCGAACGCCACCACGGAACCGGTGAAGGTAACCGCGCCAATTAACACGCCCAAATACACCTCAACATTGTGAATAGTCGCCGCTGCGCCAACCAACGTATTGGCCGGGTCAAAAAAGCTAGCAAAACCAACCAACACGGCGGCCATGCCCACAAAACTGTGCAAGATAGCGACCAGCTCTGGCATTTGCGTCATTTCAACGCGTGAGGCTAGGCGCGCGCCAATGCCGCCACCAATCACCATAGCCAGAATTAACCAGCCATACGCATCCACATTTTTGTTCAGTATGGTTGCGATAATCGCAATCGCCATACCAATAATGCCGTACCAATTACCGCGACGTGAGGTTTCTTGATTGCTCAGACCCGCCAAGCTCAAGATGAATAAAATAGCCGACGCAATGTAGGCGGCTGAAATAGTTCCCATTTCCATGATTGCGCCCCTTAACCTTTACTAAACATTTTCAGCATGCGCTGAGTCACTAAAAACCCACCGGCAATGTTGATAGACGCTATCAATATTGCAATGAAGGCTAAAAATACCACCAACCCTGAGGTCGACGACACTTGCAATATAGCCCCCACAACGATGATGCCTGAAATGGCGTTGGTCACACTCATGAGCGGCGTATGCAACGCAGGTGTCACACTCCAAATAACTTGATAACCCACAAAACACGCCAGCACAAATACAGTGAAATGGCTCATGAATTCAGCAGGAGCAACGCTGCCCACACCTAACAAAGCCAACAGCGCTAAGCCCATGGCACCAAACGTCATTTTCGCTTTCTGTGCTGTGCTTAATTCTGGCACTGGCTCAGGCATTGCAGCAGGCTCAGGCTTGGCCGCCGGTGCCGCTGACAGTTTTGGTGGCTCCGATGGCCACGTAACCGCACCGTCATGTGAAACGGTAGAGCAACGAATAACGTCGTCTTCCATATCAAACACAATATTGCCGTCTTTCTCTGGCGTAAGGTCGGTCAACATGTGGCGCAAGTTGGTTGCATACAACTGCGAAGACTGCGTGGCCAAACGGCTTGGCAAGTCAGTAAAACCAATGATTTTCACGCCTTTGTGAGTCACAATTTTATCGGCTTTTGACAACTTACAGTTACCGCCTTGCTCGGCCGCCAAATCAACAATGACGCTGCCCGACTTCATGCTCTCAACCATATCTTGGGTGATCAGCTCAGGCGCTGGCTTACCCGGAATTAGAGCCGTGGTAATAATAATGTCAACGTCTTTAGCCTGTTCACGGAACATGGCCATTTCAGCATCGATGAACTCTTTGCTCATGGTTTTGGCATAGCCGCCATCACCCGAACCGTCTTCTTCAAATTCGAGCACTAAAAATTCACCGCCCAAACTCTCAACTTGTTCTTTGGCTTCTAAGCGGGTGTCAAACGCGCGCACAATAGCGCCCATACTTTTAGCAGCACCAATGGCCGCCAAACCAGCCACACCAGCGCCAATCACCAATACTTTGGCGGGTGGTACTTTACCTGCGGCGGTTACTTGGCCAGTAAAAAAGCGGCCAAACTGATTAGACGCTTCGACTATTGCGCGGTAACCGGCAATATTGGCCATTGAACTTAAGGCGTCCATTTTTTGCGAACGAGACAACCTTGGCACACTGTCCATGGCAATCACATTCAATTTTTTATCAGCCAGTTCGTTTAACAGCTCTTCGTTCTGCGCTGGCCAGAAAAAACTAATGACCGTGGTGCCCGCTGACATTTTGTCGGCCTCTTCAGAGGTAACGGCACGCACTTTCATCACGATGTCGGTGTTGGCCCAAATGGCATCGCCTTTAACAACCTGAACACCGGCCTCTTTATAATCTGCATCAGCAAACTCAGCCAGCTTACCCGCGCCGGCTTGAATACGAAGTTCATGCCCCAGCTTTTGTATGTGTTTAGCCGACTCAGGGGTTAACGCTACGCGCTTTTCACCCTTAAACGACTCTTTAGGAATACTAATAATCATGCTTCATGACTCCTCTTTTTTCTCCTAGACCTAAAACGTTTATTGCTTTGTAATTGAACTGCAAAACATGGCAAGCGAACTTGGCCTGCTGACGGGTTACGCCTCAATAAACCAAAGCAACCGCCCACATCCTTGCACCAAAACCATGCAACATACCCATAAAGTAGAATATTGTAAACAGCATTATCCAGATTAAACCAGCTTCACGCATGCCTGTGAAACAATTGCTCAACGCTAGGGTTACCGTATAATGTAAACATATGGATATTACAACCTTATTAGCACCGCTCAGCCAGATTGATCTGATCACCATTAGCGTCAGTGCTTTGCTGTTTTTTGCAGCAAACCCTATTTGCAAATTGCTCAACAATAGCGCGGGTGTTACCACTCGTGCCAGCATGATGAGGGCGTTAAACACCTTAATCATTATCGCGGTTCTGGCTAATGCGTATTTGCTGTCTAACGAGAGCGGGTTTGCATCCAAAGTAACGCGTTCGCTCATGGTGCTTTACTTTGCCGTGGTTACCACGCAAATCATTAATTACTTTGTGCGCAAACGTTTTGGTAAAGAGCGCACCATCAACAACCATAAATCAATCTCTGACACCTATTCAAGCCGCGGCTTAAGCTTGGTGATTGCCACCGTAATCACGTTAATTGCCATCATCTCCTGTTTGCGCATTCTGGGTTTTAATTCATTGCTGGAGGCTGGCGGCGCCTTAGGCATAGCCGGTTTAGCGTTAGCCATGACGCAAGCCGCGTGGGCACCCGACATCATTGCCGGTTTGATTATTCTCAACAGCCGATTGTGCGAAGAAGGTGATGTGATTCAGTTTAATATGGCCGGCAATAAAATCGTTGCCAGCGTATTTCGTACCAAGTTGTTTCATACCGAGCTGCTGGACTTAGCCAACAACCACCGCTTAATGATTCGCAACAACAAACTCAGAGATTACGGCTTGCATAACCTGTCTCGTTTTGCCTCGGCAAAAGGGTTGCGCGAATGCCTATTTTTTAACATCGGTTACGAGCACTCAAAAAATGACGTCGCGGCGATGATTCAACGTGCATTTAAGAACATAGACCAAGCCGAAGGCACACGTGAAGAGCAATTTGAACCTGAGATTATGGTGCATGACACCGGCGATTACGCCGTTACTTGGGCGGTTTACTATTACATTAAAGACGTAAAACGCCTGCTCGCTATTAAACAAACCTTCCGCGCCTACATTCTAGAAGAGTCAGTACGTTCGAACATTTCTCTGGCAACACCCGATTTACATCTCAACGACCTTACTATTACTAATAAAGTGCCAAGCCTTGATGCGCACGAGCAAGAATCAGAAGAAATACGTTCGCACGACCAAACACAAACGATATAATAACCGTTTGCGCACCTAGTACAGGCTGCGATCAACCGTTCATCACCAGTTTATCTAAATGAGTAAGAATCATTTTTTGCGCAGCATTGCGGAAAACGACATTAAAAATGGCAAGCACGAATACGTATACACGCGTTTTCCACCTGAGCCTAATGGCTACTTGCACCTTGGGCACGCCAAATCCATTTGCTTAAACTTTGGCACCGCTAAAGAATTGGGTGGTAAATGTAATCTGCGTTTTGATGACACCAATCCTGAAAAAGAAGACATTGAATACGCCGAGTCCATTCGCGGCAGTGTGGAGTGGCTAGGCTTTGAATGGGACAAGCTGTGTTACGCCTCTGACTATTATGATCAATTGCATGATTTTGCGGTAGAACTGATCGAAAAAGGCGTGGCCTATGTTGATGATTTAAACGCCGAACAAATGCGTGAGTACCGAGGCAACTTTGAAGAGCCCGGTAAAAACAGCCCTAATCGTGACCGCTCAATAGAAGATAACCTGGATTTATTTGCCCGCATGCGCGCTGGCGAATTCGAGGAAGGCCAGTACACTCTGCGTGCCAAAATTGACATGGCATCGCCGAACATGACTTTGCGCGACCCCATTTTGTATCGCATTCGCTACGCGCATCATTACCGCGCGGGTGATAAGTGGTGCATTTATCCGATGTACGACTTCACGCATTGCATTTCGGATGCGCTGGAAGGCATTACTCATTCGTTTTGCACATTAGAGTTTCAAGACAACCGCGCGCTGTACGACTGGGTGCTTGAACACATCACCATTGACGAAAACTTAATCGGTGAAAAAGGCAAAGCCATGCCGCGCCAAATTGAGTTTGGCCGTTCTAATTTAGAATACACGGTTGCCAGCAAACGAAAACTGATTCAATTAGTAAAAGAAGGCCACGTTTCTGGCTGGGACGACCCACGCTTGACCACATTGGTTGGGCTAAAGCGCCGTGGCTACACGCCCAAATCAATTCGTGACTTTTGCGAAGAGATTGGCGTGACCAAAAAAGACAGTACGGTTGAAATGACGGTACTGGAAAACGCCATACGCCACGATCTAGAGGCCTCGGCCAAACGCGTGTTTGGCGTGTTAAAACCGTTGAAAGTGGTGATCACCAATTACCCAGAAGGCGAGTCAGAAACATTCACGGTGAAAAACCACCCCAAAGACGAGAACATGGGCACGCGTGAAATACCTTTTGGGCGCGAAGTGTACATTGATCAAGACGACTTTATGCTCGACCCACCGTCTAAGTTTTTCCGCCTTGGCCCTGGCCGCGAAGTACGCCTGCGTTATGGTTACGCCATCACCTGCAACGAGGTAGTTCAAGACGATAATGGCAACGTCACCGAATTGCATTGTACTTACGACCCACTCACCGCTAAAGGCAAAACCCCAGACGGGCGTAAAATTAAAGGCATCATTCACTGGGTAAGTGCCGAACACGCACTAGACGCTGAAGTGCGCGTGTACGACCGCCTTTATACCGAGCCGAACCCGGCGGCCAGTGATAACTTTATTGACCTACTTAATCCAGACTCACTGCACACCTACCCAGATGCCAAGCTAGAACCCAGTTTGGCTGACGGCACCCAAGAAGACCGGTATCAGTTTGAACGAGTAGGCTATTTTTGCTTTGACGAAAAAGACAACAACTCACAAAAGCTGGTAATGAACCGCACCGTGAGCTTGCGCGACACTTGGGCTAAGGTAAGCAAGTAGGTAAGGAAATAGGTAAGCAAGTAAATTTTTATTATTAGAGACATAACAATGACGCGAGCAATACAGGTTTTACTACTTAGTTTGCTCATTAATGCCCACTTTGTTAACGCTTCAACGAAGGCGTTCATCTACCCCGAGTACGATAATATTTTCGTCAATGATTTGGCGAATTTATTAAGTACCGAAACTGAAGAACGCATCAAAGAGTACCTACAAGAAGTAGAGGCCAGCGGCACGCAGATTTCATTGCTCACCGTTTCTTCGCTTAGCGCCTATAACGCCGGGCCATCAATAGAGCCGTTTGCAACGGCTCTATTTAATCATTGGGGCGTTGGGGATGCCGCACGCAATGACGGGGTATTAATCTTAATTGCCCGATCAGACCGCAAGATGCGCATCGAATTAGGGTCTGGCTACCCCGCGTTTTGGAATAAAGAAGTAAAACACGTGATCGACGATGCGTTTATCCCCTACTTCAAACAGGATAAGTATGAGGCTGGCATCGAGCATGGGGTATTGGAAACCATACACACCATCACCGGTAAGTACCCTGACTCAGAATCTGGCATCATAGCCTCGGCGATTCGTTTTTTTAAGAATTTATGGAACCAACTGGGTTTTTGGATTTTAGCCATTGCCTTGCTTATTGCCGGTGTAATTATGAAACTACTGCGGCATGTTTGGCGAATGCGCCCGCGCTCTTGCCACGTTTGCCAGCAAAAAATGATTCGCTTAGACGAGCAAACGGACGATGAGCACATTGACGGCGGGCAACGACTGGAAGAGTATTTGCAGTCCGTTGACTATGACGTTTGGCAATGCCAAAACTGCCAAAGCATCGACATATACCGCTACGTTAGCTTTTTCACCGATTACCAGACTTGCCCACAATGCAGGTATAAAACAGTCTCGGTAGACACCACCATATTGGAACCTGCCACTACCAGCTACAGCGGCCTAAAACAATTAGACTACGAATGCAGGCAATGCGATTTCACCGACACCGAAACTCGCACCATTCCTCGCAAGAGTAAATCCTCTTCAAGTGGTGGCTCCAGTTTTGGCGGTGGAAGCTCCAGTGGTGGTGGAGCGAGCGGAAGCTGGTAATAACTTTCGTTTCTTGTGTTTAAGCTTCAGAGTGTTGATGATGATCATAAGCAACACCCTGAGCTGTTTATTGGCCTACTTAACTAAGAACCCACAATTCCGCCATCTTTACGCGTAATCACAATCGTGCAATCACGCGGTACGGTAACGCCGTCTTGCGGTGCAGGGAAGTTAGTCACCGCCGGGTCTCCGTTACCAGGGTGCTGGATATTAACAAACATAGTACGGCGATCTGGTGTCATGGTGATGCCGGTAATTTCATCGCCGGTTACGCCAGTAAATAAACGGCGAATGTCTTTGCCTGTGGTATCGGTGACTAATAATTGATTATTTAAACCGTCTTTCTGCCCGCCGTCGGTCTGGATAAACACGCGGCCATCGCGGTCAACCATCAAGCCGTCTGGGTCTGAAAAGGATTCTTCGGTGCCGTGTGTGTCTTGGGCTACTAAGAAAATTTCCCATTTAAACTGTAAGCCAGTGTGCTTGTTTGCATCGCGCCAACGAATGATATGGCCATCAGGATTGGGCACTAATGGGTTCGCTGGGCCCGCTTCGGTACGTCGGCTATTGTTGGTTAACGTGCAATACACGTCTTGGTTGTGCGCTACTGAAATCCACTCTGGGCGATCCATGGGGGTTGCACCCAATAAATCCGCTGCGACTCGTGCAAACGTTAGCACTTGCGCTTGGTCGTCAAAGCGCGCAGCCAAAACTGGGTTGTCTATGGTGAGTTCCAACCATTCGCCTGTGCCCTCTTCACTGAACTTAGCCACATACAGCTTACCCTCGTCCAATGGGCTAATGCCTTCGCGGCGCATCTGGCGATAATCGCGATCGGACACGAACTTATAAATGTAATCAAAGCGCTGATCGTCCCCCATGTAGGCGACGATTCGATTGCCTTCACCTACCACAATTTCAACGCCTTCGTGCTTAAAGCGCCCAAGTGCGGTGCGCTTGGTTGGGGTTTGTGTGGCATCAAACGGATCAATTTCAACCACCCAGCCAAAGCGGTTTTCTTCATTGCGGTAGTCTGGGTCTGATAAGTCAAAACGGCGATCAAACAAGTGCCAGCCATAATTAAAGCCGGTTTCGCTGAAGCCATAACGCTCTTGCTCTGGCGTCGCAACCCACGCTGTTTCTCGATTGGAGGCGCCGAAATAACCGTTAAAATTTTCTTCGCAGGTTAAATACGTTCCCCAAGGCGTTCGCCCATTTGAGCAGTTATTTAATGTGCCCAGAGGAATATTGCCATTTTGGGTTGTTAATAATTCTGATTTGGCAACCGGGCCACTAAAAGCAACCGGAGTATTCGCGTGGATGCGTCGAGAATTACGACTACTGATTGTGCGCCATGCCCCATGGCGATGACGTTTAGCAATGGCCACCACCGACACACCGTGTGCGTGCTGCGAGGTGCGAACGTCGTCCAAACTTTCTGGCAACTCTTTGCCCAGCACATGAGAATTTCGACCAAACTCATGATTGATCGCCAACATACCTACTCGGCTGCTATAACGCTTATATCGACGGCCGACCGGCTTACCAAAAAAGCTCATGCCATCGTGACCAATACCAATTTGTTCAGCCTGATCTTTAGCACTGGGCGGGTAATTAAAATCAGGGCCAAACGGTTCTAAAGGCGTACCCCAAGGAATCAATACCTCGTATTGATAATCTTCAGAAATAGTAGGCACTGGCCCATTACCGAGCGCCAATGGCACTGGGCGGAAATTGATTAAACGGCCCGGCTTGGGGCGTGGGCGAGGATGGCGACCAAAAAAATCATTGAAGTTATTGGCTGCAGCCGGCACTGACATGCTAGCTGCGAAACCGACAACTGCGGCGGTGGCACCGCCCTTTAATAAGTTTCGGCGCGCCAGATCAGCATTCAACACATCGGTAAAAGGGCGATTGCTGGTTGGATTGTCTATTTGATTGTCGTGATCGTTTTGAAATTCTTCATTTGCTTCAAGTCGATCTTTAAGGCGTACGGTTTTATCAGGTAGGGTGCTCGGCATTTTTTGCTCCTATTTAATGGTGTTACATAGTGAGGAGCAAAAGGTTAGTCAGCCAGTACTACGAAATAATGACTGAATAACGACATTTATATGACAAATAACATAACTTGGGCGGCTTTTATTACAACTCATCGACAAAGCACGCATAACCAGGCCGATAAAACAAAGAGCCACTAGCGCGACTCTTTCATTCCTTCTTCAAGCCCATCATTCAAGCTTTGATTTAATGCTTCTAAGGCCTTGGTTAAGCTGCTTAGAAACTGTTCACCCGATTGCTGGTTTTCAGCGCTCGATTGTTCTAAGTTTTGCGTAAATGCTTCAAGCTCTTTCATTAACTCAGCGCCGCCTTGTGCCAACTCTTTAACCATGGGCGCCACTTCTTCGCTTAGCTCTTCAACCGCGGCGGCTAATTCGGCTTCCGACAAGTCGATGTCTTTCAACGTTTTTTCAAGCTCTTTGCCGGCTTCTTTTAGGCCGTCTTGTGCGCTCTTCAAACCTTGATCAATGGCCACGCCAACGCTGGCTTTGTCTTGGGCAAAATCGTCGCTTTGCAAATATTCTGTAAACGCCGCAATACTGTCACTGCCGGCTGAAATACCACTGCCAACGCCCCAACTAATTAGTTGCAACATGGAGTCTAGCCCTTCTACCGATTGGCCACTTTGCAGGCCTTGCCCGATGGCACCCGGTGGGTTATGAAACTCTAATGGCGCGCCGTCTTTTAAGCGGTTCACCACAATAGCCGCTTTGCCGTGTACTTGTTTGGCTTGGTCACTATCAATACTCAATTTAACCACTGAACCGTGTTCGGTTTTGGATATGTCGCTGACAGAGCCAATGACTTTATCACCTAAATAAATGTCGGTGCCTTCTTTAATATCTTGGGTATTGGCAAACTTGGTGGTAACTGAGACGCCATCATTGCCGCATGCCGCTAGAGCGAATATAAGAGCCAGCGCCGCTAATCTGGTGGCGATTAAATTTAAAATTGATTTCATGGTATGTCCCCAAAAAGTACGTGTAATGAACATAGGTTAGCATTCAAACGCCTTGGATTCGAGTGCCGGCGGTGTTTTCCATACTCCCAGGCGAAGGCGCTTATTGGCGAAACGCTCCGTCACGATACATACGCTCAAGCAACTCAGGCTGATCAATAAACGGATTTCTATTGCCTTGGATGCCTTCGATCACGTCATTGCGGCGACGTTCTTCTTTAGAGGGCGGGTCGGCCTGATGCCATTTCAACAATAGTTTGGCTTGTTTATCAAACAGTTTGAGACCTTGCGCTTTATATTGATGCGCCATATAAAACATGGCGCGCGCCACTTCGCCGCGCACCTGCTCGGTGGGCTCGGCGGCTCTGGCTCGGTAATCTACTTCAAAATCACAACGTCCAAAATTACGCTTTTCACCGTTTACCATGCCAAAACGATAACTTGAACGCTCATGGTTTACGTCTACTCGTGCAGGGTAAAGGTTATGTAAATCGGCTTCTATATGATTAAACTCAGAGGAACGCTTACGGCATTGCTTACGCTTGCCGCACTGCAAGCCTTTGGTAGCCCAAGACATGGGGAAAACATGCTCGACGTTGTAACCACGGCGCTGTTGGCTGGAAAACGATTCACCACAGTACAACGACTTAACCGAGCCGGAATACAATGAGCGCCAAAAAATTTTACGCGCGGTGTCGTAATCCGGCAGTGGTGAGAATGACTTAGGTTTAGTCAGAGACTCAAGCGTGTCACTAACCGTCTGTGGCTCGCAAGCGGCCAACATTAGCGCCACGGCCACTGTAATTATTTTTTTCATACTGCACATGTCACAACCGACTCAACGATTGGCCAACCATTGCTAATTATTTGATTATAGCCTCATAGACAACCGTAAAAGCCAGAGCAGCCCTTAAACTCAACCCTAATAAGTTAATTAAACCGCCGTTACCCCATGACCGCTGTACAAGGCCGCAATTTCACTTTCGTAGTATTGCATCAACTTAGGGCGCTTAATTTTCAAGGTGGGTGTGATTAACCCATCTTCAGTTGTCCAAGGCTCAGAACAAATATGGATTTTGCGTATTTTCGCGTAGCCAGGAAACGAGTCCATTTGCTCAGAAATTAACGCCAACAATTGGTCTTTAAGCTGGCTGTCATCGGTCTTTTTAGGATCAAAACCGTGTTGCTCGCATAAAGCTGAAAACAGCCCTTTATCAAGCACCACTAAGGCCGACAAGAATGATTTACCTTCGCCCAACACCATGGTTTGCTCAAATATGGGGTTTTGCATGATTGAGGCTTCAATGTCAGTCGGCGGCACTTTCTCGCCGTTTGCCAACACCAAAATGTCTTTTATGCGGCCAATAATACGAATAAAACCGGCCTCATCAATCGCCGCTCGGTCGCCGGTTCTCAACCAACGCCCGCTGTCGTCATTAACCAAGGTTTCAGCGGTGGCTTTTTCGTTATTCCAATAGCCCATCATGACGTTATCACCTTGCACCCAAAGCTCGTCATTGTCTTCAAGCTTGGCATTTACGCCTCGAATCGGCAAACCAATGGTATCGGGTTTATTGCTATCAAGAGTATTGGTGGTGGCAACTGGGCTCGATTCAGTCATACCATAACCTTGCAATAGCGGGATGCCCATTGAAATAAATGTTTTGGCAACGTCCAGCGACAACGGCGCACCACCGACGGCGGCATATCTCATGTTGCCGCCAAATCGATCTCGAATTTTAGCCCCCACAAGCGTGTCTAACAGACCAGACACCAATAACAGTGGGCTCCAAGGTTTGCGGCCCTGTTGGTATTCAAACTTTCGCCAACCAGCTTTAACCGCCAAACGAAACAATTGCTGTTTAATCGCCGATTGCTCATTAATCGCTTTGTATATTTCATTGTGAACACGCTCAAAGATGCGCGGCACTGACATGACGATAGAAGGCTTAACAATTTGAAAGTCTTCAATCAACTCAGGAATAGAGCGATTATAGGTGACTTGGGCACCCGCCATAATCGTTGCGTAATACCCTAAAGTACGTTCAAAGGTGTGTGACAACGGCAAAAAGCTTAGCAGGCTGTCCTGCGGAGTCATGGGCACGCTGCGCATTGCAAAGTAGGCGTCGCACAACATATTCTTGTGTGACAACATCACGCCCTTGGGGCGCCCGGTGGTGCCAGATGTATATACGATGGAGGCCAAATCGTCGGGTTGTGCCATGCCTCGCTCAAGGTGCGCACCGTTCTCCGGCAACCAATCATTAATGTTTTTGGCAATGCCTTGGCCATCGCCATTAACCACCAAAGCGGTTTGCACTGTATTAGGACACTCATCGCACTCAAGCACTTCTTGCCAAACTTGAGCATCTGCATAGAGCACTAACTTAGCACCTGAGTCTTGAATCACGTAGCCTGAGTTCTCTGGCCGGTCTGAGGTGTATAAGGGCACCGTTACCAAGCCTAAGCGCAGTGCGGCTTGATCAAAGAGAACCCATTCTATGCTATTGCGGTAACAAATCGCTACGCGGTCACCTTTCTCTAAACCGCTTTGCTTAAACGCCACCTGCCAGCGCTCTACTTGCAAAGCAAGCTCAGACCAGGTGATGGTTCGCCACTCAGAGATGGCGTGATCAAATTGAGAGTACGCGACTTTATCGCTGCTACGGCGCACTCGTTCACGAAACAATTCGTCTAAGGTGTGCACATCATGGTTGTTAATAACGTCCGCTTCTGGTGTATTAAGCAGCGCATCGGCGGGGTAATTAACCGCTCTTCTATTGTCTGGATTTATTTGCACAGTACTCAACTATTTTTTAATTTGTATGATTTAAACTCAAACTCCAAGCGAATGATGACAATCCATTGACGCCTCATTCCATATGCAAGCTATTTTAAAGCCTTATAATACGTGGCTCTGAATAGAGTAATGAATGATTCAGAGCTGACCTCTTTACGCTATCACAGAATTGACTGTCAAAATACCCCATAAAAACGCCACGCTTACCTTAGAATAGTATCTTCAATGCTCACTTATTGCCATCACAGTGACGAATGCTGGCCATCAGCATTTGAGCATTGCTCAAACAATGTGCTAAATTACGCGGCTGATAAATATATGTGCCTTTTTGGTGCATTATTAGTTCTTCCAACCATACCTAATGAATGCAATCGCATTTTTTAGGTATTTAATCTAGGCAGATATTATGCGACTCATTCTTCTCGGCGGGCCAGGCGCTGGCAAAGGAACACAAGCCACGTTCATTACCCAAAAGTACGGTATTCCACAAATCTCAACCGGAGATATGTTGCGCGCAGCAGTAAAAGCAGGCACCCCACTTGGATTGGAAGCGAAAAAAATAATGGATGCCGGCGGCTTAATTTCAGATGAGATCATCACCGGTTTAGTGAAAGACCGAGTGCAAGAAGACGATTGCGCCAATGGCTACTTGCTTGACGGCTTTCCCAGAACTATTCCGCAAGCGGACGCCATGCGTGAATTTAATATTGACGTAGACTACGTAGTTGAAATCAGCGTTGATGATGCCGAGATAATCAAACGCATGAGTGGCCGTCGTGCTCACTTAGCGTCTGGCCGCACTTACCACGTTGTGTACAACCCCCCAAAAGAAGAAGGCAAAGACGACGTTACCGGCGAGCCGTTAGTGCAGCGCGATGACGATCAAGAAGATACCGTGAAAAAGCGCTTAGATGTGTACCACGAGCAAACTGAGCCGTTGATCGACTACTACCAAGAGTTTGCCGCCAGCGCGAAAGCGCAGGCTCCTAAGTACATAAAAATTGATGGCATTGGCGGTGTTGATGATATTAAAGAGAAAATATTCACCAGCCTGCAAGGGTAAACACTAAAACAAAAAACGCCCCAATGGCACTCGCTATTGGGGCGTTTTTTTATGCACATTAATAACTGCTTATACGTACTTGGTATTAGTGCTCGATATTAGTGCTTGGCAAAATACTGAATAATGTCGTCCGATTCGTACATCCACTGCACATTACCACTGCCATCATCAACACGCAGGCACGGCACTTGAGTTTTACCGCCGCCTTTCATTAAGTCTGCGGCGTGCTGACGGTCAGACGTACTGCGCAATTCGATGTTTAAATCGTCTCGGCCGTGTAAATTCATCAACACTTTTTGACAGAAAAAACAGTATTTACTGTAGTACAGAGAGTAACTTTTGCTCATTTGACTACCCATTCAAAACCACCCAGTCTCAAATTGCTTTAGGCCACATAGACCAGAACCAATAGAGTGGGTGATTAAATAAACCTTATTAAAAATACGGTGATGCCTATTGTGCTATCAAAGACCAAGGCCACTCTCTTTTTATTACGGCGCTAATAAATTTATTATTGCGCTTGCGACTTAGTTTGTGTGTCAGCTTGGCTCACAACTTCAATCAACTCAACTTCAAAAATCAACGCTTGGTTTGGGCCAATCGACGGTGGGCCATTTTCGCCGTACGCCTGACTAGCTGGAATGAAAAGAGTATGCTTAGCGCCCTCTTTCATGGCCATTAAGCCTTCACTGAAGCCCGGGATCACACCGCTTACAGGGAAATCGGCCGGCGCGCCACGATCGTAAGAGCTGTCAAACTTGGTGCCATCAATCAACTTGCCTTCATAGTGTACTTTTACAGTGTCGGTGGCCGTTGGCTGCTTGCCTTTGCCTTCGCGTGACACTTTATATTGCAAACCACTGTCAGTGCTAACAACGCCTTTCTTCTTGCCGTTGGCTTCAATGAAAGCGGCACTGCTGTCGGCATTGTTTTGCGCTAACGCGGCAAACTCTTGCTGCAACTTCTCTTGATAACCCAATTGCGCTTGCTGCATTTGCTCATCGGTCATTTGCAAATCAGAACCGGCAAACACATCTTTAAGTGCCGCACTGATGGCATCAATAGAAACCGCTTTATCAAAGTTCTGGCCTTTCATGTTAGTGGCTATTTGCACACCAACGCTGTAACCCAATTTGGCTTTGTCCGTTGTTAAGTCTATTTTGTTGTTTTCAGCTGCGATTACGGTATTAACGTAGGTTGCGCCAACTAAGGCAACCATGCCCCCAACAACGGCTATTTTCTTTTTAAAATTCATTATGTTCTCCATAAATGGGTTTGGATATTTCTGTCTAAATTAGACCTAAAAACACGCAACTCATGACCTTACTATCAGCCAAGGCACTGGTTAACAATTCTCGCTAATTGTTAACCTAAGGCCTCTATGATGCCGACGTTTGCTCTGTCACACTTAGTTGCTTATCGTCTATTTCTGTTTGAAATTGCTCAATAAACTCTTCAAGCGGCATCACCGTTTGAGCTTTACTACCAAAGCGGCGCACGGCAACCGTGCCTTCTTCCGCTTCGCGCTTACCTATACATAAGATCGCAGGAATTTTTTGCAAGCTGTGCTCACGCACTTTGTAACCAATTTTTTCATTACGCAAATCCACCTCGGCACGTATGCCGGCATTACGTAAAGCCTTAAGCACTTCTTGCGCGTAATCATTAGCGTCGGTCACAATCGTGGCCACCATCGCTTGCTGTGGCGCTAACCACGCTGGCAATGCGCCCGCATGTTGCTCAATCAAAATACCTAAGAAACGTTCTAAGGAACCTAAAATCGCTCGGTGCAACATCACAGGCACCTGCTTACTGCCGTCTTCAGCAATGTATTCCGCGCCTAAGCGGCCTGGCATTGAAAAGTCGACCTGAACAGTGCCGCACTGCCATAGACGGCCAATGCAGTCTTTCAATGAAAATTCAATTTTGGGCCCATAGAACGCGCCTTCGCCTGGCTGCAAGTCCCACTCTAGGCCATTATCGTTAAGCGCTTGCTCTAAAGCTTGCTCGGCACGGTCCCAGTCTTCATCACTGCCCACTCGCTGTTCAGGTCGCGTGGAGAGCTTATAAACAATTTGATCAAACCCAAAATCGGCATACACTTCATGCAAGAAGTCGATAAACTCTTTTACCTCTTCTTGAATTTGGTCTTCAGTACAAAATATATGCGCGTCGTCTTGCACGAAGCTGCGCACCCGCATAATTCCGTGCAACGCGCCTGACATTTCATTGCGGTGGCAAGAGCCAAACTCGGCTAAACGCAACGGTAAATCACGATAGCTTTTCAAACCTTGGTTAAAAACCTGCACGTGGCATGGACAGTTCATGGGCTTAATGGCGTAGTCGCGGTCGTCGGTAGACAAAGTGAACATGTCGTCACCAAACTTAGAAGCATGACCTGATTTTTCCCACAAAGAAATATCAACCACTTGCGGGGTTTTGATCTCTTGATAGCCGCGCTCATACTGTTTTACGCCCATGTACTGCTGCACGGCCTGATACACCGCCCAACCTTTAGGGTGCCAGAACACACTGCCCGGCGCTTCGTCTTGCATATGAAACAAATCGAGCGCTTTACCCAGCTTACGATGGTCGCGCTTTTCAGCCTCTTCCATGCGTCTCAGGTAGGCTTTTAACTGCTTTTTATCCGACCATGCGGTGCCGTAAATGCGTTGCAATTGGGCATTGTTAGAATCGCCTCGCCAATACGCACCGGCCAATTTGGTTAACTTAAAACCGTCTCTTAAAATACCCGTGCTGGGCAAATGCGGGCCACGGCACAAATCAAGGAACTCACCTTGTTTATACACAGTAATGGTTTCCGACTCAGGAAGATCAGCAATAATTTCCGCCTTATAGACTTCGCCAATACCTTTAAAGTATTCGATGGCGTCGTCACGATCCCACACTTCACGCACAATGGCCTCGTTACGCTTAACGATTTCTTTCATGCGCGCTTCGATCGCTATTAGATCTTCAGGCGTAAACGCTTCTTCACGAGCAAAATCATAGTAAAAGCCGTTTTCAATTGACGGGCCGATGGTGACCTGGGTTTCCGGGTACAACTCTTTCACCGCCTCAGCCATCACGTGCGCCGCATCGTGCCTTAACACTTCTAGGCCGGCGTCGGTGTCACGGGTAATAATGTCGACCGTTGCATCGGCGGTGATTTCACGGGTCAAATCCCATTGCTCACCATTCACTGTAATAGCCACCGAATTGCGACGTAAGCCACTACTGATGCTATCGGCAATTTCAATTCCGGTGATCGGAGCATCAAACTGTTTTATCGCGCCGTCAGGAAAGGTAATATTAATCGACATGTTTCTAAATTCACTGTGTTTTTTGTTAAACTGTTCGGCCGGCTGATTTCAACACCGCGGTGTTGCTTATCAGTTAAAATGCCAAGCCGCTTATTGTAGCCGAACCGACGGAAAACAAAACCTAGAAAGTGAGTTATTCACCGCAAAAAGCACATTAACTGTACGGCGTGTTATGACATGACATTTAACCGCTAAACGGTCTGCACACATATTTTAAATACTTATGAATCAAATAACGCTCACCAAACCCGATGATTGGCATTTACATTTTCGCGACGGCGAAATGCTGCCTGAGACCGTTCCCGCAACCGCTCGCTGCTTTCAACGTGCGATTGTGATGCCTAACTTAGTGCCACCGGTCACTAACAAAGCACAAGCCTTGGCTTACAAAAGCAGAATACTCGCGGCCACTGAAAACACCGAGTTTTCTCCGCTGATGACTTTGTATTTAACCAACGACACCACGCCAGCCGACATTAAAGAAGCCGTTAGCCCAGACATACCGGCCGCCAAACTCTACCCCGCTGGCGCCACCACTAATTCAGAATCGGCCGTGGATGGCATTGAAGCGC
Source organism: uncultured Arenicella sp. (assembly GCA_938045295.1). Taxonomy (GTDB): domain Bacteria; phylum Pseudomonadota; class Gammaproteobacteria; order Arenicellales; family Arenicellaceae; genus Arenicella. Next base: position 33,205 of record CALINO010000015.1, read on the forward strand.
TTTACCCGGTCTTTGAAACCATGAGCGAGGTGGGCATGCTGCTGCTGATTCATGGCGAAGTCACGTCGGCCGATGTGGATATTTTTGATCGTGAAAAACGTTTTATCGACCAACATTTGTCACAGATTCACGCGCGCTTCCCCGATTTGAAAATCGTGTTTGAACACATCACAACAGCCGATGCCGCTGACTTTGTATTGAGCTCTAGCGAAAACATGGCCGCCACCATCACGCCACAGCACCTGTTATTAAACCGTAATGACTTATTAGTGGGTGGGGTGCGACCGCACAATTACTGCTTACCCGTATTAAAGCGCAACACTCACCAGCAGCGCTTGCGTGAAGTGGTGGCATCGGGCTCGCATAAGTTCTTTTTGGGCACAGATTCGGCGCCACACTCCAAACACACCAAAGAAAATGCCTGCGGTTGCGCGGGTTGTTACTCAGCGTGGGGCGCCATTGAGCTCTATGCACAGGTGTTTGACGACTTGGGCGCGCTGGACAAGCTAGAGGGCTTTGCCAGCCACTACGGGCCTGATTTTTATGATTTAGAGCGCAATTCAAGCACCATTACACTGGTGCGAGAACTCTGGCAACTGCCAGATGAAATCACCTTGCCTTCAGGCGATAATATTGTGCCTTTTTATGCTGGGCAGCAATTGAACTGGAAATTATCTGACAAAATGTAAAGTTTCGGGAGTTTGTTTACGCGCACAAGTGTGCTAAAACAGACAAATTATAATAAAACGTTTGTATCTGGGGGCTCTTAAATGGCCGAATTTTTTACCATCGCTAACTTGGTCGACTTAGTTTTATTGGTCGCACTGCAAGCTGTACTCGGGTTTGATAACCTACTTTATATTTCACTTGAGAGCCAACGCGCACCGCTTGAGCGACAAAAACAAGTGCGCTTTTGGGGCATTGTGTTAGCCGTACTGTTTCGCATCATTTTATTGTTTTTATTACTCAAAATGATCGCCGCTTTCCAAGAAGAGTTATTTAAAATTCATTGGGAAGGCGTCATACATGCCACATTTAACCTTCACGCCATCATTGTGTTGTTTGGCGGCGCCTTCATTTTATATACGGCCATGAAGGAAATTTTGCATATGATGAGCTTAGAAGAAGCTCACTCTGAAGAGCGAAATACCAAGTCCGTTGCCAGTATTATTTTCTGGATTGTGGCAATGAACGTGGTCTTTTCATTTGACTCAATTTTAAGTGCCATGGCCGTCACTAAGGTGTTTTACACCATGGCTACCGCTATTATGATTGGCGGTATACTGATGGTGGTATTGGCTGACACGGTTTCTGAGTTTTTAAAGAAAAACCGCATGTATGAAGTCATGGGCTTATTTATCTTATTTCTAGTAGGTGTTATGTTGCTATCAGAAGGGGGGCACCTTTCACACATGACATTGTTTGGTAACAAAGTGGAGCAAATGACAAAAACCACTTTTTATTTTGTATTAGGCGTACTGATTGTCAGTGACATCGTGCAAAGCCGATATCAGAAAAAACTGAACATAATGAAACAGAAACGCTAATAAACGGCGTCCATTTTGCTTTAAGCACACGATCGGTTTGCATAAACCGATCGTGTGCCGTAGTACTCATAAAAATATATAACAACCGGGAGGCAATATGTCAGACCAGACTCAAGCCCCATCTGTATTACTAATATCAGATGACACTAATGTCGTGGAAGCCATTATCAGTGGCAACTCAACCGATCTCACTATTAATGCGCGTGAGACCGTTGCCGACGTTTTAAAAGAGAAAGAGCTATTTGAAAACAATGCGATTGTAATTTTTGATTGCGACTCAAGCGGCGATAATATTAATAAAGCCATTGACCAAGCGGTTAGCATTAAAAAGGCCGACCCGACTCAAGTATTGATGATGGTTGGTGAAAAAGAAACCTTGGGTGAAATATTAAAATCAAGCATTCAGCCGATTGTTTACCGTGCATTTAACAAGCCGGTTGGCGGCAATCAAGTGTTTTTGGCGTTTAAATCAGCACTGTCACTGCACGAAGAATTGGTGGCAAAAAAGGAAGCTGGCGAAGACATTATGGTGGTGGGGCCAGCAGAAAATCGCGCCAACCTTGAGCAGCTTGCGGCACAGCGAAAAACCAACCCGTTGATTTACGCTGGCTTAGGTTTGCTGGCATTAGGCCTAATTGCCTTTCTGCTTCTTGGCGGTGATAACGAGCCTGAACAACAAGTCATTGTTGATAACTCGTTAAACATAGAACAAGCGGCTGAAGAAGAGATCAATGAGGCGGTAACTCAAACTAACGATTTGAATCAACAGGCGGCCAATGCATTACTCGATGGGCGCTATGTTTCTCCTAAAGGCGATAATGCGCTGGAATATTACAACCAAGCATTGCAGATTGACCCATACGATTCCATTGCCTATGAAGGCAAAAAAACCATTGCGGCTTACGTGCGCTCAAACTACGACACTTTAGTATCTGAAGCCAAGTTTGACGAAGCCTTAGACGCGGTTAATGCCTTACGCGCCATTGAGCCACTGAACTTAGAGAATGATAAGTTAAGCGAAAGCCTCAGCGCCTCAATTAACGAACACGTCAAAAAGGTACGTGCATCTGGCACCCAAGAAGAAGTCGCAGCGACCAGCGCCGTACTGGCAAAACTGGGAGATCTTGAAGGCGCTGAATCCGCCACTAAAGCTCTACAAGTTGAGAAAAAATTGCTTGAAGACATTGATGCTGCTATCGCGTCGGGCAACCTTGTGCCACCGAAAAAAGGCAATGCATATCAATTGGTATCATCAGCGTTAAAAGGCAATAAAATTAGCCGCGCTAACTCCGACCCCAGAGTGGAGTTATTAAGTGAGAAGTTAATTGCATTGGCTAACAGCAACCTTAGTGAGAGCAATTTAGAAGAAGCCGTTAAACTGTCGGCCTTGGTAAAACGTATTCGTTTGAATAGCGACGATGAAAGCTTAGATAAATTAAACGAAGATATTAAAACCAAGCGCGAAGCCATTGCCAAAGAAAATGAAGATAAAGCGGCTGAGGATGCACAAGTAGAAGAGCAAGTGGCTAAGGTGGAAGAAGCAAAGCCGGAACCGCCTAAGTTAATTCCAGCGAAAATTATTTCTCGAGAACCTCCGCGCTACCCGAACCGCGCTTTGAAAAAGAACACCGAAGGTTGGGTGAAGGTTGTGTTTGCGGTTGATACCAGTGGCAAACCATTCAACATACAAGTGGTTGAGTCAGAGCCAAAAAACATCTTCGATGACGCCGCGGTAAAATCGGTTAAGAAATGGCGCTTTTCTCCAGCCAGAAATCAAAAAACTGGCGAAGCGGTTGAAACCAAATCAATTTCAACCAAGGTACAATTTCGCTTAGGGTAATTTTTATAACTGCGGCGGTCAGTTTTTAACCGCCATTGCATTGATACAGCTCGGTGGCTCGCTTTTTAGAATCGGCCACCGAGCTTTTTTATTGCCTATTAATCAATGATTTTTTTGAGTAAGTGAGCCGTAGAAGCATCAAAACGATGGCCACTGATGTCTCCCTTATCTATCAATGGCCTGACTTGTTTGGCCAAATGCTTGCCCAACTCTACTCCCATTTGGTCAAAGGAGTTGATGCCAGTTAATACGCCACCGAAAAACACGCGGTGCTCATAAAACGCCAACAAAGCGCCCAGCACTGTCGGTGTTAATTTTTCTAGCAGAATCGTCAATGACGGCCGGTCTCCAGAAAAGATCTTGGCCTTCTTAGCAATCTCGCTCAAGTTCTCTTTAGCGTGACGTTGCTCTACTTCATCCAATGTTTGCCCTGCGAGCAACGCGGCGGTCTGCGCCACGCCATTGGCCAACAATTCATTATGGTGCTCAACTAAGTCATGACTCGGCGTTTTAACCAAAATAAATTCGGCCGGAATCAACGAGGTTCCTTGGTGCAACATTTGAAAAACCGAATGTTGCACATCAGTACCGACGCCACCCCACACAACCATCGATGTTTTTTGCTCAACCGGAGTGCCTTCAGCGGTTCGGTCTTTACCATTACTCTCCGTTTCGAGCTGTTGCAAATAGTCAACTAACGACCGAAAACGATAATCGTAAGCAAAGATAGCCTTAGAACGCACTCCCATGAAATTTGCATAATAATGATCTAATGCCGCTGCTTGAAAGCACACATTCTGCTTAAGATCTGCCGTGTAAAAATGTTGATCTATGCTCGCAGCTCCTTGTAAAAACAAATCAAATTTTTCTTTACCTAATAATAACGCGGCCGACAAAGACACCGACGACCAAACCGAGTAACGCCCACCTACCCATTGCGGAAAGGTAACCACGTTCTGTTCTGCTATGCCATACGCCAATGCTTGTTTAGGATTGGCGGTAACCCCATAGAAATTTTCCAGCGGGTTGACTACGCCGTTCTTTTTGAACCAATCCGAGATTGACTCCAAATTTTTGAGTGTCTCAGCCGTAGTGAAGGTTTTTGAAACGCCAATCACTAAGGTAGATTGAACATCACATTGGTCAAACACCGACATCAGTTGGTGTGCGTCAATATTGCCAACGAAATGAATTTCGCGCTCATCGCCCAATTCTTTTAAGGCTTCATACAATAATTGCGTTCCCAGTGAAGAGCCGCCAATGCCCACATGGATAATGCTTTTAATGGGCACTGCGCGCGCCTTTAGGTTGGCTTGAATAAGGCTGTACTGCTCAGAAAATTGCTGTTTCGCCTGTTTCGCTTGACTCAACGCACCGGTCTCTTGCATTGCAATATTCTGATTATCGGTATCGCGCAATAAGGTATGCAATACCGAGCGATCTTCACTGGTATTAATGCGTTGACCAGATAAAAAAGCATGCCGTTTTTGTTCACAACCTTGCAGTTCTGCGTAATGAGCATAAAGGTCTATCAAATCTTGATCGATGTGAGACTTACTGAAATCGAAATACAGCTGCCCTAAGGTTTGTGAAAAGTCTTCAACTCGCTTACTGTCTTGTTCAAATTTTTGTTTTATGCCATTTGCCAAATCCAACTCAGCCTTGGTGCTGAGTTGAGAAAACAATGAGGCTGCACTACTCGTATTCATGTTATTTTATTTTTTAACCTAAAGGTTTGATAGTTTAGACCATGCTTTTTCTGTTGCTAATAGAACTCATTGATTAGCCCATGGCAATTGCGGTGTCTAACATACGATTCGAAAAACCCCATTCGTTGTCGTACCACGCTTGAATTTTTACTAAGCCACCAGCAATACGCGTTTGATCAATGTCAACAATGCAAGATTCGGGGGCATGATTAAAATCGATGCTCACCAATGGCCGTTCATTAATAGCGAACACGCCTTCTTTGCCTTGCGCGTATTCTACAAAGATATTCTTTATTTCTTCTTCATTCACCGGCTTAGTTGGTACAAAAGTGAAGTCCAACAGAGAAACGTTCAGCGTAGGCACTCGCACCGCAACCGCGTCTAACTTGCCGTCCAATTCTGGAATAACAGAACCAATGGCTTTAGCTGAGCCGGTGGATGTAGGGATCATAGAGTAATTAGCCGCTCGACCTCGACGCTTGTCTTTATGATAAGAGTCTAATAAGTTTTGCGTGTTTGTGTAGGCATGAACCGTATTGGCTAAGCCCGACACAATACCGATTGAGTCGTTCATGGCTTTGGCGACATGCGCCAAACAATTGGTGGTACACGACGCGTTAGACACTAGCCGTTGCTCGGCCAACAGTGTCGTTTCGTTTACGCCGTACACAACGGTGTTATCTAAGCCCTTGCCGGGCGCCGAGACCAATACTTTTTTTGCCCCGGCCTGTAAGTGTAAGCTGGCTTTTTCGTTGCTTCTAAAAAAACCGGTGCACTCCAACACCACATCAACCTCCAAGTCGGCCCAAGGCAATTTGCTTGGATCTCGTTGGTTGAACATGGCAATACTTGCGCCATTCACTGTCAAGCTGTCGTCGGTATGAGAGACTTGAGCATTAAAACGGCCGTGCGTGCTGTCAAATGACAACAGATGAACGTTGGATTCAACCGGAGCTAAATCATTAATAGCCACCACTGACACCGCTTCTTGGTAGCCGTTTTCATAAAGTGCACGCAATACATTCCGACCAATTCGACCAAAGCCATTGATTGCAATCTTAATCATAGAAATACTCCGTCATTTGTTACTGCTGTGTGAATAATAAAAAAGCACGCCGAAGCGTGCTTTTCATACGTCAACTCAAAACTGAACTAGTTCTTTGCTAACGAAATTGTTGGTGAAGGAACACCCGCCGCCTTAATGCCATCAACCGCTGCAATAATTGCTTTAGTTTTTGCCTTGCCTTCGGCTTTAATAATCACCGACGACTCTGGGCGCTCAGCAGTTAAGCGTGTGATTGTTGATTTAATTGCACGCGCATCAAGCAAACGATCTTCGACACGAATCTCACTCAAATTATTGATTTCAACAATAATTGGCTTTGCGTTAATGTCTTCCGGTGGATCATTGGTTACTGGCGGCTTATTTAAATCTAAGCCCGATTCTTTTACGAAACTGGCGGTAACGATAAAGAAAATAAGCATGATAAATACCACGTCCAACATAGGGGTGATATCGATATCCGCTTCTTCTTCGGTTTTTTGTTTACCAAGTCTTTTCATTATTTAATCCTCACTAACTTGAGCCTAGCTTAACCTAGGCTCTCGTATTTTTCTGCCACCAAGCCTGCGGCTTGCTCCTCTAAAATGCCTTCGACGCTCTTAGCCCTGCTGGAAACAATCCAGTGTGCAAACACCGTAGGTATCGCAACAACTAAGCCAAGAACCGTAGTTACCAAGGCCTGAGAAATACCGCCAGCCATGGTTTGTGGGTCACCGGCACCAAACAAGGTAATCGCTTGGAAAGTCTGAATCATACCGGTCACGGTACCCAGTAAACCTAGCAGAGGTGCAACCACGGCGATGATCTTAATGAACATCACCCAACGGTTAATCTTTGGTGATTCTTTTAAAGTGGCTTCAGCCAGCTTAAGTTCTAATGACTCAGGGTCAGATTGAGGATTGTCTTGATACACCTTAATCACTCGACCCAATGGGTTCTTCAGTGATGGGCGTTTCATATCACGCGCTTGCTTTTTAACCGAGGCTTCAACCCCCATTAACATTAAGAAGCGTAACACGGCAATCGCCAAGGCAATTAAGCCTAGACCGATAATCACGTAACCAACCACACCACCTTCATCAATTTTTTCCGCTAATGAAGGTTTTTGCACGAATGCGGCCAATAAACCACCGCGGGCTGGGTCAAGTTTAAACGCGGTAATGCCAGAGCTTGCGTTTTGCAATGCGTTTGAGCCATCAGTAAAGCTTGAGCCCATTTGGCGCTCTAACGCCACCAAACCACGCTTATTATCAAACCTAACAATGTCATCGCCAGACACCAAGTTGAATGCGCCAACTCGAGTTACTTTTTTATCACGCTCCTCGTACAGTGCCGTTCGAGTTGCCTTGCCTTCGTCGTCAACACCGTCTTCATAGCCTGTTAAATAAGAAACAGGCGCATTATAGCTAATGACTTTACCCTGCTCAGTCATCTCATTTTGCAGCTGAACCCAGAGGTCTTCGATTTCATCGATTTGCACCAGCTCAGTTAAGCTGGCCATCTTTTCAACCATTTGACGAAGGTTTTCAGCACGCTCGGGGTATTGAGCACTGATAATAGATGTTTTGTATTCTTCTTGCGCTTCTGAAGCTGACAACTGAATAACACCAAACAACTGTTTTAGGTCACCCAATTCACGCGCTAACTCTTCTTGCAGTTCAGCGAGCTTGACATCGTTAGCGTCAAATTGACTTTCAAGGCTGGCGGAGATGTTTTCTTGCCGCACTCGCTCATTCGTCATTGAGCGTAATCGACCTTGCTCTTTGTTTAAGTTGGCTTTAAAGCGACTCTCACGAGCACGTTCAGCATTGCGGTCTTTGGTTGCACCAGACTGAGCGGCACGCAGCACGCTGTCAATATTCATTGTTTGCGCATTAGCGGTAGTCGTAATGCCCAAAGAAGTGAATGCAAGTACGCCCGTTATCGCGGCGGTTTTTAATAGGTGTTTCATATTAAATAGTCTCCGGCGCAATAATTGGAAGAGTCATCAGATTAGCAGGCGCTTTACCTTGGCTAATTCGAATCGCTTGAGCTATGCCTTCACTGTGAGAAGAGTCTAACTCTTTCCACTGCTTATTTGGCTTGTCCCAATAGCCCGACTCACCACCATCAATGGTTTGATAGTACAAGCCAGCACGACCTACTTGCAGAATATTAACCGTACGCTTGGCACCGTTAATGTCTAACTCTTCAGTATAGACATCAACCGTTTTACCATAGTTGTTTTCGGTTGAGTACGCTTCCAACACCTGGCGAAAACGCTCTGCCGCAGCGATATTGGCGTTGGTTAAATAGCCTTTAATGCGACTCACGCGAGCACGACGCTCTTCAAGCTTGAAAGGCATGTCGGCTTCAATGAATTTATCGAGCCCACTGATCATACGCAACATTAGCGGTACAATTTGACGCTCAATCAACGACGCATCTTCGATTGAACGCTCCAACTTAGTCATGGCAACGGTCTGAGCTTCAAGTGTGCGACGCATGCGATCATTATACTGTTTCAACACATCAACACTCTTGCGCTGTTGATGGTATTTAGTAATCACTTTCTCAGTATCTTCCGAGATTTTATCAATGCGTTTCTGCGATGCGGTGGCCGTTTTACCACGCGCAACACCGGCGCGAACAATATCATCGGTTTGGTCAGCCCAAGCGCTCAAAGGCATTAGCGAAACTAACGCTAATCCGAACACGCCTGTTTTCAATTTTGCCTTAAGTACTGATGTACTCATACTTAACCTCTTGTTTTAATTCGCTCTAACCTAGAGGTTAGAGTGTATTTATTTTGTTGTTGTGTCGTGATAATCACAGACCAGAACCAAAAACGGTACGTTTTATGTCGTCTTTGGTTCGACATCAGTACTGATGACAATTTCTTTTTTCAATTCTTCTTCACGCTTCATTTCAGCCTGAACATATTTAATCCAGTTGCCGGCCGTGGCCGCTGATTTTTCATAACGTAAGGCTTTGTTGAAGGTTTCTAATGCCGACTTAGGCCGCTTGAGCTCAAACTGAACCAAACCAAGGCTGATCATAGTTTGACCGGTGTCACGCAACTTGCCTTTTGACAGCGCTCTTTTCAAAGCACCTTCAGCATTACGCCATTGATTCAAGTTAATGTAAGCTTGCGCTAATTGGTCATCAATTTTGCCATCTTTGGTATTCAACTTAGCCGCTTGAGCTAATGGGTCAAGCGCCTTTTCATACTCTCTGGCGGCAAACAATGCTTGCGAGTACGTGCGGTAGTTTTTCAATGTTTTCTTGAACACACCCGACTTAAAACCTTCTTCCATAATGCTGGCGGCTTTATAAGGGTTGTCCAAGTTCATCATTAACGAACTGACTGTATTTAATTCAGACTCACTCTTCAGCAAGCCATTGTCATACATGCCTAGGTACAAACCACCCATGCTCTGATAATCATCAAGCTCATTGAACACGTAACCCAAAGACAATAAATAGTTCTTCTTCGGGTAATGCCTTACCAATTGCTTAACCACTGGCAGCATCTTTTTATACTCGCGCTTCTCACGATAAATACTGCTTAAAAGATTCAACCAGCCCTCTTTAGGAGTGCTGCCCAACTCTTTGTACTTGCTGATCCCTTTTTGTACATTCGGCAACGCATTGTCGTATTGCTTAAGCTGATAATACGCTTGGCCAATCAACATATAAGCATCGGCCGACGGATCTTCTTGAGTTTTAAACCAACGCTGAGCATACGACAGTGCTTCTCGGTAGTTTTCTTGTAAAAACAATACCTGAGCAACTTGGTATAACATTTGGTTTGAAAAGCCCACCGAAATGCCATCTTGAATATTGGTCACCGCTTTAAACTCACGCAGCGCGCAGCCTAAATTATCTTGATTCAAGCAGATGCTGCCATTGAAGTTATGGTAGTAGGCCTTCTCGATATTATTCAAATCAGGCTCAGCACCCAATTTTCGTAATAATGCTTTGGCGCCATTAAGGTCTTCAGCATCCAGCGCAGCACTGATTTTCTCAAATGATTTTACGTGCTTAGCGCGTATCGATTCTACTCGACGAGTTTTCCTCTTAGGGGCATCGTTTTGTGCTTGCACCACTTGTGATTCAAACACCGCCGTTTCTAAACCGGCGGATAATGGCAACACTAACGCGGTGAGCATTAACGGTTTAATAACCGCCTTCACTGCTCGCGTGATACTTACTGTGTTAATACCAGTCATATTGTTCACCTTTTTATACTCATTTTGACGTTAATATTTCATTGCTTAGCAATAAACGTAATGACGGCCTACTAAATAAAGCCGTCACTTAGGTTAACGTCTTAACAATTTCCACCTTCCATTTCGAACTTAATTCGAATTGGAACGTTTGGCACATCAACAGGCTTACCGCCCACTTGACGTGGCTTATATTTATATTTCAAAGCCGCTTTCACCGCCGCTCGCTCAAACATTTTTGACGAACTTGACGTTACTACCGCATCGCGAGTACCGCCGGCTGCAGTCACGGTATACATTAACTCCACCCAGCCACACAAACCGCGTTCAGCAGCTCGGCGAGGGTATACAGGCGGTGCACGAAATACCGGAAGGTATTCACCGTCATTAGAGTTAAAACCTTTGGTACTGGTGTTAATACCAATTTTTACTGCGCCTAATGCTAAGTTTGAGTCAATATCAACCTTGTCTGGAACAACATCGTTGTCAGGCAAATCAGGTTGCTCTTGAACCTCGTCAGGGCGTTCAGGTTTTGCGGTAATCGTTTCTACGTCTTCATTTTTAGGGATGAATGAAAACTCTGGCAACTTCAGCGCTTTGGACTTTTCAAGCTCAGGCTCGTCCATTTTGATCAACGCGTACATCGCAATGATCAAACCCAAAGTAACGAAAATCGCGATAATAAATGATGAAAAAGATCTAATCATGATTCTACTCCGACTTCGTTGAAACGCGGGTTACTTCAATGCCAGCATCTCGCAACTTGTCAACCACTTCCAGCACAGCTTCGGCTTCAGAATTAATATCCGCCTGCACCATTATCTCGCCTTCCGGGTTTTCAGCGCGCAATCGGCCCAAATTAGCCTTAATGGCTCGCGGGTCGATTTGCTGACGATCTAACCAGATGTCATTATTTTCATCAATTGCCAGCAAAATACTTGCTCTGGGGCGCTTTTCAGCGTTCTCAGCTTCTGGCTTAGAAATTTTGGCACCACTCTCTTTAATAAAGCTTGCAGTGACGATGAAAAAGATAAGCATGATAAAAACCACGTCCAACATCGGCGTAATGTCGATCTTGGTATCGTCGTCTTGTCTGCTTCTAGATGCTCGTCTCATTTAGTTTCTCCTAGTTTGAATCGGCGCTTATCACGCCGTTCAAAAATGATAAGGATGTTCGTTTAATCCACTGACCGATTAATGATCCAGTGTTAAATGCTCGTTAATCAATTCGCGCTCTTGTTCAGCCTTACGCTGCAACCAAAAACTTAAGAACAAGCCCGAAAGAGCCGCCACCATGCCAGCCATAGTAGGCACTGTCGCACGCGACACGCCACCGGCCATTGCACGAGCATTACTCGTACCGGTTACGGCCATTACCTGGAACACTTCAATCATGCCGGTTACGGTACCCAGCAGGCCAAACAATGGTGCTAATGCCACACATGCTTGAATCATTGAAAGGTTTTCACGCAATTTTAATGCCACATTCGACACCAATTGCTCACGAACTTGATGGGCTGCCCATGAGCTACGCTCACTGCGCGACTCCCATTCGTCAAGCGCGTTTTTAACTGCTTTTTTATGGGGGCCATTGATGTAAAAGATGCGCTCTATAATCATGTACCACATGACTATAAGCAGACCTGCAATCAAATAGAGTACCGGGCCACCGAGCTCCATAAAATCGCGGATGTACTCGAAGATAGCTGTAATATCCATCTTATTGAAACCTCTGTCTCTTGGTTAGTGGCCTGAATTCACTGTTTATTAACAACAAATTCAGACCAAACTTAGAGACCGAGAGCAATTAGCTCTCGATCTTACGTGCAACCATACCGGCTGATTGCTCTTCCAAAATTTCTTCAACGCGCTTGGCTTTTGAAGCCGCAGCGGTATGAAGCAATACGATTGGAATAGCCACAACCAAGCCACAAACGGTGGTTACTAGCGCTTTAGAAATACCGCCAGCCATTAGTTTGGGATCACCGGCACCGAACAAGGTAATAGATTGGAAAGTATCAATCATACCCAACACTGTACCTAGTAGACCGGCCAATGGCGCAACGACAGACACAATCTTTAAGAACATTAACCAAGACGTTAGTTTTGGCGTTTCTTTCATGATCGCTTCTGACAAACGCAATTCAACCGCTTCCGTTTCATTGCTGTCAGTGTCTTCAGCCGCTTTTAATACTCGGCCAAGTGGGTTCTTCAAGCTAATGCTTGATGGGTTGGCCGCTTGTTTTTTAACCGCCGCAGACACACCAAACAATGTGATGATTTTGATGATTGCAATGATTGCCGCAATCAAACCTACACTCAAAATGATGTAACCAACGATGCCACCTTGCGCCACACGCTCACTCAAACTTGGGTTTTCTACCGCTGCTTCAAGCAGAGTGCCCAATGTTGGGTCAAGAGCAAAGTTAGCCGTGCCCGTTGAGTTGAATAAGTCGCCCGCTTGAGATAAGAAACGGCCGTCAGGTTGACGTGGCAAGTCAGCCACACCACCAGCACCGTAAGTTAAGAACTTACCGTCGCCGATCAGATTAAATGCACCAACACGAACCACTTGTTGGTCTTCGCGGTTGCCCGCAGCGGTTGCCACAGAAGCAGTGAACTTAGCCACTTTACCTTGCTGCACCATTTCGTTGAACAGTGACTTCCACAATGATTCAATTTCAGCGGCACTTACCAACTGATTTGACTGGTTAGACACTTTCTGAGAAATAGCATCAAAATTCTTTGTGCGATTCGGGAATTGCGCTGAAATGATTGAACCATCAAACATGGCATCGGCTTCACCAACAACTTGCTGAATGGCACCGAACAACTCTTTCAAATCACCCAAAGATTGCTGACGATCGTTACGAACTTTAGTTAAAGCCTCATTGTTAACCGTGTACTGCTGCTCAAGCGCCTCGCTTTGTGCTTCAAGAGAGGCACGTTGAGTACGAAGCTGTTGCAACAAATTAGCTTTACCGGCGCCGGCACCAGCAAAACGCTTTTGCAGGTCTGACGCTTGTTTGCTTTGTTCAAATGAACCACTCTTAACTTGATTAAGCAGTTGGTCTACGGTTTGTGATTGCGCTGGCGCAACAATAATAGCGGCTGCTAACGCAACACTAGATAATAAACGCTTCATATTACGCGCCCTCCGGAGCATTAATAGTTAAGCTCAATAGTTCTGGCGCTACTGTTTTTGCCGCCACTTTGATTGCCTTACGGATTTCACGATTTTCACTGCTTGGCAACACTTTCCATGTCTTATTCGTGTTGTCATACATGGCCGATGTTTTTTGATCTTTAGTTTGATAATACAAACCCACTCGACCCACACGCAGCATGTCTACCGGCGTTTCTTGACCGTCGATATTCAGCACTGAGTCATACGCCTCAACTGTAGTACCGTACTCTAACTCAGCGGAGTAGATATCCATGATGCTGCGAAAACGCACAGACGTACTTGCTGTTGTATCAACCATTAAGTTTTTAAGAAGATTAACGCTCTTTTGACGCTCTTCCAACTTGAAAGGCAAGTCTGCTTTCACGAACTTATCTAAGGCAGACACCATTTTGCCCAACAATGGAGCAACTTGTGGCTCTAAACCTTGGGCTGATTGAATAGACGCCTGAATTTCAGTATTTGCTTTTGATTGCGCCGCAATTTGGTCTTTAAGCTGGGCGTTATAGACTTTCAAAGCTTCTACTAACTTTAACTCACGCGCAAATTCACTATCGACTGACGAACCGCCCGCCGACTGCGCCCACCCAGTGGTTGCAGCGGCCGCAGCAATGGCAGTTACCGCCACTGTTCGACCAATCCAATTCAACACAGATTTTTTCATTTTAGACTTAACCTCTTGTAATGAAATCTACTTAACTAGATTCAATGGTAATCAACCGTAAAATAGTTGATTGATTAGAACTCACAGATGAATTAATTAACACGACCAATGCAGACAACCCTACCGAGCTTCACGTCAACCTATGACAACAAATTCAACTACAAATTAAAACTTATACTTCGCAAACCAAACCTTCCAGCCCTTAACCGGAATAAAGCAAGTAAGAATACTTTCTTGTTTACATTCAGCTTACTGATTAACAACACGTTCAGTGATTTTTAAAATAGTTAGCGTTGAGCAACCATTCAAAAGCACACACAAACCACGCCCATGCAGACAAACGCGCATGCGCGAGTCAGCAGACCAAAAGGCAATAGGGCAAATACAACAGACAAAGAGTAAGTCAAAGGAGCGTAGCGGCGAATATCACCACAACGAAAGAGAAAGAAAGTCTCGCCGATTAAAAGCTACCGCCCAAACATGGGAACGGAGGTAAACGGAAAAGCATAGTCAAAGATGTCATCACCGACACAGTTTACTTTTCTATTAACTGCAAAAAATTACACACGTAATTAACGCAGACAAACTAATAATCGCAAACACGCAACACACAGCAATGAAATCATCGCCATTACTGACAAATGCCAGCACAGTTGCACGCCATTTTGTGACTTTGAGCTGATTTAAACATTGCACATACACCAGCAATAAATACTGATCTGCCACAAAGCAAAAACGCTGTCGCCACAAAAGAGGCTTCTTCTTCTCCTAAGGCTTTCACCTACCAAACTTGAAAGCGATGCGCCATGTAAAACAGCCAAATCATCACAAGCAATGTCTAACGTAGATTTTATCTATTATAACTGCCTCGTCTTACCGCAAGGCTTTTGCCTGCTGAACGATTTTTAACATCTCTCAACAAGCGCAATACAACACATGAGTTCAAATTAATAACGCAAGTGCTTTATATGCTGGAACAATAACATTTACTAAAAATGAGTCAATACTCTTTTTCAATTAACACTGTATAACCAACATAATTGGGGAACCAATTCTAACAGCGAAGTAATGCTAGGTCACGACTCTGTTAAAATTTTTTCACACATAATTAAACAAAATGTCTGCCTTTGTAAATCTTCTTAATTTTCACTCCAGCAAGAAGCTTACCCAGACAACTGCAACTAACTTTGCAATTTCTGCGAAAACGCCGCCTGACCGGCTTTTAGCCGCTGCAAACTCACATCTCGCCCCAACTGCGTCAATGTAGCATCGATTGACGGCGACATTGTACTGCCCGTGACAGCAATTCGAACCGGCTGAGCCACTTTAGCAAAGCCAACTTCATTCTCATCCACCACTGACTGAACACAGGCTTGAATGTCTTCGGCCTGCCATTCAGACAACGCTTCGAGCTTCTCAATTAAGGCTGCGACCAAACTGTCGGAACCCGCTTTAATCCACTTTTTCAACGCCGCTGAATCATAGGCTTCTATATCAGAGAAGAACCAACGCGATTGTTCCACTACATCAATTAAAGTTTTACAACGTTCTTTTATTAGGTCAATGGCATTGTGCGAGTAATCACTGGGCTTCACTTCAAGCCCAGCTTTTGAAAAATGCCACTGACTGGCGCTCAATAACTCTTGACCACTGAGCGCTTTAATCTTCTCTTGATTTACCCACAATAATTTTTCCGGGTTAAACGTTGACGGCGCCTTACTCACATCTTCAATTTTAAACAGCTCAAGCAATTGTTCACGCGTGAACAGCTCCTGATCGCCGTGCGACCAGCCCAAACGAACTAAGTAATTCAATAAGGCATCCGGCAAATAACCATCATCGCGATATTGCATCACACCCACCGCACCATGGCGCTTTGACATGCGTGCGCCATCTTGGCCTAAAATCATGGGCACGTGCCCATACAACGGCAATTTCGCTCCTAATGCGTGCAAAATATTAATTTGCCTAGGAGTATTGTTAATATGATCATCACCGCGAATAACGTGAGTAATGCCCATGTCCATGTCATCCACAACCACGGTTAAATTGTAGGTGGGAACGCCATCAGGGCGCGCAATGACTAAATCATCTAATTCCTGATTTGAGATGGCAATATTGCCTTTCACCACATCGTTGATAATCACATCACCGTCAGTCGGATTTTTAAAGCGAACCACCGTAAGTTCTGATTCTGCTAAACCCAATTCTCGACAACGACCGTCATACTTAGGCTTTAAGCCTTTCGCTTTCTGCGCTTCGCGCATTTCATCTAAGCGCTCTTTACTGCATTCGCAATGGTAGGCATGACCGTCATTTAACAGCTGCGCAACCACTTCTTTATAGCGATCAAAGCGCTGAGTTTGATAATACGGCCCCTCATCGTAATCCAAACCGAGCCACTGCATGCCATCCAAAATGGCTTGAACCGACTCTTGGGTGGAACGTTGCAGGTCAGTGTCTTCTATTCGCAACACAAATTTGCCGCCTTGTTGGCGAGCGTGCAACCACGAATAAAGTGCAGTGCGTGCACCACCAATATGTAAGTAACCAGTTGGACTGGGCGGAAAACGAGTAATAGTCATAACAAAAACAGAAAAATTGTAACGTGCGGATTGTAGTATAATTTAGCCATCAATGACCCAATAATTACCACAATGCCTCGTCTTTTTGTAAACAACTTGACCGTTATCGATTGCTCCATACTGGACCCCAAGCGCGGCCTGATCGGTGCAAGCTGGTCTGTGGACGTGGAACTGTTTGGTGAACTCGACAAGCAAAGCATGGTTTTTGACTTCTCGAAAGTTAAGAAAACCATCAAACACGTGATTGACAACACCGTAGACCACGCACTTTTGGTGCCATCGGGCTATAAGGGCTTTTCGAGCAAAGGCGCATCATTACGCTTTGAGCTAAAAAGCGGCGACTGGATCAAACACAGCTCGCCCGCGAGCGCGTTATGCCTTATTGAGTGCGAACGAGTAAATAAGAAACACGTCTCCGCCTTTGTCAAAGAGAAAATACTCGAGCAACTGCCCAACAATGTTTCCGAACTTAAGGTGACCTTAAAAAAAGAAGCCGGCTTAGGGGCTTTCTACACCTACAGTCACGGCCTTAAAAAGCACGACGGCAACTGCCAGCGCATTGCGCACGGCCACCGTTCCACCATTCACATATGGAAAAACGGCAAGCGCAATCGAAAGCTGGAAAACAAAATGGCTAAACGCTGGAAAGATATTTATTTAGGCACTCAGGAAGACGTAACGTCATTTAAGAGCGGGCGCATCGGCTTTGCTTATGCCAGCGACCAAGGAGACTTCAGCATTGAATTAAATGAAACGAGAGTGCATTTAATGAGTTGCGACTCGACGGTAGAATGCATCGCCGAACACATTTTAGAATTGCTCGAGGCCGACTCCAACGCCAAATTCAAAGTTCGCGCATTTGAAGGCATTGGCAAAGGCGCTGTGGCTGAGTCAAATTAATTCATCAGCTAGCTCGCAGCCCACAACAACCGAAATTAAATCTCTCGCGTTGCGCGGAAATCAACATCAGGCCAGCGCTCGATGGTTAGCTGCAGGTTGACCATATTAGGGGCAATGTAAGTCAGCTCATTGGCTCCATCTAATGCAATGTGTTGCTCATTTTTACGACGGAAGTCTTCTTCCATTTTGGCATCCGGAAAATGCAACCAGCGCGCCGTGGCCACTTGCACCGCTTCAAACGAGCACTCAACGTTATATTCTGCCTTTAAGCGATGCGCCACCACATCAAACTGCAACACCCCTACCGCACCTAAAATCATGTCATTATTTTGCAGTGGTCGAAACACCTGAGTAGCGCCCTCTTCACTCAATTGTATCAAGCCTTTTTGCAACGCCTTTGCACGCAACGGGTCACGCAAGCGAACACGCCTAAACAGCTCGGGGGCAAAATTAGGAATGCCGGTAAATTTAAGTTCTTCGCCTTCGGTAAAGGTGTCGCCAATCTGAATGGTTCCGTGGTTGTGCACCCCTAAAATGTCACCGGCCCAAGCTTCTTCCGTGGCATCGCGCTTAGACGCCATAAAAGAACTGGCATTATTAATTGCCATATCACGTTTTAAACGCACGTGTTTAAGCTTCTTGCCTTTGGTAAATTTGCCCGACGTGATGCGCATGAAGGCAATTCGATCGTGGTGCGCCGGGTCCATATTGGCCTGAATCTTGAACACAAACCCAGTGAACTTTTCTTCTGTTGAATCAACTTCTCGAGTTTCAGCCTCGCGCCCCCTAGGTGCAGGCGCATACTTAGCAAAGTTTTCCATTAACTCATCAATGCCCAAGGTGGCAATTGCCGAGCCAAAAAATACCGGAGTTAAATCACCACTTAAGTACAGCTCCAGGTCGAATTCATTACTCGCGCCCTTCACTAGCTCCAGCTCGTCACGTAATTCCGCCGCGTCGGCACCCAACAATTCATCTATTTGCGGGTTGTCTAAACCCTCGATAATCTGATCTTCCTCTGGGTCATTACCAGGTCGGCCAGCAAACAAATGCACAGTGTCGTCGTATATGCGGTACACGCCACGAAAAAGTTTGCCAATGCCAATGGGCCACGTCATTGGCGCGCACAAAATATCAAGCACCGACTCAACTTCATCCATGACTTCAATCGGGTCACGCCCTTCACGATCCATTTTATTAACAAACGTCATGATCGGCGTAGTACGTAACCGACATACGTCCATCAATTTAATGGTTCGTTCTTCTACGCCTTTGGCAATATCAATCACCATCAACGCCGAATCCACCGCGGTTAATGTTCGATACGTGTCTTCTGAAAAGTCGGCGTGGCCGGGAGTATCGAGCAAGTTGATCACTTTATCGTCATACTCAAACTGCATCACCGAGGAAGTCACCGAAATGCCGCGTTGTTTTTCTAACTCCATCCAATCAGAGGTGGCGTGCCTGCCGGTTTTACGCGCCTTCACATTACCCGCCATTTGAATGGCCCCGCCGGACAGCAACAGCCGCTCGGTCAGCGTGGTCTTACCGGCATCAGGGTGAGAAATAATCGCAAAGGTACGACGCTTTGCCACTTCGGTGGGCAACTGGCTCATGAGGTAAATATCTGTAAGGAATTAGGCACGCGCGAATTATAACGAATACGCTAGACTAAAAGTGCTTTTTTGCTCGATTGAACCAGCAAAACCTCACTCGCTAAGGGGTACGAGTAATCAGCTCACCGCGCACATTGAAAACCACGGCATTCGGCCTAATCTCAACCACCATTAAACCGGCACGCACAAAGTCATTTTCACGGTACATTTTGCCATTAAGCATCACAAACCGTTGACTGGCCTGCTCAGAATAAGAAACTACATTGACAATTAAATCGTCAGCCGTGGTGACTGAAGCCGCATCGTTTGCTGGCGAACTTTGCAATACTGGTTGCGACACAGGCGTTGGCGATGAGGCAAACCACCACTGGCTCACAAGCACCCCGATGACCAAAGCCAACACCAAACTCAAGATCGCTATGACCACCAGCGGCCAACTCCTAGACTCTTCTGGCGGCGGCATGTCAGACAAGCGGGGCACGTCATTGAGCTTGCGCTCTTTCTCTGATTTTCTTAACGCTTCAAGTATGGTTGACATGATCAGGCTCCCAACAAACTAAGGCAGACGGGGTGACAACACGGGCACTTGCGGTTGATTTAAAATCTCATTCATCAGCAAATAGGTTTGGTTGCCAACTTTTCCGTCGGCCAAAATATTAAACTCGGACTGCAATTGACGAATTCTTTGCGACAACGCCGCATCAAAAAACGTTGATTCAACATCATCAAGCAATGGCATATCAAGTTTATCAAATACGCGATTCAATTGTATTCGAACTCGTGGCAATGCCAAGCTGCGCTGGCCGGAACTTAAGAAAGCATCACCCACATCACCCGGCCGCCAAAAAATAAGGGCATTGTTAGTCGACCAGCGATCACGCAATTCAGACACTGGCAGCTGATAGTTTTGCTCTCCCACCAAAACGTGAGCCGTATCGCCCTCAAGTTTAAACAAGATAACTCGGTGCTGCGTATTACCGTGCTCAAGCACCATAATGGTTGGCCGATTAAAGCTTCGAATTAAGCCCCAAGTGCCTGCTGGTACACACTCCACTTCTTGCACTGACAATTCATCACACACCGGGCCCAACAAGGTGTCGGGGAGCGGCGCATCCCAAGCTGCAGCCAAATTTCGAAATGTGGCAATACGGCCTGTTTTATCAGCCGACGCTTCCAGCACCTGAGCAAATGCGGTGGATTTCAAATAAGCCGGCGGCGGCGCGGTCACTGGAACTGCCTCAACCTCAGGAGTTGCATCAATCGCGGAACTGACATCAGATTCAGCCACAGAAGTGGGCTCGTCAGCATCTAAATACTCATTGGAGATCACCACCGACCCAGGCTCAACGTCGGTTGCTTTAATAATGGTGGTTAAACTGTCGAGGGAATCCGGCACTTGTTCAGCGCCAGGTTCACTGATTTCAATTTGACCATCGTCCAGACTCTCAGCTTGTTGCTGTATTACCGCGCCCTGTTCTTGCACTGCATTGTTTTCAGGTGTGGATCCGTTTTGAGACATGGCACTTTCTTGAGCTGTGGCACTTTCTTGGGCTGTGGCACTTTCTTGAAGTGCGGGCACTTGGCCAGCACTGTCAAGGCTGTCTGGAGTGGCTTGCGTTTCAGGCGCCGACGTTGCGTCTACAGCAACCGGGCGACTGACGGCCTGGCTCGGTGTTTTTTCTGAGCCCACAAACCACCACCAAAGCAACGCATTAGCCAATAACACAAGAGCGGCAAGCGGCCACCAACGCCTCATGTTAAAACCTGAGGTGCTGGGCTCTGGCTCAACCAATACATCTTTAGCGGCCTCTTTAATTAATTTAGAGTCCACCATTAATTGTGATTTAGCGTAAGCGGCCAGTAAGGCATGGTCGGCCAATACGTTTATCTTTCTGGGAATACCGTGACTTAAACGGTGCAATTGCCTTAACGACTGCGCACTAAACAACGGCTTTCGGCAGCCAGCAACGCCCAAACGAAAATTGACATAATCACCGATTTCTTTGGCTGAGATAGCCGGCAAGTGATAGCGAGCCGTTACCCGTTGCGCCAGTTGCCGTAAATCATTACGAGACAACACCCCAGTCAGCTCGGGCTGACCAATCAAAATGATTTGCAGTAGCTTAGACTTGTTGGTTTCCAGATTGGTGAGTAAGCGAACTTGCTCCAGCACATTCGGGCTCAGCAGTTGAGCCTCATCAATGATTAACACGGTGTGGCGACTTTCAGAGAACGCCTGCAACAAGTACTGGTTAATCGCGTCCAACAGTTTCTTCTGAGAACTGTCTTCAGCGTAAGCTATTTTCAACTCATCGCACACCGTTTCCAGCAGCTCTTGTTCGTTGATATTGGGGTTGAGTATCAACGCAACATCCACATTGTCTGGCAGATCGCCCAACAAGTTACGACACAGCGTGGTTTTGCCGGTGCCCACTTCCCCGGTCAATACGATAAAGCAACCGCCTTGCGACAAGCCATAGCTTAAGTGCGCCATCGCTTCTTTATGGCGAGCACTCATGTATAAATATTGTGGGTCTGGTGCAATTGAAAATGGCTTTTCAACTAAACCAAAATAGTCCAGGTACATAATTAAATGGCTGTAATAGGCAACGGTGTGTAGATAATTACAGAAGCACCGTCATTGCGCAAGCAAGGTGCGCGCAGAGTTTGCCAAACGCTCAAATAAGCCATCGCCGCGCCCACCCATAATATGCCCGACTTGTTGCAATGTGCTTAACTCGGCTGAGCGGCGCTTTAGCAGCTCTGGGCTGATGTCAATCGGCACTTGGTATTCCACTGTGGCTAAACGCTTAGACAAAAAAGCTTGCTCTTGATGCTCACGCAGTTTGGCAGCCAGGCCCTTTGCGCCTCGAATTTTTAGATGCTTTATGTCATCTAAGTTCTGATACAACGCATCCATTGAGCCAAATTTTTGCAATAACGCTGACGCGGTTTTAGGGCCAATGCCAGGCACCCCCGGAATATTATCGACGGCATCACCACACAACCCCAAATAGTCTTGAACGGCTTCAGGTGGCACGCCGAATTTTTCGTTTACTTGAGCTGAGCCCAGTTGTTGGTTACGTGCAAAGTCCCACCAAAAGTCATTATTACGCAACACTTGCGCCAAATCTTTATCGCCACTGATAATCGACACCCGATAGCCGCTTTCTCTCATTTTAACAGCTGCGGTGGCAATCAAATCGTCGGCTTCATAACGCTCGTGAGCCATGCAAAACAGCCCAGCACCCTCAGCCAAACGTCGACACAATGCAAATTGCTCCGACAATTCTTTGGGAGGCAACTCGCGGTTCATTTTATATTGAGGATAAATCTCGTTACGAAACGATTGCGTCAAACTTTCATCAAACGCAACGGCCACATATTGGGCTTGGCTGCGCTCCACAAACTCAGTTAAAAATCGACAAAAGCCATACACCGCATTCACCGGCTTACCGGCTTCACCGCGCATTGAGTCAGGCACCGAGAACCACGCTCTGAAAATATAAATGCTGGCATCAATGATGTGTACGGTGGGCGAACTGTGATCAGCCGCAGGAACAAAATTAACCATTCGACTCACTCACACTGTCTAACTTGGTAACGCGCACAATGTGTATACGGCGCGAGTCGGCATGAATGATGTCAAACGTAATACCATTAATGTCAACCGACTCACCCGGTTGCGGAATGTGACCTAAGGTCTGAGAAATCAAGCCACCGATAGTGTCACTGCCGTTTTCACTGAAATAGGTTTGAAAGTGTTCATTGAACTCATCAATCGGCAGCAACGCTTTTACCATCGTCTCGCCATTTGACATGGTTCTGATAAACCCTTCTTCTTCATCAACATCGTGCTCGTCTTCAATGTCGCCCACAATTTGCTCTAGCACATCTTCAATGGTAACCACGCCGGCAACCGCGCCAAACTCATCGGCCACCAAGGCCATGTGGTTTCGGTAAGTTCTAAACTCACTGAGCAACACATTAAGGCGCTTACTTTCGGGCACAAACACCACAGGGCGGGTTAAATCGCGTAAATTAAAACGCTGCTTGTTGTCTTCATCAAAAAAGCGCAATAAGTCCTTTGCCAGCAGAATACCAACAAATTGATCTTTTTCATGATCAAACACGGGAAACCGCGAATGACCGCTGTCGACCATGACATCAAGGCAATCATCTAACACAGCATCACGATCTATAAGCACCATAGAGCTGCGCGGGATCATAACGTCTCTGACTCTCATGTCCGACACATACAATATGCGTTGAATCATGTCGTAAGAGTCGCGCTCCACAATGCCGTCTTCTTCAGCTTGCTGGAGGCTTTCTAATACATCTTCGCGCGAGGCGGCACGCTTGACTGGAATAAAGTGAGAAAAGGCAGCGCTTATCCGCTGCATCGTCGATGGGGGTTTTTCGTTTGTATTCATCTAAATATTAATGAGTTTGCACACGGCTAAATCTTATCGGTGATTCAACGGCACTGTAATTACAGCATTACATTATTCGTACGGATTTGGAATACCACTTTTTTGCAAAATGGCTATTTCAAGGGCTTCCATTTCATTAGCGCTCTGATCGCATTGGTGGTCGTAGCCACACAAATGCAGTACGCCGTGCGTCAGCATATGGGCATAATGATGATGTTGTTGTTTGCCTTGCACTTGTGCTTCTTGCGCCACCACGTCATGACAAATCACAATGTCACCCAACAAATTTACGCCAACGCCCTGCGGCACTTCAAACGCGAATGAGAGCACGTTGGTTGGCTTGTTTTTGCCGCGATAAGCGTGGTTTAACTCCGTCATTTCGGCGGCTTCAACAATACGAACGGTTAAGGCGTTTGATAACGGCAAACCCAACTTATTGGCAACCGCTTCATAAGCGCTCACAACCCAGCCATCAATAGCCGACTTATCAGGCAATGACGGTGTCTGTGCCTGATTGTCAGAACTCTCTGGCAATAATAATGCGTATTGAACATCAACATCGAGCTGACAGTTAATGGCTGGGTTTGAAAGTGGCGACATAGTTAGTGATTACGATCGTGTTTTTCGTAGGCGTCCACAATGCGCTGAACCAATGGGTGGCGCACAATGTCTTTACCGGTAAATTTGGTAACATTAATACCGCGAACACCCTTTAAAATGGTTAGCGCATGCTTTAACCCAGAGTAAGTTCCTTTGGGCAAGTCGAGCTGAGACAAATCGCCAGTCAACACCACTTTAGAACCAAAGCCGGTACGCGTAAGTAACATTTTCATTTGCGCAACGGTGGTGTTTTGCGCCTCGTCCATGATAACGAAGGCGTCGGACAGTGTGCGACCGCGCATGTAAGCCAAAGGCGCCAGCTCAATGATTTTACGCTCTATTAACGCCTGCACCTTCTCGGTACCGAGCAATTCATACAAGGCGTCGTACAGTGGCCGTAAGTAAGGGTCAATTTTTTGCTCAATGTCGCCAGGTAAAAAGCCTAAATGTTCGCCCGCCTCAACCACAGGGCGAATTAAGATAATGCGTTTTACATCGTCACTCACCAAGGCGTCAACGGCTTTGGCAACGGCGATATAAGTCTTACCGGTACCCGCTGGGCCAACACCAAAAACCACGTCGTGTTTATCGATGGCTTTCATGTATTCGCTTTGCGTTTTCGACTTGGCAACCACCTGTTTTAGTGGCGCACGAATTTGTTCGAAGTCGACGTCGCCCCCATCGGGTTCCGACATATTATTGATCACTTGATATACTTTTGACTCTTCCAAACCGGCTCCTTTTTTCGTTAATTTATACAACGCTTCGATGACTTTATAAGCCACGTCAACATTACTGGATTGCCCTTCTATTACAAAGTCAGCGCCTTGTTGGTAACATTTAACGCCGAGTTCTTGCTCGATAATTTTGATGTTTGCATGACGCTCGCCGCACAAAATAGAAAGGCGGGCGTTATCTACGGGTGACTCTAAAGAGTCTAACGAAAGTGTTTTCGCTGGTAGCGCTTGATTCAAATTAATAGTCCTTATTTTGTAACCATCGAATTACCGAGCACAAGCATAACGAGCGCACACCAAGCTCGCTAAACGCTTTCATGCCAAACAGTTTGGCCGCATAGTCGGTAAACAATGATGAGTGTGAAGTAATGGGTGCGCTTTGCCAAAGCGGATGAACATAAATGTGAGCACAAATACGTTGCAAAAAAGATGGGTGAAAAGACAAATACAATCCAGCCAACTTAAATCTACTCGCGGATAGAATCTTTCTTCATATACATCTTTTATAGAACACTGACGCCAATAAAACAAGCATTATCGGATTCTATTAGCGCGTGCCTCGTACTCTTTAACACTATTTTAAAATAATTGAGTGTACGCCCAGACTGTGACAAAACGACGCTTTGCGCTACACAATAGTGCCGCGCAAAGAATTAGGCAGAGCTTCGGTGATTTTCACATCCACCAACGTGCCAATGAGTGAATGATCGCCATCAAAGTTAACCACTCGATTGTTTTCTGTTCGCCCTGAAATTTGTTTGGGGTCTTTACGAGCCGAGCGATCCACCAACACGGTTTGTACGGTTCCCACCATATTCGCACTGATGCCAGCCGCCATTTCTAAGATGCGTTTTTGCAAACGCTGCAAACGAGCTTTCTTAACATCCATGGGCACGTCGTCTTCTAAATCTGAGGCTGGCGTCCCCGGGCGAGTACTGTAGATAAAACTAAATGAAGTATCGTAACCAATGGTTTCAATGAGACTCATTGTGTCTTCAAAGTCTTGATCCGTTTCACCCGGAAAACCAATAATAAAGTCCGACGACATACTGATATTCGGCCTTACTTTACGGATCTTTTCGATGATTTTAACGTAATCTTCGGCCTTATAACGACGCTTCATGCCGGCTAAAATACGGTCAGAGCCAGACTGTACCGGCAAATGCAAATGATCCACCAATTTTGGCACATCGGCATACACATTAATTAAGCTATCCGTAAATTCAAGCGGGTGTGAGGTGGTGTAACGAATGCGTTCTATGCCTTCAATTTCAGCCACATAGCGAATCAGCAGAGCAAAATCGGCCAATGAGCCGTCGTGCATTTCGCCCCAATACGCATTTACGTTTTGCCCTAATAATGTGACTTCACGAATGCCTTGCTGAGCCAATGTGTACACTTCGGCCAGTACATCATCAAAAGGGCGCGAGAACTCTTCACCACGCGTATACGGCACGACGCAGAACGAGCAGTACTTACTGCAACCTTCCATGATTGATACAAACGCAGTAACACCTTCCACTTTTGGCGCCGGCAACTTATCAAACTTCTCAATTTCCGGAAACGTAATATCGACTTGAGACTCTTGCGAGCCAATTGCGTCATCCACCATTTTTGGCAAACGATGCAAGGTTTGTGGGCCAAACACCATGTCAACGTACGGCGCGCGTTTCATGATGTTGTCGCCTTCTTGTGAGGCCACGCAACCGCCAACACCAATTACTAAATTGGGGTTTTGATCTTTTAAATTTTTCCAACGTCCGAGCTGATGAAACACTTTTTCTTGTGCTTTTTCGCGCACCGAGCAGGTGTTAAGCAAAATAATATCGGCGTCGGCTTCAATGTCGGTTCTGACCGCATTATGAGAGTCGCCCAAAGAATCCAACATACGATTAGAATCGTACTCGTTCATTTGGCAACCAAAGGTCTTGATAAAGACTTTTTTCTCCTCACCGCTTACGTTGCGAGGTGCCTTGTCAGTGGTAGATTGCGTGGGCTTACTTGATTTTCGGCCACCAATCTCAGTAATAATATGTTCGGTCATGTCTGTGAGTGCTCGTTACTGTTGTTAAGTCAGGGGGTCACTACAAAGTGGGCGCGTATTTTATCGGTATTTTCAAACTGGCAACACCCGTTTAGATTAAAAACGCCCCTTAATTTAGTTGTTCAGCGCGAATAACGGGCACAAAAAAACCGCCACTAAGGCGGTTTTTTTTATTAGTCCAAAGGCTTACAACTCATATAGCTGCGTCAAAATTATGGGTTCACCATTAACGCTGGGTCACCAATAATCTGCCAACCTAACTGAACAGCTGGAAAGTCTTCACGCTGCGCCAATGCTTGCTTGGCTTGAATCACGGCTTCACCAATGGTGATACCGCGGTTGTACATGCGGCGATTCAACTCAACACCCAGAGCTCGCTCTTCGGTTGATGTGGTTAATGTGGATGCACCTAATACCGTGGCTGCACCGTTTTCACCGCCGAGTAAAAATTCATCGGCCATAGTGTTGCCCGCTGGGTCAACAAAATAACTGTTCCAACAACCCCATTGCGTTACCAATGACGGTTTGCCAACGTTAGTTAACTCAGAAATCTGCGTTGATAACAACATTGGTGGAGTGCTAAAGCTCCAGCGACGATGCGATGAGTGACCAATAAAGTTAACCACTGACACACCGGCATTAATCGCTGCTAACGTCTTTTCATGCGCTAACTGACCACCGTCAACATCAGGGTAAGCTCTAAAGTCACTGCGAATTGAATCACGCCACGTTGCTGGCATAGCGGCAATTAAGGCCTCAGCATCTTGCGTAAAAGACAAACCATTACCGTTGTCTTCTGTGTCAGCGGCAACCAACACACGACCGGCATAGCCGTCACGCGCTTCGTATGCTTTTAACTTATTAACCACTGAATTTAATTCAGACTTATTACGCACTGAAATACGACCAACTGGCAAATCAGGCACGCGGTCTTGATTTAAATCACCGTAAGCGGCGTCAGAAGGTGTTTGTGTTACCACCAATTGACCACCAGGGGTGCTCACATAGCGCGTTGGAATTAAGCTCACAGATTCGGTTTGAAACTGTTTGTAATCGTAAGTGTCGTTACCAACAAAAACCACAAAGCGAGTGTTTAAATTCGCTTGCGCGTACTTAATGTAGTCGTAAATTGGTTGCGAATCAGCCACATAGTTACCGAACTGGGCGTAGATTTGAGCCACGTCCACTACTTTTACTGCGTAACGCTGAGAGCGTAACTGAACCAATTCATTTAACTCATCACCCATCAAACTGCTGTGCGCGATGATTAAGTACTCGGCATTGCCAGACTTAATATCTTGCTTGGTTAACAGCTTTTGAACTCTGGGGTTACGATAACCTGCGTCTTGCTCATTCGAAGCACCGACGACAATGTAGTCTGCTTCAATGCCTTGAGTGTTAAATGTGACGGTGCTGCCGTCTTTTCTTGCTCTGACCAGATGGGCTACCTTTTCACCGTCGTCCGACACGCGGTACACAGCAAAATCATTGTTAGCCGCATCAATGCCTTCCACTGCGGCATGACCGGTATTAAAACGACCTTCAAGGTAATTGTTGGTGGCGATTGAATAACGCTCGTAACTCACCTGAAAGCGATTTAGCGAAATAATGTCAAACGGCACTTCGGCAATCGGCAAAAAGTTGTATTTAAACGAGTTAACACCGTCATTAACTGGCACCGAGTCTGCGGTGAACGTATCCACAGCATTACCGTCAAACTGTTGATCGCCAACCGTTGTACCGTTGACTTGCACTTCGTAATGATGGTCATTGCCTTCAATATCAAAGTCTAGTAGACCGTACATTTGCGCTTCAACTTTGGCCGAACCCGCACCGCCAACCACACCATCAAGCGTAAACTCATAGGTGGGAGTATTGACTATGCTGAAGTTTTGCCCGAAGTGCCAAGGGTCTGTTGACGAGGGTGAGGCAAAGTCATAAAAGTTATTTTCTTCAACCGTTATGGTGTGCGTGTAGCTGTTAGACGCGTTCGCCGTAGGGTTGGTTCTAGCACGATCACGTTCAATCACCTTTCTGCCCACTTCCGCCAACTCGCGTCGGTTCATGAAATGAAGGGTGTAAGCTCGCTCCTCACTGTATAAACTCTCAGCTGATTTAGCGTAAAACTCTATGTAACCACCTGGGCCAAAAAAGTTGCGCGCGTTATTACGGCCTTCAATTTCTTGGCCTCGCACTCGCATTGGCACTGCAGCACCATCGAGCGTGATGTTTAATTTACGGTTTCTAAGACCCCTTAAATCAATACCCTCGCCTAACAGTTCTTCATACGTGATGCGCTGCATTCCGCTTTCATTAACCATCAGGTTTAAAAGCTCAACTGCATTCGCCGAAGATGCGGTCATGAAAGATGCGCTCATGGCAAACAGACCCGCGGCAATGCGTTTATTCATTGCACGTGGTTTGTCAGCTTTGCTATTCACAGTGCTTGAAATAGTGCTTGAAATAGTACTTGAATAAGTGCCTGTTTGCTTTATTGCGTTTTTAACTACTGTTTTCATAATAATGTCCTCCGCCAAACTTAGTTAGAGAGCGCACGTTCAGCACGCTCTTCTTCGTCAAGCTCGGCGCCACGTAGAATGTCTTCTACCGAGTCATATACATCGTCGTTTGCTGGCTCCGGTTTAACCGCGTTACTCCAATCAAACTCTTCTGTGCCCGCATCACTTGCACCGTACTCTTGGTCCACTCGGAATGGGCCGTGAGCGGTCACTTCCTCACCGTTAGACACATCCACCAGTGCAAACCAAGTTGCATCAGTCTGTGCCTTATACGTGTAAGTACGTACTTGCAGTGCTTGGCCAGGCAAGCCTGGAATCAACTCGGGTGAGATCAACTCCCAACCCGCGTCACTGCGTGCGTAGATTTGGA
This sequence comes from uncultured Arenicella sp., assembly GCA_938045295.1. GTDB lineage: Bacteria > Pseudomonadota > Gammaproteobacteria > Arenicellales > Arenicellaceae > Arenicella. Next base: position 63,224 of record CALINO010000015.1, read on the forward strand.
AACCGGCATGGCCAACTTCGTTACTGGTTTCCCAAGTAAACTGAACTGTGCCACCCGCTCGTGTTGCAGTGAACGAGTTCATTGTGACTGGCGTCGTAGCAAAGTTGCGTTGATAACCAAAGTCAATACCTCTTACTGTCACACCAGTACCACTGGCACCAGCCGCGTCAACATCAATCGGCGTAGTGGCTTTGTCGTCACACAAGCTTGCGGTTGAACTGTCACACACTAAGTCAGCCGGATTAACCGCTGCAACCGCTAAGTCAGGGTCACCAGTCTGGCCATAACCATCGATGCCTGTGCTATCAGGGCGAACCATGATTTGGTAGTTACCGTCTGGCAAGCCAGTGAAACTATACACACCGTCTGGGCCTGTTACGGTTGACTGAATTACCGTGAAGTTACCCGCAGGGTCCTGCACTAATAAGTCTACCGGGATACCTTCTACTTCAGGTTCCAAGTTAGGCGTAGACGAGGTGTCTGGGCTTGGGCCACCGGCAACACCGTCCAACTCACCCGGGTTAATACCTGGGCCTGCTGGTTCAACAAGGTCTTCGTCTTCAATGAATACGGTACCGCTGATGGTGTTATTGCCTGATACGCCGAAGTCGGCCGTAAAGTTAGGCACATTGCCACCGCTAGCGCCGTCTTGAGTTACAACGTAAGTCCAAGGCTTAGCAAAATCATCCCCTACGTTACCGGTTACCACGGTGCCGTCCGCTGCTTCAGTAAAGCCATTCGCGTCAGCCACCGTTACGATGTATTGACCTTCTGGCAAACTGGTGCAGTAGTACTCGCCACTTTCGTCGGTAGTTACGGTACGAATCAAGTTATCAATACCCGGTACTGGCTGTTGGCCTGCGCCGGTCACACTTGGGTCGTTTGGTACGCTGCTGTTATCAGCATCTAACCAACATTGAACCACAACACCTGGGATACCCGGCTCATTATCATCGGCAAAACCATTACGGTTGATGTCGAAGAAGAAGCGGTTACCGATAGACAGTAAGTCTCGGCCTGAAATAAAGCCGGCGTCACGGTCAATCAAGTTCTGCGTAGCTGGGTTAGACGTATCAATAACCGATGGGTTAGTGATGGTCTCATTTGGATTCAAATCAGAGGTCACGCCTTGATTATCCGAAACGACCACTTGATACGGCCCGTCAGACAAACCGGTGAACAAGTAGTTCACTTCGTCGCCCGTTGTTGGGTCAACAAAACTTGGTACTGTGGTGGTGGTAGCAATCACGTTGCCTGCACCGTCCACCAAGTTCAAGGTAACACCTTCAAGCTCGTTATCCACACCCGGTGTGTAATCACCGTCTTGATTTACGTCGGTATAGATAGTGCCCGACAAGCTGCCCGCCGTATCGCTTGGCGGTTGGAAACCAAAATCAAGGAACGAGATGTTGTTGTCAGCGTCGCTGGCAAGATCCACCGGGAAGTAATTAAAATCACCCGCTGGCAAGTTCGTTGGTTGCGTCTCCATCAAGTCTAAGCCTGATTGCGTGTCAATGTCAGACTGCACGTAGTTAACAATGTAACCGTCTTGCAAGTCTGCACCGGTAATGTCCGTCACACTCCACGTACCGTCAGGGTTAGTGGTGGTAGTAAACAACACGGTACCGCTGCCAGTTCCGCCACCGCTGGTGGTTTCTCTAACTTCAATGGTCACACCGCCGATAGGCGCTTCGCCTGGTTGTGCAACACCGTCGCCATTCGCATCTACCCATACAAAGCCAGACAATAAGCCTGCATTGGCATTAGGTCGGTAGCCGATGTTTACGTCAGTAACATCTTCACCTTCCGATACATTCACTGGCGCAGGGTCAACACTGTTGGTAATGCCCGCTGGAATATCAGCTGGGTCAGTGTCCGTCACGTATTGGCCTGGTGGCAAGTCTTGGAACGAGTAATCGCCGTTTACGTCCGTCGTGGTTGTGCCTACAAACGTTGGGTCAGTAGGGTCACAGCTGTCAGTAACAGGCGTCAATGGTGCGCGACACAAGTGTACTTGTACGTCTGACAGACGCAATTCTTCGTCATCAGGCGCATCATTGTACGGAGTGTCGGCAGTTTCTTCATCAACCCAAACCGTACCCGATAAAGAGCCTGTGGCTTCTTCACGGATATAACCAAAGTCAACGTCAATCACGTCAGCATTAGTGATGGTTGCATCTAATACGTCCAGACCACTGGTGATGTCGTAGCCGCCTAATAACGCCGCCTCATCCGTTACCGCAACCTCATAGTCACCGGCAGGTAAGCCAGCAAATGTGTAGTCGCCGTTAGCATCTGTAGTGGTGGTAGCAAGCTCTTCTGCAGGTAGTTGCAAGTCATCCAGTGGACGATTTGCCGCACTGACTGAGCCGTCACCGTTGGCATCAAAGCGACTGTTGATCACTGCAACGCCGTTAACTTCACCGTCATCGGCCGCATTAATCAAACCATCATCGTTCAAGTCTGCTCGACCGTTAATGATAGTCACACCAAAGTAGGTGCCATCATCAGCGGCATTAGCAAGGCCATCACCATTAATGTCAATCGACCCATTAATGATCTCAGCTTCAGGAGCTACTAACTGTAGAGTAACACCTTCAATTCCTGGGTCACCAGCATCTTCAATGCCGTTTTTCGCTGGGTCGATAAATACCGTACCGCTAATATTGAATAGCTCAGGGTTACCGTTGTAGCCAAAGTCGTTACCAACCGAGCTCTCACCAACACCTAGCGTGATGTCAGTTTGATCGTTAACCGTGGCATCAGGATCTTCAGTTTGAGTACCGCCTGGAGGCGTTACCACAACTTGATAGTCGCCTGGTGGCAGGCCATCGAACTCATAAGAGCCGTCAGGACCGGTCAACGTGGTTGCAACCGTTGTCTCGTAAGTGCCATTACCGTCAGTGTCTTGTAATAAAGTCACTTCCTGTTGAGGCGTACCCGCTTCACCCGGGTCTTGGTCACTGTTAGAGTCTTCGTCGTTGTAAACAACACCGGCAATCAAGCCTGGGTTGTTATAACCAAAACTGTCTTGGTCGTCTGTCACGCCACCAGCAAGAGTTACTGGGTCAGACAATGCTTCAGCCGCTTCCTCAGTGGTTGCATTCAACCCTTGAAGTTCAGCATTGGCATCAATCACACCAATAATGTAAGTACCGTCTTCCAAGCCAGTGAATTCAACGTCACCGTTTTCATCACTGGTGGTAGTGGCTACCACATCTGGCTGACCATCAGCATCCAGATCGTCTGGGATACCGTCGTTATTAGCGTCGTTATAAAGGTTAACAGTCACTCCGGCAATTGGGCTTTCGTCACCGTCAAACACGCCATCAGCATCTTCATCAAACCAGAAGGTGTCAGTCAAGCTGTTCAAGTTAGCTCGATCAAAACCAAAGTCTAAATCAGTCACGGTTGGATTAGTTGGCGTCAACGTCACTGGGTTGCTAATAAAACCACCTTCAGATTGAGGGCCAACCGTGGGTGAGTAACCCGACAATGGACCGGCGGTGTTATCAATCGTCACCGTCAAATCATCCGCTAATGGCTGATTAGCACCATCGACCAATGGAATATTGGTAAATAGGTAATCACCATTTTCGTCGGTAGTGGTCGTCGCTATTACTGCACCGCTGCCGTCTCGTAACGACAACACCACATCGCTGATACCCGCTTCACCTGGGTCTTGAATACCGTCGCCGTTGGCATCGGCCCACACGCGGTCACCTACGGCGCCCTCGTTATTGTCATCAGGGATATAGCCGAAGTTCACGTTTTCGCGATCTTCACCCGCTTCTAATGACACCGCTTTCGGGTCTACACCACCAACACCGGCTGTGTTATCCAAGCCTGCGGGTAATGTGCTATCAACCACATTGATAGTGTAATCACCTGGCGCTAGGTTCGGGAACAAGTAGTTACCGGTTTCGTCAGTCACCGTGATTGCAACCACCGCACCTGAGTCATTGAGCAACTGAACAATCACGCCGGTAATGCCGGTTTCTTCCGTATCTAAAATGCCGTCTAAGTCTTCATCAAACCAAACTCGGCCAGCAATACTCGCCACGTTGGCATCAACAAAGTTATTGTCGGCATCAATTTCGCCTGCGCCCACGGTTACTGGCAACAAGTTATCAGTAAGGCCTAGAGGCGCTGCACCGTTGGCCGCGTCTCCGCCGGCGTCAGGTGTGATGTCTGCATCAGTCACTGAGCGTAAACCAGCAGGGTCAACTTCAAGCACCACATAATCGTCTTGTGGCACACCAATGCTTGCGTCAGTGCTGGTGAACACATAGTTACCATCAACATCGGTTTGCGTTGAAGTTAATAACACACCGTCGCTTGGGTTACCGTCACCGTTTGGATCAGAGTAAAGCTGAACCACAACACCGCTTAAGTTAGTATCACCCGCGCCATCACCATTGGTATCTTCAGAAACATTACCTGAAATACTGTTTGGCTGATAACCGAAGTCTTGATCTAAATTAGTATCGGCCGCACCCAATGGTACCGTTGACGTATTGTCAGCGCCGCCATCAGGATCTTGCGTTGGCGTTGTATTAATTCGAGTCGCTGGCAAGGTAGTGCCATTCGGATCTACCGTAATGGTGTAATCACCAGCCACCGATGTGTCGAATGTATAAATACCGCTGGCATTGGTCGTGGCGGTCACTGAAGTGCCGTCAGGTAAGTCTAACCTTACTTCCACGCCCGCAATTCCAGAGTCAGCGCCATTAAACACACCATCACCATCAAGGTCATAGTAAATAAGGTCGCCAAGCGTTCCTGGTGGGGCATAACCAAAATCTTGATCTAAGTTTGGCAATGCGTTTGGCAGTGTCAATTGCGACACGTTTTGCACCGCACCGTCTGGGTCGGCTGTGTTTACAAAGCCGGCAGGCGGGTTCAACACTTCAATCGTGTAATCTTCGGTACCAGTAGTAATTGGCAGCGGATTATCCGCTGGATCAGCCGTTGACTGATCCGCCGACAGGTTATCACCAAACAAGTAATCACCATCAGCGTCCGTGGTTTCTACACGACACGTTGCAGGCGTTGAATCGTTGTTGTCCAGATCACCACAGATCTGCACATCAATGCCCGCAATACCTGGCTCGCCAAGGTCTTGTACACCGTTTCGATTTGTGTCTTCAAAAATACGATCACCAATCACAGACTCAATCGCACAATCGTATGTAAATTCAAGGTCATCAATCGCGCCACTGGCCGCAAACTGATATTCAATGCGGTCAAACGATTCAAGCGTAACGCCCGCGGCGGCTGACAACTCAGCAGCAGTAATGGAGTTATCCATTACACAGACTTCTTCGTCACCTAATGCCGGGCAATTGGCCGCTGATTGTTCAAATGCGGCAACGCCGGAACCGCTGACAATTTGTCCGTGTGTGACTGTTGCTGAAACGCCGGTTGCAGTATTAATAAAAGTAAATGCTGCATTGACATTTTCAAAGTCCACCAAGGTAGCGCTGAACTCTGTCAAAGGCGTTTCATATTCAAAAATCAATAAGCCGCCAACCACATCGTCAGGAATGAATCCACCTTCGCCCGTACCGCCAGTATTGCCAGGCTCTTGCACAATTAAGGCGTTGCCGGTGTTGGATACTTCTAAGTCAGGATCATTACCGCCAGTACCAACATTAGTATTGTAAACAACTGCGATATTCTCACCACCGACAGCGCTGATGGTAAAGCCTTCACCATTAGCCAATGGGCTATTGGTATTGTCGGCACCGCCTGTTGCGTACTCGCTATTAAATATCGTGGTTGAAGTCGCGGTTGCTAACGTGTATTCGTCAAAAGTAATGTTGCCAACTGGGCACAAACCGGTGGTGTAACCAAAGTCTTGCGCCAAATCATTACCGGCAGCAGTGATAGTGACTACCGACTGATTATCACAGGTCACGCATTGACCAATTTCATTCGGATCTACCGTTTGCGTGGAGCCTGTTGGCGCGTCTACCGCAACGGTATAAGTGCCCGCAGGTAATTGATCGAACAAATAGTTACCGTTTGCATCGGTTAAGGTTGTCACGGCTACGCCAGCACCATTACCAAGATCAACTCCGGCTGGCGGCGTTAGCGTCACTAGCACTGAAGGTAAGCCTGTATCAATACCGCTGTCGAACACACCAATAGTTCCAGCACTGGTGCTGTCGAAAAAGACCAAGTCACCAATAGAGCCTGATGGCGCAAAACCATCAATGCCGGCATCCGTATTTGCCCCAGTTACGGCAACAACCGTGGTTGGGTCGGTGCCTTCAGTTTGCACCACATTAAGTGGGAACTGAGGGTCAGTATTAACGATGTCTACCGTGGTACTGCCGGCCGGCACTGCGGCCACATAATCGCCATTAGCGTCGGTCACAACAACCTGCTGGTTGCCGTTCAAGTCAGTAACAACAACATCAACCCCCGGCAAGTTAGGCTCACCAGCGTCTTGCGTGCCATTACCGTTGGTATCGAAATACAAGTGACCGTTTACAAACGCCGGCTCAAAATAACCAAAGTCTTGGTCTAAGTTACCACCTGCCGCGGCTAAAGTAAGCTGGCTGAAGTCGGGCAAACCGCCGTCAGGGTCAGCACTGTTAATTTGGCCTGTTGGCGGTGTTAACACCGTTACGGTATACACTTCGCCTGCGTCAGTTTCTGGCAAGCCTGTGTCGGCAGGGTTGGCCGAACCATCGGGGTTCAAACCATCGCCAAACAAGTAATTACCAGCCGCGTTAGTGGTTTCAACTCGGCACGTGTTAATCGTTGTATTGTTATTGTCTAAGTCGCCGCATATTTCAACGTCAATGCCCGCCAGCGGTGAATCACCCGCATCGAACACGCCGTTGCCGTTTGCGTCGTTATAAATTAAGTCGCCTACACGCCCGGCTGGCACATTATTTTGGTAACCAAAATCTTGATCCAAATCGGTACTACCGCCACTTACCGTTACCACTGATTGGTTGTCATTACCGCCATCAGGGTCTTGAGTTTGAGTGGAGCCGGCTGGCTGCTGCACCGTTACGGTATAAGTGCCATCAGGCAAACCAACAAATAAGTAATTACCATTGGCATCCGTGGTGGTTGATACTGCAACGCCTGCACCTAAGCCCAAGTCAACACTGCTTGGCGGCGTTAAGGTTACCGTTAAGTTCGGCAAACCAGGGTCTGTGGCACCTTGAGCGCCCAACGTTCCATCAACTTCTTGATAAACAGTGTCGCCAATGCTGTTGGCTTGAAAAAAGCCGTCGTCGCCTGCATCGGTGGTCGTACCTGCTATAGCGGTTACCGGATTTGGATCAACGCCGTCGGTTTGAATAAAGTTAGTGGGGTAGTCTGGGTCAGCTTGAACCAACTGAACAATGGCCACACCCGGAGGCACGTTGGCCGCATAATCGCCATTGGCGTCGGTGGTCACAATTTGCACATCGCCATTTGAATCCGTAACTTCAACGTCTAAGTCAGGGATATTTGGCTCACCAATATCTTGCACACCATTACCATTGGTATCCAAGTACACATGGCCAATGATTTCAGCCGGCACAAAGTAGCCGTAATCTTGTTCTAAGTTACCGCCTGAGTTAAATAATTCAAAATCGTTCGTATTGTTGCCATCCGCCGACGGGTCGTCTGAGTTGACCGTTCCTGCGGGTGGGTTCAACACGGTAGTTCGGTAAGAACCGGCTGGTAAGCCAGTAAATAAATAGTTGCCCGAACCGTTAGTTACCTGAGTGTTGCAGGTTTCTGGCACCACATCAGTACGGCACAACTCAACCGTAATGCCGCCAATGCCTGTTTCACCCGGCTCTTGAATGCCATTGCCGTTAGTGTCGTTGTATATAAAGTCACCAACTTGGCCTAATGGCACACCATTGTTATAGCCGAAATCTTGATCAAGACGACCAATAGCATCCACAATTTCTGTGTTTGAGAAATCATCACACGTTGTACACACACCTGGCTCATTCGGGTCAACCGTTTGAGTAAAACCATCAGGCGCAATGACTTCAACGGTGTAATCGCCACTCACCAAGCCTGAAAACAAATAACTGCCATTGAAGTCAGTAATGGTGGTGATTGGACGGCCTGGGCCATTTCCTAAGTTAACACTTGGCTCAGGCGTTAAGATAACCGTCACACCTTGAATACCGCGCTCAGTGGGGTTACGAATACCGTCTGAGTTTTCGTCTTCAAAAATAGTGTCGCCAATAAACGCCACGTCTGCACTGACCGAACGAACCGTGGTTCCTAAGTCAACCGCAGGTGCGCCGCGTGAAGCATTGTCAGGGTCTTGACCCCAAGCCGCGGCCAAAATCGCATCGCTGCCGTCGCACACAAATACCAACATACCACTTTGGTCACCATCAATATGGGCTGGTGTGTTGTTAGGCGTGTCACGCCCACCGTCGTACAGACGAGCGCTTTCTAAGCGATTTAAGGTAAAGGTGTAATCGTATTGATTACCGGTATTCGGATCCGTATTTGGGCCACCATTACCATTCACATCGACACAAATTTCAAATTGCGTGTCGCTTGTGTCTGTCAAATTATCAGCAATCAACCACACTGGTGCGGCGTTCTCACCTGGAGTATCGTCTCTTGAAGGGTCATCACCTTCTGCGTAACCCACCTGAATGATGTTACCCATTAAACGTTGCGACGTTGATGCGTGACCCCAGTCATGCACAATGGATTCTTGACCCGTCTGAACAATATCGGTAACGGTTAACGCGCCGAATGAGTCGGCCTGACTGTCAGTGAAAAATCGCGCACCTGAATTGGCCGGCAATACTTGTTCTGCCACATCTTGCGCTGCAATAGTGATGGGTGTTTGCAAGCCAGCCGTAGTTTCGTAATTTACCGTAATCGAAGTCGAAGACGGGTTATATAAGTAAATTTTAGTTGCATCAGCGGCATTAGTAGACACTGGCTCGTAATAAGTATTACCTAATAACGAATCAGGGAATAATGTAAACCAACGAGCCGCATAGTTGCTGCACTCTTGGCCAGAAATGATGTTAACTTGAGCAATATCAGAGGTGATGATTTTAGCGCCTTGCTGCAAACCCGTGCCGGTTTGACCGCCGGTGTCGTTATTACCAAACACTTCTATGGTTTCACCACGATCCAGCGTAGTGTCAATATCAACTGGGTCGGTAAAATCACCATCCGCGTTCACATCGATCGCAACCGACGTGCCGTCGTTGGCGACCATCACAGTTAAACCAGTCCACTGAAATTCTCCAGCGCCAGTGTCTTCACCTACTGGCACAGTAAAGCTCTCGCCCCACTGAGACAGTGGAAATAATTCAAACGCACCAGCAAACAAGGTGCCTGATGAGGCTGGAAATGAACCCGCCCATTGAGCTCGAGTTACATTAATTGTTTCCGTAGCGAAAATGCGGTCACCACCATCGACACCGTCTTGGGCACGAGTGCCACCACCGGTGATAGGCTGGCCGGTTACTTCGATATCGCCCAACTGGGTTGCGGTGTTAATGCTTTCTTCAAGCACAACCACTTGACCAGCAACCAGCACATCGCCGGCGTTGGTTGTTACGCCAGGGGCTGCACCATTAGACAAATCACCGTCGCCATAAACACGCGTGGTTGCGGGCTGATTTGGGGCTCCGCCAGCGGCAATCGCGGCCAAGTCACCAGATTCATAACCATCTTCAAAATGATCAACAACGATTAATGTGCCATCCACCCTGACCACAAAGTCGGTCACAGTATTAACTGGGTTTACCGGATCAGCAGAGGGAAATGTTCCGCACGCAGCATCCGAGCTAATATCTCGCAAAAATGCCAGCGAGTGATCTTCCGGAAAAGGAACATAGAATTCCTCAGTCGCCATACTGGACTGAGCAACAACCCCAAAAAGCGCCGTAAGCGCCACATATTTATATGTTTTAGAAAATAACATCATTATCGCCCTAAGTAACTATCTTGTTACGAAGCAGGCCTTTCGAACAGTCGAAAGCCAACCAAAAATACTGGCGAGGGATGCGAAAGTAGCAGAACTAAAGAGAACCAAAGAGGAGTTTAAAGCACCAACCCTACCGGCTTTATCCAACCTAACTAAAGCTCGTTAATCAGTAAGCAGCGCGCCATACAAAATAGCTAAAGCCGCTTACAGCCAACCACATATCCAACCCTATCAGTAACTTTGCACACTTATTTAAGCTCAAACCTTTCGAACGGGCGCTTATATATAGCATGCGTCAGAGTAAATTTAACACTCATTCGCGCGCATCGCACTCGCTCTCAAGTTGATTTAACAAGTTTCCACAATCCAACCATGAAACATTGCAAAACTGAAATGCTGGAACACCAACCCTCGAATTAATTAGCAAAGAATTCACTCATAATTCCTATCCACCCAGAATCAATTCCTTGCCAACCTTACCAAGAATATAACAAAAGCAGGCTCACACTTAAAGAAGCTGAGCCCACTTAACAATAAAAAAGACCGAAAAATCAACCAATTCGGTACATTTTGTGAATCATCCCTCTAAGGATCAACCCACATTCCGATCTATGCAATTCAGATCAGCAAATGACTCTTCAAGCCGAGCGACAAAATACTCCTCAGCCTGACGCAACATTTTTCTAGGGTCATAATACTTTTTATTTGGTATGTCGCTGCCTTGCGGGTTGCCAATTTGAGTGGCAACGTACTCCCCATACTCATTAAAGTAATCTCTTAAACCGGCATTAAACGCCCACTGCATGTCGGTATCGAGGTTCATTTTAATGACCCCGTACTCGATTGAACGACGAATGTCTTCTTGCGAAGAACCTGAACCGCCGTGAAACACAAAACTCACCGGCTTAGTGCCGGTTTTGCCAATTTCATCGGCCACAAAATTTTGCGAGTTTTGCAATATCTCCACCGACAACTTCACATTGCCCGGCTTGTATACGCCATGCACATTGCCAAACGCCGCCGCCACGGTAAAGTTATCGCTGATTTCACTTAATCGCTCATACGCAAAAAAGACTTCAGTTGGGTGCGTGTAAAGCTTACTGCTATCAACTTCAGAATTATCAACACCGTCTTCTTCACCACCAGTAATACCCAGCTCGATTTCCAGCCCAACTTCTATTTTGCTAAGACGCTCAAGATAACGCTCGCATATTTCCACATTTTTTTCGATTGGCTCTTCAGAAAGATCCAACATGTGCGAACTAAACAAAGGCTTCCCAAAGCGCTCGTAGAACCCTTCTTGGTATTCGATCAACTGATCAACCCAAGCAATGTTTTTCAACGAACAGTGATCGGTATGCAAAATCACCGAAACGCCGTACATTTCAGCCAATTCATGCACGTGCCTTGCCGCGGAAATACAACCGAGCGCTGAGGCCTGAAGATTGTCGTTCTTTAGGCTTTTTCCGGCATAAAAGTGACCACCACCAAACGACAATTGAACAATAACCGGCGATTGCACTTTTGCCGCCGTCTCCAAAATACCATTTACCGACGATGTGCCAACGGCATTCACGCCAGGCAACGCATAACCATTTTGTTTAGCGTCTTCATAGACATCCAATAATTCTTGACCGTACAGAACGCCAGCGCGAAATTTACTCATGGTGTGACCTCAATAAGCTTTGAAGCAATATTTTTCAGTGTGGGGAATAACATTAATTTCTAGAATTTCTAGCACGCCATAAAGTAAGCCCGTGGAAATGCAAACTCGCTACAAGGCGCCGTGGGCAGGTATTTTAAACCGAATAAATCAAAATGTCGCGCACAACTCACCGCTTGGGTAAAACAAACGCTTGCAATACACGCATTGGCATTGCCGAGCTTTGCTAAAAATAATCCGGCTCATTGCCCGCTCGCCATTTTATGTTGCAACCAATGCTGGGTATTTGATGCTCACTGGGGGTGCGCCCTTTCAACACAGCACGCAATGCAGCGACCAACTCGTCACCGGTCACCGGCTCGCTATTGCCGGGGCGCGAGGCGTCCATTTGCCCCCGATATTGTAAGCGGTGCTCGTGATCATAAACAAAAAAATCAGGCGTACACGAAGCCCCATACGCCTTAGCAACCTCTTGGGTTGCGTCGTACAAATAAGGAAACTCAAACCCATACTGCTTAGCAAATTCAGCCATCGCCTCTGGCCCGTCTTGCGGGTACAACTCAACGTCATTTGAGCTGATGGCCAACACGGCAAAGCCATCCGCAAGCGCCTGATTGGCAACGGCCGTCATTTGCTCAGCCAGATGCAATACATAAGGGCAGTGGTTACAAATAAACATAAGCAATAAAGGCTTGCCAGCACAGTCTGCTTGACTAACCACATTCCCTACTTGCATCGTATTAGGTAAACTGAAACTGTGAGCAGAACCACCAAGAGCCTGCATTGTAGACTTAACTGCAACCATAATTTGCACCGTGCATATAAATTAAATTCTCAACCGCTCGTAATAGTAAGCCGGTTTGACTCAGAAAATTCAGCGCCTGTTAACCGCTTGCTTCACCATTTCCAACGTTTCTTTGCTTAGCTCACGCTGCTCCATTTGATCCAACTGAGCCTTTTGCTCTTCCGACAAGGCCGACATTGGCACACCCAAAATTCGGTACAGGGTGATTAACATACGCAAACTCAAGCCCCACAGTATTTGCGATTTTGCCTCGTTAATCATTACCGCCGGCATCGACAAAGACGAGTCTTTGGGGTGAAAGTAATCGTGCGCATTACTCTGATCATTCAAATGGCTTATCGGCAACCAGAGCATGTCAGCCACCTCTTCATTTGCCTGCAACACCAATTCTCGCTGCGGCTTAAACACATAACAACTGATGTGCACGCTGAAGGTTTGATTGGCTTTCAAGCCATACAAATCATCCAAACGGCACACAAAGTCTTCGGCCTTTAATTCCACCCCCACCTCTTCGTAGGCCTCACGAATGGCCGCGGCTTTGGGCGATGCATCCGTAGGGTCGATTTTACCGCCAGGAAATGCCATTTGCCCCGACCAAGGGTCTTTAGGGTGAAACGCGCGCTGCATCAACAACATTTCAGCGCCATTATCGGTGTCACGTAAAATGATAGCCACCGCCGCTTTCATTAAGCTTTCATCGGTTCGCGTTCGCGGCGTGTAGTCGCGCAACACTTGTAACTTGTCTTGATCTATTTGATACATCGCACCCACACCCTTCTGACAGCATTTTGTGGTTTAATTATGCCTGATGCGGGCATTCTGTTCTAGAATAGGCGCACTCCTTAACATTGATTTAATGCCTTGCGCACCTCATGCAAACTTTTAAAGACAACATCCATTGCGCCACTCAATCGATACAATCCTTATTTGACGGGCATCTTGACCAAGCCGTCATTCTTGGCAGCGGCCTCTCTGGGCTAGAATTAAACGGGTTTAATACCTTAGCCAGCATTAAATACCAAGATATAAAGGGGCTGCCAGCATCAACCGCACCGAGCCACACCGGCCTGTTGGAAATTGTGAGCAATGGCAACACCAATATTGCGCTGTGCTCTGGGCGACACCACTTGTACGAAGACTATTCAGCGCAACAGGTGTGCAGCTTGGTGTACACCCTTGGCCAACTGGGCGTTAATCAGCTGATTGTCACCAACGCCGCAGGCTCTTTAAACCCACACTTTCGTCCCGGAGAGATCATGTTGATTGAGGATCACATTAATTTCACTGGGCAAAACCCGGTCATAGGCCAAGACCAAACCTTTGGCTTAACCTTCCCCGACATGTCACAAGCGTACAATAACCAACTTAGCCAGTTGGCGCTTAAAACAGCCAAAGATCAAAAAATCACCTTGCACCAAGGCGTGTACGCTGGCGTTACCGGCCCCTCGCTTGAAACTTCAGCCGAACGAAGAATGTTTCGCACTCTTGGCGCCGACGCCATTGGCATGTCTACCGTGCTGGAAGTCATTGCCGCCAATCATGCAGGCATGCGCGTTTTGGGTTTATCCGCAATTTGCAATATGGCATTGGGCGACAAAGAGCAACAAGCCGACACCATTGAAGAGGTGCTAGCACACGCCGCCATCGCCGGCGCTAAAATGAAAACCTTATTGGAGCAAATGCTGAACGATTAACCGCGACACACCAAACGCTGACAATTAATCGAACTCCACACGCTCAATGGTGCCTTCACGGCGAGGGTCAACACCTCCCTCAAGTTCACCATTAGGCAAGCGACGCACGACGCTCAAACCTGAGTTTTCGCCCGCGCTTTCTTTAACATTAAACCCATACGCTTTTAAGCTTTGAATTACAGCATCACTGGCTCGCTCTTTTTCTATTCTTACCGTATCACCGCGAGCCACCAAATTAGGTAATTCCACCGACTGCTGAGCGCTAAGCCCCCAAGCCAATGTTCCCACAATAGTTTTGGCGGTATAGGCAATAATCGAATTCCCCCCAGGAGAGCCGGTTGCCAGTAAAAACTCATTGTTGGCGTCTAACATAATGGTTGGCGACATCGAAGATCTGGGCCTTTTCTTTGGCTCAATACGATTGGCCACCGGCACGCCTTGCTGGTCAACAGCCTTAAACGCAAAATCGGTTAGCTGGTTATTCAAAAACATACCACCGGCCATGCGCGTTGAACCGAAAATACTTTCAACCGACGCCGTCAATGACACCACATCGCCCTCGGCATCAACCACCACAAAATGAGTGGTGCCGGCCATATCCTGAGTGTTGTCATTACCGTACGCCACTTTCTTCTCGGGCTCAAACAACCACGGGTTGCCAGCCTTAAGCGCTTGATTTGCTAATGCTTGGTTTTTATCTTTAGCGCGCTCACGCCAGTACTCTGGCGACAACATGCCACCCACTGGCACAGACACAAAATCACTGTCGCCCACATACTGATCGCGATCGGCATACGCCAATCGTTGCGCCTCAGCAAAGGCAACCCAATCAAGCTCAGAAGAAAGCAGACCCTGCGATTCTAACAAACCAACCACTTGCCCCACGGCCAACCACGAAGAAGGCGGCGGCGGACCACATAATTGACCCAGCTGAAGTGAGGCACAAACAACGCGCTTTCGACCCGCCTTATACGCGGCCATGTCTGACAAAGTTAAGGCGCCAGCACGCGGCAATCGTGACACTTGAGCCACGATTTCCTCGGCAATGCGCCCCCGATAAAACGCGTTTGCGTCACTGGCTATAAGCTCTAATGTTTTCGCATAAGGCTTATTGTCTCGCAACGCGCCAACCGCCAATGGCTCGCCATTGCCATCAAAAAAATAGTCTCTTGCTTCAGTGGGGCCGTCTTCAGGCGTGTTAGGAATAAACTTAGCAAAGCGTGTAATCATTCCATGCAGTCTTGGGGAAACTTCAAACCCATTCAACGCCAATTCTTTGGCTCTATTAAACTGAACACCCCACGGCAATGCTCCGTGATCATCATGAGCTAACTTAAGCATTGCAATCATGCCCGGCACACCCGTAGACAACCCACTGTTTTTGGCATTAATAAAGTCAATGGACTTGCCCTCGTCGTTTAAAAACATGTCCGGTGATACCTTTTCAGGCGCCGTTTCACGCCCGTCATACGCGGTCAGCGTGTTTGTTTGATTATCAAAGTGCACCATAAAACCGCCACCAGCCAAACCAGAGCTTTGCGGCTCAACCAAACTGAGCACGGCTTCAATTGCGATCGCCGCATCCACTGCAGAACCGCCAGCCCGTAAAACATCAGCACCGGCTTTACTGGCGTACGGATTTGCCGCAACCACCATGCCTACACGTTTCTGAGCACTGCCATTAAGTTGCTGTGCGAGTGAGTGGGTGGGTGATTTTTTCTCTGCTGTGTGAGTGCTAACGCACGCTGAAGCGAGCAATCCGCACAATAAAACGATGAACTTTTGAGGCATGCATGAATCCATTTGTATTTTGTTAGCGTGCAAATATTGTAGACCCTTTAGCACCAACAATCATTACTCATTAACCGAAGATAACCAGCGCAATAAGCAACAAAAAAGCCCGCCTGCACTTATTAGCAAACGGGCTTTTAACAATCAACCACCAAAACCTAACCAAAACCTAACCAAAACCTAACTAAGGCCTCGACTATAAAAAGGCCTCAGCTATAAAAACTTAATTTCGCAACAACTTTCCTTTTTGCCCTCTTTCAAGGCCACTAAAACCTTCAAGTGCTTGCGCCTTTGCAAACTTCTTATCAACATCGGTAACTTGCAATGTAGCTACTGGGCTACCCAGTGCTTTTTCATCAACACCCACTTTAAGCTCTTGGTCTTCTGGGTACACTAAAATGGTGTCACCTTTCGACAACATGCCAGCCCCATAATTAAGACTAACCGAGCTGTCTTCATGAATAATCATTACTCTGATTGGGTGCAATGCGGCCGTCACTTGATCAACCAA
>CALINO010000016.1 GCA_938045295.1 uncultured Arenicella sp.
GATTACGGTGACGCGCCTGACGTGGCAGTGGGCACCGGAGCTGGTAATTACAATACGCAAAACAACACTCAAGGAGACACTCGAGATTTGTCTTCTGGCCCGTTAGTGCTGGTGACTTCGGATAATGGCCCAAGCCACTTACAAGGCGTGCTTAACTCTCCATTCTTAGGCGAGTGCGTAGATGCCGATGATGGCACGCACCAAAATGTAGCGGCGACTCAAGACGATACGGTTGATGGTGGCTCAGATACGGGGGCGTGCAGCAGTCAAGATGATGAAGATGGTGTGGCGATGCCGGCCAGCCTGACAATAGGGCTTCAAGCCACCATTCCAGTGACTGCGAGCTCTGGCACTAATGCTTGTATGCTCAACGCGTGGATTGATTTTAATGCAAATGGTGATTTTACGGATGCCGGAGAACAAATTGCGTCTAATCAAAGTATCGCGGCCGGAGCCACGGTAAATCTAACCCCGACGGTTCCTTCAACGGCAACTAATGGCGATACCTATGCGCGCTTTAGATGTACCAGTGCTGTGTTCAATGGCGGGCCAGTTGGCGCCGCACCGGACGGAGAAGTGGAGGATTATTTAGTTAGGCTCATTCCACAATCGGGCACCTTGGTTATTGTTAAAAATACAGTGCCAGATGCACCAACCGACTTCAGCTTTTCCACAACGGGTGGTTTGCTGCCTGCAGGGTTTAGTCTGGATGATGATGCGGATGCCACCCTCTCTAATACGCAAACCTATGCGGATATACCCATTGGCACTTATTCCGTCAGTGAGATAGCGGCGCCGGGTTATACCACTGCATTAGTGTGTGATGATGCCACGGCGGTGATTTCCGGTCGTCAAGCAACGGTGAGTCTCGATAACGCAGAAACCATCACATGTACCTATACCAACACTAAGGTAGGTAGCATTACGATTATCAAAGACACCGCTCCGTTTGAAGATCCGCAAAGTTTCGGTTTTACTGCGACGGGTGTGACACCCACTGCGTTTGATTTAGACGACAATCAAAATGCAAGCTTATCTGACAGGCAAGTATTCTCGTCGCTGGCGGATGGTGCGTATTCTTTTGACGAAACCGCACTGGCTGGTTGGGATCTAACTAATATTAATTGCAGTGGCGATACCGCAAGCACGGTTACTGTTGGGGCAGCCGGCGGTTTTGATGTCGGTGATACTTCGGTCGATATTAATTTGGTCGATGGTGAAGATATTGTTTGTACTTACACCAATACCAAAATAATAACGCCTGCAGCACCGCCAACAGGCTCGCTGAGCGTTACTAAAATAGTGAATTGGAACGGTCGTACGCCAGTACCAACCATGGACTTTTCATACACGATTACCGGTCCGGCTGGTTTCACAACAGTGAATGACACCTTAGTTGACGGAGCCACTGATACATTTACTGATGTACCTTTTGGTGATTACACCATCACTGAAACATCACCGGGCACAGGCTGGACAGTGACCTACACCATTGACGCAGGTACTCCACAAGCAAGCGGTTCGTTGTCGCTTTCAGGTGGCACCATTACGCCTATTACTGCTGCGCCGATTCAGGGTACGACTTACTCAGACTCAAACAGTGATGGAGATCAAGACACTGGTGAACCAGGCTTAGCGGGCGTTACTGTAACGGCTTATGGGCCAGACGGCTCTAGTTGCGGTTCAACAAGCTCTCGTGATGGCCTTGGTTCTCCAACGGCGGGCGCTATTGGTACTTATTCGTTAACACCTACTTGCGATGGACCGTGGCGCTTAGAGTTTACCAATATGCCATCTGGTTTTAGCCCGAGTTTTGTCGGTACAGGCAACGGTTCGCTTACTCAATTTGTTGATGACACAAACTTAAGTGGCAACGATGTTGGATTTATTGAAGCTGCTGGATTTTGCCAAGCTAACCCGAAAGTAGTGACGCCAATTTATATTAATGGCGATCAATCAGGTGCTCAGTCGGTAATGTCGAGTATTAACTATGACCGTACAGGAGCTAATGGCGTAGTCGCACAGGCCAACCAAATCGGCTCAACGTGGGGTCTTGCCTATCAACGCGATACTCAAGTTCTTTATGCGTCTGCTGTAGTAAAGCGTCATTCTGGCCTCGGTGCACTGGGCATTGGCGGAATCTACGCTATTTCAGATCCGGCCGGTACGCCGTCGCCAAGTAATTTTGTGGATGTGAGTTCTCTAGGCATTGATTTTGGCACTATTGCTTCTAATGCCGCACGTGGTTTGCCCGTCAACGTTGAAGAGCAAAATACTGACGCTGCTGCGTATGGGCAAGCGGGTGTGATCGGTATTGGGGATATCGATATCTCAGAAGATAACTCGACCCTATGGATGGTGAATTTAAACAACCGCTCCTTGGTCAGCCTTGATGTTGCCGGCGGCAGCGTGCCAACCTCAGCCGAGGAGTTTAATGTACTAAGCGGCGCGGCTGTGCCGAGTTGTACTGACGGTGTGTTGCGCCCCTGGGCATTGAAAATTCGTGGAACAACCGGTTATATGGGCGCCGTTTGTACTGGTGAAAATCAAGCCGACGCAGGCGTGGCCGGCGCGGCATTAACGCTGAATATTGCGCGTAACTTGGTTGCTTATGTATTCTCGTTTGATACATCAGACCCACTTGGTACTTTTGCACAAGAGTTAGAAGTGCCACTGAACTACAGTAAAGAAGGGGCAAATAACGCCGGTGTTAATACGGATATCTGGATGCCTTGGCGTAATGTATACAGCGACGGCCTTTACAATGGCATTCTTGGTCAGCGGCCAACACCAATGTTAACGGACCTTGAAATCGGCGACGATGGCCACTTAATTTTAGGTTTTGCTGATCGTAGCGGCTTTCAAATTGGGGGCTTAAACCGGCAGCCGGATAATCCTGGCTCGATTACCAGTTTTGCTTTTCCCGGTGGGGGGGCGATTGGTATTCAAATTGGTGGCGACATTCTTAAAGCTTGCAACAACGGTACAGGAAATTTTGTGTTGGAGAATAACGGAACCTGCGGTGGCGTTACGGGCAGTGGGCCTGCGTTATCGGGTCCTGGCGGAGCTTCTTTTTTCAACGCAATTTCCGGCATTAACGAACACCGAGAGGCATCTACCGGTGGTTTGGCTGTCTTACTTGGTTCTGGAGAAACGGTTTACTCCGCGATGGACCCTGAAACAACACTCTTTGCTGGCGGTTTGCAATGGAACAACACTGTTGCAAATGGAACTCGTATCGATGGTCATCAGTTTTGGAATGGTACGGAATTTAACGTCGGCTTTGGTGGCGGTGGCCGTTTTGGTAAAGCTAACGGACAGGGCGATGTTGAAATACTTTGCGATCAAGCACCAATGCAAGTTGGTAATCGAGTCTGGGATGACTTAAATCAAAACGGTATTCAAGATGCCGGTGAGCCGGGCTTAAATGGAGTTGAGGTTACATTGACACCAGTCGGTGGTGGCGCATCAACCATGGTTACAACCGCCGGTGATGGTAACTATTTGTTTACAGTAAACCCTACAACGGATTACACGCTAACCATCGATACGCCTCCGGTAGGTTACTCATTGAGCCCCACGGATGTTGAAGGTAACGCCAGCAATAATTCTGAGATTGATGTGAGAGACAACGATGCCTCTGATAACGCTGGCACGGCAACGATTGCATTCACAAGTGGGTTAGCGGGCGACAGCAATCATGGTTTAGATTTTGGTTTCTTTAATACACCAGTGGTTGCGGCGGCTCTCAACAATACAGCTCCGCCTGCTGTTTCATTAGGCTCAACTGTATTTTTAGATGCAAATAATAATGGTACGCAAGATTCGAGTGAATCGGGTATTGCCAATGTGAGGGTTCAATTATTCACCGATGCCGGCGTGGAAGTGCCTGTCGGTTTGGATGGAATCTTAGGTACGGCCGATGATGGAACTGGCGGTATGCTCACTGATATTAACGGTAATTATTTCTTCCAACAATTATTTGAAGATGACTACCAGGTACGAATTCCGGCCAGTAACTTTGCTGTGGCCGGTGCGCTTTTTAACACCCCAAGTTCGTCAACAGATATTGTGACTACGCCAAATACTGACGCGACTGGCGTTGATGAAGACGATAATGGCTTGCAAGCCGCAGGCAGCGGCACTCAGGTTGTTAGCCCAATCATTAATTTAAGTGATGGCGGCGAAACAGCGACTGAGACCAACGTAGGTGGCTCGGGCGGTAATGCGCAAGATAATGCGGACGAAGACAATGGCGACATGCGTCTGGATTTTGGTTTTTATAACCCAGTGAGTCTTGGTTCGACCGTTTTTAATGATGCCAATAATAATGGTATTCAAGATGCCGCTGAAGGCGGAATTCAAAACGTCACCGTGCAGTTGTTTACCTCGGCTGGTGTGCAAGTGCCGGTTGGCCCAGACGGTATTCTCGGCACGGCGGATGACGTTGCAGGTGGAGTAAGCACCGATGCAAACGGTATCTACCACTTCCAAAACTTGGTGAGTGGTGAGTACGAAGTACGCATACCCGCCAGCAACTTTGCAGGCGGTGGCGCACTGGCAACGCTAGGCACTTCGTCAACGGATATTGCAACCACACCCAACACTGATGCGACGGGCATTGATGAAGACGATAACGGTTTGCAAGCCGGTGGTAGTGGCACAGCTGTCGTGACGCCAACGATCATATTAACTGCAGGTGCGGAGACGGCGGCTGAAACTAATGTGGGCGGCTCAGGCGGAGATGCTTTAGATAATGCCGATGAAAACAGCGGTGACATGCGCCTCGATATGGGGTTCTATGCGCCGGTGAGCTTAGGTTCCACGGTATTTTCAGATCCAAATAATAATGGTTTACATGACGCCGCAGAAAGCGGTATCGCGAACGTCACTGTTCAGTTATTTACCGATGCTGGCGTTGAAGTGCCGGTGGGCCCGGATGGTATTTTGGGCACCGCGGATGATGCAGGTGGTGGCATGGTTACTAATGGCAGCGGCAATTACTTTTTCCAAAATTTAGTGAGCGGTAATTATCAGGTTCGCATTCCTGCCAGCAATTTCACGACGGGTAATGCATTGGCGGTTAATCGTGGTTCGTCAACGGATATTGCGACAACACCAAATACCGATGCAACGGGCGTTGATGAAGACGATAACGGTCTGCAAGTCGGTGGTTTAGGCACAGAAGTAGTTTCGCCTATCATTAATTTAACCGCGGGTGCTGAAACCAGTGCAGAGAGTAACGTTGGCGGTTCGGGCGGTAATGCGCAAGACGACGCGGCTGAAAACAACGGTGATATGCGCCTTGATTTTGGTTTTTATGCGCCGGTGAGCTTGGGCTCCACGGTATTCAATGATGCCAATAACAACGGGGTTCAGAACGCCGGCGAGCCTGGTATCCAAAATGTTGTGGTTCAACTGTTTAATGGTGCTGGCGTAGAAGTACTCGTTGGCCCCGATGGCATATTAGGAACACTGGATGATGCAGCGGGCGGTGTAATAACCAGTGCCAGCGGCAACTACTTTTTCCAAGGTTTGCCGCCTGGTAATTACCAAGTACGGGTGCCAGTGAGTAACTTTGGCGTTGCTGGCGCATTAGGTTCAACACCTAGTTCTTCAACCGACATTGCCACCACGCCAAATACCGATGCAAGTGGTGTGGATGAAGACGACAACGGTTTACAGGCTGGTGGTAGTGCAACTGAGGTAGTAACGCCTATTATCATCTTAACCGACAACGGCGAAACTGCCGCGGAAACCAATGTTGGCGGTTCTGGTGGTAATGCGCTGGATGATGCCGATGAAGATAACGGTGATATGCGTCTTGATTTAGGTTTCTATGACCCGGTTAGCCTAGGCTCAACCGTGTTTGGTGACACCAATGACAATGGTCTACAAGACGCTAGCGAAAGCGGCATCGAAAATGTGACTGTGCAATTGTTCACCAGTGCTGGCGTTGAAGTGCCGGTGGGTCCAGATGGTGTTTTGGGCACAGCGGATGATGCTGTTGGTGGCGTTACAACTGACGTTAATGGAAATTATTTCTTCCAAAACTTGGTGAGTGGCGACTATGAAGTGCGCATTCCTGCTAGCAACTTTAGCGGTGGTGGAGCATTGAGTGGAATAGGCAGTTCGTCGACTGACATAGTGACTACGCCCAATACCGATGCAAGTGGCGTTGATGAAGACGATAACGGTCTGCAAGCCAGTGGTAGCGGTACGCAGGTTGTGTCACCAACCATCACATTGACGGCGGGAGCTGAAACAGCAGCCGAGAGCAATGTCGGTGGTTCAGGCGGTAATGCGCAAGACGATGCAGATGAAAATAGTGGCGATATGCGGCTCGATTTTGGTTTCTATGGGCCGGTAAGTCTAGGTTCTACGGTATTTGCAGATATCAATAATAATGGCTTGCATGATGCCGGTGAGAACGGTATTGCGAATGTCACAGTTCAGTTGTTTACCTCGGCAGGTGTTGAGGTGCCGGTTGGCCCAGATGGTATTTTGGGTAATGCTGATGATGCATTAGGTGGCATGGTCACCGACGGTAGTGGTAACTACTTCTTTCAAAATTTAGTCAGTGGCGACTACCAAGTCAGAATACCGGCCAGTAACTTTGCCGGCGGTAGTGCTCTGAACGCAACGCCAAGTTCGTCCGGTGATATTGCGACCACGCTAAATACCGACGCAACGGGTATTGACGAAGATGATAATGGTTTACAGGCCGGTGGTCAGGGAACCGCGGTGGTCAGCCCGATCATCAACCTAAGCATTGGTGGTGAGACGGCGGCAGAAACTGACGTTGGCGGCTCAGGCGGCAATGCGCAAGACGATGCGGCTGAAAATAGCGGTGATATGCGTTTGGATTTTG
Source organism: uncultured Arenicella sp. (assembly GCA_938045295.1). Classification (GTDB taxonomy): domain Bacteria; phylum Pseudomonadota; class Gammaproteobacteria; order Arenicellales; family Arenicellaceae; genus Arenicella. The sequence goes on from CALINO010000016.1 coordinate 6,872, forward strand.
GTTTCTTCCAACCCATTTCCTTAGGCTCAGTGGTGTTTGAAGACGATAACCTGAATGGTTCCACTGACCCAAGCGATGCCGATGGAGTTCAAGCCGCTGATGAAGCGGGTATTAATGGGGCTGTGGTGTCTCTATTTAGAGTCGACCCTCTCGATTCAACTAATTTGATACCGGTAATCGTGGATGTAAATGGTGTGTATGTTGCTGGCCAAACAGGCACGAATAATAGTGTACTAACCAGCAATACTTGGAATGGCCCAGCTGGCGCGGTCTTGGTACCGAATGGCACCTATAATTTTAGTGGTTTGATTCCAGATAACTATGTAATCACAGTAGAGCCTGGCAGTGGTTTATCGCCATCGCCAGTGCAAAACAGTAATGTGGCTGACGGCACAAACTTGGATTCCAATCTGGATCTCACGCAGGTCGTGCCCTTCGGTGTGTGGCAAAGCGGCGTGATTGCATTAGCAACAACAGGGCAGCCTTTGACCGAAGCGGACCCGAGCGCTGTCGCCGAAATCGACCCTAGTGGCACCAATGACTTATCCGACGCAAGTGCCAACCTGACTGTCGACTTTGGTTTTATCCAGTCGGTCGCGATTGGTAACGTTGTTTGGTTAGATGATGGTGCCGGTGGTGGTAACGCGAATGACGGTATTCTCAATGGTGCCGAGCGAGGAATAAGCGGTGTGAAAGTTGAGCTGTATGTAAGTGGCGACACGCCAGGCGCGGATGCTCCGCTTGCGATGCAAGTGACCGATGACAATGGTAACTACTTGTTCGGATTTTTAACACCGGGCGATTACGTGGTGCATATTCCTGCGAGCAATTTTAGTGCCGGCGCGCCACTGACTGGTTTTACCTCATCGGCTCCGGAAGGTGGTGATAACCAACAAGACGATAATGCCGATGAGAACGGGCAGAATGCGCTTGTTGCTGGCGGCGTTTCCAGTACGGTTATTAATTTGACGGTAGGCGGCGAACCGACTAATGAGGCCGGTGTCAATGACGGCTTGTCGAATGCGCAACCTGACGCAAGCACCGACCAAACCGTCGACTTTGGCTTTGTGCCGCCATTACTAGGCAGTATTGGTAACTATGTATGGATCGATGAAGATTCCGATGGTGAGCAAGATGCCGGTGAAGTTGGTTTGGCGAATATCACGGTTCAATTAAAGGATCAAGCCGGGGCAGTGATTGATACGTTAACCACCGATGCTAATGGTGGGTATTTGTTCACTGATTTACCTGCCGGTATGTACTTCGTTGATGTTGACGATACAACCATACCAACTGGCCTAACTCAGACCCCGATCTTCACTAATATTACTGATGGCAGTGATGCCGACATCGTTAACGACGACGGTGACTTTGGTAATAAGGATCATGCTGGAAATGGTTACCCAATAACGCTGGATGCGGGTGAAGATAATTTAACCGCAGACTTTGGTTACAACTGGAACCCTGATACCGATGTTAATGGTAATACTGGGGTAGCGGCGTTGGGTGATCGAATTTGGATTGATTCCAATGGCGATGGTGTACAAGATCCGAATGAAACACCGGTTGAAGGTGCGGTGGTTAGTCTGTTTACAGACCCTGATGGCGATGGAGTCTTTGATACACCATACGCGGCGAACCCAACGCAAACAACGGATGCCAATGGTAACTATTTGTTTGATGATCTACCGGCCAACGCTTATGTGGTTACGGTGACCGACAGTTCCGCTGCCAGCCATGATGTGCTGGGCGCGAACTACGCACAAACCGGTGACCCAGATCATTTTGCGGCCGATCAATCGACTGCCGATAATGGCACCGCAGGTGATAACACGTCGACCAAGCCCATTGTGCTCAGTAGTGGAGACGTATTCCTCAATGCTGACTTTGGTTATCAGCCGAACGCGGGTGCGCCGCTTGGAAGTATTGGCGACACCTTATGGCTGGATGCTGACAGTGATGGCAGCGGCCCAAGCA
>CALINO010000017.1 GCA_938045295.1 uncultured Arenicella sp.
ACCACCAACCGGCGTGTGTGGGAGCACGACAAAGCGTTTAAAAAATACCTGCGCGCCACTCGTTCAATGGCCATTGATATGGAAACCGCCACGTTGTTTTCAGTGGCTTTTAAAAACAAGTTCCCCGCTGGGGCATTATTATTAGTGAGCGACACCCCGATGATACCCTGCGGTGTGAAAACAGACGTCAGCGATGCTAACGTCACATTATCTTTTGCTATGCGGCATGTAGAGGTGGGCATCGACAGTTTAAAACAACTGATCAATGACTCACTGACCGTCAAGCATCTTAAATTCTAATCCAACCGCTAATACGAAACCACTTATGAGTGAACAACTGGAAAAATTGCGTGATGAAGCATTGCTCGCTCAGTTTACTATCGACAAGCAACTCAAAATCACCTTGTCATTAACCATGGTGATTCAACGCCAATTGATGTTGCTGGCAAAAAAAACCAACACTCCAATAGAGGAAATGACGCGTGAGTTTATCTTAGAGAATCTAGGCAATGTTGACGTTCCCCAAAGCGCCATTGAAAACGCAGAGAAGGTGGTAAGGCAAGTATTAGAAAAATAGCATTGTCTGCCCCTACCTGAACTATGAGCCTTTATCATTTCTACACACCATTGCAGTAGAATAGTTATTTTTCCAAAAATTAAACAACCTAAAACTATAATATGAACTCATGAATAAATTACACACTCTCCTTATTAGCGGTACCCTTTTATTATCTTCAACGTCGCTATTGGCTGAGGATCATGCAGATAAAGCGCATAGCAAAGCCGACACTAATAGCGCTCTTTGCACTGGTTATGGGCCACAAACACCGCGCGATATAGACAACACAGCGGGCACCAACAAAGTCATCTTTGACATGGCCGACAGCACGGAAAATATGAACCTGTGCAACATTCACTTTCACCGCAATGCCGAGCACAAAGCCGCTGACTTCGCCGTTTTAGAAGACAATGACCCAAGCAAAGGCTATCAGTGCAGTTTAAGTAAAAATCTATCTAAAGCTGAATTAGCGCCTACCAGCGGTGAAATCTGCAAAGGTTTGAAGCCGGGCGACACCATTGAAGTGCACTGGGTACACACCTCTTGCGATATCGAGCCAGGTGCAGGCTTAGGCTCATGTTTGTCAGATGCGTGCGCTAACCCAGAATTGCGAGTCGAAACGCAAGTATTCACCTTAGTGAACGACAGCAATGCCTTAGACTTTAATGACTTTGACTACCAAGGCAAATCAGAAGCGGGCTATCACATGGCCAAGTGGCCTACCAACACGGGCAAAGCGGTTGAATTTTTAGGCTCAACCACAGGCCCCAAATATTCTGAGTCTACTTGCTCACCCTTACAAGTTGGCTGGAGTGTGCGCCCACAATGCGCCAAACTAGACATTAATACCATTGGCAAATGGTGCGAAGGTAATCAATTTGATGAAGACCATGCCCACGGCGTACGTGCTTTAGTAACCGAGCCTGCATTGTTGTCTGAAATTAAATAAGCTGATTAAGATTAGCCTTTGATTAAGGCAATCAACAAAGCGACTGAAAAGCCACTAAGCCGATGTTCATCATCGGCTTAGTGCTATTTGCATATCTTTCTAATAATTACCTAACACCTAAAAACTCAATTGACCTGTTTAACTGGCAGTGACGCCATCGGAATTCCTTTCTCATTAAACGCATAAATCAATTGTTCTAATACTTCTGAGCGCAGCACCGTGCGCCGCTTTACGTCTTCCAAGCGATAGCGCGCTTCATACAACACGCCAGACAACATGTGGCCTTGGTCGTCATCCCAAAGAGAACGAATCACCACCGTTGTGGTGCCGTCGATAATGCCATCAATTTGATCAATCACGCCCATCACCGTTTCTTTTACCAATTTAGGGTCGGCACTGTAATCGGTTTGAAAGCGAATTCGAGCGCGCACTGGTTTAGGGTCAACGGAAAAGTTCTTAATGGTGGACGCCGCTAATACCGCATTAGGGTAGTTCACCACCACCCCATCGGTATTACGAATCAAAGTTCGACGCAAACCAATATCAACCACATCACCCCAGCCACCCCAGTGCTTACCAATTTTATCGATAATAATACGGTCACCGATACGAATAGGGCGGTCGGCAATTAAGAAAATACCCGCTAAAATATCCGCCAAGGTTTCTTTAGCCGCCAAACCAATGGCAATGCCAAAAATACCGGCACCGGCCAACACTGGCCCCACTTTGATGCCGTATATTTTCAGCACCCAAATAAGGCCTGCGAATAAGGCACCCAACCATAAGAACTGCTTTAGAAAATGAATCAGTCGATCATCAAAATCATTGTCGGTTTTTTGCGCTATTTTCTCTAAGCGTCGCAACACAACAAAGCGCGCTAGGTAAAACACCATAACTGTAATAACGACCGCCGCAAGCGATTGAATAATGACTGGCCACGATTGCCAAATTTCCAGCAACTGAGCCGTGTAATGATTGATTTGTTGCATATTTCGTAATCCGTAAAATATCTAGTAATGCCTTAATAATAAGCCAATTTTACCCATTCAGCGAGTCGAGTGCACAGTGACAATACGCTCAGCTTGAGCGGAATATATTGTGTTGACGAAAGTCTATAAGCACTATATATTGTGCTTGCACTGGTTCACAGCTGTTTACCAGCCGTGCTAAGAGAGAATCTGGTGAGAATCCAGAACTGACGCGCAGCGGTAATAGGGAACGAAGGTGACACGTGTTTGTACACTGTTATTAGATAATCAATTGTCTAACAATAAACAGTTAAGCAAACACCGGCACTGTTGCAAACGCAATGGGAAGCCGTCACCTTAGGCGCTTACACTTTAAGCACGCCCTAAGTCCGAATACCTGCCAGAGCATACGTGCTTGCACGTAAATTGCAGCCTTCGCGAAATAGGTTGAGCAATGGCAGGAACCGCATAAATATCTCGACCACGACTAAGACACGCCAACCCACACAGGTTTAAGGTGTGTTTTTTGTTTAGTATGCAGCCCCTCTGTTTCTCAAGTTTGTGAAGGAAAACAAACCTAACGCGAGACAGAAACCATGCACTCACAAGCCCCACAAGTTGCACCAACAAATTCCAACGTAATTCAGTCAGCTGGCAGTGCCACTCAGCTGTTCGTTATTAAACGTGATGGCAACCTAGCTACGTATTCACAAGACAACATCAGCACCGCCATCCGCAAAGCAATCATGGCCACTGACAACAGTCAAAGCCAAGAGCAAGCCAGCTTAGTTGCCAGTGACATTGCCACCGACATCAGTGAGCGATTTGCTAAAACGCTGCCCAGCGACAGCAAAATAAACATCGAACACATACAAGACCAAGTTGAACTTGGCTTAATGCGCCGCGGCTTACAAAAAGTGGCCAGAGCCTATGTGCTATACCGCGAACAACGCGCACAACAACGCCAACAAACTGAAGCCCAACACCCCCGCCAACATCAAGTGACCCAGCATGAGGCCGCTAAAGCACTGATTGAGCAAGCGTGCCAAGGACTGGAAGACGTTGACCCCGCACACGTATTTTCAGCGGCTCAAAACAATTTTTATCAAGGCATTACGCAAGAAGAAATCAACACCACCTTAATCATGACTCTGCGGCCATTGATCGAAAGCGAGCCAAACTACAGCTTTGTGGCGGCGCGCGTACTGTTGCAAAGCCTGCAATACGAAGTGGCCGATGCATTAAATACCGACAAGTTCTCGCCCGACTATTATAAATCCGCTTTCAACAACAGCATTCAGCGCGGCATCGAAGTTGAATTACTCAGCCCTGAACTCAATGGTTTTGATTTACCTCGATTAGCCAACGCCATCAAGCCAGAACGAGATCTGCAATTTCAATATCTGGGTTTACAAACATTGTACGACCGCTACTTTTTGCATTGGAAAAAGCAGCGCATTGAATTGCCACAAACGTTTTTTATGCGAGTGGCCATGGGGCTATCACTCAATGAAGATCAGCCCACTGAGCGTGCCATTGAGTTTTATAATTTGCTGTCCAGCTTTGACTACATGGCATCCACGCCCACGCTGTTTAACGCGGGCACATTACGGCCACAACTGTCATCGTGCTACCTCACCACCATCCCCGATGATTTGGGCGGCATCTACGGCGCGATTAAAGACAACGCCTTACTCAGCAAATGGGCCGGCGGCTTAGGTAATGATTGGACGCCCGTGCGCGCACTGGGCTCGCAAATCAAAGGCACCAATGGCGAATCACAAGGCGTGGTGCCGTTTTTAAAAGTGGTGAATGACACCGCAGTGGCGGTAAACCAAGGTGGCAAACGTAAAGGCGCGGTGTGCGCGTATTTAGAAACGTGGCATCTAGACGTGGAAGACTTTTTAGACCTGCGTAAAAACACCGGTGACGAACGCCGCCGTACGCACGACATGAATACTGCAAACTGGGTGCCTGACTTGTTTCTACAGCGAGTCTTTGAAGACGCGCAATGGACATTGTTCTCACCCGACGATGCGCCAGACTTACACGACTTAAGTGGCCAAGCCTTTGCCGAGCGCTACCAGCACTACGAAGCCAAGGCCGCCAACGGTGACTTGCCACTGCACAAACAAGTTTCCGCTACCGAACTGTGGCGCAAAATGCTCACCATGTTATTTGAAACGGGTCACCCGTGGATCACCTTCAAAGACCCGTGCAACCTGCGTTCACCACAGCAACATGCCGGCGTGGTGCATTCGTCAAACTTGTGTACCGAAATTACGCTGAACACCAACCAAGATGAAATCGCGGTGTGCAACTTAGGCTCGATCAACTTAGCGCAACACATTAACAATGGCGAGCTTGATACCAAGCACTTGCAACGCACCACACGCACCGCCATTCGCATGCTCGATAACGTGATCGACATTAATTACTACGCCTGCCCGCAAGCGCAAACATCGAACATGCAACACCGCCCAATCGGCTTAGGGCTAATGGGCTTTCAAGACGCCTTGTATCAATTAGGCTTGTCTTACGCCAGCGAAGAAACCGTGCACTTTGCCGACCAAAGCATGGAGCAAATTTCTTATTTCGCCATTCAAGCGTCGTGCGAGCTGGCCAAAGAGCGCGGTCATTACCAAAGCTACCAAGGGTCATTATGGTCGCAAGGGGTACTGCCCATTGATTCGCTGAAATTATTAGAAAATCAACGGGGCGCGCAATATTGCACGCTTAACCATGAGCAATACCTTGACTGGTCGAGCTTGCGCCAACAAGTGCAGCGAGACGGCATGCGCAACTCTAATGTGATGGCCATTGCCCCCACCGCCACCATTTCTAATATTGTTGGCGTGTCGCAGTCGATAGAACCCACCTATCAAAACTTGTATGTTAAATCGAACCTCTCAGGTGAGTTCACTGTGGTCAACCCTTACCTAGTGAAAAAACTAAAGCAACATGGCATTTGGAGCCCGGCTATTTCTAACGACCTCAAGCGTTTTGACGGCAGCGTGCAAAAAATCACCAACATACCGGCTGACATCAAAGAGCGTTTTGCACAGGCCTTCGAGATAGATTCGCACTGGCTTATTGAAGCCGCCGCGCGCCGACAAAAGTGGATTGACCAAGCGCAAAGCCTGAACCTGTACATGGCCGAGCCATCGGGCAAACAACTCGACAGCTTATACAAAACCGCGTGGTCACGAGGCTTGAAAACCACTTACTATTTACGCTCTCTGGGCGCCACCCACATGGAAAAAAGCATAGACGATAAAAACAGCAGCAGTGAAGGCGAAGAACCCGCCGCAACGCAAGCCACCACAGCAGACTTTGACTTGCCAGAACCCATGGCCGCACCCAAGGTGTGCTCAATACTGGAACCCGACTGCGAAGCCTGCCAATAATAATTGCGTGATTAAAGGAAAGAAAATATGAAAATTTTAGATTGGAGCAACCCGCTCAATAATGCCATTGCGCCCAAAGACCCAATAGTACCAATAGCGCCAACAGAGAAAAACGCAACAGCCGCCGCAGAACAAGCACGGCATGCACTCAATGACAGCATCACGCAAAACGATGAAGAATTTACCGCATTGCCGCCTGTGAATGTGGATGACAAACGAGTGATTAATGGCCTTACTGACGTGAACCAGTTGGCGCCCTTTAAATACCCGTGGGCGTGGGAGTATTTTTTAAACGCCAATAAAAACCATTGGACGCCGCTGGACGTTAACATGACGCAAGACGTGCACGACTATCATCACAAACTCACCGACTCTGAACGTCATATGTTTGAAAATGTGCTGGCGTATCTCACCACCTCAGACATTTTGGCCATGCGTAACATTGGCCTGGCCGTGATGGAAAAAATGACCGCACCGGAATTGCAAATTTATCAGGCACGGCAAGTGTTTGAAGAGGCCATGCACACCTGGACTTATCAACATTGCATCGAAACCATCGGTTTAGAACAAAGCGAAATATACAACCGTTACCGCGTGGTGCCGGAAATTCACGGCAAAATTAAGCTCGCCAACAAACGCTTAAATGCCGCGCTGTCATCCGACATGGATTTGACCAACCGGGACGATCTTGAAGAATTCGTCATGTCGTATTTATTTTTTGCCGCGGTGTTTGAAGGCTGCTGGTTTTACAATGGCTTCAGCCCCATTTTCGCACTGCAACGACGTGGCTTAATGAAAGGCACCGCCGAGCAATTTCAATACATCATGCGCGATGAAATCATGCACTACGGCTTTGGCATGAAAGTGGTCAAGCAAATCATCGAAGAAGAAAACGTCACACTAGACCCCAAAGCCATTGAGCAACTGTGGCAAGAAAGTGACGCCGCCGAAAGCGCCTACGGACACTACATTTTGCCCGAGCCCATGCTGGGCTATAACGCGCAAGACCACATCGAGCAATTTCGTTTTATTGCCAACCGCCGAGCCAAGCAACTCAAACACGCCGAACCATTCCCGGGGGCAAAAAACGCCCTACCGTGGCTAAACGAGCAAGCCAGTTTACGCAAAGAGAAAAACTTTTTTGAAACGCGTATTACTGAGTACCAAACCGGCGCCAGCTTAAGCTGGTAACTGGGGGGATAAGCCCGCAGGCTGCTAAGATTAGTCTCTTAACAGCCTGCGGAACTTATTAAGGTTTTGTTCTTTTCTTTTTTACGATTTTTGTGATGGTGATTAATTTTTTAAAAAAAAGTGAATCCAAAAGTCAAAAAGACGCATCTAAGTGTATGAAGCTTGCTATAACAGGCATTGATAGTAAGCACTTACTTGATACAGGAGAACACCATGAAAGCATTACTAGTTTGCATTTCCTTAAGCCTTGGGTTGCTAACACACAGCGGCGCTTTTGCCCAACAGGCGGACACGGCCACCATCGACACCAGCCCAAATAGCGTCATTGAAGTATCGGTTGATGAGCAAAACGAAAATGTTGATAAACAACTCGATCAAGCCGTAGAAGGCTTTCGTGAGGCACTTGGGCAAGAGTTTAGCGATGACTTAGCCAAAGAATTAAAAAACCTATCACCGGAAGAAAAAAAGCAGCTAATCAGCGCATTTGAAGATGGCTTCAATATCGACATGAACAATATTGGCCTCGGCGAAACCGCGGTTGCCTTAGTTGCAATTATGTTTTCGCTGGGTATGCCCATTATCATTCTGTTATTGGTGTTGTTTTTTTCATATCGCAAACGCCGCCAAAAAATGGAACTTATTAATGCGTATTTGAGTAAAGACCGTGATGTGCCAGAAGCCATCGTGGCCGAGTTTAATAGTAATGAAACAAGCAGTTTAGGCAGCGCGATTCAACTTATTGCCATTGGTATTGGTGTGATTGTGGCACTTTATTTGACTGGCAATGAAGGCATAGCCGCGTTTGGTTTAATACCGTTGTTTGTCGGTGGTGCGCGCTTTTTGGTGTGGAAGTACAACAACAAGCCCGACGCTTAATTGGGCGTTTGATAGAGTCTTAGATAGGCGCTGAATCAGCTTAATTTAAATCATGCCAAGCTGCAATCGGCACACACTGACTATTCACCTTGCTTAAGCATAACCCAAAAATAGACAGCCTCGATGACGCTGTATTAGTAGAGCTTGCGGTCGCCGATAATAATCAAACGGCCTACGCAGCACTGGTAGAGCGTCATCAGTCAAACTTGCGTTATTCAATGCGTCAACTGAGTAATTGGAATGAGGCACTGGCGGATGACCTAACGCAAGAGGCCTTTATTCAAGCATTCAAAGAGCTGCATCGTTTTCGAAAACAAGCTCAATTTTCCAGTTGGTTATATCGAATTGGCTACAACGTTTTTCTGCAACATAGCCGGCGTAAGCAACTCAAGACAGAGCTTCTTGACGAACATCAAGCTGAAACTCACGCAAGCAACAGTAGCCCGCCACATGAAGACCAGTTGCATAAGAAGGTTGCCGCATTATTAGCCCAACTTTCGCCCGAAAGGCGCTCTGTGCTACACTTATTTTTGCACAGACAAAATACGCAGAAAGAAATTTCCGTCATTATGGGCATTCCATTAGGAACAGTAAAAACCCATATCGCCAGAGGTCGCTTAGAATTGCAAGCCGGCCTTAAAGCATGGCCTAATACTGTTTGTCTAAACAATCATGAATAAAGAAAACGTAAATTTTGATAATGGTGCCGAGTTAGACGCCCTGTTTTCACAGGCACGCGCCGAGCAACCTGCATTATCAGACACAAACTTTACTAAAGTGGTGGTGAATCGCCTACCCACGGACATAACGCGCTCACAACAGCGCACTCTGTCATTTGATTTAATCGCGGTGGTGCTTGCCCTTATTGGTGTTTACTTTTTTACACAGCCACTTACGCTATTCACTACACTCTTCAATACATTACCAGGCTCAGTAACGCTGTCGCCCAGCGTATTTTTAATTGCGTTAACCACAAGCCTAGCCTTGTCTGCCGGTGCTTGGTGGGCCGTTGAAAAAAAAGGGTAATGTTCAGATCAAGTGTTCAGGTCATGCGCAACCCGTCATGACATTCTTCTCTCGTTTATCGTTACTGCTATTACTTGTGACATCAGTCTGTGTCGCTAGCCCACCACCAAACCTTGAATCACGCGCCGAATTACCCGCGGCAACTCAACTTACAAAAACACTAACCGCGGCTGACATTATTGCCAATGCTCATAAGGCGGCCGGCGGAGCTGACTGGGTAAAACCATTCCGATTAAAACTCACGGGCTACAACCTTATCCGCAAAGGTGACGCAGAAGTAGTGTGGGACAAATACGCCATGTGGCGAGAATTTGCCAGTGAAAAAAAAGATGCGCATGCGGCCAGTGGTAAAGTTCGTATTGAGGCGTGGAGTAAGGATCAACTCGCATTGCTACTCACGTTTGATGGTAAACAAACCTACAACCAAAATGGGGTGTTAGAAGACCAATCAGCCAATGCCATGTGGAGTTCAAACTTTGGTTATGGCGCTATACGCAATGCTTTAGATAAAGGCTGGCAGCAAGCACGTTTGCCGGATGATTTAGTCGACGGGCAAGCCGCATTTATAATTAAACTTACCGACCCATCGGGTGGCGTCACCCACTTTGGCATTCGCCAATCCGACTACGCGATTGTTTATGTTGGGTTTGATACGCCGCGTGGCTGGCATGAACGGCGTTATTCGCATTTTTACAGCAAGCCAAATGTGAGTTGGTCACAGCCTGGTCGCGTGCGATTATTTTACAACGGGGTAAAAGCCAACGAAGCCATTTGGACTGACTTTGACGTGATTAGCCGTGACGATGCCGCCAAGCAATCGGCTTGGGGTGACGCGCTGTTCACGGTGGAAACGGCTCCTACTAAGCCAACTTTTTAAACGAGCCTCTTATATGCGCCATTTACGCTTGTTTATTGCTCTAACTCTAACTGCGTTAGTGGTCGTTTTAACGATGCCAGCCTTGGCCAATAGCCATACTCTTGAGGCGGACTTAGAACGACTGTTGACTTGGTTTCCCGGCAATTACGATAATCACCAACAAGTTTATAAACAAGCGCAAGACAAGGTAGTTGAGGCACAAAGGCACCGACACACCAACCACACATTTCAGCCGCTAAGTATCAACGGCATTGGTGGCCACACCTTGTATGCGCAGCAATATCAACACTACGACCCCAATGATATTTATCGCCAACGCATTTATTCTTTTCAAGTTGATCAAGAAGAACAAGCCATTCGCCTAACCATTTACACCCCCAAAGACCCAACACAACTGACCGATGCCCACCTTGACCCAACCAAGGTGGCTAACTTAAGCGCGGATGATTTTATTTTAAAACCCGGGTGCGAGGTTTTTTGGAAGTATCAAGACGGGCAATTTAATGGTTACTTAAAGCACAATGCTTGCAACTATTATTCTGAACGGTTTCAAACTCAGGTGTATTTAAATGAAACGCTGACCTTAAGAAAAGACGCTCTGCTTTTACACGATACGGCGGTGGATGCCAACGGCAAGGCGGTGTTCGGCTCGGCCGACAAAGGGCCAACGATTAATTTAAAGCAAGACTGAGCTGACACTAAAATTTATAAGTATGAATGACATCACGATCAAGGACGCACGAGAACACTATTTTCGCCGTAATGGCTTACCGCTCGATGGCGGGTATAACGATAAATGGGTGCCGCTAAAAGCGTGGTTTATTACCGTCTATTTGTATAACTCCAAAGCCCGTAAAGCGGCCGTACGTTTGCATGACATTCACCACATTGTCACTGGCTATCAATCTGATTTAGTTGGCGAAGCCGAAATATCCGCTTGGGAGTACGCCGCCGGCATTTACGACAAACACTTTGCTCGCTTCATCAATTTAACCGCCATTTTTTATGGCGTAATCTTGTTTCCAAAAAGAACCTTTCGGGCGTACTTGCTAGGCAAGGCCAGCCAGTCACTCTACAACGAAACATTTTCAGAAGCGCTATTACAAGAAAGCGTTGCCAGTGTGCAACAGCGCTTACTGCCAACAACAATCTCAACAAGCACACTCGCAACAAGCAAAGCAAAGCCCAAAGCCAACTTAAGCAGTCTGGTAGAGTTTGCTGGGCTATTTTTATTGTCTTGTTCTCTCTGTTTGCTCCCCCTTGCTCTAGCGTTATTTGGGTGGGCGCTGATCACCTAAGCCATTATGAAAGTATTAATTACTACCATTGGCACTCGGGGCGACGTTCAGCCCTACTTGGCTTTAGCGGTGGGCTTAAAGTCCGCTGGCCACGAAGTGGTGATATGCACTTGCCCAAGATTCAAATCGCTTATTATTGACTATGGCATTGCGTTTGAGCCGCTGGATGATGGCTTACTAGAACTATTAGACTCCCCATTGGGGCGAGACATTATAGGCAGCCTTAACGGCGTGCTTGGGGTAATATGCAGTACGGCAAAACTGGCCAAACAAATAGCCCCCATGCATCGCCAAGTGGTAGCCGATAGCTGGGCAGCCATGCACAAGCAGCAACCAGACATCATACTGTATCATCCTAAAATTTTTTGCGCGCCGGCTTTTTCGGCGCTACAGAAAGTGCCCATTGTACTGACGATGCTATGCCCGTTACATGTGCCTACCGAGCGTACCCCTATGTTTGGCCCACGCTTAAAAACCAATCGAGTGGTACGTTACTTTAACCGCGCAAGCTATCGGCTCGCGCATTGGCTGATCGATAAAGTAACGCGCCGATTCATGCGCAACTGGCGCACACAATACGACCCGAATAATGTCAGTAACAACGCCAGCCAAACTCAGGTTTCAGCAACACAGCCCATACCCGTGATCCACGCCTACAGTAAAGCAGTGTCTTCACGACCAAACGACTGGCCTTTGCACGCATCGATCAGTGGGTATTGGTTTTTACCTAACGCGCCCTCAGAACAATCTCCTTGGCAACCCAATCAAGAGCTCGAGCAATTTTTAAGCGCCGGCCAGCCACCGGTGTATTTCGGCTTTGGCAGTATGGCCAGCAGTGATACGCAAAAAACCAGTGAGTTAATTTTAGCCGCCATTGAAAAAACAGGGATACGAGCAGTTATTTCCACTGGCTGGGGCGGCATTGACTCAGTACAACAATCAAGCAATATCCATGTGCTTGATTACGCACCGCACGACTGGCTGTTTCCTAAAATGGCGGCGGTGGTTCATCATGGTGGCGCCGGCACCACCGCAGCCGGCTTGCGTGCTGGTTGCCCTACCATCATTTGCCCGTTTGGGCTGGATCAACCGTTTTGGGGGCGTTGCGTGGCTGAATTGGGTGCTGGCGTAGCACCCATAGCACAGAAAGACCTAACGGCTGAAAAACTAGCGAACGCTATCTCCAGCGTATTAGCGGATGCATCCTTTGCTGAAGCGGCCAAACGTATCGCCAATGCCATTAATAGCGAGGACGGCATTGCCACCGCCATCAAAACAATAGAACAGATTCAGCAGCAATATCGCGCTAACGGCTGACCGTTTGCTTTGACTTGAACAAAAAGCGACTGTAAATAAAACCCACACTCAATCCGTCGCTGGTTTCCACTAACGGCGAGTCTTCAAAGCTGGCACCGCTGATATTTTCATAACGCAAAAACCAAACCCACAAACGGTCTTTGTCTTTCGAGCGCAGGCTCAACAATAACCGAGAGCCTGAGTAACCGCTGTCGGCTTCAAACTCTGGGCGTTCTGGGGTAGCGAATTCTGGCGCTACGCCGTAATAAGTGTTTTGATAATCTTTACTGCCGAACTGCGGGCCAATGGCAACTCCGGCTCGCCATGGCTTATCACGCCATGTGAAGTGATTAAAGTAAGTTAAGTTAGGGGCAAAGGTATAACCGGCACCGTCAATGCCGTCATCAAACTCTAAATTAGCGCGCACTGGCAAGTTAAGCAGCCACTCATCTTGTGCACCACCGCCCAATTTAAATTGCAACGAAGGGCCTATTTGCAGCAAACTGCCAATGTCGTCCATGCCTTGACGCAAATCCACATCACTGCTGTCTACCGCTAGATTAAAATCCAAACTTAGATCGAGCTTAAATCGTTGGTCTTTGATCAACTCAGCACGCATGCCGTCGTCATCAGATTTGAATACGCGGCCACGATACACCGGCACAGGCACCGGAAATGCAAAGGTGCGAGTTTGGTCAGTGCCTACGTAATAAGGTTGGTGCAACCCACCTAAACCTAACCCCAATTCCCACAACGGCAGTTGCTCTTGAGATGACTCTGCTTCTGAATTTTCATTCTCTTGCGTACTCGCTGTAGTGGCAGTGGCGGCTGTAGTTGCAGCAGTATCGGCAAAACTCGCTTGCGATAACGAAAATGCCGCCACAACCATGAAAAGTGTGCGGTATTTAGCGAAAACAGGGCGTGCAACGAATGAATTTGGCATTTAACGAATAATTAGAAAGTAAGTTTTGACTTTGTTAGAGAATAACTTTGATAAAATGCCGTGGCTATAAAAATTATAAACTAAATTGCATTACGGCACATTTGCCATATAGGCGCCTACATTAAGCAACCGCACGCATGGATATAAGATTACTCGATTACCAATCCACCTCAGCCGCAGGACAGAACATTGCTCAGCTACGCCAAGCAATAGATTCACAGCATTCAGGCTTGCGTAAAAACGACCTTGAGCGTTCTGACTTAGACACGTGGATTGGTCGCGTAGCGGGGCTTGAAGCCATTGAGCTGGGCTCATGGCAAAGCCGCAATAATGCACTGGCGGCATTGGGTTACGAGCAAGGCACTATCAAGCACAATATTGAAGCGCTCATAACCCGCTACGGCGCACCGCGCCTTGGCATTGTGATGGGCTCTAGCACCTCCAGCATTGACCGCACTGAAACCGCTTATTTGCATTTACAAGACGGTGCCCTGTCGCCCGAATTTCAACAGCCCACGGTACATAACCCTCATGCGCCCAGCTTATTTATGGCGCACATGACGGGCATTACCGGGCCTGCCATGACCATTAATACCGCGTGTTCTTCGAGCGCCAAGGTGTTTGCCACTGGCGCACGTTGGTTAGCCACCGGTTTGGTCGATGCAGTCTTGGTCGGCGGGG
>CALINO010000018.1 GCA_938045295.1 uncultured Arenicella sp.
CTTCATCTTTCCACTCGAGTAACTGGCGTAGCCAAAGTATCTTATTGTTAACTGCCGCGTCGTTATCCTTGCTGCCTTCTTTGTATCGCCAATGCGCCGCAATGCCAAGTTCGTTATATTCGTGCATTTCGTGGGTACGAATTTGCACTTCCACCACTCGGCCGCCCGGGCCGATAACCGCGGTGTGAATTGAGCGATAATTATTCTCTTTCGGCGTGGCAATATAATCATCAAATTCCCCTTTGATAAATTTATATTTGGTGTGTATTGCGCCCAGTACGGAATAGCATTCCTCCACCGAATCCACTAACACGCGAACGGCTCGAACATCGTACAACTGTTCAAATTCCAAGCCCTTCTTTTGCATTTTATTCCAAATGCTGTAAATGTGCTTAACTCGGCCTTTGATTTCCGCCTTAACGCCTCTGATTTCTAATGCACTTTCCAATTCACCGATAAACTCATCAACGTATTGCTGGCGATCAATACGGCGCTCAGCCAGCTGTTTGGCAATTTTTTTATACGTTTCTGGCTGAATATAGCGAAAAGAAAGGTCTTCAAGCTCCCACTTAATTTGCCACACACCCAGCCGGTTGGCTAAGGGTGAAAAGATCTCCAAGGTTTCGGTGGCGACTCTGCGCTGCTTCTCAGCCTTAACCGCACCCAGGGTTCGCATATTGTGCAAACGATCGCACAGCTTAACTAACACCACGCGCACGTCGTCTACCATTGCCAGCATCATTTTGCGTAGACTTTCAGCTTTGGCAATTTGCTTTGATTTACCGTCAGCCATGTCGGCAAACTCTTGGATCACTTCCATTTTAGTGACCCCATTAACAATATTGGCAACGTCTTGGCCAAACTCATTGCTGATTTGTTCGAGTGTTACCGGGGTGTCTTCAACCGTGTCGTGCAACAACGCCGCAATCACAACATCGCTGTCTAACCCCAATTCGTGCACAATGGCCGCTACCGCAAAAGTGTGGTTAACGTAATCTTCGCCCGACGCTCGCTTTTGCCCTTCATGCGCACTAATAGCGAACTCGGTAGCCTTAGCAATGTTGGCCACTTCTTGCTCATTTCGACCAACGGCAACACCGCTCAACCATTCATCAACATGGCTGGCGGGCAACTCCATTTCTGACAACGCTTTAAGGGCAACTTGAACCATAACTAACAACAAATACGAAAATTAAAATACCAACAACTCTGAATTCACTTTTACGTGGAAAAAGTGGTTCTGACAACCTCTGTTTAGCAATTTTATACTGCCGTTTAAAATTGATAGCTTAACGCCTCATTGCCAAGAACACATTTGGCCACCATCTAAGGCATAACGGCGGCTCTCATCATGCTGGCCTTGTCATTGAGCTCTTGATATTCCTCATCAACCTCAGAGTCAATCACCAACCCACCTCCGGCTGCAAAATAAGCCACACCGTCTTTCACTACAATGGTTCTAATTGCAATGCTTGTTTCTAGGCTGCCATCAACCCCCACATAGCCAATAGAACCACAGTAAAGGCCGCGTCTGACCGGCTCAAGTTCTTCAATGATTTCCATCGAGCGAATTTTAGGCGCACCAGTAATAGACCCACCGGGGAAGCAAACACGCAGCAAATCTAATGCATGTTTGTCGCTCTTTAAAACGCCGGTGACCTTACTGATTAAGTGGTGCACATTAGCAAAACTGTGCAACTCAAACAGCTCTGGCACTTTAACACTGCCTAATTCACATACCCGGCTCAGATCATTACGCATTAAATCAACGATCATCAGATTTTCAGCGCGATCTTTCTCACTCACCCGTAGTTGCTCAGCAATTGCTTGATCGGCCTCGGTGTCTTCATGGTTACGTGGCCGGGTGCCTTTTATCGGGTTAGTCGCCACTTGTTGTTGGCGGCACTGAATAAAGCTTTCTGGTGAATTGGATAAAATTTGAGCAAACGGAAGATTAATAAAACAACTGTAAGGTGCTGGGCTGGCAAGCCGTAACGACTTATAAGCCCGCCAAGCATCGCCCACCACATTTGCGCTGAATTGCTTGGTTAAGTTCACCTGATAACAATCACCATTGACGGTATACTCACGAACCGTCGAAAAGGCTTTTTGATACTCGCCCCAGCTCAAACTTTCAGACAAAGAGTCGCCTTTAAGGGTCGCGCGCGCTGGTTCAAAGAAACTCTCTTTCTCTGCTTCAAGCTCAAACTCGATGGTGCCTTCATCGTCTTGTTGTTCTTGTATTAGCGTTAACCAACGCTGTTCAAGCTCAATGGCCGCATCATCGTCACCAAGGCGTATCAATTTAGACTCGTGCGCATGATGGTCTACCACCAACACCACATAATAAATACCCATGGCCATGGCCGGCAGCTGCGCGTTATCGTGCGCAATACTAGGCAGGTTTTCATACTGCCGAGCCAAATCATAAGAAAAATAACCGTACGCCCCAGGTAAGTAAGCGCAATCAACCGCACCGTCAACGTCAGTGTAATTTGGAATGCTGCTTTGCAATATGGCTAACGGCTCGCCATAAAGGGTTTGCTCAATATCACCCATATTAAATTTGCTGGCATTACCATCAAACACGAGGGTCGCTTGCGGAGCAAACGCAATCACGTCATAACGAGCAGACTTACTGGTGCATTTTTTCTTTCCAAGTTCGGGCGCTTCTTGCTCATTGCAACCGGAATCAAAAAACATCGCCCACGGTTCGTTTGCCACTCGTTCAAATAGCCGAACCGGGTCGGTATACGGCAACGGTTTAACAAACAACGTGTGCTCGCCGCTCATACTGAACTCGACTCACGTTTCAACGCACTGGGCACTTGCTGTGTGGTGACCAGCTCTCGCAATACTGACGTGGCAAATTGCCCAGCTTGTAAGGTGAACTTGAGCACCAAACTGTTTTCTTCAAAATGGTATTGCATGTCTTTAGGCACACAGCGTAAAGCCCGCCGTTGCATGTCTAAACCGTGTTGCTCTAAACCGCGTTGCAGTTCAACGTCTTGCGCCAAAACCGCAGTTTCAAACTCAACCAGCTGCGAAGCGGCACCCGCATTCGCCTTAAGTTCGGCTTTCTCTTCATTACTGGCGTCTCTATCGTTTTTGCTGTTATTTCTTCTGTCGCGCTTACTCTTTTCTTTGCCCCACAAAGGCGCGGTTGGATGAATGTCTAAGGCTTGTAACCGTTGCTCATTCTCCACCTCACTTTCCGCGTCATTGCCGGAAGTAAAAATAGCATTGGAGCCATCTAAGGCCGCCGGTTCATTGGCGAATAAAGACTGCCACGTGCCGTTTTTTATCCGTGCGCTAACAACAAGATTGAATAAAAAAGAACGCGCCGATGACAGCACAATACTCTTAAGACTTCGGTCTTTTATTTTTAGCTCACGAGCGAACAAGCCTTGTGCTCTTGCCAGATTGTTCGCGTTACGCCCAAAACGCTGCTCACCAAAATAGTTCGGCACACCTTGGTGCTTAATGATTTCTAGGCGTTGCTGCAGAGTACCAAAGTCATTCTCTTTACCATCTGAGCTATTTTGGTATTCTGACTGAGGGCTTAAATCAGTAACTCGTATTTCAAAATAGTTTGCCTTGTGAGTGCCGCGTTTTATTTTTCGTGAATGCTTGTAAACGCCCAATACTTCAACATCATCCATGGCGAAGTCAGACCAATCAAAATCAAGCTGCTTTGGCATCCACACGCTAAACCACTGACGGGTGACCGCCTGCACGTCTTTCATGCCTGAATACCCTACATCTCGATAGGCCACATTTGAGTGCCTGGCCAAAGCTTTTGCCACACGATCAGAACTTAAACCGGTTTTGCGAATGTCCAACCAAAAGTGTTCGCCTTGGTTTGATATTTCAACATCAAGTTGTTCCACCACCACAAAATCACTCGGGACAGCCTTAATCACCCCAGAAAAATCAGGGTAACCGTACGCGTAGCTCAAGTTACTTAAGCGCTCTGCATAAGGCTTTTTCTCAGTATTAGGTGACAACATAGATTAGATAAACTGGGTTAATTAAACGTACTCGAGCGGCTCAGGCCAGCTAGCATTAACGCTTGTGCACCACTAATTATAAGGGTTTAAATAATGTTAAGGTGCTTAATTCACTCAACAAAATTTTTATTCGATATAATTACGCCTTGTTTGCCACAGAGCTTACTCTGTTTTTTCACTTAACCGGTCAGCGAATCATGAAAACACCCACTCTTATTCATCAAAAAGGCAAAACCAATACGCTTTTTATTGCGGTGGCGGCCATTGCCATTGTGATCGGCATTATTGTCCAAATAAAGCCCAAACCGGCAACGCAAACTCTCTCTTTTGAACAGCTAATTTTGCTGCCCAACCCCAAACAACTTGGCGAGGTGAATTTCACCAGCCACACCGGGGCTCAATTCACTGAACAAAACTTAAAAGGCAAATGGACTGTGCTGTTTTTTGCCTTCACTCATTGCCCTGACATTTGCCCAAACACATTACAAACACTCAAGCAGGTAAAGCAAGAGTTAGTCGCCAATGACACTTGGAAAGCATTTCAACTTGCCATGATAAGCGTTGACCCCGAACGCGACACACCGCAGCGCTTAAAACAGTACGTGCCCTACTTTGACCCTGAATTTATAGGATTAACCGCAGGCGTTGACTACACCGCTGAATTTGCCAAAAATTTAGGCATCCTCTTTCATAGACAGCCGCCATTAGAAGACGGCAACTACGACGTAGATCACAGTGCAGGCTTAATACTGATTAACCCTGAAGGTAACTATGCTGGCTATCTTGGTGCGCCACACAAAAAAGACGTACTGGTGAAAGACCTCTCAAAACTAGGCTTTAACGCCTTAGCCTCTAACAGCATTAAAGTGGTTAACACAACAACAAGCACCCCCATTACAGATTCCACAACAACCACCGAAACAGCAACTGGCGTTGAAAGCAATGCCTATCAGCAAACCAAATCGGCTGCATTAGAAGTAAAAAATGCATGGATACGCCCAGCTCCGCCCAGTGCCGTTAGCATGGCCGGTTATTTTCAATTAACGAATACATCGCAAGATACGGTAAGCATTGACAGCGTTGACAGCCCGTTGTTTGACACCACCATGATCCATGAAACGGTAATCGAAGACGGCATTGCAAGCATGCAACACATGGATAACCTGAGCATTGAGCCACAACAAACCGTCACACTTGCCCCAATGGGCATTCACTTAATGCTCATGCGCCCGGAACAAACACCGTCAGTGGGCACTAAAGTGCCGGTTGCGTTAACGCTCAATAACGGCGAAGTCATTAACCTAAATATTGAAGTCCGAGACGCGCCCAATCAATAGAACTAGCGCCGACCACTTCAATAGCTCACTAAAAGCTTAATTAAGTGTTGAAATTGTAATTCAAGCAAGCTTATAATCCCGCCTCCAGTGAGACGCCGGGGTGGCGGAACTGGTAGACGCGCCGGATTCAAAATCCGGTTCCTTCACGGGAGTGTCGGTTCGATTCCGACCCTCGGTACCACTGGATAACAGAATTGCCCGCTTTTGCGGGCTTTTTTGTGCCTGTTGCATAAATAAAAAGCCAGTGACCGACGAAATAATGTCATCACCGCGCCGTTCCTTATGATGTATGATATTGCACAATTCTTCGACAGCCTCAGCCATCGCATTGTTGCAGTATGTCGTGAGCCAATTTTCAACCTGTTTAAAATACCAATGAAATTACATCAGTTTTGCCTATGTGTTTTAGGCTTATCACTCAGTTTATCGGCACACGCGTGGACCATTAACCCAGAAAATTCTTCGGTTAATTTCACCACCATTAAGAAAACGAATTTAGGTGAGACCCACCGTTTCACTGACTTCAGTGGAAATATCGATAACGGCCGAGCAACTATCGTAATAAAACCTGACAGCATTGATTCGCGCGTACCTATTCGTGACGAGCGTATGCGTGAGTTCTTATTTAAAACAGAGGTGTACCCCACCATTGAAGTGTCGGCGGATGTGACTTCAACCTTGACTGAATTAGAGCAAGGCACTTCCACATTAGTGGCCATACCAGCAACGTTAGCCATGCATGGAGTGTCTGAAAAAATTACGCTCAACGTACGTGTTGATACACTGTCAGACAAAAGACTGTCGGTAAGTAGTTCTGAGCCGGTATTGGTGCGCGCTGCCACCTTTAACATGGTTGAGGGCATTCAAAAACTGTCGAGCTTGGTCAATGGGTTACACATTACTGAATCTGTTCCAGTGTCATTTTCTTTAGTATTCGAAAAATAGAATTCAGTTAGCATCATGATCATAAAAATAGTTCGTAACGCACTGGGGCTAATTATTGTGTTTTTTGACTGGATTAGCCGCCCTAAAGCCATTAAACGCACGCCTGAAGCGCAAGCCAAAGCACAGTCGGCCATTGAAGGCCATTCTTTGTATCAATTTCTTGCCTGCCCTTTTTGCGTAAAAACACGGCGTGCCATGCACAAGTTAGGGCTAAACATGGAGCTTCGAGATATTAATAAAAACCCTCAACACCGTGTTGATTTAGAGCAAGGCGGTGGCCGGGTTAAAGTGCCTTGCCTGCGTATTGAAGAGGGAGAGAATGTTCGTTGGATGTATGAGTCTAATGACATTATTCAATATCTTGAACAGCGCGTGAGTTAAGTTTTTTACTAACAGCACTACTGCTCTAAAAATAATCGCCTACTCAGTGGCAAGCCAACTTGCGTGACTATTCACGCCCTGTCATGTTATGGCTGCCACTGATACCGTTTTAACGGCACCGTTCCTTGCAGCCCTATTTCAACCCCTTCTTCTTCCAGTAATAGGCGCTGGTAATCTTCATAATCTGGGTGCGCTCTTTTACTGACTTCACCTTTCGCATTGATAACTCGATGCCAAGGCACATCCGCGTAAATGTCTTCGCCCTCGCCTTCCACATTGTCTTCCACATTGCCGATTTTACGACCACCAAGCGCCGACAGAGCATAACCCACTTGCCTTGCATGACGGGGGCGGCCAATTAAATGAGCAATTTGCCCGTAGGTAGCCACTTTGCCTTCGGGTATTTGTTTAACGACGTGGTACACGTCATCATAAATTGAGTCACTCATGATTAGCGGTAATGAGATTGCTTTTTAACACTGAGTATCAAACGACATTAATCAGGCACTACGCGCCAACCGAGCTGTTGATGCCTTTCATTCGTGGCCATACTGGCGGGCATATCAATCAAGGTTAGCTCAGCATCGCAAGCGACAACGCCATCAGGCAACCGTATCTGCCCTTTCGCCTTGCATAATCGCCCCTTAGATTTAACCATAACGCCCGTGGCAACCAGCTCAGTATTGATCGGCGCTGGGTTACGGTATTGAAGGGCCATGTTCACCGTCATCATAAAGTGGTGGTGGTCATCAACCATGGACACGCGCCCAACCACTTCATCCAAAATAGCGGCCAACACACCACCGTGAGCTATGCCAGGGTAACCTTGATACGACTCTGTAAGCGTGAAACGGCTCTCAACCGTTGAATCGCCGTCATCATAAAAGTTCAATTTTAGGCCATTCGGATTTTCAGTTCCGCACACAAAACAATGCGTGGCATTAGGCTGTTTATGAACACAAGGCGTATGGCTACTTAAGGGCATTTTAGCGGTCACGCTTACCTCTCTTTCAATGTCATTAAGTTGCCTGAACGCGTCATATCAAGCTGGCTCAAAAAGGTCATGCCCAACAACGGCTTCAGCGGAAAATCACCTTCAATCACGCCCGCTTCAATATTGCTAAGCTGAATAGGGCCTACGCTTATTTTAGGGATGACAATGGCGTACATTGGTGACGTGCCAGAAGCGGTTGCGGCAAAGGTTCTTTGACCATCTAAGTACTGTAAGCCTATGGCGTTTGCTTGGCGACTGCTTAGCACCACTAAGTTAGCCCCGGTATCAACCAGAAAATTAATTCGCCGGCCATTAATACTGCCAACGCTTTCGAAAAAGCCTTGCTGGTTAACTTGAATTTCCACTTTGCCGCCGCCAAGTGAACTGACCGCACCTAATTCACCGGTCAAAATAGCCGTGCCATTCAGCGTTAAAACTTCTTGCTTGCCGTTCACTTCAATCACGGCTTCAGAGGTATTGGAGCGAATTAGCTTAACCCCTTTGTGCGCCTTACCAGCACGAACAATCTTAGCTTTATGACCATTAACGGATAACATTGCCCGATCTTTGAACAATGCAATAGCCGTTACCGACGTTGATTCTGCCGCATTAAGGCAAACCGAATTCACTAAAATGACGTTGAGCAATAAGCTCAAGACTGATGCTTTAAATCGTCGCATGAAATATTCAAACCTTGAAACAAATGTTAAGTAATGTGGCGTTAAGCAGCGCTCTCACTCAGTAAATACATCATATGATTTATTCTTGCCTTATGACAGAAGTAGAAGTGCATAAGAAAAAAATTATTATCTACGGGGGCAACGGCTTTGTGGGCACGCATGCCGCCGAGCTTTTGGTAAACGCAGGTGCGCAGGTAATTTGTTTAAGTCGCAATGGTTACAAGCCGATTTACTTAAAAGACACCCCCTGGAGCACCAAGGCTAGATGGTGTAAAGGAGATGCCAGCCAACCCGACACCGAACTGCTTGCCAGCGCCGACGCGGTGGTGTGCTGTGTTGGCTCACCTCCCTTGCCCACTTTTACAGAGCAGTCTTATCAACGACAATTGTTTATGAATGGCACGAGCTGCGTCAACGCTATTGAGGGCGCAAAAAAAGCGGGGTGCAAGAAAATCATTTTGATGAATGCTCAAATTCCGTTTCCGCTTAAAAGCAAGCGTTTCGCCTATTACCAAGGCAAGAAAATGGCTTTGCAGGCAGCACAAGCGTTTGCCGACACCTCTGAACAACACACAGCCATTGTATTGCAACCGGGCATGATCACTGGAAAACGTATGTTAGAACACGGCAAGGCGATTCGCTTAGACTGGTTAACGGCGCCCATATCGTGGCTTATGCCGTGGCAATTTGTGTCGGTAAATCGTGTGGCACAACGAATTTGCCATGCCGCCAATAATCAACAACCGTATTACGGCAACTGCACTGTTTTGAGAAATAGGGATATTTAATCAATGGCTAATAATCAGCGGCCAGCAATCAACAGCACATAATTTCGTAGTATCATTAGCGTTATTAAAAAATAACGCACCTTAAATATACGAGTTACAAAAAATGGATACTAAAGCAGCTGTTGCATTTTCTGCAGGCGAACCGTTAAGTATTGAAACCGTTCAATTGGAAGGCCCCAAAGCAGGCGAAGTATTGATTGAAGTAATGGCAACTGGCGTTTGCCATACCGACGCTTTCACCTTATCCGGCGATGACCCCGAGGGCGCGTTTCCTGCAATTTTGGGCCACGAAGGTGCTGGAGTCGTGCGCGAGGTTGGTGCTGGAGTCACATCGTTAAAACCCGGCGACCATGTTATTCCGTTGTATACCCCAGAGTGCCGAGAATGTGATTACTGCTTACACCCTAAGACTAATTTATGCCAATCCATTCGCTCAACACAAGGCCAGGGCTTAATGCCTGACGGCAGTTCTCGATTTTCATTTCAAGGCAAACCCATTCTTCATTACATGGGGTGTTCAACGTTTTCAAATTTTACCGTGTTACCGGAAATTGCGGTGGCCAAAGTTCGTGAAGACGCACCGTTCGATAAAATTTGCTACATCGGCTGTGGCGTTACCACCGGCGTAGGCGCGGTGGTTTTCGATGCAAAAGTAGAGCCCGGTTCTAATGTGGTGGTGTTTGGTTTAGGCGGCATTGGCCTTAATGTGATTCAAGGTGCTCGCATGATCGGTGCCAACAAAATCATCGGTATCGACTTAAACGAAAACAAAGTGGAAACGGCCAAGCAATTTGGCATGACCGACTTCATCAACCCCAGCAACGTTGATGATGTTGTGGAAGCCATATTGGACTTAACCAATGGCGGCGCTGATTATTCTTTTGAATGCATCGGCAATGTCAACACCATGCGCCAAGCCCTAGAGTGTTGCCATAAAGGCTGGGGCGAAAGCGTAATTATTGGTGTGGCCGGAGCAGGCCAAGAAATCACAACTCGCCCTTTTCAATTGGTGACAGGTCGCGTATGGCGAGGCACAGCATTCGGTGGCGCTAGAGGCCGCACCGACGTGCCGAAAATTGTTGATTGGTACATGGACGGAAAAATTAATATCGACGATTTAATTACGCACAAAATGCCGTTGAGTGACATTAATAAAGCCTTCGATTTAATGCACGCCGGCGACAGCATTCGCAGTGTGGTTGAATACGGCTAACCCAAGCACGGCTTCAGTAAAACGCTCACTATTAGTTATCATTAAAGTATGACGTTTTTAACCGTTTTTTGGCGCTTTTTGCTCTTAGGCTGCGTTAGCTTTGGTGGCCCGGCCGCGCACATTGGTTACTTCCAACGCACCTTTGTGGAGTCTTTGCGCTGGATAAGCCAAGAGCAATATTCAAAGCTCGTAGCATTAAGCCAATTTTTACCCGGGCCAGGCTCTAGCCAAGTCGGGTTTTCTATTGGCTTACATCGCGCTGGCCTGTTGGGCGGCATGGCGGCGTTTATTGGTTTTACTCTGCCTTCTTTTTTATTAATGCTGCTACTGGCATTAGGCAGTTCAGAGCAGCATAACAATGAATTTATTGTACAGGCCATTACTGGGTTAAAACTGCTGGCCGTGGTGGTGGTGGCCGACGCCATCATCACCATGTTTAAGTCATTTTGTACTCACTGGTTGAGCATAGTTATTGCCATCGTTACCGCCGGTATTCTGTGCCTTTACGTCAATCTTACGCTACAATTAGCACTGCTTTTATTGGCCGGCGCTGTCGGCGTGCTCTCTCGCCAAGGGCAATTTAAGATTAGTAATCAAGGCAACAGTCAAAACAGAATCAACGCCAAACAGACTCCGAGCACAAGCAATGAAAAACGGCGCACAGGTGTTAATAAAACCGCATTATTAATCTTTATCGTGCTATTCGCTGGTTTGCCATTACTGGCAAACCACTCTTTTGAGCTCAATCTCTTTAAAGATTTTTATCACGCCGGCAGTTTGATTTTTGGCGGCGGGCATGTAGTGCTGCCATTGCTGCAACACATCACGGGTGAGGCATTGAGCAATGATCAGTTTTTAACCGGCTATGCGGCCGCTCAAGCCGTACCGGGACCAATGTTCACCCTAGCCAGCTACCTTGGGGCACAAGTAGCAACGCCTGAATTGTCACCACTATGGGGAGCCGCGCTGGCCACCGCAGCTATTTTCCTACCGGGCTTTTTATTAATCATTGCCTTTGGCAAAAGCTGGGAACGCCTATTAGCGCACCCCACCGTGGCGGGAGCAAGCTGGGGCATCAACGCCGCCGTCGTCGGCTTGTTAATGGCCACATTTTATCGCCCCGTTTTCAGTAGCGCCGTACACGATTGGCCAAGCCTTCTTATCTGCATGCTTGGCTTAATTACCCTGCGCTATTTTAAATGCCCTATTCTGATATTAGTGGTGTGTTTTATTGGCTTAGGATTTTTGCTTTAGCTTTGGATGCCGACCAAACCTAGTAGCCTTACTGCACACCCGCATAAAACCACTTGCCACCCACTCGATGAAATATCGAACGTTCGTGATGCACTTGTTCAGTCGCATCATCATCGTCTAAATAATAAGCGTTAAACTCAACCAAGCCTTTATCGCCATTTTGCGCTTTGCTAAGCACTTCTAAGCGCACCCAATCGGCCGACTTTAATGACAATTCAGCCGCACTTAAGCCCGCTCTGCTGGCCGGCAACCATGTGGCCAACAAGTAATCACCATACCCGCCTTGGGCATAAGCGCAGTAGCGTGAGCGCATCAACTGCACCGGCGTTTTGGCTTTTTTAACACCGCTCAGCAAGGGTGCACAGCAAGCCTGATACAGCTTGCCGCTGCAACACAGGCATTGTTTTTTGAGTGAATCTGAATTCATTTATATAACTGCTTTATGTGGTTTTTCATATAACTTAGACGCTGAACAAAAGCTTAGATAATAACGTGCGATAAAGCCAAATAATAAGGCGGATACGTTCAGACAATAGTATCAAAACCATGAATGAATACCGATAACTGCTTCGAGGCTACCGCTTGAACCTCCCTCCGCTTTAATCAGTCGGCGAGTAGAGCCGAAGGTTTGGCGTGCACTGACAGCAATAAACGGTTGGAATTTACGATTGCCGTTATGCTCATAGCCTAACCTGAGACTGAATTCGACCTCAGCCAGCCCAGAACCTTCACCAAACCGTTCATTTGTGCGGCCATTGGCAACTATATCGAGCTCAGGCGTTAGCACCCATTCTTGAGTGAGCATCAACTCTCGTTCCAATTCAATGAGAAACTGAGTACTGGATTCTTCGCCAATAAACAGCCGGGCATCGACGTCAATAAAATACGGCGCTGTACCGATAAAGCCATAGGACGCCCAGTTGCGGGTTTCTTCGATGTGGCCAGCAAAATCATGGCGCACACCGAATTGTTGATCCCAGTAGGCGCTCACTGCTTGGCTGTAAACAAATTCAATATTGGCACCTTCAAATTCAGAGCCAGAGCCAGAGTCAGAACCTGAGCCAGACCTCGCGTATTCACCGGAGCTTTTGACCCAAAATTTAGACAAATCACGCCCGACCCAAGCATCGATGTCCCATTCAAAAACATCGTCACTATCTTCTTGAAAGTACTCGAACTCGGACATCACCTTGGTTAACAGAGGGTCGTCTTTGAACATCGCATTCGCATTGCAAGCGATCAGTAAAGCAGAAAGACCGCAGCATAAAAAAACAGAATTCTTATTCATATCGCGCTCCCCTTAACTGATTCGCACTTCTCTAAACATGCTCGGCATGTGATAGAGAAGGTGACAATGATAGGCCCATCGACCAATGGCATCGGCCGTTACCAAGTAACTTATCTTAGCCCCCGGCTGCACAATAACTGTGTGCTTGCGGGGAATGTAATTACCGTCGCCGGTTTCTAACTCACTCCAAACGCCGTGCAGATGCATTGGGTGATTCATCATGGTGTTATTAACCAAAGTGATGCGTAAGCGTTCGCCGTATTTCATGCGCAAGGGCTGAGCATCGGCATATTTTACGCCGTTGATCGACCACATATATCGGCTCATATTGCCGGTTAAGTGCAGCTCAATTTCGCGCTCTGGCTCACGCGGGTCTAATGTTGGGTTTAGATTAAATAAATCTGCGTAGGTAAGAACCCGCCGGCCATTGTCGCGCAAACCAACGCCTGGATCGTCCAGCCGATATTGCGCGCCCTCGGCCAGCATATCAATGTGCGGCCCCATTTTAATTAAATCAAACGAGGGCGAATTTGCCGTACCGTAACCCGCTTTACCGGTAGCGAATTCCTGCACCACTTTTTTAGGCATTTCGCAGTGCCCCATGTTCGCGTGTTCAGGCGTGCACGTCATGGCCGTGCTTTCGGCCATTTCACAATGCCCCATTTCGGCGTGCTCAGGCGTGCATGCCGAGCCGGATGCCCCAGCCATCACGTGATCGCCGTGCGCCATGCCCATATCGGCGTGCGTTAAAATTGGCGACTCGTCCATCTCTGGAACCGTGGGCACCATTGCCAGATCGGGCGTAAGAGTGCCCCGTGCATAACCAGAACGGTCAATGGTCTGGCAAAATAACGTATAAGCTTGTTCAGAACTGGGCTCAACCAAAACATCGTAGGTCTCGGCCACCCCCATGCGAAACTCGTCAACCGTGACCGGCTGCACATATTGCCCATCGGATGCCACCACCGTCATTTTTAAGCCTGGAATGCGAACGTCAAAGAAGGTCATTGCGGCAGCATTAATAAAACGCAGTAATATTTTTTCCCCTTGCTTAAACTCACCAACCCAACCGGATGCGGGCGTCTCACCATTCATTAAATAGGTATAGGTTCGGCCAGTAACATCCGATAAGTCAGTGTCTGACATGCGCATATTGTTCCACATGGCTCGCTGCTTTAACGCTTTCGACAAGCCTTTACCTTGAATGTCGTGAGCTAAATCACCAAGCGTACGCTCATCAATATTATAAATATGCGGTGACTTCTTTAAATTGGCGTACACATCAAGCGGGGCTTCGTCACTCCAATCGGACAATACGATAATGTGCTCGCGATCATAACGGTAAGGAGCCGGTTCGCGCGGCTCGATCACAATGGCGCCGTACATTCCTTGTTGTTCTTGAAAGCCGGAGTGGCTGTGGTACCAATAAGTACCATTTTGCTTTACATCAAACTGATAACGAAACGTTTCACCGGGCTTAATGCCCGCAAAGCTAAGGCCTGGAACGCCGTCCATATTCGTTGGCAAAATCATTCCGTGCCAATGAATAGAACTGTCATGCGCCAGATGATTAGTAACATCGAGTGTTACGCGATCGCCCTCTTTCCAACGTAGTATTGGTGACGGTATAGAACCATTAACCGAAAAGGCCTGCTTCGCCTTGCCGGTAAAGTTAACCGGTTTATAACCAATATCGAGCTTAAACTTTGAACCACTTAGCGTTGGCTGTGGTTGGTAAACGCGAGCAGGCTGAGTTGCACTGCGAGCAAAGCCGCCAGCACTGATCATGCTCAACGCGGTAGTAGACGCCAAACCGGTAACAAATCGGCGCCTAGATATGGATGATGGGGTGGCCATTAAAACCTCCTAACAAATTAAATGAAATAAAAAGAAAATTCGTTGGGAAGGTTATTTTGGCGGGTGTGTCTCCACGGCGAGTTGACGCGATAACGCTGAAACACGAAAAGGGGTTACCCCGGCCAATGGTGTTGTATCAAAGCTGATTGAACTTGCTGTGCCCGTCACCGCATGTGCCATCACTGAGCAGAAGATTTGGCATGCAGTGGAACTGCTTTTTTCATCAGACGATGTTTGCGATGAATGACAGCCCATATCATTGAATTCACTCACGGCGCTGATTGGCAACACCGGGGAACTCATTGAATTTTGCTCTGGGTTTTGCTTTAAGTCCTGCGATGGATTCGAAAAGCCATGCGCCGCGGCCACACTGGACGCAGCCAAATAACAAAGCAACGTGAGCAATAATATTAGTTTTCGTGCGGACAACATAGCATCAGAACTTTAGCATAAAATAGACAATGACAGCCATTCAGAGCTATTTAATTGTTAAGCGGAATGTTGCAGCGACTTACTCTTCACCGCAGCCAGCGCCAATTTGCTGACCGTCGGCGTCGGTAAACTCTCGCCAATGCACCCACCCCTTGGGGCAATGAAAACCCCATTCTCGGCATTTGCGCCCGGTGTAAAACAAAGTGGTTGCGGTGTTACTTTTTAAGATTAAACGGTGGGCGTATTGCGCCGAACGGTATTTGGGAATCAGTGGCCAAACGCGTTTTTCGCCTTGCTCGGTGACTTCAACTAAATGCCCCCAAAACAAGATACTCCATGACGCCCAAGGGTGGTCGTGCAAGGCTCGGTCGTCGTCACTGCCTAAGTAGCGGTGCAAATACAAATTTCTAATGCCTGGCTTTCTGAACAAATGCCAACGCTTTAGATATTGTTCACCAATGACTTCATCGGCCTTGCGCCATTTTAAATTAATCATACGGACTTAATTAACCCATTGATTTTGTTAGTAAATTTTAACTATCCCGCCTTAACTTGCTGAATCCAGTTATTCACTTTGCGCTCAAGCAAGTTTAATGGCAAGGCGCCACCATCTAATACGGTGTCGTGAAATGCTCTAATATCAAACTTATCACCCAGCTCGGCTTCGGCTTGAGCGCGTAAACGCTGAATGGTGATCATACCAATTTTATACGAGGTGGCTTGCCCGGGAATTACTAGATAACGACGAATTTCAGTTTCAATGGTTCCTAATGGCGCCGGTGAATTATCAGAGAAAAATTGCACCGCTTGTTCCATGCTCCAACCTTTATGGTGCAGGCCGGTATCCACAACCAACCGAATTGCGCGCCAAATTTCACTGCCTAAACGCCCAAAATCTGAATTAAGATCGGTAAACGTATTGGGCATTTCTTTGGCTAATGCTTCGCTGTATAACGCCCAGCCTTCTGAATAGGCGGTAAAACCAGCCTGAGTACGAAACGTTGGAATGCCCGTAAGCTCTTGCGCAATGGCAATTTGCATATGGTGGCCGGGTAAGCCCTCATGATACGCAATAACTTCTAACTCATTTTTGGGCATGGTGCCCATGTCGGATAAATGAGCATAATAAATGCCTGGGCGCGAGCCATCAGGGGTGCCCGGGTAATAGTGCTGAGGCGCACCGTCTTGCTCACGAAACGACTCAACTCGCTTAACTTCTAAATCCGCCTTCGGCAAAATACCAAAATAGTTTGGTAGCTCTTTCTTAATGTTGTTTATCGCCGCAGTTGCTTCATCAATGTACGCTTGGCGCCCTTTGTCATTATTCTCAAAATAAAAGCGAGCATTGTCTTTACTGTCTCGTATGTAAGCAAAGTAGTCTTGCAATGAGCCTTCAAAGCCATCTTTGGCTTTAATGTCTTCCATCAACGCACGAATGCGCTTCACTTCCGTTAACCCCAGTTGGTGAATGTCATCTGGGCTCATGTCGGTTGTGGTGTTTACCTTTAATAAATGCGAATACAGCGACAAGCCGTTAGGTAATGCGTGAACCCCGTTGGGTTGTTCTGATGTTTTGCCAATCTCTTGGCCTAAGTAATCCACCAAGTTTTGATAACTCGGGCCAAAATCTTGCTGCAGCGCTTGAGTAACAGCCAACGCCAGTTCATTTGCTCGCTCTTCCGTGATTTTATTAGCTTGCACTAATGCGTCTATTTTACTTTTGGCATCGGCAAAAAGCGCCGAATCATCATCACCTTCCTCAAATGGCTGGCCTGAAATAATTTCTTTGGCTTCTTTGCTGACAATTTCATACGCGAACCGCGGCGGGCGCACGCCCTCTTCAGCGACGACTTTGGCACGGTCAATTAACTGGTTCATGCCTCGACCAATCTCCGATAAGCGTGACACGTAGGCCTGCATATCAGATTCTTGCTCAACCTTATGAAACTGCATCATCAGTGTTGGCAAAAATGAATGAATGCCATTCATTTGATCAAAAATGTAACGGTGGCGGATAAACGCTTTACCCTCGTCCATTTCCTGATATTGATAGTTCCACAAGTCATACGACAATTTGCCCGCTTGGCTCAACTTGTCATAATCAAAGTTGGCCTGCATTTCTTGCACGCTCTTCTTTTTCCACTCGTAGTGCCTGATTTCCGCCTCTTCACTCATATCATCTAACTCACCGTAGCGCTCTTTACGCCCTAAAAAGGTAAGTTGAATTGGGCTCATCATTAGCTCTTCTTCGTATTTTTCTTCAAACCAAGCGTTAAGCTTTTCGCTCTCGGTTTGAGCACTTTCGGCCGTTGTTGAAGCGTTTGACTCAGACTGAGTTGAGGGCTCACTTTTCTTTACAGCTGTATCATTAACTTGATTGCCGCAAGCGACGAGTAAAAAACCACTAAACATGGCGATGAGTAAGCGGTGCATATTGAGTCCTCTATAAAGTAGTGTTCGGTGCCTGTTGATCATATCTGGTCGACAAAGCAACAGGCAAGCAAAGCGAGTGGGGTTTTTAAGCCACGCATCGACTTTTTAATATTTGTTAATTAGCAATCGTTATTAATTTTCGCTTTTGCAACAAATGCTAAGCAGCACTGCTGACCCTATTATTTGTAAGTTTTCGATTAAAACGCTGCTCGGCTATCAACTCAGCAACGTGAGCGGTGGTTTTACCCGTTTCTTGGCTGTGCTTAAAAATAGTGGTGAGCGTATCGGCAATTTCGGCAATCTTTTTACGGCAATCTTGCATTGAGGAGCCTTGCATTTGCCTGCACACTTCGATGATACCACCAGCATTAATAACAAAATCTGGGGCGTATAATATACCTTGGCCTTTTAACGTAGCGGCGTGCGCGCTATTTTCGAGCTGGTTATTAGCTCCCCCGGCAACAATTTTGGCTGAGAGCAAGAGGATACTCTGATCATTGAGTATTGCGCCCATCGCGCAAGGGGCGAACACATCGGCTTCGGTGGTTATGATATCGTCTACCTCAACAATCTCAGCACCGAGCTCTTTAGCTTTGCGCAAATTGGTTGAGTTTACATCACACACTTTGGTGATTGCACCAGCCTCATGTAATAGTTGAATAAGATATCGGCCAACTAAGCCAGCGCCTTGTACGGCAATACAAATGTCATCTAAAGAGTGTTTGCCGTACTGATGAGCAACCGCAGCTTTGATGCCAGTGAATACGCCAAAAGCAGTTAGAGGTGATGGATCACCGCCAAACTCTTGTTGGTCAGTCACACCCAAAACGTGGTCAGTATGACTGGCAACCAATTTCAAGTCAGCCACGCTGATTCCCGAATCTTCAGCAGTAATGTATTTTCCATTGAGCGAGTCAATAAACTGACTCATTGCCTTAAATATTTCAGGTGATTTATCAGTCGCAGGGTCACCAATAATCACCGCTTTTCCACCGCCCATTGGCAGCCCTGCCAGCGCTGACTTGTAAGTCATTCCTCTACTCAGCCTCAGCACATCTTCTAAAGCTTGTTGTTGATTCGCGTATGGGTACATCCGGCATCCGCCTACGGCTGGGCCCAGATTAGTGTTGTGAACAGCAATAATGGCCTTCAAGCCACTGGCCTCATCCTCACAAAGCATGATTATTTCATGGTTATCGTAAGAGCAGGAAACCTTGGCGTTTAAGGAGCCTTCGGCCTTTAATAAGCATTGAATATTCATAACGTGTCAACTTTTTCGTTTTTAATTTTTAGATAATGTGAATAACTACTCTGACATTTAGCTTGGTCTACCATACGAGTCTGAGATTGCTTCAACATTACCGGCACTAAAAAATACTACGCCTCGAATAAGGTTCCAAACAATCTTAAGCAACGTTAGCCACTTCCACTTTAATTTCCTTGATTGGTTGTTTAGGATTTTTAAACTGTTGCTTATTGAATTCGTTTACTTGCAAATATTGCTGATAATTTGCCAACTTGACGTGACCATAACCCCTTACCTTCATGACCGCTTCAACCATAGTCACGGCCGCCGAGTAATTCTGCACATTTAACTCTTTTAGTATCTCTTGCAGGTCTTGTTTAAAATCGTTTAACAACTGCTTTTCCATTTTTCGCTCGTGTGAATAACCAAAAATGTCGAACCGAGTACCGCGCAGAAACTTCATTCTTGCTAACAGTTTTAATAACCAGAACGAATACTGACCAAAGCGATATTTCTTTGGAACATTAGTACCGTTTGCTTTTGCGCCAAATAATGCGGAAATGGTTGGTGGGGCAAAATAAAAGTGTAATGTTTGCTTGCCACTGAACTGCTTATCGAGCGCTTGCTGAAAACGGCCATCTGTGTACAAGCGCCCCACTTCGTATTCGTCTTTAATCGCCATTAACTTATACAGCGCTTTGGCTACGGCCTTACTAAGGTCATTGTTATTTTCGAACTTAGTGTCATGTTGACGCACCTGTTGTATGATCTGTCTATATTGTTGCGAATAAGCTTGATTTTGATACTCAACCAACTCTTTGGCTCTGAAGTCGACAATTTCGTCAATCGATTGTTCCCGCGGCTTCGCTTGAGAAAGCTTAGCGATGCTTTGCACTTCAGAGCGATCTAAATAAATACGCCGCCCCCACTCAAAGGCCATTTGATTAAACTCAACCCGTGTGCCATTAAGCTCTAGTGCTTTGTTGATTGCTTTTGCACTGACTGGCAGCAGGCCTTGCTGGTAGGCGTAACCCACCAACAATAAATTGCTGGCTATGGAGTCTCCCAACAACTCGGTTGCAAACTCAGTGGCGGGTAAGAAATGAGCTCTGTCCTGGGCAAGCTCATGCTCAATGCTTTGCTTCATAGCATCAACATTGTAGTGTGTGTCTGGGTTATTAACGAATTCAAGCGTTGGAGAAACCGTATCATTCACCACCGCGTAGGTTCTTTGCGTGTGCATTTTAGCCAATGAGTCATCGCTCGCGGTAACCAATATATCAGCGCCCAGCACTAGGTCAGCATCGCCAGCAGGGATACGCACCGCATGAATGTCTGATTGCTTTTCAGCAATACGCAAGTGACTTACTACTGGCCCAAATTTTTGTGCTAAACCGGTTTGATTCAAGGTGGCAACGCCTTTACCTTCAAGATGAGCCGCCATCGACAGCACCGCAGTAACGGTTAAGATACCGGTACCGCCAATGCCAGTTACCATTACATTCCACGGTTGCTCAAGGCTTGGTTTTAACGGCGTCGGAAGTTCTTTTTTAGCCATACCTCTGGCTTCAGGCTTGTTTAGCTCCGCGCCTTCAACGGTAACAAAACTTGGGCAAAACCCTTTCAGACATGATTGATCAAGGTTGCAGGCATTTTGATCAATTTTTCGTTTGCGCCCCAATGACGTTTCCAGCGGGGCGATGGATAAACAATTAGACTGTACGCTACAATCGCCACAACCTTCACAAACAGCGTCATTGATAAACACACGAGATTTGGTTTCAATAAGTTTGCCTCGCTTAATTTTACGCCGTTTTTCTGAGGCACACATTTGCTGATAAATCAGCACGGTACACCCGTTGGCTTCGCGCAAAGATTTTTGCACCTGATCTAAATCATCACGGTGACTGACGGTGACCACGTTGTCAGCTAATGAATGATGCGGTTCGGGTTGGTCAGACACCAACTCAACACGTTTAACGCCCTCACCTTTAAGTTGCAGTATCAATTCAGGAAGCGACAGGCTGCCGTCCACTTCTTGGCCGCCGGTCATTGCCACCGCTTCGTTGTAGAGGATTTTATAGGTAATGTTTACCTTAGCGGCTATCGCCTGCCTAATCGCTAAAATTCCCGAATGAAAATAAGTACCGTCGCCAAGGTTCTGAAAGATATGTGGCCTATCGGTAAATTGCGCCATACCCACCCAATTAGCGCCTTCGCCGCCCATTTGTGTAAAACCATGAGCCGGGCGTGTTTCACTCCAGGTCGACATGTAGTGACAACCAATTCCACCGCCTGCGACTGAGCCTTCGGGCACTTTGGTTGAGGTGCTGTGCGGGCAACCAGAACAATAGGTTGGCTGACGCACCGAAACGTCTCGGGGTTTAGCGAGAATGCGCTCTTTTTCTTCGATAAAGCGAATGCGTTCCTCAATTATGTCACTGGTAAAGAATGGCTTTAATCGCGCGGCGATCACTTTCGCAATCATGGCCGGGGTTAGTTCTGCCAAATTAGTCAGTAGAGTATTGCCATTTTCGTCGTATTCACCCACCACTTTAGGGCGTTTGTCTACCGGCCAGTTATACAGTTGACCCGTGAGCTGATCTTCCATGACCGAACGCTTTTCTTCGACCACCAATATTTCGTCCAAACCTTCGGAAAATTCATGCGTTTTTACCGATTCTAATGGCCAAGGCATGCCTACTTTATACACTCGAATGCCAATATCACTGGCCATTTTCTCGGTGATGCCTAAGTCATCAAATGCTTGCAGCACGTCTAAATAACTCTTCCCAGAAGTCAAAATACCGAACTTGGGCGTTGGGCTGTCGATAACAATTTTATTGAGTTCGTTTTCTCTGGCGAACGCCAGCGCGGCGTAGATTTTATATTTATTGAGACGTTCTTCTTGCGCTATGGGTGTGTCAGGCCAACGAATGTTTAAACCACTTTCAGGCATTTCAAACGTGGTTGGTATATTAATTTGAATGCGTTTGGGGTCAATTTCAGCCGAAATGGCCGAATCCATGTTCTCAGTAATGGCTTTTAACCCAACCCAACACCCGCAATAACGAGACAATTCCCAGCCATAAACCCCCAAATCAAGCACTTCTTGCACGTTGGCTGGCGCTAACACCGGCATCGATAAGCTGGCAAAAATGTGTTCCGATTGATAAGGATACGTGGATGACTTACAACCGTGGTCATCACCCACCACCGCCAACACCCCGCCGTACTCTGAGGTGCCAATGGCGTTGGCGTGCCTAAAGGCATCAATGCTTCGATCCAAGCCGGGGCCTTTTCCGTACCACAAGCCAAACACACCGTCGTATTGACTGCCCGGCAACAAGCCCACTTCTTGTGAGCCACGAACGGCTGTAGCCGCTAAATCCTCGTTCACTCCGGGTACAAACTTTATGTCGTGTTGGCTCAGATATTTTTCCGCCTTCCACATCGCTTGATCGACTCCCCCAAGCGGTGAGCCTCGATACCCAGACACAAAACCAGCGGTTTTTAAGCCTCGTTCTTGATCGCGTTGGTGTTGCAAAATTGGCAATCGAACCAAGGCTTCAATACCGGTTAAATACGCCTGAGTTTGGCTTAATGAATACTTATCATCTAAACAGACGTCTCGAAGTTGAACCTTGTCATTGTGTTTTTGATCAAACCGACGCGTTCGGGTACTTAGTGCCGCCACAACTCTCTCCTACTCACCAATGAAACAACATTAGAAAATAACCTATATGAACTAAAATTATAGTATTTGCACAGAGATAAATTTATGCTATCAATCTATGAGAATGGCACTTTCGTGAAAAAATTATTCTCAATTAACAATATTTACGCATAAATATGATCGACTTAGACAAAATTGACACAAAAATACTTCAATTACTGCAAAAAGATGCATCACGCAGTACTACGGACATTGCTGAGCATCTGAGTCTGAGCCAGTCACCCTGTTGGAGGCGTATTAAGCGCTTGCAAGATGCCGGTTTAATTCGTAAAACGGTCTCGTTAATTGATCGAGAAGCGATCGGCATGGACTTAGTTGCGTTCATTACCATTAACCTAAGTCAGGCTGGGCGCAAAAGTATGGCAAGCTTTGAGACCGAGGTATCTAGCTTAGAAGAAGTCATGGAGTGCTACACCATGACTGGCGCTTGGGATTACATGCTCAAAATCGTTGTCAAAGACATACGCCAATACGAAACCTTTATCAGAGATCAGCTTTTAGCGAAAGTTCCGAATATAGGAGAAATCCATTCTCATATAGCGGTGACCGAAATTAAAAACACCACTCAACTGCCATTAAAGTCTCAACTGTAATTGGTTAAAAACGCGAGTTGCCTCGCGCTCTCGCTACGACGGTTGAAGATTAATGATTAAGTTGGAACGGTATTGGTTGCTGGATAATGGAATAACGTAGGTATCCGCAACATCGGACAAATCCATGTCGTCGTTCTTACCATGCATTAATTTCGGTGGTTGTAATACGAATTCTTTACCAAATTTTTGGCGTGTATTACCCGCAATGGTATTAGAAATTTCACCGACTAAGTCCAGTAAATTATCTGGATTAAGCGACGGCACCTTTAGATCACTTAACAAACGCACGGCCGTCAAAGCCATGGTTGAAAAGTACACTGAGCCTTTGTGATTACCAGAAATTGGAATTTCGCCAGTATATTCATACAGATGCTCTTTAACATCGTTAGTAAGAAATGGCGTACCTGATTTGACGTTTATTTCACTGACCTTGTCAAAATATTTTTGCGTGACATCAACGAACACGCCTAGCTTTTTCTCATCCATATATACCCCCCCGGATAGGATTAAGATTGTTAACCTTTAAATATCCTACACCATATTGCGTATCGTTGACAATATAGATTGAGTACCTTCTCGCTGAGCCAGCTTAATTTGTTCCGATAATATGGAACGCAACGTCTCTAATGTGGTCATCGGATTCGCCAACACAACCCTAAAGACCGAGGTGGGCATGCCGTTGTATTGTGCTTGTGAAAAGCGTGTTCGTGATACAAATGTCTTACCCGCCGCACGCTGTTGCTTCTGCATACGCTTAACAATTTGATCTAACTGAGCATTCACTTCGCCCTGCAGTTCAGTACTGGCGCCAGCTAAAATGGCCTGAATGTCGGCGGGCACATAACGATAGGTAAGAATATTAAGTTCTGGCTTGGTAATAAGCTCAAAGTCGGGGTGTTGATCAATCATTTTGGCAAAGCTGTGGGCTTTATCAATATTTTGATCAATCAAAATTTCATAGCCTCGGCGGCCAATAATATGAAATGCAGCGTGCACCAGCATCGCCATGCCCGGGCGGCTGCCTTCCAAAGAATACTGCCCTAAGTCTTTAGAGCCCGCTCGCAATATATATTCAGCATGGTGCTCAACCGCGCTTAACTGAGTGGGATCGCGAAAGACAACCATGCCCGCACCTTGCGGTACATACAGCTGCTTATGCGCATCAATGGTGACCGAGTCGGCCAGTTCAATGCCATTTAATATGTGCTTGTGAGTGTTAGACAGCAATGTGGGGCCACCCCAGGCAGCATCCACATGAAAATGCGCGCCAAACTCGTTGGCAATGTTGGCCATATCCAGCAACGGGTCTACGTAACCAGTCTCAGTAGCTCCGGCAATACCGACGATGGCCATGATGCCAATGCCAGACTGGCGCAGTTCTACGCAGGTGTTACTTAAGGCATTAATGTCTATTTTAGAATTTTCGTCAGTGGGTATGGCAATCAAATTATCACGGCCAATACCAAGCACATCTACCGCTTTGCCTAAAGAATAATGGCCGCGTTCAGACACCAACACCGCCACATTACTGTAAGCGTAGTGCTTTAACGCCGCTACCAGCCCTTCTTTGGCAACGCCTTCGAAACCGTCTTTGGGTTTCAATAATTGATTGCGTGCCACCCATAATGCGGTGATATTGGCGGTGGTGCCGCCAGAACAAAAGGCGCCCAGTGCACGGCGCGCATTGTGTAAATTTTCAGTGTAAAATTGGTCGTCACCTTGATAAACCAACTGATGCAGCATGCCCATTACTTGGCGCTCTAATGGCGTAAACGCCTTAGAGGTTTCGATTTTCACCAAGTTTTGGTTTAGTGCCACCATAATGCGTGACAATGGCAGCATAAAGTACGGCAACGGTGTGGCCATATGCCCAATAAAACCGGGCGCAGCCGTGTGTACTGAATGTGCCACCAATTTTTTCATTACAAAATCAGTGTATTCAGACACGAACTGCGGCACTTCAGGCACCTTCGCGACAGAAAAATCTTGCTCAATGGCAGACAGTGACTTTTCTCGAGCCACAATGCGGTCGCCTAAAAAACCCATCAAATTGACCGATATTTCCTTATCAATGGCGCCTAAGGTGCTATTGGGCGCTTCAGGCACGGTAAAGATACGATATAAGTTCTCAATACTGGCCGTGGCCAACATGTGAGGGTTTATTTCATTTACCTTTGCTGTACTCTTATCTTTCAATCTAAAACTCGGGTTATTTAACGTGCAAAACGCGGCGCGGTGATTATAGGCCAGTCATTATACTGCGCCAATAATTAACAATGATACTTGGCATTTTATGTTTCTATTTGACCTAAATTGGCATCAATGATTGCACCGTTAATGACCGGATTGTCAGCGCAAAACCAAAGAGTCTCAGCAATTTCACTGGGCTGAGCTAAACGCCGGTGAGCAATATTGCCAACGATGTGCTGATAAATTTCAGGGTTCTTGCCTAAATGCTCGCTCAGCATCTCAGTCTCAGTAAAGCCGGGGCAAACGGCGGCCGTGTGAATCATGCTACCAGCCAAATCTTGGCACGTAGCACGCATTTGGCCAATCACTGCATGCTTAGAAATAACGTACGCGTGCGTGTTCGCTACCGCCTTACGACCCAAGGTAGAACTAATATACAAAATCGATGATCCTGCGCTCATGTGCGGCAACAACAAGGTATTAAGCTCAGCGGGAGCCACCACATTAAGTTGCAATACTGAACGCAACACATCGCCATCAATGTCGCTCACCGTTTCTTTGGTCATTCTGGCCGCATTGTGTACCAGCACCAATTGTTCGATTTTGTCATTCTCAGTGTCGGGTTCATTGTCACCTTGAGAATCAAATAAAGCATCAATAATGCTTTTACCATGCTTGGCTTTCCAATCAGTTTCAGCAAGGTCAGCGGCAATATTACGCGCCCCCTCTAATGGGCATTCAGAGCGCGAGATATTGATCACCCTAAACCCTTGCTGTTGAAACCGTGTTGCCGTAGCAAGCCCAATGCCTTTACTGGCACCGGTAATAATAACAACGTTACTCATCAAGACCTCTCAGACGACAACCCTAAATAGGGTTTGAGCTTTGCAACTAAAATATAAATGATTGGAGTGTCTATCAATGCCGATACCAACTTAAACAAATAGTTGCTCAACATAAGACCAAAAATAACGCCAATGGCCATATCGCCGGCTAAAAATGCGGCACCAAACGTGACGCTAATAACCGCCGCTGAATCCACCAATTGACTGACCATAGTGCTGCCATTGTTGCGCAGCCACAAATGCTTGCCATTGGTTTTGCGCTTAATCCAGTGAAATAAAAACACATCCACATATTGTGCCAATACGTAGGCCAACATAGACGCAAATACCGCCCCGGTAGTGTTGGCGTAAATCAAGTAAAACAGCTCGACCGAACCCGAAACCGTGGCACCACTGGGCAAGGCCACATCCGACGCTAACG
Organism: uncultured Arenicella sp.; assembly: GCA_938045295.1. Classification (GTDB taxonomy): domain Bacteria; phylum Pseudomonadota; class Gammaproteobacteria; order Arenicellales; family Arenicellaceae; genus Arenicella. Next base: position 26,644 of record CALINO010000018.1, read on the forward strand.
CCAACGATTGCCAAGGAGGCTGAGCGGAGGGGGCTACCGCAGGCAGCGCATTGGCCAACCACATTACGGCGAGAATAAACCCGTTTAAGATCAAGCCAACAGTCACCATAAAATTGGCTCGGGCGCGACCGTACAGCTCACTAATCAAGTCGGTGCATAAAAAGGTAAGCGGGTACGCCAACACCCCTACGGCCAGCTGCATTGGCCCCAGTTGCACAAAACGAGTAATGCCAATGACATTCAATAATGTCATTGCGCATAAGAAAAAACCGGCCAACACCAGAAACACTCGTTCACGTCGTTCTTGAATCTCGCTGCCGCTTGTCGCGTAAGTGTGGTGTTTCATAATCTGTTTCGTGTTAACTCGATTGCCAACGAGCAATACCCCATTGATTTGGCCCAGAAGAAACGCGCATTTCAAAAGCCGTAATATTAAGCTCTTCCAACTTCTTTTTATCGGCCGTCAGCAAATCCAAAAAGTAATGAGCCAAAGACTCAATAGTAATATTTTTCACTGGTAACAAAATAGTGTCGGTTTTTAATAATGGCTGAGTAATATGATTATGGGTGATGTGATGAAACTGCTCATCAGAGTTAATGTCCAAATAAGGTGAGTCGGCGGCAATCAATGTGTACTCATCGTATTGCCGACACAATTCTTTCAGCACTTTTTTGTAAATGGCGTAATCAAACAACAAGCCGTTACTGTCAATTTCGCCGGTTATTTCGGCGGCTATACGCCAATTATGGCCGTGCAAACGTTCACGTTCTGTCGCCGAAAATATCGTAAAGTGCGCCGCTGAAAAGTGTAAATAGGACTTTTCAATTTCAATTGATGCGGTTCTCGCCATGCTGTTTTAAACCCTGCGTTACTTGTTTAAGGCTGCGTGCAAATTAAAGCCCGCCGCGTAATCACTTTATTTTACGTTCTTGTGGAAGATTAAATTCCACCGTCACTTGCGTTTCTATACGTTGAAAAGGCGCGTCGTCGTTGGTTATGTTAAGGCGCAGCGTGTCTTGAAACTGACCGCGCACCATTCGCACTTGCTTGCCTGCATCGTCACTGTCTTGCCACTTACTTATGGAATCAACGGTGAATGAGTCACACTCAAGGTACACACCGTACGCATTGGAGTACGCCATTAGCTCATGCCGGTCTCTAAGCTTGAGTTCACCGCACGGCTTGGAACCATCAACCGATGGCTGTAATGGCTTGCCTTGCCAATCACTGACTGTATTGCGGCCTTTACGTAACTTGCCGGAAACAAAACGCTGCATTTCATCAAGTTGAATACGTTCATCTTCCGCCTGCAGGCGTTGAGCAATTAAAAAAGTGGCGTTATTTTTTTCGTGATAAGTCAGTGACAACTGCGACACCGGGTCGGCGCTTTTTCGATACACATAAGCGCCTTTATTGGGGCCATCGTCAAAACTGATTCGCAGGTAAGCTTGTTTTATGTCACGAACACTGACGTCATCGCGCTGCTCAGAGCAAGCGGATAAAAGCGAAAGTGCCAGCAGAAAAAAGACACCGCGCTTAAGCACATTTACCGATAAATCATTGCATATAAAACTCGCCATTTGGATCACCCTTACATCACTAATATCGCCGATATCACTGGTATCACTAAAGGCGAGCCAGCTACGCAGAACGTTTGGCGTCGCTCACTTGAGTTTGAGCTTGGTATTCAGGCACCAGTTCTGCCAAACATAGCGTCAGGCTGTCATCAAACGTGTCTAATTTTTCTTGCATTCGATCAAACACTTTATAGACTTTTTCTGGCTCTACATAACGCGTGGCGGCCAACTGAATTTTTTCATAATCGGTGTCGGTCAAGCTTTCTTCGTCGTGAAACAATTCTTCGTGCAGTTTTTCGCCTTTTCTCAATCCGGTGTAGATTATTTTAATGTCTTCATCGGGCTCACGGCCAGACAGGCGAATCAGCTTTTCGGCCAGCTCAGATATCAATACAGGCTGCCCCATTTCAAGCACGTATATTCGCCCATCTTCGCCCATGGCACTGGCTTCAAGAATCAGTTGGGTTGCTTCAGTGATGGTCATAAAATAACGCGTCATTTCTTTGTGCGTTACCGTCACCGGGCCTCCTTTTTTGATTTGCTTTTGAAACTTGGGCACCACGCTGCCGGCCGAGCCAAGAACATTACCAAAGCGCACGGTAATGAATTTTGTGTCACTTTGACTCGCCAATTGCTGACAATAAATCTCAGCAGCACGCTTACATGCGCCCATCAAACTGCTGGGGTTAACGGCTTTATCGGTGGAGATTAGGACAAATTTTTCAGCCTGAAAACGGTGCGCTAAGTCAGCGATATTTCGCGTTCCAATGGCGTTATTTTTCACCACTTCTCGTACTTGCCCTTCCAGTAACGGCACGTGTTTATAAGCCGCCGCATGAAATACAGCCGACGGCGTAAATCGCTCAAATAAATTTAATGTGCACGCTTGATCACAAACGTCGCCCAATATGGCGGTGGTTTTAATGTCTGGAAAACGTTCAACCAACTCTTCTTGAATACGGTATAAGTTGTACTCACTTTGATCGAAGAGCACCAAATGAGCCGAACACACACTGGCAAGCTGACGGCAAAGCTCAGAGCCAATAGAACCACCGGCTCCGGTAACCAACACGGTTTTGTCGCACAAGCTGTGTTTAATTCGGTGCCAGTCTAACTTGACTGGGTCTCGCCCTAATAAATCGTCAATGCGCACTTCACGTAAGTCAGCCAGCTGCACTCGCCCACTGACTAATTCGTGCGCCCCAGGCAAGGTGCGAAACTCAACACCGGTGGATTCACAAATACTTACCAAACGCTGCATTTGTTCTTCGTTGGCCGAGGGCACGGCGATCAATACTAAGTCAATGTCCCAGCGGTAGATCAAGTCTTGCAGTACGTCCGGCGATGCAACAATAGGCACGCGGTGAATCTGACGACCAATTTTTTTCGGGTCGTCATCTAAAAACGCCACGATGTTGTAGCGATTTGGGTGATTACGGGTTAGGTCTCTAAACAGCTGTTCTCCGGCCGCTCCGGCGCCAAAGATCACCACTTTGCGACCAGATCGCGTTGAAAAATGACGTTCTTTGTACAGGCGATACAATAAACGGGAACCGACCATCAAAAACAACAACACGATAGCGTACAAAATAAACACGGAACGCGGCACAAAGGTTAATCGATCCGCCACCAAGAATAAGGTGAAAGCAATGGCTGCGGTGCCTATGGCCACTGAACGAACAATCAGCGACAAATCAGGCAAAGACACAAAGCGCCACTCGCCTCGGTGAACGCCCATGAATAGGTTAACCACGGTTTGCACCGTAATGACGACGGGCAATGCATAGATGGCACTTTGCAGAAAAATATCAGGAATGACTTCTAAATTATACCGAAGCCAATACGCAAGTATCCATGCTGTTGGGATGACGATTAAGTCGTGGAGTACGATTCTCCATCGGAACACTAATGTTGTGAGAGCTTTAATCATTATTTAGTTTATAGCAGCACTAACCACCGGTAAGTACCAACATTATTTAACCTTACTAAACCCAGTTCAGTAATTGAAAAGCGTATTACGCTGTGGGCTTACGACACAAAAAAACAGCCGTAAACCACACAAAATCACTGTGGCTCTTTTATTATTGAATTCTTTTCTTTATTCACTACCCAAACCGCGGCAATAAGCAGCATGGCAAGGGTAATAAGCACTAAGTAAACAATAATATCACGGTATAACACACTAAGCGTGGCAATCAAGGAACATAACACCATCAAAATAATACAAACCAGCACCACATGAGCGTGTTTCACGCCTGCCAGACCGGCTCGTTGATAAAAATGACTGCGATGAGGTAACCAAATTTTCTCGCCTTTGCGCAACCGATTGCCAATAGTATAAGTGGCATCGGCAATAAAAACGGCAAAAATGAGCAACAAACTCAGTACCGGAATGTGATGGCGGTTGCTGGCAATGATAATCAGCGTGCCATAGATTGCGCCTAAGGTAATGCTACCCACGTCACCCATAAATATCTTAGCGGGTTGCCAATTCCATAACAAAAAACCGTAACTGGATGCGCATATCACCACACACAGTAGCGCTAATTCAATATCACCTAAATACAAGAACCATGAACCTAGCGTCACACTGGCAATCACCGCTTGCGAGGCCGCTAAACCATCCATGCCGTCCATGAAATTGTTTAAATTGGCCATCCATAACAGCCCAAATACGCTTAACACTGGCCCCAACCAGCCCAATGACAAGCCCATAAAACGACCAATCCAGCCAAATAAAAACACGGTCGCGATTGCAATAATTAACTGCGTACCAAAACGCAGGCCGGGGCTTAAATCAAACTTATCGTCACACCAGCTCAAGCCTGCCCACGCAGAGATACACGCCGCTAATGAAGCAAAAAATAAAGGCCTATCACTGACGAGCGCTAAAACGAGCACACTGAATACAATCAGTGCAACAATCATTAAGCCACCGCCTCTAGGCACGACGCCTTGATGCATGCTGCGCGTATTAGGGCGATCCATGAGGCTGTTTTTTTCTAAATACGTAATAAGATAACGCACTCCGTAAAAGCTCAACAATAACGCCACTAAGAACACCCCCAACAACAGCGGCCAAACTTGACTCAGTTGAATGTGCTCAGCAATAAGGTTCACGGTAAATCTCGCTCGGGTTGAGTTAAAAAGGCTTGCGGGGAATACGCAAAGTCTTGAATCGCATCGTGATTCGAATAGGCTAAATCTTGATTCATACGATTGGCCATTTCGGGGGTGTAATTAAACGAGGTAAACAGACTGGCCAGTTTCAGAGCCAGCCTGAAACACGGCAAAGGAATGCAAATTACTCTAGGAGTGCGGTTCAAACCAATAAATATTCGCTCTACCATAGCGCGATAAGTTAATTGTTCGGCACCCGCCAATGTGTATGTTTTATTCACTGTTTTAGGATTCTCAATGGCGGTTAACGTGGCCGTTACTAAGTCTTCTGCTTGCACTGGCTGCCTTAAACCCTTGGCTTGGCCGGCCAATAACATAAAACCTCGTTTTGTGATGAATTTGGCAATGTGCGTGACGTTTTCATCCAAGCCACGGCCGTAGATCATGCTGGGGCGAAAGAGAGTAAATTGCATGTCGTGCTCACGACAGAACCGCTCAATAGCATGCTCGGCATCGGTCAGTGAGTTCACCAGCATTTGCTCTTGCGCGTTACCCGAGTGTTGCTTGCTGATCACACTGCTGGAACTGAACGCCACTATGCGTTTTACCCCGGCCGAATGCAGGGCAAGCAAGTGTGGTGGCAATAACCATATTGGCGCGCAATGAATCAATTGACGACACTGGTTCAGTGCGGCCAATGTGCCCGCCGGCGGCGATTGGCTTAAGTCCCATTGGTATTGCTCGCCTGTGGGCTTACGCGACACACTGACGACATCAACGCCATTACTCGCTAAACGTTCCGCCATCGGAACGCCCACAACGCCATTAGCACCAGTGAGTAAAATCACGCCTCTACCTACTGACCAACGCTTTGCCAACGCGAGCAACGAAACTGGCATACACGCCAGCCTTAACGGCGATTCGTATCGGCCATGCATACGTGTCGCGGTAGAATTTGTCGTAAAACCGGTTCATGCCCTTGTGCAGGGTCCACAGCACGCCGATCGGGCGACTTTTTGAGCTTACCCCTTTGGCGTGTACCACCTCAGCCGCGGGCACAAAACCCACAGCCCACTTAGAATCGTCAAAGCGCTTGCACCAGTCCAAGTCTTCACAATGCATAAAGTACCCTTCGTCGAGCAAACCAACGTCATTTAAAGCAGGTTTGCGAACCACCATAAACGCGCCTGAAATGGCCTCAACACGATGCGGGGCTTCATCTGGCTGTATGTGCTCGCCATAATCAAAGTTGGTAAACTTCGGGTTATCAGGAAACAGTGCATGAAGCTTTAATAGCCGAACCAAGGCCGACCAAGGTGTGGGAAATTTTCGCCGGCATGTGGGCTGTAAGGTCAAATCTTCGTTCAAGATACGGCAACTGACCAAACCAAATTCAGGGTGACTCTCAAGAGCGTCAAGCACAATAGGCAAGGTGTCTGGGCGTAGCTCACAATCAGGGTTCATCAAAACCGCCACATCGGCCTCAAGCTCTTTCAATATTTGATTGTTGGCCGCGGCAAAGCCTGTGTTTTGAGTATTAATCACCCAGTTAACCCGCTCTGAGGTAATGGCTTGTTGTGCTTCAGCCACGCTGCTGTCTTGCGATGCATTATCAACCACACTCACTACGGCATTACTGTGTTCTAATACCGAGTTCAGTGCTCGTTGCAACCAAGCGCCGGAGTTATAGTTAACAATGATGATGTGCACACTGGGCATAATATAAATAATAAACCTATAGATTGGCTTAGTAATAGGCTAACGGTGGCGAAATGACATGGCTCCGCTTTTACCGATCAGGCCGTGCCACGCCCCCAACAGCATCATGCGCATGTTTTGCCAACGCGGCGCTTTTAGACAACCAAACATAATAAAAATCATGCCTAAGCGCTGAACGTCATTCCACTTCCATAACCACGAGGTGTACGAACGTTTATACAATGCCACGCTATTACGAAAAATATAATAATACCGGAACGGTTTGTGTTGTGGCACATTGCGTTGTCGGCCCGCCATATTAATCGTGTGGGTCGCTTCACCCAAGGCATGCTGCATACGGGCAGCACCCACGCCAAAGGCTTTGAACCCTTTATGCCGGGCTCGTAAAAACCATTCGGTATCCACGTGATCTATAAACAGGCTTTCATCCATGCCGCCAATGTCATTGAGCGCATCTACGCTAAACAAGCTGCCTGAAGAAATTAAAAAGTCAGCTTCAACAATCGCATTATTTTTTGCGTATTCACGTTGAAACTTTAATACCCCAAAGCGCACAAAAAACGACTCACTCTGATTGTTGGCATTTAAATAACATGCACCAACCGCACTCACCTTATGTGTTTGAGACAATGTTTGATGCGCGCCTAAGAGCTGTGGCACCATTTCTGGCAACGGTTGACTGTCTTGATCTAATACCAACACATAAGAAAAACCGTGTTCATTGGCGTAAGCCAAGCCTTGATTGTGTGCCGCCCCTAAGCCGGAGTTAACTTGGTTTAAAAGCACCTGAATATCGGCACTCGCGGCTTCTAAACTGAGTTGCAAATCGGTTTGATTGTCAGAGCAATTATCAACAATTAATACCCGACACCCCTGCTCAGCTAACAGTGCTAAGGAGTTGCACAATGCTTCAATGTCAGGATTAAAGGTCACCACCACGGCCAACACATTGGCCGATTGTTCAACCGTCTTGTTGTGCGGTTTATTAGTTGCTGTCGTGGTTTGGTCTACCGATTTGCTCAAGTTTATTACCGTGCCTCTTCATTTATGTGACGCTGGTGTCTGTACTGCTGTCTAGTGCTTAAGCACTCACACCGGTGGTTAAGCCGACTGTTGAGGGTTGTCGTCTTCAATATCCCCGCCCTCAATACCAACCGTGCTGCGCACGTGGTAAATCGGCTTATTTTGGCTTTCGTAGTAAGTACGCGTTTGCATTTCACCGATCAAACCAAACAGAATAAATTGCAGGCCAATAATAAGCAGCATAAAGGCAAATATTAATAACGGGCGGTCACCTAATGGCACGTCAAAGAACAGCCTGGCAACGGTTAAATACGCCAATAACACGCCCCCTATGCCACCTAGCGCTAACCCAGGCATGCCGAAAAAGTGCAATGGCCGAGCATGAAAGCGCAATAAAAATTTGACCGTAATTAAATCTAAAACCACCCGAAAGGTACGCGAAATACCGTATTTTGATTCGCCGGCGGTGCGAGCTCGGTGATTGACCTTTACTTCGGCAATTTTTGCACCAACGCCACTGGCAACCGCGGGTATAAAACGGTGCATTTCGCCATACAGAGTGACCCGTTTAGCCAGTTCTTTGCGCATGGCTTTTAAAGTGCAACCATAGTCGTGCAGACTGACGTCGGTAATTTTAGAAATCAGGCGGTTGGCCAGCATGGAAGGTAATTTGCGTGACAGGTAGGTGTCTTGGCGGTCATAGCGCCAGCCGCACACCATGTCGTAGCCTTCTTCAATTTTCGCAATTAGCTTTGGAATATCGGCTGGGTCGTTTTGACGGTCGGCGTCTAAGGTAACCACAATATCACCTTGCGCGTAGTCCAAACCAGCGACCATGGCGGCTGTTTGGCCAAAATTTCGTCGAAAGCTAACGACTTTAATTTGTGGCATTTGCTTGCGAAAGTCTTCTAAAACTTGCACACCTTTGTCGGTGCTGCCGTCATCGATAAATAAAACTTCGTAGCTTTTTCCAATACCGTCCAAGGCAGCTTTAAGCTCTTCGCACAATGGCGTTAAATTTGGCTCTTCATTTAAAAACGGGATAACAATTGAAATGTCCATTCGCTTACCTTGAGATAAAAAATTCAGGTTTATTATTTTAATTGGCCGATTATACGTAATTACTACGTTGATTGCTCGGCGAGATAGAGTAACTCGTCGGCTTGAGCGCCATCGATTTGGGGGAACACACCTTCGTCTGTAATGCGCAAGTGCCGACTGTAGTACTTGTCAACAAAACCTCGAGTCTTCCAACGAGACTGCAATACTTTCAGTTCACTGAAATAACGTTCTATGTGCGGAGCCGACATGTCATCGCCCCGGCTGACGGATTCGTGATGATGCAACACCGCTTCAGGCGTCCAAAGAACGTGCAAACCACTTTGTTCAACACGTAAACAGTAATCGATGTCGTTGTACGCGACCTTTAAGTGCTCTTCATCAAGACGCCCCAGCGCGTAATAGGTGTCGCGGGGCGTAATCAAACAGGCGGCGGTTACCGCCATCATATTCTGTGTTGCTAAGCAGCGTAACTGATAACCGGGCGCATCACCGGCCTCTAAACGATGTATGTGCCCAGCTGCATTGCCCATGCCAATGGTCACGCCAGCGTGCTGTACGCGGCCATCAGAAAATAACAACTTGGCACCCACAATGCCCACATCGGGTTGCACTGCCCACGCCATCATTTGCGTTAACCAATCACCATCTATGACCTCAATATCATTATTAATTAAACCGATATAGGGCGCATCGCCGTGCTCCACGGCAAAATTATTAATTGCCGAATAATTAAACTCACCTGGGTAATTAACCACTTTCACCCGTGGGTCTTGCTGTATGTGGGCGAAGTACGACAATGTTTCGTCTTGTTCACTGCCATTATCAACCACAATAATGCGATAATTTGGGTAGTCGGTCTTAGACAAAACACCGTCCACGCACGGCTTTAACACTTCTAAGCCATCACGGGTTGGAATCACTAAATCAACCGCCGGCTGGTTTTGGTCATTGCCTGTGTCAGCCACTAAAACATTGTAAGAGTCTCGCCGTTGCCATTGTATGCCTGGCCACAACGACACATCAGCATTAGGCTCTGGCGTGGCCGGCGCACTGGTGCGCCGACTGCGAAACAGCGCTTCTGAAATATGCAGCACCTGCTCTGGCGTTTTTAAACATTCCAGTGCGCGTTGATAGCAGAAAGATTCACTCATTAACTCCAGCGTCGTCGCCTGCACCACTTCCGATTGGGCAAATACCACAGCAGGGCCAATGTAATTAAAGCAAGCCAAATAACATAAACTGGGCTTAGGTTTAAACACAGGCGGCATGACAGTATCACCAGTATCGCTGATGTAGTCGTGATCCGTATAAATCAACTTTGGCGTATTGGCGCTCGCTTTCTTAATCGCCATTTTCAGCATCAGTATTGCTGGCGAACGCAGAGCCTCGGTAGCTCGAAGCGGAATCACATAATCGGCTTCGCGCGGTATTTCAGCGCCTTCTTGAGCCAATATCACCCAGTCAGGAGGCAGCATCATGGCCTCTAAGGCAGCGCGCTGAGATTCTTGCTCAATGAGCACGGCAATTTTTGCCTTACCTGCAAAAGCAAACAACAGGCGACCGAAGCCCTCGAACCTCTTCCAAGTATTAATATTGTCTAGATAGCTGCTGGCGTCGGGTGAGTAAAAGCGCAGCAAGCTGCTGGAGCGCTCAAACGGTTTTTGAAATTGCAACACGATCATCTTTGCCAACACACGAACACTGAAAAAGTCACGCAAGTAACGCAGGCAAATTAACCCTGTACGGAACCTTGCCTCAAGCGAAGACACTCTTGCTAAGCGTTCTATGTTGATTGATTGGCTGTACGCCACTAACGGCCCGGCGGGCAGATAGAACATCATGCGATTACGCCCGGCATGCGCGCCTTGTAAAAGGCGCTCGGTTTCCAGTGAACGTTGCTCTTTCACCACCAATCTGGGGGTGTGCTGAATGTCACTATCAAGCACAAACTCACTCACGTACCAGCCTGCGGATAAGTTAACCGGCGCTTGTTCAACGTCAACACGTTGCCACGACGCTTCAAGCCGGTTATTAAGCTTAAGCAAAAACTTGCGAATACTCATGATGTGAACGCTACAGCGTGGTTCTGCGCAACATACGCCGAATGCCATTTAAAAATCGCCAGCCCACGGAATTGCTCATTAAGCCAACTTTGCCTTCAAGATTGCTTGAGTGTGATTCTAGCTGAGTGATTTGAGCCTTTAAATGCTCGATCAACTTAGCATCAATCTGACGCATTTCGCCCACCTCTTGTTCCTCAGAAACAAGGCTATACTGATGCTCAGGTTGGTCAAACTGGCTTAATACTGGCGTCGCCATTTTTTCCATGCGTTGTTTATCGTTACCCAACAACCATAAAAATGAATTGCTGTGTTCAGCAACCGTTTGCGCATTAATCACCGTTTGCCATAAGCGCCATTCGTTGGAACCTAAATTGAACGCCGATGAGTAATCACGTGATTGAATATTTTTTAACGCCTTGATCGCCACTTCAGCGTCACACTGCTGGCTAAAAACCACCGTCGGTATTTTGTAGTCAGGAAATGGTAATAACAGTTCTGAATGCGTGAAATTGGCCTTTTCTATTTGCGCTAACCACTCCTGGTGACTGTAGGTTCGAATGCCGGTTGAACTGGGGTAATCGTCCAAACCAATGAATGGTGTTGCGTAATGATCTTCGTTTGCGCCTAAGGCGTATTTCATGCCTAAACGGTTTTCAATGGCAACCAACACCACGCCATCAGTCTTACACGCACGCTGCCCCATTTTAAGCAGTTCATTAACCGCCTCTTGATCTGTTTTAGCACTAGAAAAGCGGCCCGCGTATTCGGTAACTCCAACGAACAAAACTAAATCGTATTCGCCTTCAGGCACCTCGATGTCATTGAAGTTGGCAGTACTGATTTGTACGTTGTCTAAATCACGGCAACGCAATTTAGCCAAGGATGCACGCACCGGTGAACCTTCAACCGCATCTACTGTAACATTGGGCTGCTCACCTAAATAACGAGTAATTGAGCCGCAGCCACACCCTAATTCCAGCACGCGAAATACCCCATCAAGGTTAATCGCACGCAACAGATTAGCTCGAGTGCTCGACAAGTGATACTCGGTCGGCCAATCAACAATGTGCTTTTGCAACTCATCAGAACTGCTTGATAAGTCTTTTGCATTTTCAAGAATGCTCATCAACGCACGTTCAGACTCTTCGCCATCAGAGTAATTGAACGGACGAATCTCATCTTTGGCTTGAAAAACACCTTGCTCGTTCAGAGAAAACCCATTTTGTTGTGCAATGGTGGCTATTGTTTGGCTCATTTACAGTACGTCTCTCTGGCCGGTTGAGTGCTCAATGATGTTTAAATCGCCTTCAAGGTCGACCACACCAAACGCTTCTTGGGTTTCACTTACATGCAGGTGAATCATGTCGTAGCGGCGATCAATGGCCACATTGTCTTTTACCTGATGGTCTTGCGCTACGCCCAAGGAAATAAAGTAATCGCCCGCTAATAGATTCAGCGTTAACGAAAACTCAATGGAAATTAAATCGCCGGCTCGTTGTGAGGGCTTTAAGTTACCCTTGAGTCGAGAATTGGTTCCGTAGATTTGATTTCCGTCATTCATTTTTACCGTAATGCCGTAAATCAAATCGTCAATATCATGCTCAAATAAGACAGACGCACGAATTTTTATCTGGTCTCCGCGCTGCACCAAACCGTTAGTAATGGCGCCATTTTGCAACACTTGGTAGTGGCATATTTTGGCGCGCGCATCACCCCAACGATGCTCGTTGGCATTATACGTTGGTTGCGTAGTGCAGTTATCGATGGTGGGGTCAAAATCAACCGCATAATCACCGGCTTCAATAGCAACGGGCTGATCCACCACCACATCTGAGTCAAACATCATTTCTAAATATGCTTGAACCACTTGTTTCGGTGAGCCCGTCATTTTCAGCTCGCCTTCGTCAAGCATGATTGCTCGGTCGCAATATTTGAGCACGCTTTCGGTGGAATGCGTTACAAATAAAATAGACACGCCCTGCTCTTTTAATTGTTCTAAACGCCGAAAGCACTTACGTTGAAAGCGCACGTCACCCACAGCTAGGGCTTCGTCAACAATTAAAATATCGGGGTTCATATTAATCGCAACAGCAAACGCTAATCGCACAAACATACCGCTGGAATACGTCTTAACTGGCCGGTGCAAAAAGTCACCTAAGCCACAAAAGTCGACAATATCAGGTAACTTTTGATGAAACTCGTCGCGCGTTAACCCCATTATCGAGGCGTTCAATCGGGCATTTTCCATGCCGGTGAACTCAGGGTTAAAACCCGCACCCAGCTCTAACAAAGCTGAAATGCGCCCTCGGGTTTCAAACTCGCCCGAGGTCGGCTGTAAAATACCGGCAATGATTTGTAGTAGCGTTGATTTGCCAGAACCGTTCTTACCAACAATACCGACGGTTTCGCCTTTTTTAACTTCTAAGTCAATGCCCTTTAAAGCCCAAAACTCTTGGTAGTACTTTTTATTGCTATTAAAACTTTGCCACAAGCGGTGTATTGGCTTTTGATAGGTGTGATAACACTTTGTTACCTGAGACACACTGATCACTGGCTCATGGCCATCAAACTCTTGAGCGACTTGCGATTTAGAACCAAGTACCACACCGTCAGCACTGTCTTGGCTATGCGTGCTAGATGACATCAGCAAAGCCCTCACGCGTGCGCTTGAAAAACCATTGCCCGGCAAACAACATCAAACAAGCGAACACCGTGTAAATACCCAAATCATGCCAATTGGGCATTTGCCCGAACAACACCACCGCTCTGAATTGTTCTACTATTACCGTGAGTGGGTTCAGCCAATACACGTACGGCTGCATGAATTCGGGAATCAAACTGAACGGGTAAACAATGGGTCCCATAAACAGTAAGACTGTCATAAAAACGCCCATCACTTGACCTAAGTCTCTGACATACACGCCGAGCACTGAAATAAACCAAGACGCGCCCAGCAAAAATATAATGAACGGCGCTAACACAACCGGCGCCAACACAATTGTCCAATGCAAGGTGTTACCCGTTAGCAAATAAATAGCCAACAAGATGCACAAACCTAATAGCATGTGAAATAAAGCGTTAGCCAAGCTTACTAAACTTAAAATTTCTAATGGAAACACTACTTTTTTAACGTATTGCGAGTTGCCTGTAATCAAGCCAACGGCGCCAATCAAAACTTCGGCGAGTAAGCTGTGGCATAACAGGCCGGCAAATAGGATTAAACCGAAATCCAAATTATCTTGGCCGGCAATCCCCCATTTAGCCTTCATTACAAAGCCGAATACGAAGGTGTAAACCAGCAGCATCAAAATTGGGTATACGAACGCCCACAGAAACCCCAACTGCGACCCTCGGTAGCGCTGTTGGATGTCACGTTTTAGCATTTGTAGGAACAAATACTTATGACTTAATAAACCTGTGAGCATAGTTATTGTAATTATTATTTATCTTTTCTATTTTTAGCAGTTTTAGCGTTTGCTTGCCGCATTATTCATCAACACAACCGCCAAAGTGTGTGCGAACAATTAATCGATACCTGGGAACTGATGCTTATTGTCCAGAATCATTTTTAAATATTTTCCATAACCACTCTTTTTATACTGATCGGCCGCCTTAGCCAAGGTTTGCTCATCAATAAAACCTTGGCGATACGCGATTTCTTCCAGACACGCCACCTTTAACCCTTGACGGTTTTCAATGGTTTCAATAAACATGGAGGCTTGCAATAAAGACTCGTGTGTTCCCATATCAAGCCACGCCAAACCGCGACCAAAAACTTCCACCGACAAGTCGCCCCACTCTAAGTACTGTTTATTAACGTCGGTAATTTCTAGCTCGCCGCGCGCCGATGGTTTAATGGATTTCGCCACGTCAACCACTCGGTTATCGTAGAAATACAAGCCGGTCACCGCGTAGTTAGATTTGGGTTGCTCTGGCTTTTCTTCCAAGCTCAATGCTTGCCAGTTTTCATCAAATTCAACCACACCGTAACGCTCTGGGTCGTGCACTGGGTAAGCAAATACAGTGGCGCCCTTTTTTTGTTCGCCGGCCGATTTAAGACTCTTGCTTAGATCAGCACCGTGGAACACGTTATCGCCCAACACCAACGCACAATTATCATTACCAATAAACTCAGACCCGATAATAAACGCCTGCGCCAAACCGTCAGGCGACGGCTGCACTGCGTAGGAAATATTAATGCCCCATTGCGAACCGTCTTTCATCAACTGCTGAAACCGCGGTGTATCTTGAGGCGTTGAAATAATCAAAATATCTTTAATACCGGCCAGCATCAATGACGACAACGGGTAGTAAATCATAGGCTTGTCGTACACCGGCAACAACTGCTTAGACACCGCTTGTGTGACTGGATGTAGCCGAGTGCCCGAGCCGCCCGCTAAAATAATTCCACGCATACTATTTACCTATTTATTCTCTAATCGGTGCTATTCATTAGCTAATTTGGCTATTTAAATTAGTGGCTGCCTAAACGCCCGCCATCGTAGTCACCTGAAACTTTGGCAACCCAATCGGCGCTATCAAGGTACCACTCAATGGTTTTACGAATACCAGTTTCAAACGTTTCTTCTGGTGTCCAACCCAATTCACGCTCAATCTTCGTAGCGTCAATGGCGTAGCGTCGATCATGCCCCGGGCGGTCGGCCACGAAGGTGATTTGATCAGCGTATGATTTGCCATCTTGGCGTGGCTTAAGGTCATCTAAAATGCCACAGATGGTCTCAACCACTTCAATGTTGGTTTTTTCGTTATGCCCGCCAACGTTATAAACCTGGCCATTGTCACCGGTAGTCACAATGCGCCACAATGCTTTTACATGGTCATCCACGAATAACCAATCTCGAATATTATCGCCTTTGCCGTAAATCGGCAGCGGCTCTGCCGCCAACGCTTTTTGCACCACCAACGGAATTAATTTTTCTGGGAATTGGAAAGGACCATAATTGTTCGAACAATTAGAAATAACCACTGGCAAGTTGTAGGTCTTATTCCAAGCACGCACCAAATGGTCTGAACTCGCCTTGCTGGCTGAGTAAGGTGAGTTAGGTTTATAGCGCGTAGTTTCGGTGAACAAACCGGTCTCGCCCAAGCTGCCATACACCTCGTCGGTGGAAATATGATGAAACTTAAACGCCTCTTTTTTCTCACCTGACAATGACTCGTAGTACTCACGCGCCACTTCCAGCAAGTTATACGTACCCACAATATTAGTTTGAATAAATTCACCCGGCCCATCGATTGAACGGTCCACGTGCGATTCGGCGGCTAAGTGCATAATGTAGTCGGGTTGATATTGCGTTACCAATGCGCGCATGGCGTGCATATCGCTAATGTCATCCTGATGAAAATGGTGTCGGTCACTGGCATCAGCACCACCCAGAGACAACAAGCTGCCCGCGTAAGTTAACTTGTCTACATTGATTACCGTATGCTCAGTGCTGTTAATTAAGTACCGCACTAACGCCGAGCCAATAAAGCCGGCACCGCCGGTAAGAAGAACTGTTTTATTCATTTTTTAAATTTCTCACGTTCAATCTAAGAACACACTCTTCAAGCAAAAGGTTCATCCGCCCCTTCTGGGGTGCGAAACTTCATGGTTAGCAACATTGGTGGCATCACAATGATGTCGCTCGCAAGTTGTTGTTCAACATCAAATAATAACTCCGCGGTTTGTTCCATCGAGGTCAACACAACCACGTCAAATTCATCGTGCTCAGGCAACACGTCAATCACTGGCACACCAAAAAAGTCATTGTTTGGCGTGGCCGCATCAGCCGTATCAGACCGAGGCTGATAAATACCCGTAACTGACAAGCCCAATTGCTGGGCGCGCATTAAAGCAATCTCTGTTAAGTCTGACAAGCCTATAAACACCAAACGTTGCTTTTGTTGTTCAGCCAAACGTTGCAATAACTGCGTGTACTCTTCACCGGCCTGACGAAACAGCGTGAATGAGGTGGCGAAAAAATCGGCGGTCAGCCGCGCTTTTTCAGCAAAACCATTGGGCGTTAGGTAATACAAATAGCGATTAGCGGGGGCTGTGGACATTTTAATCCACCCTTTTTTAACGCAGCGCTTAAGGTATGAGTTTGCCAAACCAAGAGCCACTCCCATTTGCTGAGCCAAATGACGCTGACTGATGTCGTCACGCCGCTCAATGGCTTGCAATAACTCAAGCGTCAGCTGACTTTCTTTGTCGACTGAGCTGATTTGCAGTTTGTCTGTTTTAGCGGGAGTGTTCATGCGGTGAACACTATAGTTAGTTATTCACTGTTCGTCAAAAATAAAAGCAATAAATGCTCACAAGGCACTTTATCTGCTTTTGGTTTTTGCCTGGCGACTGTCATACAACCATCATCAAACCATAACGGTTCAGTAACATAGCCAGCCTACTCTCTGCAAAACAGACAGACGGAGAAAAAAATGAACAGTGCCGAGCTAGAAATACTCGACATAACAGCGCCTCTAGGAAGAGTTAAATACATGGCTGCGCGCCTCAAGTACACGCATCAGTATCGTAAAAGTGCGGCCGAATTAAAGGCAAAGATGGTGGCTTTTCCTGAGCCAAAACGACGTTTAGCCAAAGAATTGAAGCAATCAAAACGCCTTGGAGCAACCCCCGATGGTAAGCATATTTATTTGTTCGACTATAGTCTTAACTCTAGTGTTATTCGAGAACTAGGCCGCCTACGCGAACTTTCGTTTAGAAGTGTTGGTGAAGGCACGCATAAACTGCGAGACATTGATAAGTACGACAAAACCTATCGCCATATCGTTTTGTGGGATGACACGGAACAAGAAATTGTAGGCGCTTACCGCATTGGTGAAGCCTTCCGCTTAATAAAAAATGACGGTGCGCATGCGCTTTATACCAATGAGCTGTTTGAATTCAAATCACAGTTTGATGATATTTTTCCTTTTGCAATAGAATTAGGTCGCAGCTTCATTCAACCCAAATACTGGACAAAACGCGGGCTGGATTACCTTTGGCAAGGCATTGGTGGTTATTTAAAAACACACCCTCAGGTTCGTTACTTGTTTGGAGCCGTGAGCATTTCTAATGATTACCCAGAGCTGGCCAAACAGCAAATTGCCGGCTTCTATCAACATTTTTACCAACCTTGCAATGCCAACAATATGGCCACGGCAAGAATGCCCTATCGATTAAACCGCAGCGTTATTGAAAACTATCGCAGCCTAAGCGTAGCGCAAGCCTCAAGACAGCTAAAACGCGCACTGAATCAACAAGGAGTGGTGCTGCCCACGCTGTACAAACATTATTCAGAGTTGTGCGAGCCACAAGGCGTTAATTTTGTCGGTTTCAATGTTGACCCTGATTTTTCTTTTTGTGTTGATGGGCTTATTTTAGTGGACTTGAATCACATAAAAGAAAATAAAAAACGCCGCTACCTAACACCCGACAGCACCGCATAAAACTCAACTAATATCGCTGAAGAGCACAACCGTTATGGCCAAAGCCGACCTTCATGTACATTCTAAGTACTCAGACCATCCCAGCACTTGGGGGCACAAGGTTTATAATTCACCTGAAAGCTTCACCGACCCCGAAGCGGTGTACCAACAAGCCAAACAGCGAGGCATGGATTTTGTCACGCTAACAGATCATGACGATATTCGTGGCGCTATTGAGTTGCACAACAACCACCCTGAAGACACGTTCATTTCATGCGAAGTCACTACCTTTTTTCCTGAAGACAACTGCAAAATTCACATATTGGTTTATGGCATTAGCGCAGAGCAATACCATGAGATCATGCAAATACGCTTTAATATTTATTCACTGCGTGACTATATAGTTGAACATGATTTGGCATACTCAGTGGCACACGCCACCTACGACCAAGACGGTAAATTAACCTTTGAACACATCGAAAAATTAGTGGTTCTGTTTGACGTATTTGAGATTATCAACGGCGGGTCTGATGCGCAAAACAACTTACTGTTACATCAATATTTACAGAGTTTGGACCAAGCCACACTTGAGCACTTACAAGGCAAGCACAACCTAAAACCACTGAGTGCCGACCCGTGGGCAAAAGGCTTTACGGGTGGCTCAGACGATCATTGCGGCATCTTGATCGGCAGCGCTTTTACTCAAAGTTTGAGCGACAGCCCAGACACATTCTTACAATCCATTAAAGATAAAAAAAGCCTCGGCAACGGCATGCACGGCAGCTTTGAAGCGTACGCAACGGGCGTCATCAAACACGTGCATGATTACCGTTTAAACCGTGACAGCAAATACGCCAAGTCAAAAATGAATGACTTCTTAGAGTTGTTTTTTAATGGCCGAGAAGGCAACTTAATTAAGCGCTTCAAAAAAAGCCAATCTCTGCGTTATTTAAAAAAGAAAAACAGCAAAACCCACAAAGCACTGCACCGCTTACTAAAGCAAATCAACGAAGACGCTGAGCACGACATTGCCAGTAAAATCCCCAACGCTTACGCACACATCAACACCTTACACGATGAAATGTTTCGCTCGGTCGTTACATCCATCACAAAACACATGCCTCGGGGCGATATTTTCAAAGGTTTTCAGAGCTTATCAGCGGTTTTCCCCATAGCGTTATTAGCCGCTCCGTTCATTGGCTCAATGCGTCACCAAGTTTTAAAGTCGCACATCAAACGCCCGCTCATCGAAGGCACCAAACAAAACTACACCGAAAAAGCCTTGTGGTTTACTGACACCATTGATGACTTGAACGGTGTTTCCATTACGTTGCACCAACTGGCCAAACACAGCCTTGAACATGGCTATCAACTCAAGTTAGTGACCTGCGTCAACCCAGATACAGTAAGCACTCCCCTGCCAAGCAATAACCTAAATTTCATGCCAATTGAAGAAGTGGAAATACCGGGTTACGAGCAACAAAAAGTGGGGTTTCCGTCGTTGTTTGCAATGATGCGCAAAATTACGCTTGAGCAACCCGACCAAATCATTATTTCCACACCCGGGCCGGTGGGGCTGGGTGCCATGTTGTGCGCAAAATTGATGGATTTGCCGGTAAAAACCATCTACCACACCGATTTTGCCGAACAAATAATGCGCATGACTAACGAACCCACACTGGCACGCAGCGCCGACTATCTGGTTAATGCATTCTATCAACAGTCCGACCAAGTTTTTGTGCCAAGCAAAGCGTACATTGACAAGCTCAGTGCCGGGGGTTTAGAACCAAGCAAATTAGCCATTTTCCCTAGAGGCTTAGATCTTGAGCTTTATTCCCCACAACCCAATAGCAACAACCTACCACAGCATGATTTGAGCACACCGGCAAACTCCATGCTTACAGGCAAACACCTTGAAGGCGACTTTACATTACTGTTTGCTGGGCGCATTTCAGAGGACAAAAATTTATCACTGCTCAGTAAAATTGCCAGCCAGCTGCATCAACAACACCCTCAGGCATTTAATCTAGTCATTGCCGGTGACGGGCCAGACTTAGACACATTAAAAGCAACCCTATCACCGCTCGTCAATGTGTATTTTACCGGCCGGTTGGAGCCTCAAGAGTTGGTTGATTGGTATCGCTCTGCTGATCTGTTTTTGTTTCCAAGTCATACCGACACCTTTGGTATGGTGATACTCGAGGCACAGGCTTGTGGCGTGCCTTGCTTAGTCACCAACACCGGCGGGCCTAAAGAAATCATCAAACCGTCGGTCACCGGAGAAGTGTTGCTTACCGACAACCCTGCTGACTGGGTAGCTCACATTAAGCGTTACCGTGACATAAAGCGTAATCAACCTGAGAAGTTCGCGCATATTAAGCAGCAGTGCCATGAACACGTGCACCAACACAACAACTGGCAACCGGTGTTTGATGCGGTGTTAGGTGACGGCTGTTTATTGCCTAAAAAGCAAATTAACACCAACACAACAACCCACGGCTCAGCACCAGAGCACACACCGCCCCATAAAAAAGTGGCGGCGTAAAATATTCACTTATTTAATAGATAAAACCCAATGACCGCCTTCCAACAGAAAAAAAACCGCTACTACTTAATGCGCCATGGCGAAAGCTTAGCCAACCGAAAAGGTTTAATTGTCAGCCACCCTGACAACGCTCTGAATGACTTTGGGTTAACGACCAAAGGCGCCGAACAAGTAATGAATGCCGCCTTAAGCACTCGCCTTAAAGACGACACATTGATCGTATCTTCTGACTACAAACGCTCAAAAGAAACCGCCGAAATAGTGAACAGTGTGATTAGCTGCTCCACCGAGCCATTATTAGAACCACTGCTAAGAGAACGAAATTTCGGCTCTTGGGAACTCTCCGATCACGCTAATTACGATGCCGTATGGCGCAATGACATTAATCACCCACAACGAAGTGAAAAGGGCGTGGAAACGGTGGATGACGTATTACAAAGAGGCTTGCAAGCCATTGACGATATAGAAAAGCACCATCAAGGCCGCACAGTTTTATTGGTGGGTCATGGTGACGTATTACAAATTCTTTTAGCGCATCACCACAATATTCACCCGCGCTTTCACCGCAGCTTATCCGCCATTGGTAATGCCGACATTAGGAGCTTGGCCAAACTTCAATTAGCCATCGACTCGCCTGCGGCTTAGGTATCCAAAAATGATAACCCCACTAATGGCTCAGTAGTGCGTCTTTAGCAAACCATTGATCATTCAACCACTGATTCACGTCATCAACCTCTGAGAATAAGTGGTGCTCAATAGTAATAGTGACCTTTTTAGGGTCGCCGTGTAAGCACCGCCAGATATTGACGTTTTCTTGATGGTAATTAATTGTAATATCAACAATCGGCGTATCAGCACTGACGTGACGTTTGATCATTTTAATACCGCCCGATCTTGGCTTTAACAAATGTTGGTAGGGTGAACCTTGTTGCGTTTGTTTGTCGTTAGTGAAACGTGTGCCTTCAGGAAACAGCAATAGAGCCCCTGATACGTCGGAGTGATTTTGCGAGGCTTTTTGAATCAGGCGCAGATCATCACTACTTCTGCCATTCTTATTCTTAGTGCCATTTCGTTGCAACCGAGGAAAGTCTAAGGCCAAACAAATCCAGCCAATGATGGGCACCCACGTCAACTCTCGCTTTACAAGAAACTTAATCATTGGCCCATTAGCGGTAATAACCTCTTGCACCAACGGTATATCAAACCAAGTTTGATGATTGCAAATAACCACCGGGTTGGGGTGTGCATTAAGTTCACCCTTAACCTCCACCTCAATGCCAACCACTTTTTTCATCCAGAAACTGTTCACTCTAACCGCACAACGATACAGCTTAGCGGTTAAGCGCTGAGAAATGGCGGTAACGGTTTTCGACGGCACCACCCAAGCAACCAATAAAATAATCAATAAAATGATTAAGCCAGTCACCAAATTCAACGCCACCCACAACGCTGAAAGCACACTAATCACATGGTTAATCATTGCCTTCATCCTTAGCTGAACAACAACACTGCATTACATAACCGCGGCGCTGAATAAAATCCAAACCGCAATAAAACTCTTCAGTTGAACGGGCGACATTAACGCCGCAACGCGTTTGGCAACAGAACCACCAATCACCGCCGCAGGTGCGGCAAACGCCAGCACATCAACATTAATATTGGTGTGCAACCACACGTACTTTTGCACACCAAACCAAACGCAAATAGCGCTGACGCTGACCGCAACACCAATCGCCATGCGCACCGGAAAGCGCATTAATATGAGCATAACAGCCACTAACTCACCAATACCAATGGATAACCAAGCCGTTACCAAACCGCCAATAAAACTCACCAACACGGCCACCGCATTAATGCGCGTATTAAAGGCAATGGACGACTGATGCAATCGCTTAGTGCGCACAATGTATACCGTGGTTAGCAGTATGGCGACTCCGAACAAGCCTGAAAACACTTTAAACACCCACTTCACCTGCATGGCCGACTCAGGGGTGAGCACGTATTGCCCAATCAGCAAGCCAACCACAGCGGGTACGGTAAATAAAATAATCAGCGAATAGTATTGCCGCCAATCGGCGACGTGCGTTTGATCGCCCGCTACTAATTGCTGCTTTGCAAAACGCCGCCACGCTAACATGCCCGCCGTCATACCAAAACACTGTATGGCGAAACTGGTGGCGATAATCTGCTCAGCGCCAACACCCAGCATATTAAACGCAGGCACAAATACAACACCGCCGCCCGCGCCAGTAGCATTGGCAACAATAGCCCCCAATATGGCAACAAAGAAAAATGGCCAATAACTAAAATCAATCACAGTACAGTGCCTAATGTTTGTAAAGCAAACATGAATTTATGAGAATAATAACGGCTGCTGACATTAGAAAAATTAGCGTGCTAAATCAACTTAATTTACTCGAATGAGTAAATTAATACGCCACCCACAAAGGTACTTAGAACCTTGGTATTGAGCAAATCAGTGTCGTCGTTGCTGGGGTCAGCGTCGAGCACCACTAAATCAGCCAACTTGCCAACCTCAATAGAGCCAAGTTCATGTTCTCTAAACACTTGATAAGCGGCATCAATGGTGACGGCTTTTAACGCTTGCTCACGCGAGATACGTTCAGTACGGCCAATACTTTGCCCGGCTGATGATTCACGTTGTACCGCCGACCACAGCAAACGCATTGACTGCATGGGCACCACCGGTGAGTCTAAATGAATGGTAAACGGCAAATCTAGTTTACTGGCACTATTGGCTGGGCTGATTTGCATTACTCGTTCAGGGCCTAAGAAAATATTGCGATGCCGATCCGCCCAATAGTACGTATGAGCACTGAAGAATGATGGCGTAACACCCAGCTTTTTCATTTTTTCCAGCTGCTTTTTACTCGCCATCTGCGCATGAATAAGCACCACTCTAGGGTCAGCCCTTGGGTAAGCAGTTTGTGCCTGCTCCACGGCGTATAAAATATCATCAATGGCCGCATCGCCATTGCCGTGAATGGCCAGTTGCTGACGCTGTTTAAAATAATCAGTCACTAACGCCGCCAACGTCTCTCTACTCATCAGTGGGTGGCCAGCAAACTCATCGCCGTATTCATCAGGAACAGTATGGTACGGCTGCTTTAAGTAAGCGGTATAACCTTGAATACTGCCATCAGCCACCAGCTTGATGGCGCCTATTTCGTATTTGTCACTATTGTCCTGCTTAAGCGAGGTAAGTTTGTCTGGCGTTAACGCACCGTGACGAGGCCAAAGAATAAGCCGCTGCTTTATTGCGCCTAATTTAGCCGCCCATTTCAGCCCAGATATATTGCGCCAGTCAGCCGCCCCGTTTTGCGCCATTGTCACGCCTTGCGACGCGTACTCATTTGAGGCCGCCTTCACTATTTGCACAATCTCAGGCAATGAAAAGTCCGTCGCCTTGTCTTGAAATGCAAAAATAGCATTCTCAAGTATTAGCCCGGTTAATTCGCCTTCGGCGTTTTTTTGATACTGCCCACCGTCAGGGGGGCGCGTATTTTTATCCACGCCCAAGCGTTGTAGCGCGGCTGAATTGGCCACCCCGATATGCCCAGACACGTGCAAAATAAAAATCGGTCGCTCGCTTGATACACGATCAAGCTCTTCTTTTAGCGGGTGCCGGCCATCCACCATTTGCGTATCGTCGTAGCCAAATCCAAACAGCCAATCATGGGCGTCTTTTAATTGCGCCTCACGCTTGCGAAGCACGCTCAGCAATTCCTCGATACTGCCAATATTACCAATAGGCGGGGCATTCAAATCAGCAGCAAACTCATACACACCGGAAGCGGGGAAATGACTGTGTGCATCAATAAAACCAGGCATTAAGGTATTGCCAGCCAGATCGTGAACACGCACATGCTTGCGCTCAGGATGCGCTTGAATTAACGCGCTTATTTCTTTGGTAGTGCCAATAGCAACAATTTTTTCACGCTCAAGCAAAACAGCTTGCGCCGTGTCGTTGGCCTCGTTTAACGTTAATACATGCCCATTAATAAACGCTTGCAATACCGGCGGCTTTGGCGGCATAAGCCAAACATAGCCAATGGCCGCCACAATTAAGCAAAGCAACAGCACGATTTTTAGCAGCGCGAAGAGAAGCTTCTTCAATGGCCACCTCGATTAATTTGTTTTATTTATGATGCCCGACGATACCAGTTTACACTCTTATGTTGCTATAAATTAGTACGCGTTTGCTTTGATTTTTCATACCATTGCTCAAAGCGAGCCACTCCATCGTCCATCATGTGGTGATTATTTCTGACTTTATTTGCCATGGCTTCCGCCGCGTCAGAATGGTGAAGCATTAATAACGCCTCAACCACAGAACGTTGCGCTGCGTAATTATTGGGCACCCTATCGTAAACACGTTGATATAAGCTAAGCGCCTTACCCCAATGTTGATTGGCGGCGTATAAGCATGCCGCCGACCATGCGGCTTCAGTTTGTTCTGGCGCCGCGTGCATTGCAATGTTGTAACGACTCGCTGCTTCGACCAAAAACGCTTCTTGTTCTAACCGAGTGTTGGCAAACTGTATTTTTTGACGAAAAACATGGCCGCTAACAGTGTTAACAAAAGGCGCTTGTGGTGCCAGTTTCAATGCCTGATTAATCAAACCTTGCGCACGTAAAAGACTGCTTTTGTTACGTGCAAATAGGGCAATATTTGCCAAGCCCGCCAGCGCATGAGCATTGTTGAGGTTTAAACGTAATGCGCGTTCAAATAATGGCTTAGCTAACTCGGGCTTAGCTTCAGATTGCAAGAAAAATAGGCCTAACGCGCTCATCACCTCATTAGTGCGCAACTGTTTTGCAGTCACACTGACATTAACGGCCGCAACTATCGGCCGGATGCTTTTAGCTCGTTTTTTATAGATGCCTTTTTTTAAATAACGCCGCAGCTCTGTGTCTAATTCAGAAAACGAAAGCCCAACCGCGTATTGCAGCGCCTGCTGTTCCGCCATGCCCGCTGCACTCAAACTTAAGTATTGCCTTAGTTGCTGTTGGCGATCCGCATTACTGTGGAAATAATGAGCCATCAACCAGCCTTGCGAATAGGTTTGGTAATGACGTTTTTTCAATCGGCGGCTAACGTATTTAGCGGTTAACATTTCTTTGCTGGGCACCCAGCGCATGGTGCGCATGGCTTTAACATGGTGTTTAGCAATGCGCCCATAAACAATACTGTCATCACGTTTGAATTGGGTATGTGCCAAATATTCAGCAAGCCCTTCGCGATACCAATAAGGCGCATTACTGTATGTGCTGTTGGCTAAAACATAATGCGTGTACTCGTGAAGTAATGCGGCATGGTTTTGGCTTGTCTTAACATAACGCAGCACGCAATAAGGGCCATTAATACTGTCGCGAAAGAAACCAGAGGTTTTTCTTAATTGTGGTGCGTGTTGAGTTAAAAAATCGTACGTAGAATCGTGCTCCGTGAGAATCAACGTGAGTGGCCGCGCCTTCTTGCGCATTTGCGCCGAGCTGAGTATTCCCGCCCCCTGCTCTATGGCTAGGTGAAACTGCCTTAAGCGCTGCACAACTTTAGCCGCTGACTCAGATTTCAAGTCTGTGATGAATATAAAATGATCGGTTTCAAATTGGTGCCATGGTTGGCTAGTCCAAGCTTCTTTTTGTTGATGCTCTGCCGCCGCCCAAGGAACCATAAAAAGCAAACCGAGTATCAACACAACTGGCACGGCAAACAGCCGATGGATCTTGTTTTTTAATACACGCGCTTTTGACAGAGCCGTGAATATAAATTCAAAAACAAACTCTAATACACACCCCAATACACATTTCGTCATCCTACCCCCCAGTACGATTCCCCTTGTTGCTTCGTTGGTTTTATTCCTTTTGCTGCTCTTTCAACCTTCTTTTGACTTCCATTGCCATTCGCCCATATGGCTATTTATTAGCCATACTATGTAACTTGCTAATTCATTTGCTAAGCCACTTCTTGTAACTTAATAGTAAATAAGTCTATCAGTGCTTCAATATTATTCAAGTTGGCGTAGTTTGGCCTAACCACAAAAGCAATGCGCCGGTGAGGCCCTGGCTCGGCCAACCTTTTTGCGTTAAGTGTTTGGCTGGAAGCCACTAATTGCTCTAACGCCATGGCCGGTATCAACGTAGACCCCATTTTTCCAATGACTAATTGAATTAAGGTACTTAAGCTGGTTGCGCTTAAGCTTTGCGCCTTTTCACTGCCCATTTTGCACGCTCTCAAGGCTTGGTCTTTTAAACAATGGCCGTCTTTAAGCAACATGAGTTTTTTGTTCTCGAGTTCTTTTGCCGTGATCACATCGGTATCACTCAAGTCATCGTCACCATGACTGATCCAGTACAGATCTTCCTGCCAGAACTCAAATGTAAGCAAGCCTTCCGTGGGGTACGGCAATGCCAATATTGCGGTATCGATTTCCCCACTGCGCACCATGTCTAACAACGGCGCGGACTGCTCTTCCACCACATTAAACTCAAAATTTGGGTGGCTTTGAGCCAATGCGGGCAACACCTTGGGCAATAAATATGGGCAGATCGTTGGAATAATGCCCACTGACATTGGGTAGCTCAATACCGCCGCTCGGGTTTGTGACAGTTTTAATAAATCGTCAATTTGCAGCTGCACGTCTCGGGCTTTATCTAAAAATTGCTGCCCTATTGGCGTTACCAACACTTTTTTATTGTCGCGTTCAAATACAGCAAAACCCAGCTGCTTTTCCATTTCAGCTAACGCCGTGCTCAGGGCTGACTGAGATATTGAACATTCTTCGGCCGCACGCCGAAAGTGCAATTGCTTCTCAACGGCCAAAGCATAACGAATCTGTTTCAATGAAATCATAGGCTTACATAAACCAAAATAAAAATGATCGATTAAATTCATTATATTCCAAAAAATAGATCGTAACGATCAAATCAATCTAATTTATTTACCTTGATATGTTTCGTATGATGCCCACATTGTTTATTTGATGGGTACGTCAAGCCACCCTCAGCTAATCATTTTAACGTTAATTTTTTACATTCTTCGGAGAATAACAATGGCTTTAATCAACACCCAAGTGAAACCATTCACGGCGCAGGCATTCAAAAACGGTGAGTTTTTTGAAGTAACTGAAAAAGATATTGCTGGCAAATGGGCGGTTTTCTTTTTCTACCCAGCGGACTTCACCTTTGTGTGCCCGACAGAGCTAGGCGACTTACAAGACAAATACGCTGAGCTGCAAAGCATGGGCGTTGAAGTGTTCTCAGTCTCTACTGACACTCATTTCTCTCACAAAGCGTGGCACGACACGTCAGACACCATCGGCAAAATTGAGTACCACATGCTTGGCGACCAAAACGGCACTATTACTAACAACTTTGACGTAATGCGCCCCGGTGTTGGCCTAGCTGATCGTGCAACGTTCATCGTTGATCCAGACGGCATTATTCAAGCCATGGAAATCACGGCTGAG
This sequence comes from uncultured Arenicella sp., assembly GCA_938045295.1. Taxonomy (GTDB): domain Bacteria; phylum Pseudomonadota; class Gammaproteobacteria; order Arenicellales; family Arenicellaceae; genus Arenicella. Next base: position 54,675 of record CALINO010000018.1, read on the forward strand.
GGCATTGGCCGCGACGCTGACGACCTACTACGTAAAGTTAAAGCTGCTCAGTACGTTCGAGCTAACCCTGGCGAAGTTTGCCCGGCCAAATGGAAGGAAGGTGAAGAAACACTGGCTCCTTCATTAGATTTGGTTGGCAAAATCTAAGCCAATAAATCACTCGCTGACCGGGCACTAATAAATTAATAACGTGCTCGGTTAGCACACTTATTATTGAGGAATTTGATTATGTTAACGGCAGAAATTTTAAATGCACTAAAAGGCTATACGGCAAACATGACTAATGCCGTCACCTTCGTTCTACAAACGGGCGAGCACTCAAAACGAGCTGAGTTAGTCGACTTCCTTACGCAAATCGCCTCTGTTTCAGACAAGCTTTCGATTGAAGAGCGTGATGCTGGCTTTCGTAGCCCAATCAGCTTTTCACTGCAAACGCCTGAAGGCGACACTGGCATCCTATTTTCAGGCATCCCAAGCGGCCACGAGTTTAATAGCCTAATACTGTCGGTGCTTTGGTCTTCTGGCACTGCAATGAAGCTTGATGACACACTTAAAAATCGCATAGCGGCTCCTGTTAATGAGAAGCTGCACTTTGAAGTGTTTATCAGCCTTGACTGCCACAATTGCCCCGATGTTGTACAAGCGTTGAATCAGTTCGCCTTGATCAACCCGAGTATCACCACCGAAATGATCGACGGTGGCTTGTTTCGTAATGTAATCGAAGAGCGCGACATACAAGGCGTGCCAAGCGTCTACCTAAATGGCGAAAAATTTGCCAACGGCAAAACCGAGCTCAGCACCATGGTCGACACGTTGATTGAGCGTTTTCCTGAAATGAAAGCGTCAAACGTTGTTGCACCTAAACTGCCCTTGCAAGACGTTACCATTATCGGTGGCGGCCCGGCAGGCGTAGCGGCCGCTATTTACAGCGCCAGAAAGGGCTTGGCCGTAACATTGGTTGCTGACGTACTCGGCGGCCAAGTAAAAGACACCATGGGCATTGAGAACCTTATCTCAGTACCCAAAACCACCGGCCCTGAACTGGTTGGCAATATGCAAGCGCACCTTGCGGATTATGAGATCACCATCAAAGAGCACGTACGTGTTCAGAGCATTGAAAAAGGCAATATTAAAACCTTGGCTCTTTCATCTGGCGAAGAAATCGACACCAAAACATTAATCATAGCCACCGGCGCACGCTGGCGAGAGCTGGGTGTGCCGGGTGAAAAAGAAAACATCGGCAATGGCGTGGCTTATTGCCCACATTGCGACGGCCCGTTTTTCAAAGGCAAAGACGTGGCGGTGATTGGCGGCGGCAACTCCGGTATTGAAGCGGCATTGGATTTAGCGGGCATTGTGAAGTCAGTCACCGTGTTCGAATTTATGCCCACATTAAAAGCCGATCAAGTGTTGGTAGATCAAGCGCAAAAACGCGACAACATCACCATATTAAAAAACGTGGCGACGAATCAGATTCATGCGCAAAACGGCAAAGTAAGTTCAATTGAATACACCGACCGAGCCACCGAAGAAGTAACTCACCTAGAGTTAAACGGTGTGTTCGTACAAATCGGCTTAGTGCCCAACAGCCAATTTGCTGAAGGCGTGATTGAAATGAGCCAGCACGGCGAGATTATTATTGACGAGCGTTGCAACACGTCAGAAAAAGGCATTTTCGCTTGTGGTGATGTAACAACGGTGCCGTATAAGCAAATTGTTATTTCAATGGGCGAAGGCTCTAAAGCCTCACTGGCCGCGTTTGAATACCTGCTGACTCACGATGTTGATAATAGCCAAACAGCGGAGGTTGCCGCTTAAACAGCATTAGCAATGAATCAATAACAAAGGCCGCTGCGGGAAACCACAGCGGCCTTTTAAATTTTATTGCCTTAATTTACGTTAAGAGATAAAAAACGCTTGCGCAAATGAGAATCATTCTCTATATTAAACCTCAGATGCAAATGAGACACATTTACATCGAATTGAAGCTTTTAATACATTGGCAGTTTGGTTGTATTACGGAAAAACAGACCTTAGAGGTTTCAAAGCACACTTTTCTCAAAGTGAATAATAATATTCTCGGCACATTGATCAGGCAGAACGGCACTCCTGCCTGATCTTTTTTTACCCACACTTTTGTGTGAGCGCTACCTCTTATTTAAATCCAAACCATCTTAGATCTACATCATTGATTGCAAGTAATTCTGCTCGCCTACTTTTTCAAATAGTTCGATTTGCGTTTCCAGCCAGTCATAATGCTCTTCTTCGTTTTCGAGTATCGATGCGAATAAATCTCGAGTAACATAGTCACGCACTTTTTCACAGTGCTCTACCGCGTCTCGGTAAACAGGGATTGCTTCGGCTTCTAAGCGCAAATCGCATTGCAACATTTCTAATACATTTTGCCCAATGTAGAGTTTGCCTAAATCTTGCAGATTAGGCAGCCCTTCAAGCATAAGTATGCGCTCAATCAACATGTCGGCATGCTTCATTTCGTCAATTGATTCTTCATACTCTTTTTCATTAAGCTTTTCCAAACCCCAGTTTTTGTACATACGAGCATGTAAAAAATACTGGTTGATCGCCGTAAGTTCCAGCTTAAGTGCTTGATTCAGCAGCTCAATAACACCGTCTTGCGCTTTCATTGCGTATCCTGTTCTAAATAATTGAGCATTTATTATAGCCTAAAAGCACATCAAAAAACGATGAGAAATTCACTAAGTGATTGTTTTTAAACAAATATAACAAGGCTAATCATTCTCATTTATTTTTATATTCACGAGCCTAAGTTAGAATTTTAATAATACTTATTTGCAAACAACTTACGACCAAAGCACTGCAAGCAAGAAACGACTTGCAGTCAGTTAAAGGCGCTCAGTCATCGATAAAATTCAACATAAAAACGCACGGCACCGCGCGGAGTAATGTAATGTAAGACCGCTGGCTCAACCACACCGCAATGTTCGGGGCTCAATTGAATAACTTCGCGCTCAGGCTCAAGAATGGTGTATTCCAAAACACCCTCAAGAACCACAATGTTCCCCCACACCCCTTGCTTGGTTTGATGGTCAGCCAATAAGCCTTTGGGCACCGTACCTTCTGTGAACTCAGGTGTTTTTTTATACGCTTTCGCCCCAACCGGCATTACTTTCATACAATCACTCCTGGTGGTGGCGCTAATAAAAACAAGTTTACAACCACGGCCTTACGGCCGCTTTGTAATCGATAAACTGTGCCCAAATATTTTTTCTAAGGCTTGTTCTTCTGGAAATATCTGAAATCGGTGAATGTAACACACATACAACAGCACACATGCCACTGACCACACCGAGCTCAAAAAAACCGACCATGCCAATAAAAACAACACAAACCCAACATACATTGGGTTGCGCGTAATTGAATAAATACCAGTAGTAACAAGTGACGACGCAGACTCAGGCGACAATGGGTTTACCGTGGTGTTGGCACGCCGAAACTCGAATACGCCACACAAGCAAAAAAGTGCCCCGGTACTGAATAACACAACGATGCCTGCGTACTTTAATACCGTACTAATATTAATGAGTGGGGTTACATACCCAATGGCATACATAAGACAAGCAAATACAAATGCAACCAATGGGGGAGGCAATTTATTATTAAGTAGCGTCATCTGCTAGCACTAAACGTATTTAAAGGTTTAAGGTTTAAGTTTCAACCTTCTTATTAAACTCGCCTTTTGGTGAAGTTACAATCAACACGGCAAATTGCCGTTTACGCTATTATCAGGTAGGTGACGCCATATTGAAGTTAAGCAAGTACGCTCCGTAAACGTTCCACTCCGGCTTCCAATTCAGAGGCATCGCAGTGAGAGAAATTTAAACGCAGCGCCGGCTTAGGCGTCTTATGCTCTAAGTAAAAGACGTCGCCCGGCACCACCGCCACCTTTTTATCTAACGCTTGTTGCGCGGTTTGCATCATTGATTGTGATTGTTCAGGCAACTCTAGCCATAAGAACATACCACCTTCAACGTCATTAAATTGGCAGTTTGGCAGCGCCTCACGCAATAAGGCTGAGAGTGTTTGATAACGATCACAATAAAGCGTACGAACCCTTTGCAAATGAGCGTCAAATAAATCGTTTTTAAGCATATGCAGCAGCGTTGCTTGAGACGGCTGTGCCGTATGCAAATCTGCGGCTTGCTTGACTTTAATCATCGATGCCAACCATTCACTGGGGGCAGTCACTAACCCTAGCCGCAAACCCGGTGCCGATACCTTAGAAAATGACCGTAACACGATGGCATTATCGGGGCATAAAGAAGACACCATCGGCAGGCTTTGATTGGCAAAGCGTAACTCTCGGTACGGGGAGTCTTCAACAAAAGCCACCTTGTATTGCTGACATAAACGCGCCACGTCTTCGCGTACAGACAGCGCCCAACTCAAGCCCGTGGGGTTGTGAAAGTCAGGAACCGCATAAAACAATTTAGGCTGCTTGTTTTTAAATACGTGTTCCAGTTGGTTTAGGTCTGGCCCGAGAGGGGTTTGATCAACCGTTTGAATATCAGCTTGAGCCAAACCAAACACTTGCAATGCACCAAGGTAACTTGGCGCTTCCATAACAATCACATCACCAGGATCAAGAAACGCTCGTGCCACCAAATCAAGCCCTTGCTGTGAACCGTTGGTAATAAGCGGTTGCACCCCTTCGGGCAATTGGCAATAGTCAACTAAATAATCTAATAACGGCTTATAGCCGGTTGTTTCCCCGTATTGAAACACTTCGGGCGTTTGTTGCAAATCGCCCATTGCCTGCATGATTAAATCAACGGGTAAATGCGCCGAATCCGGCAAACCACCGGCCAGCGAAATAACGTCTTTCGACTTAGCCGCCTGTAATATTTCTCGAATGTAAGACGGCTGAATGTTTTGCAAGTGCGTGCTGATTTTCATAGTGGGGGGGGCGACAATTCAAAATAAAGAAAGGAGTAATGATTAAGACGGAGCTTAGTGCTTTTTACACAAAAATAAGTGTCGATATATGCTGACTAATATGTTGATATATGCTTTTATTGTTATTATGACCACCGCACAACAGACTTCTCGTATTAATAATGCGCTGTATGAAATACACCGTGATATTTCGGCGCCGCATTCAGCCAAAAAATTGGCTCGCATTGCCGCCTATTCAGAGCAGCATTTTCACCGAGTATTTAAAGCCGTTGTCGGCGAAACCGTGAACAACTATATACGCCGCACACGGTTGGAGCACGCAGCAAATCAGTTGATGTTTGACGACCAAAGTTCGGTGTTGGAAATTGCCGAAAAGTGCGGTTTCAACTCCTTGTCGTCATTCATTAAGGTGTTTAGCGCAAGTTTCAATGTTACCCCCGGTGTGTGGCGCAACAGCAATCGCGCACAACACCCACAACATTATTTAAGCGAGCCCCGTTTAGCGGAAGGCTATGCCCGCACTAAACAGCAGCCGCTCGGCACGCCCGACATTATCTACCGACCGCCTCAAACGGCGGTTTACGTCAGACACAAGGGCTACGGAAAGAGCATAAAAAAAGCTTGGCAAGTATTGCTGAGCTGGGCCAGAACCCACCATATTGCGAACAATACAACGGAGCAAATAGGCTTGCACCACTCCAACCCAGCTTGGACACCATTGCAAGAGTGTCGCTACGTTGCCTGCCTCACCATCAATAAACCCATAGTGCGGCGTGGTGTGATTAACACATTAACCATACCCGGTGGCGATTACGCGGTCTTTAATTTGCAGGGCCAATACGGTGACCTTGTACCTTACATGGACAAAATTTTAACGCAATGGTTGCCCCACTCTGGTTTTATATTAGACACCACTCCCATATTAGCCATTTACCAAAAAAATCACTTTATATCTCAAGATGAGAAGTTTGACTTGCAGCTGTGTTTCCCAGTCAGCATTGTCTAATGCTCAAGGTTAACGATATAAATCAGTGGCAACCTTTGCGCACTCAGTACAGTGGCCATAGAAAAGTGAAATATCCATTAAAAACAAACCTATACATGGTTTTATAACAAAATTTATTCATATATCACTTTTTATATTCAAAGCTAAATGTTAAATTGCCGGCCAATCAATTAGGCTGATAATACTAAGACTCGCCCCACAAGGAGCAGCGGCCATTTCTGAATAATTTCTAATTTTGGATGGAGGGTTAGAAATTCAACATTTCAATTTGTAAATACTGATATGTACATCAAAGCATTAACCTCTACATTACTTGTGTTTTCCGTTATGGCCAGCGGGTCACTGACTCATGCCCAAACATCAAATAAACACGACCCTAGTGTTAAAAAATTCCTAGCACGTTGCTCAGTTAATGATAAGCGAGTGATATATAAGGACAAGGAAACAGATAAATGGTGTGGTTTTGAGATTGACGGTTTTTGTAGAGCATCACGCATTTCAATCGCATTAGCTGTTTGCAATAAAGAATACACACAAGCATTAATTGATAAAAAGAGTGCTCAACAAGAGACAGTAGAAGAAGGCTTTGCTAAAGCGCCAGCACCATTAGACATAGAGCCAACAAACCTAGAGCCAGCAAACACAGAACAAGAGAGCTCGACACCAAGCAGCCAAAAAAAGCCCAGCGAACAAAGTGCACAAATTGCACTGCAGCTTGAGTTGCTGGAAATTGAACAAAAGCAATTAGACCTTAAGAAAAGGCAGCTGGATTTAATTAAAGAAGAGAAGCGTCTTAAAACCAAAATAGACAACACTTTGGAAAATTAAGCGTTAAAACATTTCTTAAGCAAGGAAAACAGGCCAACCGTTCACAAATGCGATATTAGGTTATTAACACTAAAAGCTCGCGTGATTGAACTGAATTAGGCGTTGATTTTTTATATACTGAAAAATCAACGCCAAGCCACGAGGCTTTTATGCTTAAGGAAACCTTCTTTTTTTTATTATTATTAGCCAGCACATCTACCGCAGCGTTTGCTGAAAATAATGCACATCAGCATTACCAAAAAGGGTTGCAACTTTACCTGAACGGATCAAACCAAGACCACGTATCAGCGCACCGTTTCTTTAGCGATGCGGCCGATCTTGGCCATGGCTTGGCTCAGTACCATCTGGGGCTTCTCAATTATCGTGGCCATGGTGTAGACCGAAATTATTCACAAGCACACCATTGGTTCAACCTCGCGGCCGAACAAAATGTCTCAGGCGCCCATCATTACTTAGGCACACTTCATCGACATGGGCACGGGGTCAACGCCAACCCTAACAGAGCAATTTATTGGTACTCGCGCTCTTTGCGCTATGGTTACTACGACTCGATAGACCCTCTGGCTCAACTCTACCTAAGTAATGCCAGAAGTACCGGCACCCTTTCCGACTTACTGGTGGAAAACGCCAAGGCTGGCGACATCAGTTCTCAATATAACTTGGCGTCTTCGTACTATATCGGCAATAAAGTTAAGCAAGATCATACCGCGGCATTAGGTTGGTTTTTAAAGGCCGCCTCTCAGGGTGATTCAGGCGCTCAAGCCATGCTGGCCAAAATGTACCACCTTGGCCAAGGCGCCGAAAAGAGCAACTACCAATGCGCCTTTTGGGCACTGGCAAGCGCTCATACACAACACGACGCGGCCGCCACTAGCATTGACGAAGAGCTGACCAAAGAAACCCAAGCATTGAAAGAGTTGTGTGCCCAAGCACTCAGTAATACTGAATACGAAAAGGCAGTGGAACAAGCGCACGCGTTTTCCGATTCATATCAGCCGTCAGAATAACGTTCGCGGACAAACCTATTAGTTAGGCTCAACCATCAACGAGCGGAAAAACGCATATTTATTATTTAGCACACGTTAAAGTATCAGCCTCAGAGCGGGTGCTCCATTCACACAAAATACCATCATTATGATCGTGCTTTTTGGTTACTCGCTGTCGTTCTCAGAGTTAAGCATTTTAATTTGTGTTGGCGTTTTAGTGGGCATGGCTAAGACAGGCATATCAGGCGCCGGCATGATTGCGGTACCGTTATTAGCTCTGGCTTTTGGCGGCAAAAACTCCAGTGGCTTAATGTTGCCATTTTTGATTATCGCGGATGTCTGCGCCATTGCCTATTATCATAAACACGCAAACTGGCATTACCTACGAAAGCTTCCAGCGTTCGCTATTATTGGCGTAGTGATTGGCACTCTGGTTGGCAATCAAATCAATGATGAGTTATTCAAAACTATGATGGCCGTCATGATTTTTTTCTGTTTAAGCATCATGCTCTGGCAAGAAAAAAGCCGAAATACAAAACTACCTGATTCCACATTTTTTACTGCCGGCATTGGGGTTTTCGGTGGTTTCACCACCATGGTCGGCAATTTGGCTGGGCCGGTGATGTCACTTTATCTGTTGGCTATGCGGCTACCAAAAAATGAATTCATTGGCACCGCCGCCTGGTTCTTTTTGCTGATAAACCTGTTCAAAGTACCGTTTCATGTGTATGCCTGGCATACCATTAACATCAACAGTGTGCTGCTTAATCTGAGCTTCTTCCCAGCGGTGGCATTGGGCGCGTTACTGGGTATAAAAATAATTAAGCTGTTGCCTGAAAAATTATTTCGTTACTTCGTAATAGCAATGACAGCCGTAGCTGCCATTGCTCTGTTGCTGTAATTAATTAAACGAGCTTTGCATTTTTTTTGCTTGAGCAATTAATTTATCGTTTTTGCTGGTCGCAATGATCTCAGACAACAGCTTTTGCGCCACCGGCTGATCACCTGCGGCTTTATGGTAATCGGCCGATGCCAGATGAAAATATTCAATGGCTTCAGGGGCGTATTTGTTCGGCTTTTCTTTAATTTCTTGGCTTAATTTTTCATGCGCATCAGACGCCCACTCAAGAGAATCAAACATATTCACGCCACTGCCGGTGTGAATGCCAACCAATTTAATATTGAAGTTATCTCCGCCTTTATCTAGAGCCGTTTTAACGTCATTCAAGCATCCATTGACTCGATATAATTTACGCAAGCCCATCAACCATGGGGTGGAGTCGGCGACTATTTTGCATTTATTGGCGCCGTACCATGCCAGGGCTTCCATATGGTTTTCATCTTCTTCGATTAAAGATTCGAGCAGCTCATCGGCTTTTTCAAGCTCATTATGCTCAAAGTAAAAGCGCCCTAGCAGTACTTTACTTTCATAGTCACCGGAGTCATCAATGGATTCAACAAGTAACTTTTCGTACTCATGATCGGAGTCAGTGTACGCGATTTTATCAAAGCTTTTGGCGCAAGCGCTCAGTAGCAAAGAAACACAAATAACGGTAAGAGTATTTTTTTTAGTAAACATATAAACGAGTCTCAAAATTGAAATTGAATTGAACCTGTTAACGAAAGCCGATTGGGAACCCAAAAGCCTTCAGTGATTGAATCGCCATCGCTGTATTGCAACGACAACTTCAGAGCATGCTTATCAGAAATAAACGCCTCGGCATTAATCCCTGACACAAAACTGCTGTCATCGAGGTTGTGTCGGATAAAAACGGAACTATCAACAGAGTAAGTTGTTGGGAACGACGCGCGCAGAAAAACGTAGTCTTGGCGAAACAACCTAAGTAATTGATGTGTGGATGCTAAAAAGCCGGATGATGGGCCAACCAACACACCTTGCTCGAGTTGCGTGCGTTGCTGATTGATTGACGTTAATAAAGAGCGAACCTCGGCGTCTGAGTACCCTTCTTGTTGATGAAAATACTCAGCGATAATATTGATGCCATTATCAAAGGTATATTGCATGCCTAATAAACCACTAAAAAATCCGCTGTCTTGTGACGGGCCAAAGATTTCGATAATGCCTACGCCTGCATTAATTTGATTCGGTCTTAACGATCGCGACTGCTCTCGGTAGGCTGCTTCAAGGTGCAGTTCAAGCTTATTGCCAATGGTGGTAGCAAAGTTTGCACCAACAAAAAGCCCACCTTCTAAACTGGCAACCGTAGCCGACCATTCACCGCTTGAAAGATATTGGTGGCGACTAAGGCTAAGATTAAAATCAACCGAATCGTCCATCAAATCACTGTCAAACTCGAGCGCCTTTACTTCCCATTCGCCTTTTTCGTCCGTGAGTGAAAACGTGGCCCCCATGTTTGCTTCACGCTTAAAACCAATGGCTTGGTCTCGCTCATTAAGCCGAATATCAAAAAACGGGTTAGAGGGGTTCCATGCGTAGCCTGAACCAGCTTCATGATTAAACCACCCCAGCTTCAATTGAGCGTTGTCGTTTAATAGCCAGTTAAAATAGGTTTCACCCAAAATAGCATCACTGCGTTGTTCATCGGCGCTGTTCTCACTGGCACGCAGCCAAGTTGATGCCTGTATTTCATAACGATTACCGGACACGTAAAATTGAGGGTTGATGGACGCTTCACAAAAACGATCATCAACCACCACCAGGCCACCATTCGGGTTAATTAAGGTATCACCTCGGGCGGAATTATAAACACACCCTATTTCCGCCGTTGCCGATACGTCAGCAAGAGCCTGGCAAGATAAAACAATCGCCCCTAAAGCTAAAGGCGTTAAATGCGACATTCTCATTGCACTTACTTGGTCATCAAACGCTTAATTTGATTGGGTTGAAATTGCGCCAAACTTAATTTTTCAAGTTGAAAATTAGAGTACGTCATCGACGTGACGTTGCCTTTTTTTAGCTCATTTTCAATTCTTATTTTTGTCAGTTGAGGCTTATTACCAATTCCTTCACCCACATCACTAAGCTGTAAAAATTCTTCGTAGTACGCGGTTTTCAGCTTCTTACCTGACTTCGCATAAAAGGTTGCGCGCAGCGGCTTATAGTTCACTTGATCAACAAATAAAACAATACGTTCATACGCCGCAATTGCGCCGGGTTTGGCATTAAGTTGCAGTGTGATTTCCGGTGCCGATTGATCAGCCGCATCAAGAAAACTGGCTTGGTAGTCACCGGAGAAATCCGTGGAAGCAACATCGCCATTAGAGGCTTCGCCTAATAAGCGTTGTTGAGGTGTAATACGAATCGGCTTTTTTGATGAGTTACTTAGAAACCACAAGTTCGACTGATTCATTAAAAGAGCCTTACCTCGTTCACGCCGCGGCTCTTGATAAGAGACCAAAGACACATGTGAATTCAGCACTTTGGCGTGCATGGTAAATACCTTGGGCTCTTTCTTTGGTTTTTGGCTAACCAGCTCTAAATCAAATGAAAACGCTTTGTTTTTAAAGTTTCTGTACTCGTCTACTTTTTCTAATACCTGTTGAGCGTCTAACTCGGCCTGATTACCATAAGCATTAGAAAAACAAACAAGGCTTAATAGTATTACGCTTAAAACTGCACTAATTTTTTTTGTGATTACTTTCATAGTTACCCACCTATACATAACGCAATGCGTCAACAATGTTTTTTCTAGAGGCATTACGAGCTGGAAAATAGCTGGCTATTAGTGCTACTAACACCACACCCGAAACCGTTATAAACCAAGTCATTGGCACAAATTCGATACGCAACGGAAAGCCCCTTGATGAGCCTGGCGGCGGCGACATCATGATGCCGATGGAATTGATGTAACTGGCAACCGCAACGCCCAACAATATGCCCAGCAATGCGCTCAAAAAAGACAACACGCCTCCCTCGCAAATAAACTGCCAAATCACCGAACTGCGCTGAGTACCCAGCGCTCGAATGGTGCCAATTTCACCGGTTCGTTCCATCACCGCAATCATCATTGTGTTGGTCACCGAAATCAGCACAATCATCACGATCACGACATTAATAAAGACGAACATACCGTCATAAAGTTTTACCACCTTGTGGTAGAAGGTGGCTAACTTGTCCCACGTGGTGTATTCCAAATTCAAACCTTGGGTGGCTGATTGTTGCTCTATTGACTCGACCACGTCTGGCAACAATTTTGTGTCAGACAACAGCAATACGATGGATTCCACACTGTCTATACCCAATAGCTCTTGAGCCTTTTCAATGTGCATCATCATGGCTCGGTCATCATATTCAGTTGAAACGCTGCGAAACTTTCCTTGCACCACCACATCAACCGCATTCATGATGCCATCGTCGTTACTGGCTAATAACGTTAGCTCATCCCCCACTTCCACACTTAACGATTCTGCGAGACCTGCGCCAAGCAACACGCCATTGAGATCGTCGTCGGTTAATTCGTCGCCATCAAAAATGGTGAGCGCTGAGTTAATCAGGCTTTCACTTTCAGGTTGCACCCCTCGAATAATGGCTGCCTGGCTGGACGTTTCATTACCCAACAAACCGGCAAATTCAACCCGCTGAGAGGCCACTAAAATACGTTCATCTTCTTCGAAGATTTCAATGTACTTATCCACCTCTTCAGAAGACAAACGGTATTCTGACGGTTCTTTTCTATGCCCTTCTAAATAGCCTTGTTGATAAATTTGCATGTGGCCATATTGACTGCGAATCACCGATTCACGTAAACCGCTGTAGTTGGCTTCAGTGAAACCGCCAAAAATAATGATGCCCATGACGCCGGTGATAATGGCAAGCATCGTCATCATTGAGCGGCGGCGGTGCCGCAAAATATTTCTTATTGCCAGTTTGATTGCTAACATCGTCCTGTGTACTTCTGTAAGTTAAAATTTCAAAACCTGATTTAGAGAGCGTTGATGGCGTTAAGCGCCACTAAATAACATTCGACAGCGCTCTGGGTTCGTCACCCACCAACTTGCCATCCACCAGCTTTATTTGCCGTACATCACTTTTTTCTATGAGCGATGGATCATGAGATGACATCACCACCGTGGTGTTATTTTCTAAGGCCAATTCGGTCATTAAAGAAAGCACTTCTGAGCTGGTTTTCGCATCCAAATTGGCAGTCGGCTCGTCGGCAATCAACACATTGGGTTTGTGCACCAACGCTCGAGCAATCGCGACTCGTTGCCGCTGGCCGCCCGATAAAGCATTGGGTTTGTGATGTGAAAATTTGCCTAAACCCACTTGCTCGATCACATCGGTGATGTCCTTTTTCTGGTATGAGCGCTTACCAAGCAGCAATGAGTACTCAACGTTTTCATAAACATTAAGCACCGGAATCAGATTGAAATTCTGGAATACAAACCCCAATGACCTGGCTCTAAAATTAGACATCACCCGGTCTGAAGCCTTATTAACATTCAAGTCTAGAACCGTAACATCACCCGCTGTGGGCGTGTCTAAACAGCCAATCAACTGCAATAAGGTTGATTTGCCACTGCCTGATGGCCCGCTGAGAATGACAAATTCGCCCGCATGAATATTTAGCGAGACCTCAGACAATGCCTCTACTTTATGTTCACCGAGTAAATAGGTTTTACTGAGTTTATTGATTTGAATAATGGGTTTCATAAGATACGATTTACATAGAGCCGCAAGTAATTTTTGCTGTTGGCTACATTAAAATTCCACCGTCCATGCGTAATACTTGGCCGGTCACACTCATTTCAGACATCACCAAGTGATGCATCGCACTGTTGATTTTTTCAACGTTGGCGTTGTTTCCAAGGCCAGAAAGGTCAAACAGTTTTTGATACGCGTCGTCCATATCAAAACTAATATTCAATTCATCACAGTCGCTCACCCCAATCACATTGGCACTGACCGCATAACGCCCTAGCTCCTTAGCCAAGCATTTCACTAAACCAATATTTGCGCCTGATAAGGTACTGCTGGTAATCAAGTTCGGGTGCCCAGATTCCCCCATAGCAAACTGCACAAAAATAATTTGCGATGGTGTTTTACTCGACATTAAGTTTTGCGATAAGCGCTGCAAAACCAAAATAGTTCGCCCAAAGGTTTCTTCCACCCACTGCAGATCCACTTGCTCTTCGTGACCTTGAGGCGCCATTGGCACCACCACAACAACAGTGTTTAGTATTGGCACGCTTTGCTTTAATTGCGCATTCAAGGCTTTGAGATAAGCCCTCATGTTTTCACCGGCGTGTGGCAATTCATAATAGATGCCGTGAAAGCCGGCACTTAAACTCTCTTGAGCCGCTTGCGTTATGCCCGTGCCCAATATCAATAATTGAGGTGGTCGCTCGGTTGTACGAGCGTCTTGATTTTCGGTATTAACGTTGAGTTCTACCATGTCACTAACCCCCCTGTGACGTTCACCACAGAACCTGATACAAAACCTTGCTGTTCGTTTGCCAACATCAACACTGCGCCTTCTAAATCTTTCGCCACACAATCACGCTTGATTGGCGTAGTCTCTTGTAAGAGAACTCGAACGTCGTCACTCATTTTCTCAGCCAAACCGCCGGTAACCACTTGAGGAGCAATGCAGTTAACGCGAATATTATCGGCGGCATAACGACGTGCAATGGATTTGCTATACGCAATCACAGCGCCTTTATTAGCCCCATATAAGCTGCGCATAGGCTGGCCAACTAATCCGGTAATCGAGCTAAAGTTAATAATATTGCCCGACTTGCGTTCCACAAATTTAGGCAAAAACGCCTCACATAAATAGACAATAGGGTTTAGATTAGAAGCCATTGATTCGCCAATCTCATTGGCGGTATGAAACACAAAAGGCTTGTCTTCGGCCGAACCAATGCAGTTCACCAACAAATCAAGCGCCCCGTGTTCTTCAACATAACGTTGCGCTATTTTTTGTGCATCATCTTGGTTATTGACCGAGCCACACAAGGTGGTTACCGGTGCTTTCTTTGCTAAAGGGTCATCACTGGTGAATTTAGATTTCACCATGTCTTGCAATTTCTCTTCATTGCGCCCTAACAAGGTGACTTTAGCACCGGCATCGTACAATGCTTGTGCGATGTGTGAACCCAAAAAACCGGTTGCGCCACTGACTAAAACTCGCTTGTCTGTTAAGTTCATATTAGCGGTCAGCGCGGATAACGATTCGTTTGAGTTCGAAGAATTTTCTGTTGAGGATCCCCCCCGGAATAAACGTTTCAACATGGATTTGGCTAATACCGTAAAACGCCAGATACGATGTATCAGGGTTTTAACAGCATCATTACTCAATACACTATTCTTGATCGATAAAAACATCACAACTCGACTATGGTGAATGGGTTAACTGCCTGATAGTTCAACAATTTGTTGTGCTTTTTCTAACCCTTGTTGAGCGGCTAAAATATAAGCGTCTGTACATACGTTTGTTTGCTCGCACAAGTTTAAGTAGTGCTTGAAATCAACTACGGCAAAACGAGTTCGTTTTAAAAATGGTGGTATCTCTAAGCTGTTGTAGGCACGAGTAAGCCTAACCACAGAGTTGTCTGGCTCTCGTTTAATCGCCTTATCCATTTTTAAAGACCCACTTTTGACAAAGAACGTTTGTTTACCTGGGTCGGTTTCAAACTGTGCTTTCATGGTGGTGATCGAGCCTAACCACGCCAAGGTCTCATTGTCGCTTTTATCCAATTTTGAGGCGGCCTTTAAATACTTTTCTGCTTCGTACACATCGTCTTTATTGGGTGCAGCACGACTCAATTGATGCAAAATAATACCGGCCTCTTTTCTAGCCACCGCATTATCGGGTTGGGCGCTGATATCCGCTCTTAACTCGGCTAATTTTTGTTGCGCTTTATCGCCACGTAAGTCAATAACCGAATCAGCAAACGAGATGTGACTCAAACTAAGCAATAAAAAAGTTAAAACAAGGTGTCGCATTTTTCCCTCCTAGGAAAATTTGTCTTCGAGATAAATAAGTGCACTGGTATATGCATCCATGCCAGACCATACCGCTGAGTACAAACCACAAATGCCCATGTTGTCGCTGTGAGCAAAGAAAATGTTATCCATTGGCTCTACTGCAATTTCAAGACGTTTACTCATATTGGGTTCAGGCATGACCATGGGGTGCCCCCAGCGATGCAATGTGATTTTTTCAACCGCATCAATGTCATTCGGAAATACCGTTTCTAGGTCTTGATAAATCTGTTGCGCTATTTTGTGTGGTTCGGCATGAAATAGGCTAACTCGCCCAGCCACACCGGGGTAAGGCACGTACACCGTTAAGTGAGAACGCTGCGCATCATCACCACCGCTTTGCTGTTGCCAATCGGCGGACACAATAAAACGACTAAATAAGTCATTAGAAACAACTTCATAAACCGGGGATATGGCACGAGTCAGCTCAACTTGTGCAACCAGATACGCTGAATATTGATACTCAGACATGGCCGCTAACTTGTCCTGCGGCAGGTCTTGTACTACGTATTTTGAAATCAGTTTTGGTGTTGCCATAATGACCGCATCGGCCGATACGGTCACCATATCGCCATTCGACTCTACCCCGGTTACCCAAACCGTGTCATCGTCTTGTTGAGCCACTTTAACAACGGTTAATTCGGCACTTAAATTTTCGTGACCGCTGCGCTGTTGTTTAATTTTATCTACTAACAACTCACTAATCACACCGTGCCCGCCCGGTAACGTATAGTTGTCGCCAACAAATCGAGACAAAATATAACAAGCCATCCAAGCCGACACTCGATCGCCTGAACGCCCTAAGCGTGAACTCACGATCAGATCTAAAAACGCCACGGCCTCTGCGGAAAAATTTTCTCGCTTAAAGTAATCGTGAATGGATATGGAATCCAACTCACGAATCGTATCAACGTTATCTTCGATCGGAAAGAAAATGCCGTTTTCTGAGTCTAAGTATTGAGAAAAGTGTTCCTTCAGTTGCGCAAATTCGGCATTAATGGTTGACGGTAATGGAAGTTCATTAGCGCCTTCACCCAACGGGTCCACAACAAGCTGGTTATTAATAAAATAAGCCGATTCCGGCTCTTTGATTTTTTCAAACGGTACGTTTAAATCTTCAAAAAAGTCCGTGAACGGCGCTTCCGCTCCTTGGCTCACAATCGCGCCCAAAGGCACGTGTATTCCATTCACTTTTCGACGGCGCGAGTTACCACCAAATTGCGCTTCTTTTTCAATGATTAAACAATCTGTTTCCTCTAACCGAGACATGGCCGTTAAACCAGAAATGCCTCCACCGACAATCACCACAGAGTGGTGCCGACTGGGGTCAGGAATACTGAACTTTTTCCCGTCTCGAATTTTATGAGTGTTTGAAAAGTGGTCAATTTCATCAAACTCACGAGGCAAATCAACACTCTTGATGTGAGCACCTGCGCCTTCGGCGTGTGCCACTGAAAACACACCCAAAAGTTGTGTGGAACTGCCTAATGCAGCCCCCGTTAACAGACTTTGTTTGATAAATGAGCGACGTTTCATTAGCTGATTTTGCGTAATGTTATGGTGCCTTTTGCAACGATTGTTTCACCCACAGTGCAAGCGCATGAAACGTTCAATTCATCGCCATTTTCAGACACCGACTTTAACGTTGTGGTGACACTGTCGCCCGGTAACACAGGCTTTACAAAACGAAAACGCTTAATGTTTGCCACCTCAGTAACGATGTTAAGCTCATTAAAAATATGCGCTTTGATGAAACCGATTAACATCACGCCCGGCATAATAGGAAACTCTGGAAAATGCCCATCAAACACCGGTTGCTTAGGGTCTACTTGCCATTGAGCCGTGGTGTTCATTACGCCGCCTCCTGCATCACGGTAAGTTCGCCCGAAGCAATAACGTCATCGTTTTGAATAAGATTGAATGAGCCGCGAAATTGGCTGCCAAAGTCTTTTAATAAGGTCACTTTTATATTGGCTGGCGCGTCTGCATCTACAGAGTGTTTGAACTCGCAAGCGTCAAACCCCAATAAGAGATGCTTAGCGTCGTCGGCTTTATCTTTATTCAACAGTACTGACAAGGTAACGCCGAATACTTGAGCCGCACTTTCAAGCACTAAAAAATCTTGATCGTTTTGTGTGATCGAAGAGTTGCTCCAGTACTCTTCTCGATTACTGAATGACAATGCCGAGGTACCGGTTTGCATTTCTCGATCAATCACCACTTCATCGACAAATAAGAATGGTGAACGATGCGGTAAAATGGATTTGATATCTTGCTCTGAAATAATCATGATCAACCCACCCTTAAATCCATCGCCATAGAGTTACCGCCTAAGCCGGTACCCACATGCAACAGTCGATCAAATTTTTCCACCGGCTGAGTAAGGCGTTCTAACACCTGCGAATTAATATCGGTATTGCGTTCAATATGACCGATATTTTTTCCTTCACGCATCGCCGCTAGCGCTAACGATAACCGCACTAAACCACCGCCAGGAAATGCTCCAATTTGATCACACAATGAACGCACGGGAATGTCGGCATTGGCATCACAAATAAACGCTTGCTCGGCTATGTCTAACTGTGGAGAACCATTAGCACTCAGACTGACTAAGTCTATGTCGCTCAATGTTGCGTTTGATTGAGCCAAAACCTTTTTAACTGATTTATTGATAGACTCAGGAGAGCGGTCATAAGAAAATGGGCGGTCGCCGGTACAGCTTTGTTGAATACCATCAACTCTGGCAATGATGTTTGCTCCGCGAGCATTGGCCGAGGCTTCGGTTTCCAATACTAAAGCGACAGCGCCCTCTCCCATGGTAATGCCGCTGGCACCTTGTTCAAACATTCGGCGTGGTTCATTACGTTGACGACGATCAAGAAAACCGATGCTATTTAACCCTTGGCGAACATAAGTACTGGAGGCGTCGCCGCCCACCACGACCACTTTACTGTCAGGGCTTTTTTGTAAATTGATTAACGCGTATAAAAAGGCGTATTCGCTGGGCAAGTCAATGCCCGTGATGGTTGAATTAATACCCTTTAATTTGTGCTCAATGGCGATCAAGCCGGCTGTGGCGTTGTACACGGTGGTTGGAAAGTGCACCGGCCTTAGCATTTGAATTTTGTCTTCATGCAATGATTTTTGATGCTTGACCACGCTTTCAATTCCGGCAAAACCGGTGCCCACTAAAACGCCAACATCTTCGCGTTCATCATCAGCAATGTCAGCCATTTCCAAGGCATCACCAACCGCATTGATGGAAAAATGATTGACCGTTTCCATGCGTCGTATTTTCTTTTTAGGTACGAACTTATTAGGTTCGTAATCATTGGCAAAACCAACGTATTGACCAAATTCGTCGCGCGTGTTTTCCACCACACCCGATTCACCACTGGATAAGCGGCTGACCACAGATGAAAAATCACTACCTAATGGGCTGACAATACCCATACCAGTTATTACTATTTTTGAATTAAACATAAATATCCACAAACACACATTATTATTGTTGTATCACCTTTCTAAGCGGCAATATTGGGGTAAAACACTGGCCCATGACCCGGCAAGATCCAGTTGTAATTTGCTATTCTGTCGCGGCTTTGCTTCCATTGTTCAGAGTTGGCCATAATTAAATGATGCTCTGGGTTACCGTCACACCAATCTGGCTCAGATAAGACCGCATCACCCACAATCACGCCCCATCCCTCGTGAGTGCGCACCGACAAACCATGCTGCCCATGACAATGCCCAGGCAATGGCACTGTTTTGCTATTTTGACTAATAGCCACTTCGCCATCGTAATGAACAATACGGCCACCATGGGCTAAGTTTTGCGGTTGATAGCGAGCATCGTTTCTACGATGAACAAATTGGTTTAAGAATGGCCGACCTATTTTTTCGTGCGTATCAATTAAGCGTTGTTTATAACTCTCGGCGTCATCTTTAAACGCCATCAAGGTGGTTATATATTCCACCTCTTTGCGTGGAAAAAACACGCGTTCAATGTGATCACCAAAGGCAAACAAATCGTAATGATCAAAGTGCAAATGCGTATAAAACACTTGCGTAACACTGGACCAAGCAACACCGTGCTGCTCAATGAGCGCAACTAACTTATCAACATCTCTAACACTGCCGGGGTCAACAAGAGTCACTTGATCATTGTCGACCACCAATGCCGCGCTGGCTGTTAATGTCATGCCACTGCCATGATTGAGCGTGATCAACTTAGCAGAAGCATTACCACCGTTAGACACTCAAGCCTCCGTCCATGACGATTGTTTGACCGGTCATATAACTGTTGTCATCAGACACCATAAAACCGGCTAACTTACCCACTTCTTCGGCTTCACCAAATCGTTTGAGCGGTACTTTTTTACGCTGCTCTTCAATGATTGACTCTTTCATTTGACCAATCATTTCAGTACTAATAAAACCCGGCGCAATGGCATTCACTCGAATGTTATAGCGCGCTAATTCTTTAGACATGCTGCGCGTTAATGCAATCAAACCACCCTTTGATGCCGCGTAGTTGGCTTGCCCCTCGGTACCCACCAAGCCACTAATGGAAACAATGTTTAAAATTGCCCCCGCACGCGCGCGAATCATGTTTTTGATTGCTAACTGAGAAGTTAAAAAAGCACCTTTAAGATTTGTGTCAAGCACCGAGTCCCACTGGCTTTCTGACATCATCATGAGGTAATTGTCTTTCAGCAAGCCCGCGTTATTAACCAGCACGCTTACCGAGCCTAATTCTTGCTCAACTTTTTCAAGCATTGCCTCAACTTGTTCAGGGCTTGAAACGTCGGCCTTGCACGCAATTGCGTTAACACCGTATTGTTCAATTTCGCTGCAAACTTGCTGAGCTTTTTCGTCATTGCTGTGATAGTTAATGGCTACGTCCATGCCATTTTTAGCCAGTTGCAGAGCAATGGCTTTACCAATTCCACGCGAAGAGCCTGTGACTAAGGCGACCGATCTGTTAGACATGATTGTTCTCTCTTTTAAATATTAATGAGGTGTTGTTGCCGCCAAAGGCAAGTGAATTTGACATGGCAAAGTGCATATCAAGGTTGCGGCTTTGATTAGGAACAACGTCCAAGTCGCACTCCTCGTCTATGCTTTCGTAATTAATGGTTGGAGGTACAAATTGACCTTGCAATGCCAAGCAAGTCGCCACCGCTTCAATCGCACCCGCCGCTGACAAAGTATGGCCAATCATGGATTTGGTGGATGACACGCATAAATCTCCAGAGTGGTTGCCAAACACTTCCTTAATTGCCGCGGTTTCTGACTTATCGTTGAGTTCTGTGCCAGTGCCATGCACATTGATGTAAGAGATGCGTTCTGGCGTTAGCTCTGCTTCTTGCAATGCATGCTGCATGGCTTTGACCATGCCTGCGCCGGTCGGGTGCGGCGCGGTAATGTGATGCGCGTCTGAAGTAAAACCATAGCCAACCAACTCAGCAATAATGTTTGCGCCACGCTTGATGGCAAGGTCGTAGTCTTCAAGAATAAGAATGCCGGCGCCTTCACCTAAAATAATGCCATCGCGATTTTTATCAAACGGCTTTATATTGCCCGAGGCCAAAGCGCCTAAGGAATTAAACCCCGATAAGGTCACCGTTGACAGCGATTCCACGCCTCCAGTAACCATGGCATCGGCCATGCCAGCACGAATTAAATCAGCGGCATAGCCAATGGCCGTTGCACCCGAAGAACACGCCGTCATAATGCTGGTTTTAGGTCCTTTCAAGTTAAAGTAATGCGAGATAAAACCACCAGCGGCATCTGGGTTTGCATTCATTAAACGCGATTTACCGCGGCGACCTGCGTCTATTTTTTCGGCAAAAAACTCTTCAACGCAAGAGATTGAACCACCACTTCCTAACAACACGCCAATTCGATCTAACTCGTCATCACTCGGATTTAAGTCGGCATGACCCCAAGCTTCAATCGTTGCCGCTAGCACGTACTCTTCAACATCAGAAATACTTTCTTTGCGTAAAGAGGCAAGTTGTTCTGGCAATTCGAAATCCTCAACCTGACCCAGTAGGCTACTTATATAACCTTCAGTGTCTTGTTTTCGGTTTTTTGATATGCCGCTTTTGCCTTGAATAAGGCCAGCCTCAAACTGAGAAATATTGTTGCCAATTGGGCAAACAACGCCCAAACCAGTAATTACCACTCGCTTCATGAAGCACACCCGTTGTTCTTGTTAGGAAAAATATTCATTTCAATCTCTTGGTTCAGTAATGCTAAGCCGCCTGTTCCATCTCAATAGAGATATAGCCGGCCAAACTGGCAATGCTGTGGAAGTGCTGTTGCGCTTCTTCATCGTCCTGCTGTACTTTCACGCCAAACTCTTGCTCCATCGCAAGCACCAAGTCCAAAATGTCGACCGAGTCTAAACCCCACTCATCGAACAAGCCGTCGTCGTCACTTGGCTCTTCACCATCAAGTTCAATATCAAGACGATTTTTTAAAATGTCGCGTAGTTTCAAGCGGATTTCTTCGTTATTCATAGCAATAGCTCCTATAGTTAGTAACGGTTAATAACGTTCGTATTCAAATTTATGTAATAGGTCTTTCACCACAGGGGTAGACCTGAGTAAATTAATCACACGGTGCCATGGAACTTTCGATGACACCTTGCTTAAGGTTTTGGATTCAAAATTCACAGAAAGCGGCAAAATGGCATTCTCAGGACATACCTGTGAGCAAAAGCCGCACCCAATACACTCATTGGTAATTGAAATATTGGTCAGATCTAATGGGCTCTTTACAATGCTTGGGCAATCGGTCTCCAAACACTTACCGCAAGAGGTGCACAAATCTTCATTAATCGTGTAACGAAAATTGGTTGGACCTTTTGTGGTTCGGCCTTGCACACAGTCGCCCTTAAGCACCATGACAGACAGCTGATCTGATTCCATGTGCTGATCAAACTGCTGGGTAATTTCAGCCACATTCAATGCGTCAACCACACTAAAATCGGGCACCCCCAAACCGTCTAATAGTTTGAGCCACTGCTCCTTGGTTTTAGAAGGGTACGTCGCTTGATAGCCGGTCATGGCGCTGCGGCTGTTGTCCAACAACAGTATTGTGCCCTTCATGCCTTGATTTATCGAAGTGAGTAACGGCGTGATACCTGAATGAAAAAATGTAGAGTCACCAATAACCGCAACCGCTTGCTTTCGTGCCTCGTCATCCATGACAGACAAATAGCCTTGCAATATGCCAATACTCGCGCCCATACAAAGGTTGGCGTGCAGGGATGAAAATGGCTCCGTTGCACCCAAGGTATAACAGCCAATATCACCAACAACATAAATCTCTCGCTTACCCAACAAATGAAATATAGGTGAGTGCGAACAACCCGCGCAAAAACCGGCCGGCCGCTTAGGAACAGATAAATGCTCTAGATTGCCCTTCGCTTTTATCTCAGTTTTTGCTTGAGAAGCCACTTCAACCGGAATGCTGATGGCAACGCGAGACTTTTTAGCTTGCTTCTTTTCTTGGCGTTGCTGAATCAGTGAGTTCCACATATCGGAACCCTCGCACACCAAATCGGCGTAACTCAGCTTACCAACGCCGGTGAAGTTTTTACGCTTTAATACCGGTAACCCCAGTAGCCGAACTTGGTTTTCCACTACCGTAGAAGACTCTTCAATAACGAGTAATTTTTCGCAATGTTGTGCAAATTCAAACACTGCGTTTTTATTGATGGGAAATGCCACGCCCAGCTTTAATACTGGAATATTTAAATCTTGAATTACTTCTTGAATTAGCAGATGCGCCGTTCCTGAACAAACAATGCCTAAGGAATATTTTTTCCCCTCTTCAAGCGGCATCTGTGAACGGTCAACGAACCATGACGACCATTTACTGACGGCAAAGTCATTTAAGTTATCTTTTAACGCCGCATGCCGACCAACCACGAAATCTGGAATCAGCAAATATTTTTGAATCGGCTTAGCAAACCCCAACTCTCGCTTCTTATCTTGCGCTCTTGAACCAACAACAACATTGCTGCTGCCATAACAGTGCTCAGATGTCACTCGCACAATCACCGGCAAATCGAACGTCTCGCTAATTTCAAACGCAAGCTTTGTCATCACATACGCATCTTGTATGTTAGATGGCTCTAGTACTGGCACATTGGCGGCCATCGCCACCATTCTCGTGTCTTGCTCGTTTTGCGAGCTGGCTGCCCCTGGGTCATCACCAACCACAATAACCAAGCCACCTTTCACCCCGGTATAGGCAACATTAAACAGCGGGTCAGACGCCACATTCAAACCAACATGCTTCATTACGGCCAACACTCGGCCACCGCCATGACTGACGCCGCAAGCTACTTCTAAGGCGACCTTTTCATTCACAGCCCACTGACTTTGCATGTCTGCATTTTTTTCAGCCAGATGCACAATTTCGGTTACCGGTGAGCCCGGGTAAGAGGACACCACATCAACTCCGGCTTCCCAAGCTCCGCGCAATATCGCCGCACAGCCCGACATGAACTGAGTGCGAGCCCCAGTTTGAATTGACATATTCATACAGCCACCCGCATCGCATCAGATTGCGTTATATTTTTCATGCTTTTACGTGAAAAGTGCTTAGGGTCATCGGTTATCTTGAATTCGATGGAGTCGTCAATCCATTTAGAAATTTGCCGTAAAATACGATTAGGGCCCACTTCAATGACGGTATCCACGCCTAATTTTTTAAGCGCGCATATGGTTTGCTGCCAATTGATTGGGCGCTTAAATTGCTCAAATATGTGCCAGCGAACCTCTTCTGAGGTCTTTATTAGCTCGCCCGAGATATGAGAAACCAGCGGTATTACCGGAGTTGTTATTGGCAAATCACCGTACTGATTTATTAGATCGTCACACACACTGGTCATTTTTTTCGAATGAAACGGCAAATTGGTTGGCAAATAATCAATACGCAGAATTTCAAATGCCGCGTTTTGACGAAGCGCTTCAACGTTAGATTCAAGGCCGTAAACCAAAAGCTGCGTCTGACTATTCAAGCTCAATGTTTCCAAACCCGCTTCGTCTACTTCAGCTTGATCGACAGGCTCATAGGTGGTCACTACCGCCAAACATTCATTACTGGTAGAGAATTCTTGATAAGTGCAACAAAATGCCGCCACCATAATTTGACTTGCAACTTCCTCGCTCACAGCGTTAGCCGCCACTGAGGCCGCATAAAACCCTAAGCTATGACCGCATAAGTATTTAGGTTCGTACTGCAAGAAGCTTGCTTTGGTAAACGCCACACTTAATGCAAAAATTTCAATCTGCTCACGCAGCTCTTGGCGCGCCATATCAGATAAATGTAGCCCTTGCGGTATATGAGAAATACCGACATCAATTAATTTAGTGGCTTTTTCAACCAAGCCTGGGTTTGCTTGAATAAACTTTTCAAGCATGTTTGGATAGCTCGCCCCGACTCCAGGAAACATAAAAGCCGAATAACCACTTACTTCATCAACAACCATCTTCAACACCTAATACGATGAGTTAGTAATTTTTATGCCACAGACTGAGCCGCGTATGATTCGTGCTGAATGGCTTCTTGTGGTTTTTCAAATTCAAACAACTCAAAACCCCAGTCAGCAACCATTCGATTCTCTTTAGAGTTGGCAAACTCAGGAAAAAGCCGCCAAAATTCCGTTTTTGAAACCTGCATCATTCTTGCAAACACAGCCAATAAAGCCGTAGAGACAAATACTTTCCTGAGCTTTTCTTGCTCAAGAAGCGAATTAAATGGAACCACAATCGGAATACCACCCAAACTAGTTATGGTATTTACAATTTCATCCATTTTGGGGTACTGATGCTTACCATTTTGAGCACCTCCAAAGGTGTTAACACACAGGTCAGACAACAGACACAGCGTGCCTTTTTTAATCATTGAGCGATCTCTTAACGCCTCCATGGCTTCAAATGCGATAACCAAATCAGCGCTTCCAGCCGCTACCTGAGGGCTGTAAACCACATCACCTGAACGTAATTGAAAGCTGACACTGCCTCTTCGCTGCGCAATTCCTCTTGATTCAAAAGAAAGCACATTTAAATAGTCACGCTGCAGAATTCTGACAAACCTAGGTAGCGCAGACGCAACACCAAGACCACCTATTCCGTACACACACAAATCCATTGACCGACCTCCAAAACAACAAACGCAAAATAAGAATCGAAAATTTCAATTCAAGAACAATAATCGCGAATTACTACAGAAAAATTACAAATGGCCAATAGACATTAAATTAATTGCATATCTATTTTTCAAATCCTTGATTTTCCCTGCTGATTCCAATTTCTTGAGGCCAATATTTACACAAAATTTAACAATTGAC
Source organism: uncultured Arenicella sp. (assembly GCA_938045295.1). Taxonomy (GTDB): domain Bacteria; phylum Pseudomonadota; class Gammaproteobacteria; order Arenicellales; family Arenicellaceae; genus Arenicella. Next base: position 80,771 of record CALINO010000018.1, read on the forward strand.
CAGTTGTATATGCAATTAATTTCATTAATTATTGCTAACACTCTCATTGAGAGTGAAATTTGATGGATTTTGGTATTAAATTAATTGAACTTAATACTCGGCAAAAATAAGTATTTACTTATTAATGAAGGGGGATATGGGATAAAATAGACCCACATGCAGGTAAGAAAACCGCGCATGCAAGGTTTTAGTTGAAAACAAACTGCACTCTCATTCAAACGCTATTGCGCCCAGCCATGTCATTAAAAAACACCATTCTGACTTCACTAATAGAAAGCGAAAAAAGCGGTTATGATATTTTCCGACAATTCCAAAATTCCCTTAATTATTATTGGAATGCCAGCTACCAGCAGATATACAAAACATTAGACACCATTCTCGAACAAGGACTAGTGTCAGTAAGAACCGTTAAACAAGAACAAAAAGCAGACAAAAAACTTTACTCGCTCACCGAGAAAGGAATAGAAGAGTTAGAGAACTGGGTTCATGAACCAACAAGCCAACAAAAAACCAAAAATGACTTACTGGTAAAATTAACATTGGCTAGGAAGTTTGGATCCGCTGCAATCATTAAACAGCTGCAGCAACGACTGTCTGAAAAAGAAAACGAATTACTTAATTACAGAAAAATTGAACGAGCGTACTTCACGCCTAAACCGTCAGCAGAAACACACATCAAAAATGTGACGTATTATCTGGCTTTACGCAACGGCATCACCCACTGTGAAGTAGAAATAAATTGGTTACATGAGTCAATCGACATGCTCAGCAGCAACCAATAAAAGAAACAAAAAAAGCCAACTTAACTTGCGTTAAGTTGGCTTTGATTTTGGTGCTCAGAGCGGGACTTGAACCCGCACGACTTGCGCCACTACCCCCTCAAGATAGCGTGTCTACCAATTCCACCACCTGAGCAATAATCTTGCGAGCTAACCAGCGTGTTTATTTATTGGCTAACTTGCTCTTCAATTACTTGCTCAACCTTATTCTCTATGGCTGAGCTGTTCGCGCCGTTTGCACTCTCAGAGAGCTCGCTTTCGCTCACTTCTTGAATCACCGACTCAATTTGTTCTGACTGCTCTTGAACCGGCACCGCAGGCAAATCGCTAGAAGCATTGCTTGAACCATCTTCAGCACTCGAAGCGCCAACGATCTGAGGTAAATCGCTCACCTCTTCAATCACACTTTGGCCAACCACACTATCGTCTTCGCCAGTTTGAGCGTACATATACGCCAACATTAAGCTACTAGCAAAGAAAACAAAGCACATCCAAGCCGTGCTTTTGGTTAAAAAGTTAGCCGACCCACGACTACCGAACATGCTTTGTGAACCGCCGCCACCGAATGCCGAGCCCATGTCGCCCTTGGGTTGTTGAATCAGTGTTAAAGCAATCACAGCCACCGCTGCGAAGACATTAACAATTAACAGAATAATTGTAGTATCCATTGTCACTCTTACGTTTGTTTTTTTGAAAATATCGATTCAATTTCGTTATTTTCAAGGCATCGCCCGATTTTCAGGCTAAACCAGTTTCTGTGCAGCTTTGCAAATACCCACAAAGCTCTCTACTTGCAACGACGCACCCCCAATAAGGCCACCGTCTATGTCTTTTTGTGAAAACAATTCTTCAGCATTGGCAGGTTTCACACTTCCGCCATAAAGCAATTGAATATTTTCAGCAATGCTTAAGTCATGCTCGGCCAGCAAACCTCGGATAAAGGCGTGCACTTGCTGAGCTTGCTCGGGGCTCGCTGTTTTACCTGTGCCTATGGCCCATACTGGCTCATACGCAATAACAGCACCCTTAAAACCGTCGATACCCACCTTGGTGAGTACCGCATTTATCTGCCGCTCTACCACATTTTCAGTGTGACCAGCTTCTCTTTCTGCCAAACTTTCACCGATGCACAACACTGGCACTATTGAAGGTTCAGCACTTAGGCAAGCTGCGAACTTCTCCGCAACGTGCGAATCTGTTTCACCGTACAGTTCACGGCGCTCAGAGTGGCCTAATAACACGTATTCACAACCAAGGTCTGACAACATTGGTAATGAAATTTCGCCAGTATAAGCACCTTTTTCATGGGGGCTTACATTTTGCGCACCAATGGCAATACCCGCGCTTTGCGCAGAGACTGCATCACTCGCGTGAGACAAATAAGGGGCAGGCGTGCAAATCAACGCATCAAAAGACCGTTGCTCACCACCAAACTCTTGCACAAAATCAGCGATAAATTGCGTTGTAAACGCTTTATCACCGTGCATTTTCCAATTACCAGCTACTAATAATCGCCGCTGCATCGTTGCCTCGCACTCGGATTTAAGTGAGGGCGGATATTAGCATACGCCTACTCACAGTTCACTATTATTTATTGACTTATTAGGGGGCTTTGTTAATCAATACTGAGGCATTTATAGCAAGGTCTCAACCACCGAAGCCAATTGCTTACAACAAGCATCTACTTGCTCTTTATCTTGCCCTTCAACCATGACTCGAATAACAGGTTCTGTGCCAGACGGGCGCAATAGCACTCGGCCAGTACCCGCAAGTTCGGTTTCGGTTTCTCCAACAGCCGCGGTCACTTGAGATATTTCAACAACTTGAGCGGCATTAGCACC
>CALINO010000019.1 GCA_938045295.1 uncultured Arenicella sp.
GGCCAATAACAAACCCAGCACGGTTGAACCAGCATCTCCCATAAAAATACGGGCTCGGGAGCGGCGCAAACGCCCGTTAAGCGTCAAAAATGCACATAACGCAGCTATGGCCACCATTATCAGGCTAGCACCGCTTGGCGCATGAGGAAACAGCAATAAGGCCGCTAACACCAACAACACCAAACTGCCAGCCAAACCGTCGTGACCATCAGACATGTTAACGGCATTAATAACCCCAATGGTGGCAAAGATGGTCATGGGTACAGACCACGCCCCAAGCCACATTTCAGAACCTTGAGTTAAACTGCCAAGCGTCACTAATTTAACACCGGTCAAAGCAATCATTAAGTAGGCCGCAACCGCTTGCGCTAAAAAACGAACCCACGACGGCAATGTGTAACGGTCATCAACCGCCCCAACCGCACTCAATAACACCAACGCCGGTAACAAGCGCACAAAGTCGTTATTAAAAATAGCATTGCCCAGCACTAGCCCTATCAATATTGCAAGGCCGCCCACCATCGGTGTGGGCCTAAGATGTTGACGGTGTTCACCGGGGTGAGCCAGCAAGTTTAACTTTTTGGCATACTTCTCCAGCACCAAGGCACTGCCAAGTGTAAGCAAGAAGACCAATAACAATTTAACGGCTAATAACAAGGACATAACAATACGTTATTTGCGCATAATCAAGTGCGACCCTAGCACCAACACATCCATATTAGTGCGCAAAAAGCAGGCCATTGCTTCTTCAGGCTTACAAACCACAGGCTCATTTTCATTGAACGAGGTGTTCAACAACATCGGCACTCCGGTTTTCTGATGAAAGTGCTTTATCAGACGGTAATAACGTTCATTGCCTTCTTCGGTTACCGTTTGCAAACGCCCAGAACCGTCAACGTGAGTCACCGCTGGAATTTGTTCACGCTTGCTCTCTTGGATTTGAAACACCTTCATCATAAACGGCACATCACCGTCGGATTCGAACCAATCTTTGACATGCTCTTTCAGTACCGAGGGAGCAAAGGGTCGAAATGATTCACGACGCTTGATTTTCAAATTCAAAATATCTTTCATATCTGAACGACGTGGGTCACCCAAAATAGATCGATTACCCAGGGCTCGTGGCCCCCACTCCATGGCGCCTTGAAACCAACCAATGACCTTGCCCTTAATAATGGCGTCGCTCACTTTGTCGGTTAATTGCTCCAAGGGCAGATCGAGTTCAATGGCGCATTGCGCCTGTTCCAATTCAACTTGCTGCTGATCAATTAAGGTTTTGAGCTGGTCGTCACCGTAATTAGGGCCCCAGTACGAATGCGACATAACAAACTTAGGGTCGGGTGTGCCGTGACGTTGAGTGGCAACCACCGCTGCGCCAATGGCGCCCCCGGCATCCCCCGCCGCTGATTGCACGTATATGTTTTTATACGGCGTGCGTAAGTGCACCTTGCCATTAGCCACTGAGTTCATACCACACCCACCGGCAATAGTCAGGCTATCAATGTCACGCCCTTGTTCTTTGCTGTGACGTTGATGTAAGTGTTTAAGCATGTGAAAGAAAGTGCGTTCATAGCAATCTTGAATTGAGCGTGCTAAATCTTTATGTTGTTGCTCTAACGGCTGATCTTTGTCTCTGGCTGGGCCCAGTAAATCGTGCAAGGCGGGTGCGTACATTTGCCCCACTTTCGGCGCATCATTGTCCCACTCATAGCCAATCGGGTTACGGTGATGCTGAAAGTACGTTAAATTCAATTTAAAGCTACCGTCGGCTTGCGGCATCACAATCTCATCCATCTGCGCTTGGTACTTGGGCTCACCGTAGGGCGCCAAACCCATAATTTTGTACTCATCGCCGTAATAAGGAAACCCAAGGTATTGAGTCAAAGCCTGATAGAAAACCCCCATTGAGTGCGGAAAGTGAACTCGCTTTTGCACATCAATATGCCCCGCATTGCCATAGCCCCAAGCCGCCGAGGCAAAGTCACCAAAGCCATCAACAGAAATAATACTGGCCTGCTCAAAAGGTGACACTGAGTACGCCGAGGCCATGTGAGCAAGATGGTGTTCTACGTATTCAATACGTCCGTTAAAATGGCTGCCCGGAAACGCGTCATTTAGATACGCATCAATGCTCTTTCTTTTTCCGCGCACCAATAATTTTTCTTTGATCAACGCCAGTGAGGCTTTACCACTGAGTACGTAAGACAGCTTTTTACTGCGCGCCGCCTTAGAGTCTGAGTTAATGGCAATGACATCGATATCGGCCAATGTCAGGCCGCCAGCTTGCAAACAGTATTCAATTGAATGGCTTGGAAAGCCCGCCCAATGCTTTATTCTGCGAAAGCGCTCTTCTTCAACGGCCGCCACCATTGTTCCATCAACCATCAAACAAGCTGCAGAATCGCCATGAAAGGCATTAAGACCTATTACATTCATATTTTTTACATCAACCGCTAATTAAACTTTTATCGGTAAAGGGGATTGCTGAAACACGGTGGGCAACTCGTCGTGCATAGCACGCAACACTAATTTAGGCAGTGCAAATAAGAAGCCGGCGAGTAAGCCAATTATAATTAAGATAAACATGTCGCCATAGACTTGAGTCGCGACCGAGAAGGTCATCAAGTTTACTAGCAAAATGCACGCAATACCTAGCATTAATGGCATTACGTGCTCTGGTACAAAACGTTGTGCGCTCAATTTAACCGACAGATTAATGTACCTTGCAAACGCCACCACAAGCCACAGAGCCGCCAACAAGCCTGGCAAACCAAGCTCTACCATAATCTTACCCAAGCCCCCCTCGCCCGAGCCTCCAGCAATGCTGGCCACATTAAACAAGTGACTGCCTTGTGAGGCAATGCCTAAGCCGCCGCCCAAAAGCCCTACGCGGTTATAAGCCCAAGAAATTGGTTTAAACCCAAGTTCAACCGCACGACTGGTTGCCGAACCATACACTGAGGTGCTTCGCGCAATATAGTTGCCCACGCTGTCGCCATCGCCCACCGGCCCAAGCAATGTAACCAAAAGCCAAACAATCGATGCGGCTAAAATGCCACTCACCACGTAATTGATACTCAGCTTTTTCAAATAATATGAAAATCCTAAACCATAAATCACAAAAAACACCGTGATCAGCATCAACATTTTTCTGCGCCCAGTTAGCGCAATGACCCCCATCATGAAAATAATAAGGGCGGCCACAATTAACACTGGAGGTTTACGCTTAGACGAAAGGTATAACACCATGATAAAACAGCACGCCATGGCAATGTGCCATGCGGCAATTTCGCCGGTTCTCATAAAACCAGAAAATGATCTTAATATTGTTCCTTGGTCGTAAATAAGCAGGCCTTCACCCACTTCTTTAAATATTTTCAGCTCAAAACCTAAAAACGACAACACCACGGTTATCGATAACAACAGGCCAATTGAAATGAACATTTTCATGGCGCGCCGAATATCTTGAGCCCGTGTGACCAAAAAATAACCCACCACAATAGCAAACAGCGGTGCCGTATAAGACAACAAACCAATCAAGCTTACAACCGGGTTACCATAACGCACGATTGAGTGAATGAACTGCAGAAATAAAACCAGTAAGAACAGGGCCATTGGCTGACGTAAACTGCCTGACCAACCAACAAATGGCTCGCCTATTTGGCGAAGACCTTGGCGTTGCAATGTGACTAAGAACACCAGACCGAATACCAACCCCACCATAACGATAAAGTAGATCGGCTCGCCGGGCACCATTTTTCTAAACGGGTCTTGCAGAAAACCAATCGCGAAAATGCTCAATATTGCATTTCGCGCATTGGTGACACTCATCACACACGCCACAAATAGAATAACAATAAATACGGCCAGCATTTAATCGCTCTTTCGTTTAGCAGTTAATGAGGTGTGTGAGTGCACAAATAGCTTCATGGCGTAAGTTTACCATTGCCTTGATCGGCCGCATTAATTTACTGTACAAATATCAGAAAAATACTGTTAATTTATTCGCATTCACGCGTGCATATTGCCTGAATGTCACTCGCCATAACGTGTTTGTCGTGTTTATCCGCCAACGCTTTTGATGCCACGGACAAGGACGTATAAAGAGCTGGGTCGCTCAACAGGCACTGAATATTATCCGCCAATGCGCGGGTATCGCCCCACGAGTAAAGCAAGGCGTTCTCTTTCTCTTTAATACTCGCACCCACCGCGCCAATAGTGCGAGTGGCAATGATGGGCAAACCAAAGGGCAACACCTCAGAGGCAATCGCACCATAAGGCTCTTTATTTGATGGAAACACAAAAATATCGGCAACACTGAAATAGTCAGCAAGAGCCGATTGATTGACAAAACCGGTAAACTTCACTCTGTCTTGCAGCTGATACTGTTCAACTAAGCGCTCTAGTTCAGCACGTTTATCGCCACTGCCAACCATCAGAGCGCTTACCTTTTGCTCACGCAGCAAATGAATGGCTTCAAGCAAATCTTGGGGCCGCTTATGGTCAATGAGTTTTCCAGCAAAAAGCACAACCCTGTGGTCTGCTGCTAAGCCTAATTGATCGCGCAGTGCTTGATTTTGTGAGTCATCGATTTGAGCCGCTTGGTGTTGCCACCGAGCCATATCAATCGGAAAGGCGGTATCAATAATCTGTGCTTCGCTAACACCGTACTCAATTAAATAGGCTCGGTTCTTAGGACTGCACGACAAAAAGTAATGGCACTTGTTTAAAAATGTTTTAACCACGGTACGCTTTAGTGCCTTACGCCACCAAGCGCGTTGGTCATCAACATTTGAATCTGAGGTGTAAATGAACTTGGCTTGTTTTTTTACCGCACTAATACTGCGCCAATTAATGCGCTGAGCATAGCCGTGCACCCAAACAAAGTCAGGAGAAAAACGCTGCAATTGCGAGCGGATATTTTTATCATCGACGGAGAAAAAACCAAAATCCTCTAAAATTTTTCCCGGCGTTAAAAACTCCGAATCATAGCCATCAAGCAATGGTAAATCCCATTGAACCTTCTGAGCAAACTGCGCATCGTAATGCTCATGCGCGCCGTTTTCGGCTACAAAAAACACCTTCACGATGAGCTCTTGAGAAGCCGTTAATGCTTGATACACTGGCACCCAATGTTGAATCGGATGTGAGATAACAATGGCTAATTTCGGTTTGGGTTTCAACATCACTTAACTTTAATTTTTAGCCTTGGAACTTGTACTAGCCTCAGAGTTGGCTTTAGAGTTAGCCGTAGCATTGACAAGCAACGCACTGCTCATTAATGCCGGCCCTTTTCTCATGCAATTAAGGGCGGCAAAAAAACCTCGCACCTCGGCAATGATACGCGCAGGCAAGTACCAAGGGTTGCGCAAATAGAATTTAGCACAAAGGCTGCGAATAAAACGGCGTGCAATGTACGTAATACGCTCAGCACCTTCGCCATGCAACAAGGCGAAATAATAATCGCCCATGCTGTGCACGGGCGAGGTGGAGCGCAACACATCGGCATGCGAGCGGGTTCCGCCCGATTTAACATGCAAATGATTCAACCTTGCGGCGGGAAAATACGCTATCTGGGTTTGATGATACTTACAAAAACGTTTGGCAAACTCAGTTTCAAAACGGTACGCAACCCCTTTAAAATTTTCATCAAAACCACCCGCAGCAATAGCCGCCGTACGTTTGACGCACAAATTTCCGGCCATACAATTAAGTAACTTACTTTGCTCGCGCGAATTAAATGAAAACTCTAAGTCTTGGTACAAGCCCTCAGATGAGGTGTTGTGCTTAATGTCCTGATTAGCTTGCTGCCAAGGCTGCACCACTTGGCCAACGTGGGCTTGATGTTCGCCACTGTTGAGGTGGTTTAAGTGGTGGCTTAAAAATTCAGTGCCTACTTTAATGTCATCATCTAAAAACAACACCCACTGCGATGCCGCGTGTTCCAGACCATAATTCATGGCTTTGGGGATGCTGGGTTCATCGCGGCACAACCAACGAATCAAACCTTGGTTTGAAAACTCAAGCAGCTTTTGTGCCGTTTCATCGCCGGGCGTATACGCCGTTTGATCTACGATTACTATTTCATTGGCACGAACCGATTGCAGCAACAGCTGCTCAATCGTATCAATAAGAATCAGCCCTCTGTTGTAACTGGGTATAACGACGGAAAGGGTCGACATGACTAGTGAGCGCTCATCATTTAATGCCAAAGCCTCTGGCTCGATACATTCCAACATTGATGACGCATTGATAAAAGCGGTCTTTACGGCCAATACACAGCTGAAATAAGCCTCTGAGCAGCTGCTGCACCATCATAAAAGCGCTTTTGATTCGCGCTTGAGAACTGGTTGCCACGCCTTTTTGCGCACCATACTTTAATAAGTGGCTAATCTTAAGTCGCTCTGATGGAAAGCGGTGCAGTACAAACGCATCAGACAAATAGGCACCGACAAAACCTTGCGCAATCGCTCGCTCAAAGTAATCGGTTTCTTCGCCGCGCCCAATCGAATTACCACTCACGCCCAAGGCTTCATCAAAGCGTCCAACCGTATCAACCAAGGTTCGACGCAATGCAAAACAGGCACCGTACGGCAGCCTAGTATGGGGCGGGTAAGTAATGCGGTCAGAATTCTTCAATACAGCATCTAAATCATAGTGCCCAAGTAAGCCGTTGAGCATTGGCAAGTCGTGTGATTTTAACCAAGACGGGTTGCCATTAACAAAACTCGCGTGCAATTTACCACCAAAAAAACCCATTTCACGTTGACTGAAAAGCGCCTGACGAAACGCGCTGATGGTATCC
>CALINO010000020.1 GCA_938045295.1 uncultured Arenicella sp.
CCCACTGACCGGCAGAGCCTACGACGGAGAAAATTACAACGTGGGGTTTGTTAATGTAGCGGATATTCCATACCCCCCACTGCTAGAAGCGGCGAAAGAAGTGAACAGCGTTTTGTATCAACGTCGTTTTAGACAATAGAACTATAATAAATTGATAGGTTATCACCTCTATCATGAGGTAATAACCTAGGTGTGTTGGTCATCGCGACGGTTAAAGAAACTCGAACACGTCGCGGTTGTTTGTAATCAGCGTGTATAAAGTGGGTGGCAGAGCCGAATTAACGCTTAAGCTAGTAATTAAATTTTTATTAATACGTTTTTATTTGAAACATGCTAAAGCACCCCAATGCTTGACTGTTTTCCTATTATTTACGCAGCTTTGTTGATCGGCCAGGCGTTGTTTGGCTCGTTTATAACAAAGCTTAATTAAATGTCAGAAGCTTCGTTGGCTTAACTGGCTGTGATAGCGTGTTGTGATGAATTTCTATCCCTCATGCTTGTTAAATACGTTTTACGCACTGATTTTTATGGCGCTGACTACAGCGTCACACGCGATTGAACTGCAGCGTATTGCCACCGGGTTTGACCAACCGTTGTATGTCACCGCGCCGAAAGGCGACTCAGGTCGGTTGTTTGTGCTGGAAAAAAACAGTGGCAATGTCAAAATCATTCAACTTGCTACTGGGCAAATATTAGACCAGCCGTTTCTTACGGTTGGCCGCCTTAGCACTCAAAGTGAGCGAGGCCTTCTTGGCCTGGCTTTTCACCCTGATTATACGGCTAACGGTGAGTTCTTTGTTAGTGTCACTAATCAAAATGGTGACTCTGAGATTCGCCGTTATAGGCGCAGTGCTAACCCTAATCGAGCAGACAATAACAGTGAAGAAGTGCTGCTGACCATTCCTCAATTTGCGGCTAACCACAATGGTGGCTGGATTGGCTTTGGGGCAGATGGCTATTTGTATATTTCATCAGGTGACGGTGGAGGAGGTAACGACCCAGAACAAAATGGTCAAGACCTCACAACACTGCTTGGCGCCATGTTGCGTATTGATGTAAACGGTGATGACTTTCCTAGTGATGATGCTCGAAACTACCGCATACCCGCTTCTAACCCGTTTATTAATACGGTGGTAGATGGTGTGCCTGCCCGCCCAGAAATTTGGGCGTATGGTTTACGCAACCCATGGCGCGCTAGTTTTGACCGCCAGACCGGTGACTTACTGATTGCCGATGTTGGCCAAGGTGCACGAGAAGAAGTAAACTTTCAATCAGCTAGTAGCGCTGGCGGTGAAAACTACGGTTGGCGATTACGTGAAGGCGAAATTGCTACGCCTTCGGTAGGCGGCGCCCGACCGCCAGATAATCGTGAGCCAATCTATACCTATCGTCGAAGTGGTAGTGAGTTTGCAGGCACTTCAATCACCGGCGGCTATCGCTACCGTGGCCCAATAACAGAGATCGTCGGCGCCTATTTTTTTGCCGATTTCGCTAATGGGAGAATCTGGTCTTTAGTACCAAGTAACGATGGTTTTAGTCAACTCACCTTTTGGTCAGACCGACTAACACCAAACCAAGGCCAAGTTAATAACGTAGCCTCATTCGGCGAAGATGCCGTTGGTAATCTCTATGTTGTCGACTTTGATGGAGATATATTCAAGTTTATCTCACAAAACACGCCACCCAATAACCCCCCAATAAGTAGCTCAGCAGCTCGAATCGTGCCAACTGTTACGCTGCTTCTAGACGATGAATCTTGATTGTTAGTGATTCCCAGATCGTTGAATCTGGTTTGCTAATCATAGTTACGCACATGCCTTACAAGCTTAAGTTTTTACTTAAATTTAGAATAAGCGCTGATGCTTTCGGAAAATGGTGGCCAGGGACAGAATCGAACTGCCGACACGGGGATTTTCAGTCTACCCTTAAAATCGAAATCTAGGGAAATCAAGAACTTAAAGCAATAACTTAAAATAACCGGTTTTCTTTATAATCAATAATTTAAAGAAACTAGTTAAAATTAGCGCGTACTGAGCGGTGGTGTCTCAGTGGTGTCCTGCGCTTTTCTAGCCACTGCCGTAAACTAGATAAGCGATTTTCAAATTATGTCATTTTTTTCTTTTTAAAACCAGTTGCTTACGAATGACGATACACGGGGACTTTTACTCCCCGTGTATCACTGATTTTATTCGCTATATTTGGCGAAATTTTAGTCTTTTTAAGCTCAAATAAATACAGCTTGAAGTAGCCTCTGTTAGCGTTTTATCTGCAAAGTAGGTGTTATTGCTCTAGTGACGACTGCTGAGCTTAGGTTTATTAGTCAATGTTGAGAAAAGGTGATCGGCGAATGACATTGCAATCTATACTTTATTTATGATCTACGATTTCTAAAATTAAATTGATAATAAAGTGAAGCCAAAGCATTAGTCAGATTTAGATGTAGATATGTCGTGGCATATTTAATGATTAGGAGTAGCATTATGAGCACCATCGGAGAAGTCTCCAAGAAGCTGGGAGTGAGTGCGCACACGTTGCGTTACTACGAAAAGATCAAATTATTGCCACCAGTTTCGAAGACCGAAAGCGGACGCCGTGAGTACAATAAAGATGACGTATCGCGCGTCCAGTTTATAAAGCGCGCGCAGCGTATGCACTTTTCATTACAGGAGATTAGGGCATTATTAGATCTTGATCGATCTGGGGTCACAGAGAAATCAGAAGCTCAAAAGCTGGTTAAGGAAAAGCTTGTTGAGATTGAAGAAGGTCTTGCGGATTTGACGCGTCTGAAAGGAGACCTAAACAAAATGCTCAGCGACTGTCTTGGCAGCACTGCTGACGAAAGTTGTCCTATTATTGAGGGTATCAAGCAAACGCAATAATGCTGCTTTTGAAAAAATGTTTGACTTAGAGTTGGGTCTAAGTAGTATGCTACATATATATGAGCCCTCTCTCCAAAATATTCGCAGTACTTTCGATTGTTTGCTATTTAGCAACGTCGTCAATTGCGTCTGCTCATTCTTTCCCCATGAAAAGCAATATGAGTGGCTCGGATCGAATCGCCTCGATGACGAAAATGGACAGCGCTGAAGACGAGGGTAATGGATTAGAAGATCAACAGCCTACGACTATGATGGCTTGCCATCAAAGCGCCGACACTTCCGCAGACACCGTCAAAGCATCCGGACTTTGCAAGATTTTTTGTTCTGCAATTGGCCACGCTTTTCTTTCATCAGAAGCAGCAGTCGTTGTTTCGATGTTACATCCCA
>CALINO010000021.1 GCA_938045295.1 uncultured Arenicella sp.
AGACGGTGTGAATGACCCAGACGGTGAAAACGGACAAAACCTTGGTCAAGACTTTGGTTACCCGCCGGTGCCTGTTGCACCAGCGGATCAAGTTGGCAGCATTGGTGATACGGTTTGGTTTGATGTAGATAACTCAACAGGAGATCAAACAACGCAAGGCGCGGAACCGGGTTTGCCGAGTGTGACGGTAACCTTAACGCCACCGGCGGGTATTGATGTTGGTGCTGGCCCAGGTAATCCAATTACCACGGTCACGGACGATAATGGTCAATACCTATTCAGTGATTTGCCATTGGATGACGCGGGTGCAGACACTGATTACGTTGTGACCATTGATACCACAACACTGCCGAGTTATGTGAGCAGCCAACCGTCGTTTGATCCTGATGGCGGGGCTGATGCTGAGTCGAGTGTGGCTATTTCTAATAGTAATCCAGACGATCGTGATCAAGACTTCAGCTTTCCACCGCAGACTGAGCCAGCCTCAATCGGCGATACTGTCTTTATCGACAATGGTGACACGCCGAATACACAAGACGACGCGGATACGCCCGTTGAGTCAGTGTTGGTGAACTTGCTGGCCGATACTGACGGTGATGGCACGCCAGAAACCGTGATTGCTACGCAATCGACCGATGAAAATGGCCAGTACTTGTTTACCGGTTTAGACCCGAATGCCGTGTACGGCGTTGAAGTCGACCCAAGTAATTTTGCTGCCAATGCGCCGCTAGAAGGCATGACTAATACTGTTGACCCGGATGGCCCAGCTGATAATGCCTCGGTTGTTGACCTGTCTGCCGGCGATGGTAATGCCGATGAAGATGGTGCTAACAACATGAATCTTGGTCAAGACTTTGGCTATACCGCGACTACGCCGGTTAACGTCGGAAACTTGGTCTGGTTAGATGTTGATGCCGACGGTGTTTATGAGCCAAATGGCCTTGATGGAATAGCCGGTACTGAGGACGATGAAACGCCAATTGGTGGAGTGACGGTGGAAATTTACCGAGACCTTGATGGTAATGGCGAAGTTGATTCAAGTGACCCATTAGCGGGTCAAACAACCACCAGTGACGCCATTGATTCTGTGTTTGGCACTAATGGTAACTATCTTTTTGAAGACCTGCCTGCTGATACCTATGTCGTCAAAGTGACTGACGATGATGGAGTGCTTGTGGGTTATTGGCATTCAGAAGGTGATCAAATTGCAGACGACAATTCAAAAGTGGAGGTATACCCAATTGACGCCACTGCGGGTGATAACACAACGGCTGATTTTGGCTACTACTTAGAGCCTGGTTCGGTCGGTAATATTGTGTGGGAAGACATTAACGGAAACGGCGTGTATGACCCGGCTACTGAACCCGGCATCGACGATGTCACGGTAATGTTAACCATTACCTACCCTGATGGTTCTACCATAACGTTAACCGACACTACTGAGTTTGGTGGTGTGTATCAGTTTGATAATCTAAATCTAGATGAAGATTTCAACGGTGTTGCCACCGTGAGTTATGGTGCTGGCGGAGACGAGCCAGAGCACATCGTGGCTTTGGATCAAACCACAACGCCAGACTTCTTAGCGCCTATTTATGACTCCGGCACTAATCCGCAGAATACCGATACCACGGATGTTGGCGGTAATGTGAGTGATGAAGATGACGTGGATCAAGGCGGCGACGATGGTGTTGCTGGTGAGCCAGCCTTTCCGCCGATGGGCAGCATCGACAGCACTAACGATTTTGGTTTCGCCGAACTCGCAAGCATTGGTAACTATGTCTGGTTAGACCTTGATATGGACGGTATTCAAGACGCTAATGAAGATGGTATTGCCAGTGTTACTGTGAATTTGCTCGAAGATACGGATGGCAATGGCGTGATTGAAGGTGCTGAATTAACCACACCAGTGGCAACGGTGACTACCGGGCCGAATGGTGAGTATTTGTTCCCAGGTTTAACGCCGGGTACGGTTTACATTACTCAGGTTGACGTTGCTACTCTGCCTTTGGGCTTGTTACAAACCTACGATGAAGGCCCAACTCCGGGTTCTCTTGGTACCTTGGATAACATGTCAGCGCCAATCGTATTAGCGCCGAGTGAAGAGCACTTAACGGCCGACTTTGGTTACGCACCACCCGCCGGCTCATTGGGCGACACCATTTGGGTGGACTCTAACGACAATGGTCAGCAAGACCCAGGTGAGCCCGGTTTGCCTGGTGTTACGGTGACGTTGCAACCCGCGCCGAATGTTGACCCTGATGGCGCTGGCCCAGCCGGCCCCGGTGATCCAATTACGGTGGTGACTGATGAAAACGGTAAGTATTTATTTACTAACTTGCCAATCGATCAGACCTATATTGTGACCGTGACCAGTGGCGTGCCGCCACAGTACATGCCATCGCCAAGCGGTAATGGCGACCCGGATGTGCGCGATGGCACTAGCCAACCTGGCGAGGCTGATGAGTCTACAACGGTTGTTATTAGTACCAGTAACCCTGTTAATTTAGACGCTGATTTTGCTTATGTGCCCGATGATTCAGTGAACAACCGCATTGGTGACACAATTTGGTTAGACATTGATAAAGACGGTAATGGCCCAGCCTCTGCAGGCGATGGAAGTGATGTTACTGAGCCCGTAATTCCAGGGGTGACGGTGACCTTAGTTCAAGACAATGGAGACGGTGTATTTAACCCAATAGACGATACGGTACTTGCAACCACCTTGACCGACACTAATGGTATGTACGAATTCACGGGAGTTCCTGACGGTGACTACATTGTGTTAGTAACGGATCAAAACAACGTATTAGGCGGTTTGGAGCAAACGGTTGACTCTGATGACCCAGCCAACCCAGGAGCATTTTCGCCACTGACACCAAACGCCTCATTTGTTGATGATTTAGGTGTGGGCGTCGATGTGCCGGTAACCAACGCAGACCAAGACTTTGGCTACGTTGAGCCGAACAACTCCAGTGGTGACGGTTCAATTGGTGACACTGTTTTCTTTGATCAAAACAGCTCAGGAGCGCCAGATGCCGGTGAAGGTATTGAAGGTGTGACAGTGCAATTATTTGCCCCAGGCCCTGACGGTGTTCTAGGTACGGCTGATGATGTGTTGATTGAGTCTACAACCACCAATGAAAACGGCAGTTATTTATTTACTGGCCTGGATACTTCCGATACAGGGCCGAACCCCGGCACCGAGTATCAAGTGGTGATTGATACCAGCAGTCTGCCAAATGGCGGCGCCGGTTGGATTAACACGGTAGACCCAGACACCGTAGGTACCGGTAATAACACCAGTATTACGACATTGACGGCGGCGGAGCCAATAGACTTAGATCAAGACTTTGGTTACGAGTCGCAAGACAATAATATGGTAATGGGCACAATCTGGCCTGACACCGATGGTAATGGTGAGTTAGAAGAAGCCGGTCGATTTGCCGGTGTGACTGTGGAATTGCGTGATCAAGACGGCAACGTAATTCAAACCACGGAAACAGATGCAAACGGTGACTTTGAATTCACCAACTTGCCGGATGGTATCTATGTGGTGGTGGTGACGGATGATGATAATGTGTTGAACGGTTTTGAGCACACAGATTCACCGAATGGCACCAGTGATACCACTGATAACACCAGTAAAGATGACACCGGTTATACCGTGAGTTTGGATCCGAACGGCGAATCTGACGATCCGGTGATCGATGAAACCAGCGACTTTGGTTATAAGCCTGAAATTACCAACCCAATCTCACTCGGTTCATTTGTTGCTAAGGCTGCAGGTGACGGCGTATTGATTGAGTGGGCTACGCAAACAGAAGTGGCAAACTTAGGTTTCAATGTGTATGGCTTAATCGACGGTGATTGGGTGCAACTCAATGACGGTTTAATACTCGGTCAAGGTGACTCGGTAGCGGTACAGTCTTATGACATTACCGTGACTACTCAAGCCACGGTATTTGCCATCAGCGATGTCGATTTGTCTGGTAAAGAGACCTTGCACGGCCCGTATGAGCTGGGTCGTGAATATGGCAGCATCGCTGAGCGAAACATTATTGATTGGAAAGCCGAGCGTACCGAACGTGAGCGTAAAGAGGCTGAACGTGAGCAACGTAAGTTGCAACAACAACAGCAGCGAATGCAAAGGTTCAACCAACAGCGTTTGAGTATTAACGGCAAGGGGGAAGCAGCGTGATGAATAATGTATCAATAGCTAGAACAAGAGCTAAAACAAGCTCTATAGCAAAGGTAGTGCGTAAGTTAAGCCTGTCTACGGTGGCCGCCATTGTTGCTACCGCAGGGGCTACTCAAGTAATGGCGCAGGCTGCTGAAGCCGTGATAAATCTTGAAACCACTCAAGCCGGCATTCACCAAGTCAGTTACTCTGACTTGGTGGCAAACGGCATTGATTTGTCGGGTTTGGATGCCAACCAACTGGTGTTGATGAACCAGGGTATTGAGGTTCCAATACAGATCGTGGGTGGCAGCCAATTTGCTTCGGGCTCGGCGTTTCGTTTTATTGCCAAGCCTCTTGACACACTCTATACCGATACCAATGTGTATACCTTGCAGGTGGGTAGTGGCAGTCAACGTATTGAGGATGAAGATACGTTGATTCTCAATAATGTGCCGCACGCCAACAGCTATTTGGCAACCACTCAGTACGCA